>NZ_CP116398.1:3808849-4443658 GCF_029643245.1 Methylomonas sp. EFPC3
TGCCTTCGGACAAGGCTTCGTGAATTTCTTCATGGTTTTGCCGGTAGGCTGGCGAGTCCTTGATGCCTTTGCGGTAGAACAGCGTGACGCCGCCCCATTGTTTCAGGAAAGGCAGGAAATTCGGCGTTTCGCCGGCTGCGGCAGCGCGCTCGCGTTCTTGTTCGATTACTCGGCCGTGGGCCAGGAATTCTTCCAGAATTTCCAGTTCCTCGGCGTCGTAACGGCGGCGGACTTCGGCTTCGCCGTATTTCGCCACCAGTTTCTCGTAACGGTGCAGGATTTTGCTGACCTGACCGGGGTAATACGCCAGCAGTTCGGTTGCGGTATCGATCGCGGTCAAGCCGCCGCCGATCACGCCGGCCGGCAACCGCACTTGCAGATTGGCCAGCGAGGATTCCTTGGCGGCGCCGGTCAATTGCAAGCCCATCAAAAAGTCGGAGGCCTTGCGGATGCCGCGGGTCATGTTGTTTTTCAGGTCGATGATGGTCGGCTTGCCGGCGCCGCTGGCGATCGCAATATGGTCGAAACCCAGTTCCCAGGCTTCTTCAATCGTAATGGTGCCGCCGAAGCGAATGCCGCCATAGCATTTGAAAGCGTTGCGGCGCAGCAGGGTCAGGTAAATCACTTTTAGGAAGTTTTTATCCCAGCGCACGGTAATGCCATATTCGGCGACGCCGCCGAAACCGAGCATGACCCGCTTGTCCAGGTCTTCGTACAAATCCTTGAAATCGATGATCGGCATGGGCGGATTGTTACGGTCGCCGGTCAAATGCAGCGGCAACGGCTCGATTTTCAATGCATCGATACCGACGACGCCGAAGCCTTCGTTCAACAGGTAATGTGCCAGGGTGTAACCGGCCGGGCCCATGCCGGCGACCAGCACGTTTTTGCCGTTATAGGGCAATGCCACAGAACGTTTGACGTTGAGCGGGTTCCAGCGGGTCAGCAGACTGTAAATCTCGAAGCCCCAAGGCATGAACAGCACGTCGGTCAGCACGTTGGTTTCGATCTGCGGAATGTTGACCGACTCGGTTTTTTGATAAATACAGCCGCGCATGCAGTCGTTGCAAATCCGGTGGCCGGTGCCGGGGCACATCGGATTGTCGATGATGATCATCGCCAGCGCGCCGATGTTGTCGCCTTGGCGTTTGACCACGTGCATTTCGGAAATCTTTTCTTCCAGCGGGCAGCCGGTCATCAGTGCGTTCAAATGGTTGGTTTTGAACGTGCCGTCTTTTTTGTTCTTGATGCCTTTCGAGCAGGAATCGTTGTCGCGGTCGTGGCAGTAAATGCAGTGGTCGACCTCGTACAAGGTCTGGCGCTGGTTGAAGCGCTTGTCGGTCAAAGCGAAACCGTCGCGGCGGCGATGGTGATGGTCGTCGCAAGCCCAAACGCCATAGCCATTTTGATCGACCGTTTCGTGGTCGACCAGATTTTCCAGGTTGGTTTTTGCCGGGACTTTAAAGCTCAACCATTTCGCGACCAGGCTTTGCAATTCCGGAACCTGCTTGGCAGCAAAGCTCCAGCGGCAAACCGTGTCGTAACCGGCCAGCGTTTCCGCACTGGCGTTTTCCTGTTGCGCTGCCCGCCACAGGTCGGCGCCGAGTTCGCTGACGGCCAGTTCCGGGTCGGTGTTGAACAAATCCTGTTTGCCGGCGGCGGCCAATAAAGCGTCCATTTCCGCGCGCAATGCGGCGATATCCCAGCCGTCGATGGTTTGTCCTTTGAACGATTTGGCCAGATTGCCGACAATCTCGGTGCGGTAGGTAAATACGCTGTCGAACTCGCCACGGATGTGGCTGATTTGCTTGTCGCGCACGTCTTGCACGTTGAACAGCTTGGCGACGAAGGTGCCGACCAGCGGCGCCGTTCTGACCAGTAACTCGGATATTTCTTCCGGCTTCATGCCGTCGCCGCCGCAGGCGCGGTAGGCGGCGATTTCGTCGAACAGAGCCGAGTCGTGATGCTTGACCGATTGGTCGAACACGGTCAGCAAATCGGCCAGGCGCTTGCTGTCGTAAAGGTCTTTGTATTCGAAGCCGGGGATGCCGAGTGTCAATTGGGTCAGTTCGCGAGTATTTAGCTGTTGGGTCATCAAGTTATTCCGGATATGTACGCTTGAAGTTGGAAATCAGAATTTGGCGGCCGATTAAGGCAGGTCGTCGACGACGTTGTCCTTGGCCGGCGGCATCAAGTCTTCGCGGGTCAGGCCGAGGCTCAACGCCAGCGAGCTGGCGATATAAATCGACGAATAAGTGCCCTTGACCACGCCGATCAGCATCGCGATGGCAAAGCCGTGGATGGTTTTGCCGCCCAGAAACGCCAGCGCCAGCAAGGTCAGGAATACGGTCAAAGAGGTCAGGATGGTCCGGCTCAGCGTATCGTTCAGCGCAGTGTTGACGATGTCGTGGATCGAATCTTTGATCCGGCTGGTGCGGACGGTTTCCCGGATCCGGTCGTAGACGACGATGGTATCGTTGATTGAGTAGCCGATCAGGGCCAGAATCGCCGACAGCACGGTCATGTCGAATTCCCAGCCGAATACCGAGAAAAAGCCCATCGTGATGATGGTGTCGTGGAACAGCGCGGCGATCGCGCTCAACGACAGTTTCCACTCGAAGCGGATGCTGACGTAGACCATGATGCCGATAAAGGCGAACAGCAGCGCCAAACCGCCGTCGTTGATCAGGTCTTCGCCGACCTGCGGACCGACGAACTCGACGCGGCGCAATTCGCCGGGCTGGGCTTGGCTGCTATTGGCGACTTTCAGGACTTTTTCGCTAAGTTCCTTTTGGCTGATGCTTTCCACCGGTTTCAGCCGGATCAGTACGTCCGCCGCACTGCCGAAATGCTGCAGATTGGCGTCGGCAAAGCCTTCCTGCTCCAGCGTGGCGCGCATTTTGTCCAGATCCGCGGCTTGGTTGTAATGCATTTCGTAGACGCTGCCGCCGGTGAAATCGATGCCCAGATCCAGGCCCTTGGCGAAAAACGAAATGATCGAAATCAGTAGCAGGCTGCCGGAAAAGAAAAAGGCTATTTTTCTTTTGCTGAGAAAGTCGATGTGTCGCGCGGAAGTCATGTCGAATGTTCCTGATTTTAGAATTGATGGGTTTTTGCCGGCGGCCGGAATCGCTTGGGCGCAGTTAGTGGGGCCGAAGCGGAATTAGTCGGCGAATTGTACTATTTTCTCCAGAACGTGGGTGTAAAAAGCACGATCAGCGTGAATACTTCCAGTCGTCCCAGCAGCATCGCGATCGAACAAATCCAGGTTTGAAAATCGCTGAGTACGCCGTAATTTTGGGCCGGGCCGATCACGTTCAAACCCGGTCCGGCGTTGTTGATGCAGGCAATGATGCCGCTAAGCGCCGAAATCGGGTCCAGCCCGGAAAAGATCAGCGAAAAGGTCAGTACCACGATCGAGATGAAGTACAAAAAGATGAACGCCAAAACCGCGAAAATGATCTTGTTCGCAATCGGGGTATCGCCGATCCGAATCGGATTAACCGCCCGCGGATGCAGGATGCTGAACATTTCCCGGCCGGCCTGCTTCCAGAGTAGCAATGTGCGGAACATTTTGATGCCGCCGCCGGTAGAGCCGGTGCAGGCGGTGATGCAACTCAGATACAACATCCACCACGGCACGAACGGCGGCCAGCGGTCGTAGTCTGCGCTCATGAAGCCGCAGTCGGTCGCAATCGAGACCAGATTGAACGCGACATGGCGCAGGCTTTCGAACATGTCCGGATAAGTACCGAAATGCCACAAGTAGCCGGCGCACAGCAGAATGCTGCCGGAGACCACGCCCAGCATCGGAATCGCTTCCGGATCGAGCAGGTAAGGTTTCAGGCTGAATTGGTGTATGACTGTGTAATGCGTGGCGAAATTGATGGCTGAAATCAGCATAAACACGATCAACACAAATTCGATCGCCGGGGAATCGTAATAACTGATGCTGGCGTCGTGGGTCGAGAATCCCCCCAGGCCCAGTGTCGAGAACGCGTGGCAGAGCGAATCGAACCAGCCCATGCCGGCCAGTTTCAGGCTCAACGTGCATAACACCGTGGCGCCGGCATACACCAGCCACAGCAAACGGGCGGTTTCGGTGATGCGCGGCGTGATTTTGCTGTCCTTGACCGGGCCGGCGATTTCGGCCTTGTACAACTGCATGCCCCCAACGCCCAGCAGCGGCAGAATCGCCACGGCCAACACGATGATGCCCAGGCCGCCGATCCAGTTCAATTCATGCCGCCACAGGTTCAATGACGGCGCCAACTGATCCAGACCCACCAGCACGGTGGCGCCGGTCGTGGTGAAGCCGGAGACGCATTCGAAAAATGCATCGGTAAACGACAATCCGGGAATGCCCCAGATCAACGGCAAGGTTGCCGCCGAAGACATCAAAATCCAGAACGAAGCCACCAGCAGATAGCCGTCGCGGGTTTTGACGTCGCCGCGAAAGCGCATGGTCAGGCCCGAGAGCAGGCTGCCGACGCCAATATTCAAAGACATGCCGTTGACGAAATGTTCGGCCATGCCGTCGTCGAAATATAAAGACGTCGCAATCGGCAAGATATAAGTCAAACCGAATACCATCAGAATCAGGCCGAGCACAAAGCCAAGGGTGCAAAAACGTCGCATGTTTGTCGTCTGAATCGATCCGAGAGGAGGGTTGCCGTAAAGGGAACGCGCGGGCCGGGAGCTCAGGGCCTGCCGCCAGGTGAGTCGGGCGCGCCGCAGCCGGCAATTGTAACAAACAATCCGGAATTTGGCCTTGTCACAAAACCTTAAACAAAGCGTCATCCGCTTGTCACAAAGCGCCCCTAATCTGGCCGTGCAGTCAAGGATTGTTGAAGGTAAGGAAAATCCAAGATTTTGAGTTTGCGCGACAGTCGCGGCCGACGCGCGCAACAAACGGGAGGGCTAAGCCATGAAGCTAATTTATTCCATCCACAAATACGACGTGACGATGTTCACCTGGGTTAACGGCGTGGCGATTCGGGCCAGTCTAATGCCGGCTTGCCGGGGTATTTCCCGTACCGCCGACGGCTTGCTGTATGTGCTGGCGGCCGCTTGGCTGTATTGGGATCGCGGCGGCCAGGACGGGTTGTTGCAAGCCATGGTTTTGGCGTTTTTGATCGAAAGACCGGTGTATTTCGCGCTGAAGAAAGGTTTCAAACGTAACCGTCCGCAGCAAGCGCTGAGCAATTTTACTAGTGCGATCAAGCCGGCCGACCAGTTCAGCTTTCCGTCCGGCCACACTTCGGCGGCGTTCATGGTGGCAACCCTGTTCGGCTATTGCCTGCCGGCGTTGGCGACGGTTTTGTATTGCTGGGCGGCGGCGGTCGGCTTTTCCAGAGTCGTGCTGGGGGTGCATTTTCCGACCGACACGCTGATGGGGATGGTGCTGGGTGTCGGCATCGCAATTTTTAGTCTCAACTACGTTCTATCATGAAAATTTTTTACGGTGTGCAGGGCACGGGTAACGGCCACATTACCCGGGCGCGGGTAATGGCGAAGGAATTATACGCGGCCGGTTGCGAAGTGGACTTTCAGTTCAGCGGTCGCCCGGCGGACAAGTATTTCGACATGGAGGTCTTTAACGGTTACCAAGTCAAAACCGGGTTGACCTTCAACACCCACAAAGGTCAGGTCAGCTACTTTAAAACCGCATTGGAGGCCAGTCCGATCCGGTTCGTGCGGGATATCGGCAGCCTGGACTTGAGCGCTTATGATCTGGTGATCAGTGATTTCGAACCGGTCACGGCCTGGGCCGCGAAACGGCAGCAGAAACAAGTGTTAGGCATCGGTCATCAATATGCATTCGGTCACAAGATTCCGCGTGCCGGCGGCGATCCGATCGCCGAGCGGGTCATGAAATATTTCGCGCCGGCCGATATTGGTATCGGCCTGCATTGGCATCATTTCGGCCAGCCGATTCTGCCGCCAATCATCGAGACGCCGGAGTTGCCGCCGCAGGTTCAGGTCAACAAAATCGTGGTGTATCTGCCGTTCGAAGACGGCGAGGAAGTGGTCAGATTGTTGTGTCCGTTCGAAAATTTCGAGTTCCACGTCTATTCGCCGCAACCGGTGGCGTCCAAATACTCGCACGTGCAATGCAAACCGCTGTCGCGCGACGGCTTTCAGCGTGACTTGTACGATTGTGCCGGTATTATCAGCAACGCCGGTTTCGAACTGGCCAGCGAGTCATTGCAGTTGGGCAAGAAAATTCTGGTCAAGCCGTTACACGCGCAGATGGAACAAATCTCCAATGCCGAGGCACTGAAACAACTGGGTTACGGCCACACCATGTTCGACCTGGATCCGCAAGCGATTGAGGATTGGCTGCACAACCCGCATAGCGTGCGGGTGACTTACCCCAACGTGGCCAAGAGCATCGTGCAATGGATCACCTGCGGCATGCCGCAGATCGATACCGAGTTCGTCGAGCGGGTCTGGGAATCGGTTGAAGTATTACAGATCAAGCATTAGGTCGGCGCTCGGCCGCTAATCGTTATCCTCTTCCGGAATCTGCGCTTTCAGCATTTGCGACAACAGCGTTTGCGCGCCGCTGGTGACGATTTCTTCGCCCGGATGTAAACCTTCGGCGACGAAATAATGTCCGCCGTTGACGGAATAGGTGGCCAGTGGCCGGCGGTTGAAATGGGTCGCATCGGTTTTGACGAATACCCAGGCTTGACCCGTGTGCCAAACCACTGCCGATTGCGGCAGGTCTACGCCGGTTTCGCCGGCCGGACCGCTGGGCAACCAGGCCGTGACGTGGGTGCCCAACGGCCAGCGGCATTGGCCGCACTTGAAAAAATAGCGCTGACCCAGCGTAACCGGATCGGCTAACGGCGCGGCCGAGACCAGCTCGGCACTGAGCGCGGACTGGCGTTGTCCGGCCGGATCGACTTGAATCCGGACCACGCCGGGTTCCAGACGGCTGCCGGCCGGCAGTGTGATTTGCAGCAGTTGCGCCCGGTGTTCGAGCAGTTCGGCGGCGACTTTGTGCTGCGGGTGGGTGAACCACTCGGTCAGTGTGTCGCCCCAAGTCAAACGACTGTTGGCGGCGATTAGTTGCTGTTGGTAACTGTTGGCGGTCAGATTGGCTTGGTCGGCATCGCGTATCGCCTGCTGCTCCTGCAGGCGGCGAGTGGAAACGATGTCCTGGCGGTGCAGGTCGCGGGTGCGGTTTAAATTGTGTTCGGCTTCGCTGAAGCGGGAACGGGCTCCGGCCTGCTGGGCGCTCGCCGCCAGAAATTGCTGGCGCACCGCCAATAACGGTTCCGGGTTCAACACGGTGCCGTAGGCGGTGGATTCGGGTTGTCGGCGTACCGCCTGCAACGGTTGGCTGCGAATACCGGCCAGGTTTTGGGCGGTCGCATCCAGGGTCAGCGTTTCCGCCTGTACCGAGACTGTCGCCGGGGCTGTGGCGGGAGCTGCCGGCGCATCGTCGTCATCGCTCGCGGCGGCGGCCAATATGGAAAAACAGCCTAATAAGCCGGCCAGGGCATAAGCGCTAAGCATGAACTCGGTCGAAGGGTTGGGTGAACAAATCCGGCCGTCGGCGTTGGCTGCCGGCCGGGAGCGGAGTCGGCGCAGATTATAAAGTTCGCGGCGGCGGGGCCGACATTTTTTTGTTGTGTTAAAAAATTAGCCGGTTATGCTGTTTCGGATTGATTACGGCTAGAGGGACACCCCATGACAGAAGCACCAGAAAATTTGAAATACGCGCAAACCCACGAATGGGCCAAGTTGGAAGACGACAGCATTGTGCGTGTCGGTATTACCGATTTTGCCCAGTCCGAATTGGGCGATATCGTCTTCATCGGTTTGCCGGAGGTCGGTCGCGTGGTCAAAGCGCAAGAGCAATTGGCTGTGGTCGAGTCGGTCAAGACCGCATCCGATTTGTTCAGCCCGGTCGGCGGCAGTGTCGTCGCGGTCAACGAGGCGGTGCAGGACGCACCGGAACTGGTCAATGAAAATGCATACCAAACCTGGCTGTTTTGCATCCGGGCCGACGATCCTGCCGAACTGGACCAGTTGTTGGACGCGCAGGGTTACCAAGATTTTATAGAGGCATAAGAACCACCGATGGCTAACCAAAACGCAAAGGGTTTGCGGCGCTTGATCAACGCCTGTTTTTTTTCGATTGCCGGCTTCAAGGCCACTTGGCAGCATGAGGAGGCGTTTCGCCAGGAAGTGGCGTTGTTCGTTGTGACCACGCCGCTGGCCTTGTGGCTGGGGCAAACCGCGATAGAAAAGGTGTTGCTGATCGGTAGCGTAGTGTTGGTGCTGCTGGTGGAATTGTTGAATTCCGCGGTCGAAGCCGTTGTCGATCGGGTCGGTTTCGAACACCACGAATTGTCGGGCCGGGCCAAGGACATCGGTTCGGCGGCGGTGATGCTGTCTTTGATCTGGGCGGCGGCGACCTGGGGCATGATACTGCTGTAGGCGACAGGCGGTTTGGGTTGTTTCGCCTGCTATCTTGTACCCGTCAGCAACATCCGTTACCTTAGGGCCGCTAAAGTTTAGTCAAACCCAAAGGAAAACAATGAGTGCATTGATCTGTGGCTCCATGGCCTACGACACCATCATGGTGTTTCACGACAAATTCAAAAACCACATCCTGCCGGAAAAAGTCCATATCCTGAACGTGTCGTTTCTGGTGCCGGCGATGCGGCGCGAATACGGCGGTTGCGCCGGCAATATCGCCTACAATCTGAAATTGTTGCAGGAAGAGCCCTGGATCATGGCGACCGTGGGCCACGATTTCGAGCCCTATGCGCAATGGCTCAGCCAATGCGGCATCAGCAGCCGTTACATCAAGGTGCTGGACGACCATTACACCGGTCAGGCCTATATCACTACCGACCAGGACGATAACCAGATCACCGCATTCCATCCGGGAGCGATGAATTTCTCGCATTTCAACAGCGTGCCGCTGGACGCGGAAATCACGATCGGCATCGTCTCGCCGGACGGCAAGCAAGGCATGCAGGAGCACGCCGCCCAGTTCGTCGAACAGGGCATCCCGTTCATTTTCGATCCGGGCCAAGGCATGCCGATGTTCGACGGCGCGGAACTCTTGCAGTTTTTGGAACAGGCTAATTACGCCACCTTCAACGATTACGAATTCGAACTGCTGCAACAGCGTACCGGTCTGACGCCGGAACAAATCGCCGAAAAGGTCGACGCCTTGATCGTGACCTTGGGCAGTCAGGGCTCCAAAGTCTATACCCGCGGCGAGGTCATCGACATTCCGCCGGCCAATCCCAAACAAATTCTCGACCCGACCGGGTGCGGCGACGCTTACCGCGCCGGTTTGTTGTTCGGTTTGAGCAACGATTACGACTGGGATGTCACCGGCCGCATCGCCTCGCTGCTGGGCGCGATCAAGATCGAGCACAACGGCACCCAGAACCATACCTTCACGATGGCGGAATTCAAAAAACGCTATCAGGAAACCTTCGGTTCCACGTTTTGAGTCTAAGCAAAACTCAGGAATTGCTGGGCTTGATGTCCCGCTTGCGCGATCCGGAAACGGGTTGCGCCTGGGATTTGAAGCAGGATTTCCATAGCCTGATTCCGTATACCATCGAAGAAGCCTACGAGGTCGCCGACGCGATTGAGCGCAATGACTTCGAGGATTTGCGCGGCGAGCTGGGTGATCTGTTGTTGCAGGTCGTGTTTCATTCGCAAATTGCGCAGGAGCGCGGCCTGTTCGATTTCGAACAAGTCGCCGCCGCGATCGGCGAAAAACTGGTTTCCCGCCATCCGCACGTCTTCGCCGGCGTCAAATTCGACAGCGACGCGCAACGCCAGCAGGCCTGGGACGAAGCCAAAGCCGAGGAACGCAAACAAAAGCAGCCGCAACAGTCAGCCGAAAGCGTGCTGGCCGGCGTTGCCCACAGTCTGCCGGCTCTGGTGCAATGCGAGAAAATCCAGAACAGGGCGGCCAGTCACGGCTTCGACTGGCCGGATACCGAGCCGGTGTTCGAAAAAGTGCGGGAGGAATTGCGGGAGGTTCACGAAGCCTGGCAGTCCGGCGATCAGACCCATATTCACGAGGAAGTCGGCGACCTGTTGCTGGTGGCGGTCAATCTGGCCCGGCATTTGAAAGTCAATCCGGAGATTGCCTTGCGCGATGCCACCAAAAAATTTACCCGCCGTTTCAATTACATCGAAGAGGAAGTCGCAGCCTCCGGCCGGCAATTGCGCGACTGCGAGCTGGCCGAACTGGACGATTTATGGAACCAGGCCAAGCGCACCCTGAAAAAATCGCAAAGCCATGTTTGATTCGCGCCGATTCGAATTAATTAGCCTGGCTCGTAGACACTCTGTGGCCGTCATTCCCTCGAAAGCGGGAATCCAGCGCGGAGGCTGGGCTCCAGCTTTCACGGGAACCAAGATATTTAAGGGGCCGGTTAATAGTCGCTTTACGTTGCTTGCTTGTTACTTGAGTCTCCTGATCGGTTTGTCGGTCGTTAGCGGTTTGGCCCGTGCCGAATTGCTGGGCAGCATCTCCGACGACACCGCGCCGAAAGCGCAGCCGGAACTTGCGCCAGCCGGCAAAAACGACGGCCGCCGCATCGTTTATCGGGTGATCTGCTCGCCGGAAGATCAGGACTTGCCTGACTGCGACCGTGCCGCAGTCGACGAGCCCGGCAATGGGGACAGCGCGGCAAGCTTGCCGACGCCCGACCTGCCGCCGGACCGCGACGATCTGGCCGAGGCTGCCGTGCCGACCAATGCCGAGCCGGCCGCGCCGCCGTTGCCGAGCGAGACCGGTGCGCATTCCAAAAAGCGTGCGCATAGTAAATCGGCCAAAAAAGCGCAGGCTGCCTCGAAAAAAACGGCCGCCAAAACCCGGCCGCATCGATAGTGCCTTTTCCGCCTTTGGCGATTTGGGTGCCATTCCCGAAAATCCTCACGTTAACTGGGTCTTTGCGCTAGGCTTACTGAATCAGCCCGCACGCAAAAGGATACGCAGATGCAGCCCCTCAGACCGAATGTACTTGATTTCGAAGCTTCCGGCTTCGGCAACGACAGTTACCCGATTGAGGTCGGTGTGGTATTGGGCTCCGGGCAAAAGTACTGCGCCTTGATCCGGCCGGCCGGCAATTGGGTGTATTGGGACGACCAGGCCGAACAGGTGCACGGCCTGAGCCGGGACACGTTGCTGAACTATGGTAAACCGATACGGCAAGTGGCCGCCGAACTCAATGAGTTTTTAGCCGGCAGAACCGTGTATTGCGACGGTTGGGTAGTCGACAAACCCTGGCTGTCCCGCCTGTTTTACCAGTCCGGTCTGCAGCCGAGTTTTTACCTCAGCGCTCTGGAAATGATTCTGAGAGAAACCCAAATGGAAATCTGGAGCCATACCAAACGCCAAGTCATTCAGGAGTTCGCGTTGCATCGGCATCGGGCCAGCACTGACGCATTAATCATTCAGGAAACTTATGCCCGCACCCGGCAACTAAGCGATGCCGGCGGCTATGCCCCGGCCTGACCGCGACAGCGATTTGCGGCGGATTTTTAACCCAACGGTGAGGCCGCGATGAATAAGACCACTCCAGTTTCCGAGCACGAATTGCAACAGATAGACGCCTACTGGCGGGCCTGTAATTACCTGGCCGCCGGCATGATTTACCTGCGCGACAATCCGTTGCTGCGCGAACCCTTGCAGCCCGAACACATCAAACGCCGTCTGCTCGGCCATTGGGGCTCCAGCCCCGGTCTGAGTTTTGCCTATGTGCATTTGAATCGGATCATCAAACAATACGACCAGAGCGTATTGTTCATCGCCGGTCCAGGCCACGGCGCGCCCGGCGTATTGGCGCCGGCCTATCTGGAAGGCAGCTACAGCGAGATCTACCCGAATAAGGGCGAGGACGAAGAGGGCATGCGCCAGTTCTTCAAAGAGTTCTCGTTTCCGGGCGGCATTGGCAGCCATTGCACGCCGGAAACGCCGGGTTCGATCCATGAGGGCGGCGAGCTGGGTTACAGCATTTCCCACGCCTTCGGCGCAGCCTTCGACAATCCGGATTTGCTGGTCGCGGCGGTAGTCGGCGACGGCGAGGCCGAGACCGCCGCGCTGGCGACGTCCTGGCATTCCAACAAATATCTGAATCCGGCCCGCGACGGTGCGGTGTTGCCGATCCTGCATCTGAACGGTTACAAGATCAACAATCCGACCCTGTTGTCGCGTATCTCCCATCAAGAGCTGGAGGATTTGTTCAAAGGCTACGGCTGGACGCCGTATTTCGTCGAAGGCGACGAGCCGCTGGCGATGCACCGGAAAATGGCCGAGACGCTGGACGCTTGTTTACTGGAAATCCGCAAGATACAGCAGGCGGCTCGCAACGGCGACGACGTGACGCGGCCGCGCTGGCCGATGATCGTGCTGCGTTCGCCGAAAGGCTGGACTGGGCCCAAGTTCGTCGATGGTCGTAAAGTCGAAGGTTTCTGGCGCGCCCACCAGGTGCCGATGGCCTCGGTCCGGGAAAATTCGGCGCAGTTACAACAACTGGAAGACTGGCTGCGCAGCTACAAACCGGAAGAATTGTTCGACGCCGACGGCCGCTTGCTTCCCGAGCTGAAAGCCCTGGCCCCGCAAGGCCAGCGCCGGATGAGCGCGACGCCCCACGCCAACGGTGGCGTGTTGCGCCGGGAACTGCGGATGCCGGATTTTCGCGATTACGCCGCGGTCTTGCCCGGTCCCGGCAAAATCAGCGCCGAAAACACCCGGCCGCTCGGCCAGTTCCTGCGCGACATCATGGCCGACAATATGGCCAACTTCCGCGTGTTCGGCCCGGACGAGAATAGCTCCAACAAACTGGATGCGATTTACGCCGCCAGCAAGAAAACCTGGCTGGCCGACTTCCTGCCGGAAGATGCCGACGGTGGCGAGCTGTCTGTCGATGGCCGGGTCATGGAAATGCTGTCGGAACACACGCTGGAAGGCTGGCTGGAAGGCTATCTTTTAACCGGCCGCCACGGTTTTTTCTCGACTTACGAAGCTTTCGTCCACGTCATCGATTCGATGTTCAATCAGCACGCCAAATGGCTGGCGATGATGCAAGCGGTCTCCTGGCGGGCGCCGGTGTCGTCGTTGAATTTGTTGATCACCTCGACGGTCTGGCGCCAGGACCACAACGGTTTTACCCACCAGGATCCCGGTTTTCTGGACGTGGTGGTCAACAAAAGCCCGGCGGTCACCCGCATTTACTTGCCGCCGGACGTCAACTGCCTGTTGGCCGTCGCCGACCATTGCCTGCGTAGCAGCAACTACGTCAACGTCATCGTTTCCGACAAACAAAAGCACCTGCAATATCTCGATATCGAGGCGGCAATCAAACACTGCACCAAAGGCATCGGCATTTGGGACTGGGCCAGCAACGATGCCGGCGCCGAGCCGGATTTGGTGATGGCCAGCGCCGGCGACATCCCGACCAAGGAAGCACTGGCCGCGACCGTGATCCTGCGCGAACACTTTCCAGAACTGAAAGTCCGCTTCGTCAACGTCGTCGATTTGTACAAACTGACGCCGACCAGCGAGCATCCGCACGGTTTGAGCGATAAGGATTTTGACAGCCTGTTCACGCTGGACAAACCGATTCTGTTCAACTTCCACGGTTACCCGTGGCTGATCCACCGCTTGGCCTACCGCCGCACCAACCATAAAAATCTGCACGTGCGCGGCTACAAGGAAAAAGGCAGCATCAACACGCCGCTGGAGTTGGCGATTCAAAACGAAATCGACCGTTTCAGTCTGGTGATCGATGCGATCGACCGCTTGCCCGGCTTGAAAGTCGCCGGCGCCCACGTCAAGGAGAAGATGCGCGACAAGCAGATCGAATGCCGGCATTACGCCTACGAGCATGGTGTGGATTTGCCGGAGGCCGACGATTGGCTTTGGCCCTAAGGTTTCAGGACTGTAGCGAAGCATCTGCGCGTAAGCACCGAGTCTGCTTGGGTATAACCCTAAACCGAATTGCGTTGGCCCGGAGTGTGGACTACACTCCGGGTTTTAATCGGGAGTAGCGCCGTGTACGCCACCAATGTCAGGAATTTGAAAAAAAATCCGTCGGAAGCTTTGCGCCATGCCGAGCAGGAGCCGGTGTTGATTTTGAAAGGTAATCAGCCGAATGCGTTACTCTTTAATTTAAAAACGTCGCTGGGCGATATTAACGAACAGCTCAAACCCGCTTTGGCGGCGAGTTTGTTCAAGGACCGGGTGTTGTCCTTGGGCGCCGCCGCGCAAGTCAGCGGCTTGAGTTTGTCCGAGTTTATCGAGCATCTGACTCAGTTGGATATCGATTTGGTGGAGGCCGATCAGCAAACCGGCAAGGAAATGCAGACCCTGGATTCGTGGCTGTCGTAATCGCCGATGCCGGCCCGTTGATCGCGCTGGCCAAGATCGGCCAATTGCCGCTACTGCCGGCGTTGTTCCACCAAATCACCGTCACGCAAGCGGTGGCCGACGAATGCCTTTGCAATCTTACCCGGGATGGCCTGCTGATTCGGCAGGCATTGGCCACGGCTTGGGTGCAATGTGTCGCCAACCCGGAACCTAAACACAAATTATCCAAAAGCCTGGGACCGGGCGAACAGTCCAGTATCGAGTTGGCTTTACAGCGGTCGGGCAAATCACTGCTGATTTTGGATGACGGTCTGGCGCGCAAGCAGGCTTTACGCATGCATTTGGACATCGTTGGCACCGCGGCTGTATTGTTTGCGGGACAGCGTAAAGGCTTGCTCGATAACGCCGAGGCAGCGGTTACCCAGCTCAATCAAGCCGGTTACCGGATTTCCGCCAGCGTGGTTGCTGAATTAAAAAAGGGGCTGCCGTGATCGAGAGGGTTCGCTGGCCGTTTGCAGGACGTACCAGCTTTTAACTGCACTTCGCCCGGCTTTAAATCAGCATCTGCCAAGTTTTCTTTGGGATCGCCATTACCTTGTACCAACAATACTTCAACTTCAGCGAAGCGCCGTTTTCGATCTCGCCCGATCCGCATTTCATGTATATGAGCGAGCGGCATCAGGAGGGCTTGGCGCATCTGCTGTACGGCATCGACCGCGGCGGCGGCTTCGTCGCGTTGACCGGCGAGGTCGGCACCGGCAAGACCACGTTGTGCCATTGCCTGCTGCAACAATTGCCGGAAAAATATCGATATCGCCTTGATCTTGAATCCCAAGTTGAACGCCATCGAACTGTTGGCGACGATTTGCGACGAATTGGGCATAGCCCACGAGGCGATGACGGCGAAAAGCCTGATCGATGCGATTAACCGCTATCTGCTGGCGGCCTACGCCAAAGGCCGCCGCACCGTGTTGTTGATCGACGAAGCCCAAAATCTGAGCCTGGAAGTGTTGGAGCAGATTCGGCTGCTGACCAATCTGGAAACCAGCAAGGCCAAATTGCTGCAAATCATTCTGGTCGGCCAGCCGGAGCTGAACGCGATGCTGGCGCGCTGTGAGTTACGCCAGCTCAACCAGCGCATCACCGCCCGCTACCATCTGTTGCCGCTGTCGTTCGACGAAACCAAAGCTTATATTCAACACCGGTTGCGGGTTTGCCACGGCAGCCACCGCCTGTTCAGCGCCGCCGCGATTCGTCTGATCTACCGCTATTCGGCCGGCGTGCCGCGGCTGATCAATATCTTGTGCGATAGAGCCTTGCTCGGCGCCTATGCTACCAACACCGGGCGGATTACGCCGGCCATCGTTAACCGCTCGGCGCGGGAAACGCTGGGGGTAGGGCGTTGGCTGTCGCGACTTTCTGTGTCGATTGCGGCCAGCCTCGTTTTGCTGGCCGGTATGGCGGGGTTTTATGCCTGGCGTCACGGCTTGCCGGCGATACCGCCGGTAAAACCGTTAGCTATTCCAGCAGCGGCTGCGCCGCAACCGCTTGCCGCCCAACCGGAAAGTCCGGCATTTCGCGATTGGCTGGAGCACTCGGCACCGGCGTTCGAGGCCGCACTGGGCGAATTGTTGCGAGTTTGGGGCGTGCCTCTGCCGGCCGAGGGGTTGACTGACTGCCATCAGCTGGTGGCCGTATCAGGGCTGCATTGCCTGGCCGGCAAAGGCAATTGGAAGGATGTCCTCGGTCTGGATCGGCCGGTACTGCTGGAGTTTGTCGACAGCCAGGGCCGCAAGCGTTTCTTGCCGATTCAAGGTGTCGAGCAAGACCAGGCCTTGGTCCAGTCCGGCGCTACGATGCATTTTCCATTGGCGGATGTGCTGGCGGCTTGGGGCGGGAATTATCTGTTATTGTGGCGTTCGCCGCGCCTTGGCGCCGCCGATATTGGCGTGGGGCAGAAGTCGGCCGAGGTATTGTGGTTGCGGGAGAAGTTGGGGCAAGTCATGGTTTTGCCGCCGGCCGAGACCGCGCCCGATTCTTTCGATGTGACGCTAAAACAGCAGGTGATCCAATTTCAGCGCCGACAGGGTTTGGCTGCCGACGGTGTCGCCGGCGCCAAAACTTTGATCGAACTCGATAATTTAACCGGCGCCGCCGATTCGCCACATTTGCAGGCCGGCCGGCACTAGGGTTTTAGACATGTCTTACATCCTGAACGCATTGCGCAAATCGGAACGGGAGCGGCAAGCCAGCCAACCGGATACGGTGGCCAGCCGAATCGTGCTGCAACAGGCGCCGGAGCGGCAAGCGGCGGCCAAAATCATCGCGGCATTATTGGCCGTAAATGCGGCAATTCTGGCCTATTTTCTCGGCATCGCACCGCGGATGGCCGCGCACGACACCCCGCCGCCGGTCGCGTCGATTCAGATGCCGCCGCAGCCGCTCGCGGAATCGAACCGGCCCGACCCGGCCGACCGGCTGCCGTTGCCGGCGAAGCCTACGCCCAAGGCCAAGCCGGAGCCGGCCCATGTTGCCGCTACGGCTGCGGTTGCGGCCGTTAAACCGGTCGAGGCCAAGAAGCCGCCGCTCGAGCCGGTCAAACCGGCTGCAGTTCAGCCGCCGCCCGATCCGGTCGTTGCCGCCAAGCCGTTGCCGGAGCCTGGCGTCCCCAGCCCTGCCGCCCAGGCCGCCCCGCCAATCCGCGAGACAGTTACCGAGCCGGTCCCAGCGGCGGCCCCGCTGCCGGCTAAACCCGCGTTGCAGGCGCTGGAAGACCTGCCGGCGGACGTACGCCAGTCCTTGCCCGCCTTGCCGATCAACGTCTACAGTTATTCGCCGGTCCCGGCCGAACGCTTCGTCATGATCGATATGGTCAAATACGTGCCGGGCCAGATGATCAAAGACCGGCTGGAGTTGAAACAGATCATGGAAGACGGCATCGTCGTCAACTACGACGGCCACCTGTTTAAAATCAAGCGGCAGTGATTGCTAAGCGGCGGTGGCCTTGATAGCCTATGCCGGCCGAGCCGTGACGGAACGGGCCGGCGGATTCTAGCCAGGAGTGGCGCTTAGATAACTATAACAATACCGATACCAGAGCCCTCCGTATGAAACTGGAAACCCAATTTAGCAAAGCTCAACTGCAACGCATCAACGTCCAATCCATCCTGTATTTGTGTTCCTGCCCGTCCCAGGTCGGCGTACAGATCGACAGTTTGCGTCACCTGTTCGATTACCAGGCCAATTGCGCCGACCGCAGTCGGAGCGAGGTGCAAACCAAGGTCCACGCCCGCATCGCCGAAGCCAGCGAGCAAGCGCACCGGATCATGGAGCAGTGCCTGAAAGACGTCTTGGAACTGGAAGGCTGGGACATGGAGACCCTGGAAATGCCGGCCGGCCTGCGGACCTTATTGGAGCAGGAAATCGACGGCGAATAGCTGTCGCACTGCAAGGCTGCGGCGCCGCAATATTGGCAGCGCCGGTTGACGCTCCGCGTTTTATTGGCCGTATTTTTTCTCCAGCTCTCGTGCCAGCGCTTCGGCTTCGGCCTCGGACATGTTTTCCAATTCCTGCAAGGTTTTACCGGTGATTTGCTTCACCGCCGCGGCGCCCTGACCGCTACTCAATAGCGCGCGGGTTTCCGCCGATAATCGTTCCGTTTCTTCTTGGTTTTGCCGGATTTGGGCTTGGTAGAGCCGGTCGACTTCGGCGTCTGTCTTGCCCTGCGCCGCCACGCCAAACGCCTTGCGTTTGTCGTCCATCACCTCCGGCTCCGCCTTGGCGGCATCCGGCATTTTTTGCGCTTGCTGTTGTCTGGCTTGCTCGGCGGCTGCTTTGGCCTCCAATTCCGGGTCCCAGTCGGCCCATCCCGTCTGGCTGCCGCTCAAGGCGATGAAGGTCAGTATCAAAATCCGCGTCGTCATAAAACTCTCCTGTCCGGTTCGGCCGATTTATCCGCCAGCGGGTCGCGGTCGGTATTGTTTGCTTTGCGGCAAATCGTTGTGGTTATTGTCGAGTTTGTAACATAGCCGACACGCATAAGGCGCGTCCGCGGCATATTTTCTTACGATTCACAGGGTTTTGGCCGGGCCGATGCGTCGGCATGGATGTTGCTCTTTCTCTGCGGGCCGAGGCGGCGCTGCCGTCTCCATAATAATAAACTGAGTAACGGCATAAACACGCGCGACTGGGCCGCACATGACTCCGGGCTGCGCCGTGCCGGGAGTGTCCATGATCGAAACCTTTTACGATGTGATGCGCCGGCAGGGCATCACCCGCCGCAGCTTCTTGAAGTTTTGCAGCCTGACCGCCGCCTCGCTGGGTTTGAGCCCGGCCTTCGCGCCGAAAATCGCCCATGCGATGGAAACCAAGCCGCGGATTCCGGTGTTGTGGCTGCATGGTCTGGAGTGTACCTGTTGCTCGGAATCCTTCATCCGTTCCGGCCATCCGCTGGCTAAAGACGTGATTCTGTCGATGCTATCCCTGGACTACGACGACACCATCATGGCATCCGCCGGCCATCAGGCCGAGGCCATCGTCGATGAAATCGTCGAAAAATACAAAGGCAATTACATCCTGGCCGTGGAAGGTAATCCGCCGCTGGCCGAGGACGGCATGTACTGCATCATCGGCGGCAAGCCGTTTGTCGAGCAACTCAAGTACGCCGCCGAAAGCTGTAAAGCCATCATTTCCTGGGGCTCCTGCGCCTCCTGGGGTTGCGTGCAGGCTGCCAAACCCAATCCAACCCGCGCCACACCCGTACACAAAGTGCCGGGCTTGGCAGACAAGCCCATCATCAAAGTCCCTGGCTGCCCGCCGATTGCGGAAGTGATGACGGCGGTGGTGGCGTATTTGCTGACTTTCGACAAATTGCCGACCCTGGACAAACAAGGCCGGCCGCAGATGTTTTATAGCCAGCGCATCCACGACAAATGCTATAGAAGGCCGCATTTCGACGCCGGCCAGTTCGTCGAGCAATGGGACGACGAGGCGGCGCGGATGGGTCACTGTCTGTACAAAATGGGCTGCAAGGGGCCGACCACTTACAACGCCTGCTCCACGGTGAAATGGAACGAAGGCACCTCGTTTCCGATCCAGTCCGGCCACGGCTGTATCGGCTGCTCCGAGGACGGTTTCTGGGATAAGGGCAGTTTTTACGACCGCCTGACCGGCATCAACCAGTTCGGTATCGAAGCCAATGCCGACATGGTCGGCGGCACCGCCGCCGGCATCGTCACCGCCGGCGTCGCCGCCCATGCCGGTCTGACCGCCTTGAACCGCGCCAAACAAGCCGATAAACAACCCGGAGCCGAATAATCATGACCGTCACTGCTACCCCCAACGGTTTTCATCTGAACGACGCCGGCCGCCGCGTGGTGGTCGATCCAGTGACCCGGATCGAAGGCCATATGCGTTGCGAAGTCAATATCGACGAGGAAAACATCATCCGCAACGCGGTGTCCAGCGGCACCATGTGGCGCGGCCTGGAAGTGATTTTGAAAGGCCGCGACCCGCGCGACGCCTGGGCCTTCGTCCAGCGCATCTGCGGCGTTTGCACCGGTACCCACGCCTTGACCTCTGTGCGCGCGGTCGAGGATGCGTTGAAAATCAAAATCCCGGAAAACGCCAACTCGATCCGCAACATCATGCAATTGAGTTTGCAGGCCCACGATCACTTGGTGCACTTCTATCATCTGCACGCGCTGGATTGGGTCAACCCGGTCAACGCTTTGAAAGCCGATCCGGTCGCGGTCTCGGCGTTGCAGCAACAGATTTCGCCGAGCAATCCCAAATCCTCGCCCGGCTATTTCCGCGACACCCAAAACCGGCTGAAAAAATTCGTCGAATCCGGCCAGCTCGGCCCATTTAAAAACGGCTACTGGAGTAACCCGGCCTATTTGTTGCCGCCGGAAGCCGATTTGCTGGCGGTGACCCACTATCTGGAAGCGCTGGATTTTCAAAAAGACATCATGAAAATCCGCACCATCTTCGGCGGCAAGGACCCGCATCCGAACTGGCTGGTCGGCGGCGTGCCGTGCGCGATCAATATCGACGGCGTCGGCGCGGTCGGCGCGGTCAACATGGAACGCTTGAACCTGATTTCGTCGATCATCGACCGCACCATCACCTTTATCGACCAAGTCTACATTCCGGACTTGCTGGCCATCGCCCAGTTCTACAAGGGCTGGCTCTACGGCGGCGGCTTGGCCGGCGCCAGCATGCTCTCCTACGGCGACATTCCGGATAAGGCCAACGACTACTCGGCCGCCAATCTGCTGATGCCGCGCGGCGCGATCATCAACGGCGACCTGAGCAAGGTCCACGCAGTCGATCTGACCGATCCCAAGCAGATTCAGGAATTCGTGCCGCACTCCTGGTACAAGTACGCCGACGAAGCGGTTGGCCTGCATCCCTGGGACGGCGTCACCGAACCGAACTACAAAATCGGCGCTAAAACCAAAGGCGATCGCACCCACATCCAGGAGCTGGACGAATCGGCCAAATATTCCTGGATCAAGGCACCGCGCTGGAACGGCCATGCGATGGAAGTCGGCCCGCTGGCCCGCTATGTGATCGGCTACGCCCAAGGCAATAAGGAGATCACCGAGCAAATCAATTTTGTCTTGAAAACGTTGGACGTGCCGGTCAGCGCGCTGTTCTCGACGCTGGGCCGCACCGCGGCCCGTGGTCTGGAAGCGCAATGGGCCGCCGGCAAGATGCGTTACTTCATGGATAAGCTGATCGCCAACGTCAAAGCCGGCGACCTGGCCACCGCCAACGTCGAGCGCTGGGACCCGGATACTTGGCCGAGCAGCGTCAAGGGCGTCGGTTTTACCGAAGCCCCGCGCGGCGCGTTGGGCCATTGGCTGAAAATCGAAAACACCAAGATCGCCAACTACCAATGCGTGGTACCGACCACCTGGAACGGCTCGCCACGCGACGAGCAAGGCAATATCGGCGCGTTCGAGGCTTCGTTGATGAATACCAAGGTCGAGCGTCCGGAAGAACCGGTCGAGATTTTGCGCACCTTGCACAGCTTCGATCCATGTCTGGCCTGTTCGACCCACGTCATGAGTCCGGACGGCCAGGAACTGACGCGCGTCAAAGTACGCTAGACCTACTATTTCCCGGCGGCTCCGTATCCCGGTGCCGCCCAGTACGGAGAATACGATGAACAAATTTCTGTTAGCGATGGTTTTGAGCTCGGTGGTAAGCGCGGCCCAAGCCCATAACCGGCCCGATCTGGATAGCGTCTCGCATCGGCTCGAACACTTGGCGATGGACAGCGCCAGCCAGCCCTATTTGTATGCGCTGGGATTGACGGTGATTGCCGGACTGGCCCTGTTCGCCCGTCGCGGAGGGCGGCCGCAATGAGCGCACCGGCCTCTGCGGTCTACGTTTACGAACTGCCGGTCAGACTCTGGCATGGGATTAATGCACTGGCTATCGTGGTCCTGGCATTGACCGGTTACCTGATCGCCGAGCCGTTGGCCTCGCCGACCGGCGAAGCATCGGCACACTTCTTGATGGGCTATATCCGTTTCGCCCATTTCGCTGCCGGTTATATCCTGGCGGTCGGCTTTGTCGGCCGGATTTATTGGGCCTACGCCGGCAACGAACATGCCCGGCAAATCTTCATGCCGCCGGTCTGGAAAGCCCATTTCTGGGACGGGGTCTGGCACGAGCTGCGCTGGTACGCTTTCATAGCCAAAGCCCCGCGCCACTATATCGGCCATAACCCGCTGGCGATTCTGGCCATGCATCTGTTCGTCTGGGGTTTGCTGTTCATGATCGTAACCGGCTTGGCCCTGTACGGCGAAGGCGCCGGCCAACAGAGCTGGCAATTTACCTGGTTCAGCAGTTGGGTGCTGGCGGCGTTCGGCGACAGTCAAACCGTGCATACCTGGCACCATTTGGTGATGTGGTTCATCGTCTGTTTCGTGCTGATTCACGTCTACGTCGCCGTGCGCGAAGAAAAACTGTCCGGGCAAAGCATGCTGTCGACGATAGCGACCGGCTGGCGCACGTTCAAAGACAACGACCCGATTGACGACGCAGAATGAGCGGTGCGGAACGAAAACGTATTCTGCTGCTCGGCATCGGCAACCTGCTCTGGGCCGACGAGGGCTTTGGCGTGCGGGTGGTGGAGCATTTGCAAAAACATTACCGTTTCCCGGATCAGGTGCAGGTTGTCGACGGCGGTACTCAGGGCGTCTATCTGATCGAACACGTGCAAAACGCCGAGGTGCTGGTGGTGTTCGATGCGGTCGATTACGGTTTGGCGCCGGGTACGTTGAAGCGGGTCGAAGACGAAGACGTGCCTAACTTTCTTGGCGCCAAAAAAATGAGCCTGCACCAGACCGGTTTTCAGGAGGTGCTGGCGATGGCGCAAATGCTCGGTGCTTATCCGGAAAGTCTGTTGCTGATCGGCGTCCAGCCGGAAGAGCTCGAGGACTACGGTGGCAGTTTGACGTCCAAGGTCAAAGCACAAATCCAGCCGGCCATCGAACTGGCGTTGGCTTATCTGGCCGATTGCGGCGTGACGGCCGAACCGCTGGCAACCGAAGTCGAGCTGGCCGATCCGATCCTGAACATCGGCCGTTACGAAACCGAACGCCCCGACGCCGACAGCGCTTGCCGGTTGGGAGACGAGCGCGTGGTCCGCTCGGCCGCGTTCGAGGTCCGACCGCCGCAACCGCTGACTGACGCGCTACCTATCGATGTCGATTACCGGGGGAAATACTGATGTGTATCGGCATACCGATGCGGGTGGTCGAGGCTGGCGCCGAGTCGGCCTTGTGCGAATACCGCGGCCAACTCAGCCGTATCGACACCATGCTGGTTGGCGAACAACAACCCGGCGCCTGGTTACTGGTGTTTCTGGACACCGCCCGGGAAGTCATCAGCGCCGACAAAGCCCGGCAAATCGACGACGCTCTGGAAGCGATGCGGCTGGCGATGCAGGGCCACACCAACTTCGACCACCTGTTCGCCGACCTGGTCGAGCGCGAACCCGAATTGCCGGAGTTTTTACGGTCATGAGTGGATTGATCGCCCAACTGCACAGCCGCCACGGCCTGCCGCTTCTGACCGCCGACAATTACGACAACTTCGTTTACGGCAACGCCGATGTGGTGTTGTGCTTTGCCGGCGATCCGGCGGCGTTCCCGGAAAGCGCCGATCTGGCCGTGATTCTGCCCGAATTGCTGAAAGCTTTTCGCGGCTTGCTGCAAGGCGCGCTGGTCGACCGCAGCATCGAACGCGAACTGCAAGCCCGCTACCGCTTCACCGGCTGGCCGACTCTGGTCTTTCTGCGTCACGGCGAATACCTGGGCGCCATCACCGGCCTGCGCGACTGGCCGGAATACGGTCGGGACATTGCCCGGATTTTAGCCGCCGAGACCAGCCAACCGCCGGGGTTTGATTTGGATAAGGTTTGCGGTGGGCATGCCTGATTTAAAAATGTGTCGGTTGGGTTTGCCCTGGGGCATAAAAGCTCTTTAGAGCGTAACCCAACATTTCGAAGCCTGCAGGTCGGAATAAGCCCAGCGTTTCCGGCACTAGGCTTCAGCTCTTTAACAATTTGGTGTCGCTATCGCGACGGGGTGGTGCTTGGACGTATACTAATAAAGCTGCGCCGATACGGGGTGGCATGTTGTTATTTTTCGGGAGTATCGAAATGAATCTCGCACAACTGGAAGCCGAAATATTTTCCTTACCGCTTCAAGACCGGGCCGCTTTGGCGCAGCGTTTGTTATTGAGCCTTGAGGAAGTTTCTGAGGCTGATTTTGAGCGGTTATGGGGCGAGGAGTCGGCGCGGCGCGTGGCTGATTTCGACTCGGGCAAAGTGCAATCTATTCCCGGCAAAGTAGTTGCCGAGAAAGCCCGTGCCTTGTTGATTTGAATTTTTCTAGTTCCCAACCTCCAGGTTGGGAACCGTTGTCTTGGAAGCTCTAGCTTCAGCGTTTTGTTGAGTAAATGTGTCGCTGTCGCGACGGGTGTTTTAAAGTCGGGTCTCGGCCCGACGGCCGAAATACTTTCGCTACGAAAACCATCCCTGGTTTTCGCCCTTCGGGCCAGCCTATCGGCTGTTCAAATTTGCTCCAGGCAAATTTGTCGCTTTTGGCGAGAGTTTTCGGAAGTGCCATCTCTAGCCCTCCGAAAACGAGCGGCATGCCCGAAAAAGCGGGGCAGGCTCTCCCTGCCGCTCCCCTGCGGGCTATTCTCACCAAATACCCACGGGGCACAAGAGCTGCGATGCTCGGGGCGGAATAACGGGAATAGCCCACTCCAACGGTTATTGTGTGTAGCAAAGGTTTTTTGGTAGGCTGGGTTGGAACGACAGTGTAAACCCAGCTTTGGCCTATATTGTTGGTTTTCGCTTTGCTCTCCCCAGCCTAAGAACTCAAAAGGAAATGGAATCAGTTATTCAATTTCTGGTAATCCTAGCAACATTGGCCGGCATGATTGTTCTGGCTTTATTGGCGAAATCAACGGACGAAGCTAATACTAACGCTAGTGTCGTCTATGGTGTTCTTGCCATATCGGTCGTCGCTGCATTGGTGCTGTTATTTCGTTGGGATAAGAAACGTATTCAAGACGAAGAACTCAAATTGCGGCAACGTGTAGACGCAAGAATCAAGGCAGCGTTGAATTACAAGCACCCCGTCGAATTCTATGCAAAACCGACTCAATTTGTATTCTTGGCATTTTTGTTGATCTTGAGCTCGGGTGCGATCTATTTTGGCGCTCATTTACTTACTAATGTACCAGTAACAAATTGGTTCGCCGGTTCAAGTTTTCTGTCTGGCGGCATACTATTTAGTATCGCATCAATTGCATCGGGAAAACGATTGATCCGCCGTCCGGTTATTCGCCTGGATATACGCGGCCTGGCGCATTTTCGGTTTGGCTTCATTCCTTGGAGTGATGTGAATGAAATTTTTCTCCAGACTGTAACAATAAAAGGAAATGAGGCGTTCTTTCTGAAAATTGGAACGATGAATAAAGCGTTTTATCAGACTCGGCTTCCTCGTTGGTTACGAGTATTTCATAAAATCGAACCAGGTGGACTGTCACTGGCTTTGCCACTTTCAAAACAGGACGCTCATTTAGTTGAAGGAGTTGCAAAAGGTTATGCGGACTATGCCGATGCGCCAACTTTCGAAAAAAACGTTTCAAGAAAATTAGTCGAGGAACTATCAGCACTACAAACACCGCAACAAAGAATGCAGCGATTGCAAGAACTCATGGTGGAAAGCTCCGAGGAGTTTATAAAACGGCGTCAGGCTATTTCCAGAGCTTATGTTGTTTCCGCCATGATCTTGATATTAGGCGTTGTCGGCATTTGCGTTGGAGCGTGGATCACAAGCAAATGAGCCTGGGTCAATGGTGGGCACGAAAAGCATGTGCCCACCCTACAATTTTCGAGATTCGTTTTTAATTTCGGGATGGTTTTGAGTCCGTTGCCGACCGTCGACAAAAGCCAGGAGCGCAGGAAATAAGAGCGTCCGGGGGGGCTCTTCTTTGAATAATTTCTTTGGGCTACGCACAAATTCGTCTGGAACGAATTTGAACAGCCGATAGGCTGGCCCGAAGGGCGAAAAACAGGGATGTTTTTCGTGAAACCGACATCTAAAACCATCTTCGCGATAGCGACTCCAAATAAACCAATAACTCAATGCCGGATGCATTTCACTTATCCAGCCTACAACTTTAATTCAACAAACCACCGAAACATGACCAGCATACCCCTCCCAATTTTCGGCCAAGGCTCCCAACCCGCCGAGGCAGACGGCGCCGAGCTGGATTATTTGACGATGCCGGAAGAAATGGCGACCTATCGGATGCCGCAGCTTTCGGCCAATTTGACTAGCCCGGTGCTGGCCGCCGCCAAAGCGGTAGCGGACCAATTGCTGCACGACCTGCAACATTTCCCACAGACCGGTCGGCCTATTGATTTGATCGGACTGGACGATGCCAACCGTCGCTTTATCGACGAATTGCTCGGCGAGGGCGAAGTCAGCGCACTGGGCGAAGATGGCTGGCGGGTACAGGAATCGGTGCTGGCCGGCGTTTGGCGGGAGCAGCGTCTGGACGGACAAAACCGTTTGATCGCCGATGCGCTGGAGGTCGGCGTGATGCCGAAGGCGCTAACCGACAACGCTTTCGCCGGTGCTGCGGACCGCATCGATACGGTCATCCACGATTTGCCGGAAGGGGTGATGAATGCGCTGCCGCTGTTGGCCGAATTGAATGCCAAGATTGCCGAATACCGGCCCGGCGTCGAGCCGCACGTGATCAACTTGAGCTTGTTGCCGCAAACCGAGCAGGACTTGGCGCTGCTGGAGCAACGCCTGGGCAGAGGCCCCACGACGATTTTGTCGCGCGGTTACGGCAACTGCCGGATCGGCGCCACGGCGACGCGGAGCGTCTGGTGGGTGCAGTATTTCAATTCGCAGGACACGTTGATTTTAAATACGCTGGAAGTCAGCGACATCCCCAGCGTGGCCTGCGCTTCGGCGGAAGACATTGCCGACAGTGCGCAACGCTTGCAGGAAATATTGGCGGTCTACGCATGAGCGAGGGCTTTTTTGCCGGCGCTTACGGCGGCGACGCGTCGCGCTTGCCGGCCGACGCTAAATTGGAATGCAAGATTTGCTGGCATGTGTACGACCCGGTTGCCGGTGATCCATCGAGCCAAATTCCGCCGACAACGCCGTTTGCCGCCTTGCCGGATTATTGGTGTTGCCCGGAATGCGGCGCGCCGAAGCAAGGTTTTCTATTGCTTGAGGACTGAGCGTGCACTGGCGCACTGGCAACGAGATCCAACAGGGATTGGAACAGGCGTTCAATGCGATCCTGGCGGATCGGATGCAGGATGTACCGCTGCTGAATTCGGCGTTGTCGGTGCAGGCGCTGCCGTTTCGTGGTGCCGGCGACGACTGGCTTGGGGTCTTGGTGACGCCGTGGTCGATGAATTTAATGGTGTTTCCGGGGCCGAACAGCGCATGGCAGCAATTGCCGCTGGGAGCCAAGTTCTCGCGCGAGCTGCCCTACGGCAGTTTCGAATTTACGCTGGCGGCGGAACCGGCTTTGGGGCGCTACGGCCAATGTTCGCTGTTTTCGCCGATGTTGGAGTTTGCCGACCAAGCCGCGGCGATTGCCGCGGCGGAAGCGGCCCTGAACCGCGTCTTGGCCGTGCCGGCGCCGCGTAACGTTAGCCGCCGCGATTTGTTGCGCGGCAATTTGCGAGGCACTTGATTGACGCTGGCCGGCGAGTTGCTTATCGAACTAGGCGCCAGCCGGCCGCCGCGCATCGTTTCGACCCGGCCGGACGCGGCAAAAGTGTTGTTGGGGAAAACCGCCGAAGAAGTGCTGGCGACCGTGCCGCTGGTTTTTACCCTCTGCGGCAATGCCCAGAGCTTGGCGGCCTCTTTGGCTTGCCGGGCGGCGCTGGGCCTTGGCGGCGAAACCGAGGCGGACGCCGGCCTGCGCATGTCGGTCGTGCTGGAGAGTCTGCGCGAGCATTGTTGGCGCATCTTGCTGGACTGGCCGGCTTTGGTCGGCCGACCGCCGGATAAAGCCGCGTTGGCGGCGCTGATGGGGTTGGACCGACAATATAAGTCTGCTTTGCTTGACGACGCTGAAGCGGTGAATGCCGCAAGCGGGTTGCCGGGCAATCGGTTCGCTGTCGACCGCATTCGCGCCGAACTGCTCGCTTTGCTGGACCACGCCGTTTTCGGCGAGAATCTGACCGGCTGGCGCCAGCTTGCCAGCGAAGCGGATTTGCTGGCTTGGCTGGTCGGGCAAAATTGCATAGCCGCCGCCGTGATCGGCGCGTTGTATCGCTGGGACTGGCTTGTGCTGGGGCGCACCGAGCCGGCCTGGCTACCGGAGCTGGCCAGCGGCGAGTGGTTCGAGTATTTGGCGGCGCGCGATTTGGATCGGTTCGGCCGGGAGCCGGATTGGCAGGGTGTCTGTTGCGAATCGACGCCGTTAAGCCGGCAACGCCGTCATCCGCTACTGGCCGAATTGCTGGCTCGCTACGGTAACGGCTTGTTGGCACGCTTCGTTGCGGTGTTAACGGAAGTGGCGAAATTAGTGGATTATGTTGCCGTGGGCGAGCCGCCGCCACGGATGGCCGATGCCTTCGGCGCGGACGCTGGCGGGTTGGCCCGAGTCGAAGCCGCTCGCGGTTTATTGATGCATTGGGTCGAATTTGCGGCCGGCCGGGTGGTCGACTATCGGGTGATCGCCCCGACCGAATGGAATTGCCGGCCCGGCGCGGTGTTGGCGCAGGGTTTGCGAGCACTGACGGCGCTGGACCCGGAGAGTTTGCGGCGGCAGACGGCATGGTGGCTACAGGCGATCGACCCCTGCGTGCCGTATCGTTTGGCATTGGACGAAACTTAACGGCCTGAAACGGCTCCGAAACAGGACGGATGGAAACCCCATGCATGAAATGTCGTTGTGCGAAGGCGTTTTGCACATCATCGAACGCGAAGCCCGGACCCAGGGCTTCGGCCGGGTGAAAACGGTCTGGTTGGAAATCGGTGCCTTGGCCGGCGTCGAGCCGGAGGCAATGCGGTTTTGCTTCGATGCGGTGATGCGCGGTTCGTTGGCGGACGGCGCCCGCTTGGAGATCATTGCCTTGCCCGGCCTGGCCTGGTGTTTGCCGTGCGGGGAAAATGTCGGCGTTAGCCAGTTGTACGATGTGTGTCCGCGCTGCGGCAGCCATCAACTGCAAATCGTCGGCGGCGACCAAATGCGAATCAAAGAACTGGAGGTAGAGTAATGTGCGGCGTCTGCGGCTGCGGCGAGGGCCTGAAACACTCGCATGAACACGATCATCAACATGGCGACGGGCATGAACATCACCATGGGCATGCCCACAGCCATAGCCAGCACCACCATCACCACGAACACCGCCATGGCCCGGAACACGCACATGCGCCCGGCCTGACGCCGGCGCGGATGGTGCAGATCGAACAGGATATTTTGTCCGCCAATAACCGTTATGCCGCCGACAACCGGCGCTATTTTGGCGAGCGCGGCATCCTGGCCTTAAACCTGGTGTCCAGTCCGGGCTCCGGCAAAACCACGCTGCTGGTGGAAACCGTCAAGCGCTTGCAGGGCGAATTGGCGATCGCCGTGATCGAAGGCGACCAGCAAACCGCCCGCGACGCCGACCGCATCCGCGCCACCGGCGTGCCGGCCGTGCAGATCAATACCGGCAAGGGCTGCCATCTGGACGCGCACCGGGTCGGCCACGCCCTGGAAAGCCTGAACCTGCCGGAAAGAAGCCTGCTGTTCATCGAAAACGTCGGCAACCTGGTCTGCCCGTCGGCCTTTGACTTGGGCGAGGCGCACAAGGTGGTGATCCTGTCGGTCACCGAAGGCGAGGACAAGCCGATCAAATACCCGGACATGTTCCATGCCGCCGATTTGATGATTTTGAACAAAACCGACCTGCTGCCGCATCTGGATTTCGACGTCGAGCAATGCCTCCGCTACGCCAAGCAGGTCAATCCCAAAATCCGGGTGCTGCAACTGTCGGCCAAAACCGGCGAAGGCATGGACCATTGGCTGCAATGGCTGCGGGCGGAGCTGGCGTTGCAGGGGATTGGCTATGCGTAGTTTGCGTTGCCTGCAGTCAAGCGCATACGATAGCTGTCATCGCTGATTTATTGGAGCTGTTAAATGTCGACGACTCAAGAAATTTATCAACAACTTAGTCAACTGATGCCACTAGAAAAACTGCAACTGGCGGAAATGTTACTGGCAGATCTGGATACGCCCGATCCCCAAATCGATGCGGTTTGGCGCGATGAAGCCCAAAAAAGATGGCAAGCGTATAAAGACGGCAAAATGTCTAGCGTCAGCTATGACTCGATCATGCAAAAATATAAATGAACGTCGAGTTTCTCGCCGCCGCCGAAACTGAACTGGACCAGGCATATCAGTGGTACGAGCAGCAACAATCCGGATTGGGAAAACAATATTTGTCTGAATTCGATGCAGCGATTCGCCGTATCACAGCCTTCCCTAAATCATACGTTTTAATCGATACCGAAATTCGCCGCTGCCTGATAAAACGTTTTCCTTATGGTGTTTTGTACGGCATCGACCGTCAATCGATTATCGTTGTTGCCGTAGCTCATTTGCATCGAAAACCGGATTATTGGCTAGCACGGATTGGCTAAAATAAATATTAGGAATGTTCTATGTGCCTAGCCCTCCCTGCCCAAATTGTTGAAATCGCAGCCGCCGGCGACATGGCCACCGTATCGGTTGACGGCGTGCAAGTCGAGGTATCGCTGGCGTTGGTCGACGATGTGCACGTCGGCGACTATGTGTTGGTCCACGTCGGTTATGCCTTGAACAAAATCGATGAAGACGAAGCCTTGAAGACCCTGGCTTTGTTTGCCGAAGCCGGTTTGATTGCCTCATGAAATACATCGACGAATTCCGTCAGCGCGACCTCGCCCAACAACTGGCCGGCGCGATTGCGCACAGCGTCGATCCTGACCACCATTATCGGCTGATGGAGTTCTGCGGCGGCCATACCCACGCCATTTTCCGTTACGGCGTGCAGGATCTGATGCCGGCCAACGTCGAATTCATCCACGGCCCCGGTTGCCCGGTGTGCGTGCTGCCGACCGGACGCATCGACAACGCGATCCAACTGGTCGAACAGCATGATGTCATTCTCTGCACCTACGCAGATTTGATGCGGGTTCCCGCGACTGGCCGCAACAGCCTGATTAAAGCCAAGGCGGCCGGCGGCGACATCCGCATGGTTTACTCGACTCAAGATGCGCTGAATATCGCCCGCGCCAACCCCGACCGCCAAGTGGTGTTTTTCGCGATCGGTTTCGAGACTACCACCCCGCCGACCGCGGTCGCGATCAAACAAGCCCAGGTCGAAGGCCTGAAAAACTTCAGCGTATTCTGCAACCACGTGCTGACCCCGGCGGCGATGCAAGCCATTTTGGATGCGCCGGAACCGGTGCAAATCGACGGCTTTCTCGGCCCGTCCCACGTCAGCAGCGTGATCGGTAGCCGGCCTTACGAAACCTTCGCCGAGCAGTACGGCAAACCCATCGTCATCGCCGGCTTCGAACCACTGGACGTGATGCAATCGGCACTGATGCTGATCCGTCAACTCAATGCAGGCCGGCACCAGGTCGAAAACGAATACAGCCGCGCCGTCACCCGCGACGGCAATTTAAAAGCTCAAGCCTTGGTCGACGAGGTGTTGGAATTGCGCCCCCAGTTCGAATGGCGCGGCCTCGGCTTGATCGCCAATAGCGCATTGCGCATCAAACCGGACTATGCCGAATTCGACGCCGAACGCCGCTTCGCGCTGCCGGCCATCAAAGCCAGCGACGTCAAAGGCTGCGAATGTCCGGCCATCCTGCGCGGCGCCAAAAAGCCGCAGGATTGCAAATTATTGGGAACCGTCTGCACCCCGGAAAACCCGATGGGCTCGTGCATGGTGTCGTCGGAAGGTGCTTGCGCGGCGTATTGGAGTTATGGCCGGGTCAGAAACGGCTGAGCCCGGCAAGAGCGGCGAATGACGTTCGGCCGATGCTGCCCTGGCCTCGGGCGCAGCGGTTAGGGTTCAGGCCGAATTCGTCAACAACTCTTTCAACAATGCATTCGGAAATTGCCGGCTGGGCGTAATCGCGTAAAAGCGTTCGCGAATGTCGGCGATCCGGTAATGTTCCACCAACAGGCCCTGGCGCAACTCGTCCAGCACCACCACCGGCGGTACCAGCGTCAAGTGGCCGGATTCGCGCGCCAGCAAGCGCAACATCGCCATATCGTCCACCTCCGCCACCACGATAGGCCGCACCCCGGCTTGCTCCAGCAAAAAATCGAAGGCGCCGCGAATCTCGCTTTCGATGCTGGGCAACAGCAGCGGCCTGCCGTTCAAATCCTCCGGAAAGCGAAACGGCGCGGCCTCCGCATCGGGTTTGCCGACCAGGCTCACCGGTTGTTCGTCCAGCAGATGGCAGTGCCAGTTGGCCTGGGCGTCGCGCGGTGCCGGCCGGTTGGACAGCACCAGATCCAGCGTGTGCGCATGCATTTGCAGCAGCAATTCGCGCAGGTTGCCGGAATGCAGCACCAGTTCGACATCGCTGCGTTGCACCCAGCTGCGCACCAGTTCCAACTGGAAATTACGCGACAGGGTCGATACCGCACCGATCCGCAACAGTTGGCGTTCGCCGGCGGAGCGGCCGTGCATCAGGCTGATCAACTCGTCGCCGGCCCGGAAAATCGAGTTGGCATAATCCAGCGCGATCCGGCCGGCTTCGGTCAATTGCAGGCGCTTGCCTTCCCGTTCGAATAGTTTTTGCCCCAGCGATTCCTCAAGTTGTCGCAACTGGATGCTCAGCGCCGACTGCGACACATGCAGCCGTTCGGCGGCGCGGGTCAGGTTGCTTTCGTTAGCGATCATCCAGAAATAACGCAAGTGGTGATAATTCAGCGCAGCCATTTTTTCATTAATAAAAGAGAACGTTTGTATTAAATACATATATTGGATGAATTGATGGCCGATTGCTAGCATGGTCGCGCACTTACCCTTGCTCAGGAGATCGTCATGCATACCGTCATCCGCAATAGAAACCGTGTCCAAGCCACTTTCCTAACCTGCGGCCGTGCCGTTGCGGCAGGGGGGCGGCCATGACCGCCTGGATTTCCTATGCCGCAATTGCTGCTCCGGCGCAACTGGTGTGCGCCGGACTCGCCGCTTCCGTGCTGGTTCCGGTCAGGGCCAGAACCAGCGCGGTGGTTTGCGCCGTGCTGGCCGGCGGCGCGGTCCTCGCCGCGCTGCTCTGCGCGGTCGCTATCTTCGTCGGCGGCAAATTTCAGGGCGATGTCGCCGGCATTCCGCTCTACATCGACCGGCTGTCCGCCATCATGCTCAGTTTGGTAGGGTTGATCGGCGCGATCGTGATCCGCTATTCCGGCAATTATCTGGACGGCGATCCGGGCCAGCGCCGGTTTCTGCAGTGGCTGTCCTGGACCGTCGCGGCGGTATTGATGCTGGTGATTTCCGGGCATTTTGTCGGGTTCGTGCTGGCCTGGATCGCTACCAGCCTGAGCCTGCACCGCTTGTTGCTGTTTTACCCGGAGCGGCCGGGCGCACAAATTGCCGCGCGCAAGAAATTCGTCGTCAGCCGCCTGGGCGATGTTGCCTTGATCCTGGCCGGAGTCTGCTTGTATCAGGCCTTCGGTACGCTGGAGTTCGGCGCCTTATTCGCCGCCGAACTTGGCGCCGGCCAGGAAACCGCGCTGACGGCGGCGGCCTTTGCCCTGATCGTCGGCGCGGTGATGAAATCGGCCCAGTTTCCGTTTCATAGCTGGCTGCCGGAGGTGATGGAAACCCCGACTCCGGTTTCCGCGCTGATGCACGCCGGCATCATCAACGCCGGCGGTTTTCTGGTGATTCGCATGAGCCACATCCTGGTGCAAGCGCCGGCGGCCTTGCACATGCTGGCCGTGATCGGCACCTTCACCGCACTGTTCGGTTCGCTGACCATGTTGACTCAGACCAGCATCAAGAAATCGCTGGCATTCTCAACCGTCGGTCAGATGGGCTTCATGATGCTGCAGTGCGGCTTGGGTGCCTTTTCCTCGGCGCTGCTGCATATCCTGGCTCATGCCCTCTACAAAGCGCATGCCTTTCTCGCCTCCGGCAGTGTGGTCGACATTGCTCGTGCCGCCTGGGCGCCGCCGATCCGCGACAGCCGCCATCCCGGCGAACTGCTGTTGGCGTTTTTGGCGGCAGCGGCATTGACGGTCGGCAGCGCCGCTGCGTTCGGGCTGAGTCCCGGCACGGAACCCGGCATCGTTTTCCTCGGCGCGATCCTGCAAATGGCCTTGACCTACCTGCTGTGGAATGCGCTGGCGCATCAGGCTGGCCCCAAACAAATATTCCGCGCCAGCCTGATCGCCGCTGGCACCAGTTTGCTGTATTTCGCATTGCAAACCGGCTTCCTGAACCTGCTGACGGGCGATGTGGCCGGGCCGATCCCGGTCGACAGTCTGTTCGACGGCCTGTTGCTGAGCATCGTCCTGGCCGGATTTTTCTCGATCCTGATGTTGCAGATCGAGTTCCCCGGTCCGGCGGCTGCCGGAATCTGGCAGGCAGCCTACGTCCATATCTACAACGGTTTTTATATCAGTACCCTCGCCAACCGGCTGCTCGCTAGCCGGCGGTTGGCATCGGCCCGCTTTAGCCATCGTCACTCCGGAGGAATGCCGCAATGAACCCAGCCTTGTCCTCAGTCAAAATCAAATCCGCTCCGGCCGGCGCCGGCGTTATCGACAAAGCCGCGCCGAACGACGTAACTGCCGCCGTCTGCATCGACGCCGCCACGCGCGCCTGCCACCGCATCGCGCCGCTCTGGCCGTTGCAACACTTCGTCGCGGTCAATCCGTTTTTGGGTTGGAGCGATCGGCCGTTTGCCGCAGCCTGCCAATGGGCAACCCGCAGCGGCTTTGGCGAGATGTTGATGCCGACCCGGTTCTACGCCGAACAATACCGTAGCGGCCGGATCCGAATGGCCGATATCGAGCAGGCCTTGGCGCTGGCCGGCAGCAGCGTGTCGCTGCAGCGGTGTCTGGATGCGCTGCACGATGCCCGGCCGGAGGCGGCGAACCACGCGCCGGCGTGCTGGCCGACACTGGCCGACCACCTGGATGCCGAGACCGGCAGCGCTTGGGCCGGATTGATTACCGACGAGATCTCGAAATGGTGCGCTGCCTATTTCGACGAAGGCCAGTCGGCTTGGCGCATGCCTTGGCGCAATCAACCGCTTTACTCGGCCTGGCGGCGGGCAGCGGCCTTCGATCGTACGCCGGAGTTGGCCGGCATCGCCGACTTCCGCCGCTGCATCGCCACGCTGCCGGAGAGTCCGGCCGCGGCGATTTCGCAGATACTCGCCGGCCTGGGGGTGGCAGACGATCGGCTGGAGGATTTTTGCCAGCGGCAACTGCTGACTGTCGCCGGCTGGAGCGCCTGGCTGCGCTATAAAACCTGGCCGAACGAGCCGGCGCAGGCCGCGGAGGCTTTGCTGGAGTTGTTGGCGATTCGTCTGGCCTACGACTATGCCCTGTACATCCGCGTCACCCAGCCGCTGGAACTGCAGACCTGGCGTTTGCGCTGGCAGGCGTCGGCCGTGTCCAGCGACGCGGTCGCCGAGGACTCGCTGCAGATTCGCCATGCGCTGCAATGGGCTTACGAACTGGCCGGACAGCGCTCGCTATTGGCCCGCTTGGCCTCGCCGCCGCCTGCCGCGAAGCTGGTTCCGGCCGAGCGCAAGGCGCTGCAGGCGGTGTTTTGCATCGACGTTCGTTCCGAAGTCTATCGCCGGGCGCTGGAAGCGGTATCCGCCGACATCGAAACCTTGGGTTTTGCCGGTTTCTTTGGGTTCCCGATCGAGTACATCGGCCTTGGCCACCATCACGGCCAGCCGCAATGTCCGGTGTTATTGCAGCCGAAATTCCGGATCAGGGAGAGCGTAGCCGAGGCCGATGTCGGCGATCTGCGCAAAATCCTGGAAAAACGCTGGCTCAACAAACGCCTGAATCGGTTGTGGAAGGGATTCAAACACTCGGCGGTTTCCTGCTTTTCCTACGTCGAGATTTCCGGTTTGACCTTTGCCGGCAAGCTGTTGAGCGATAGTCTGGGCTTGACCCGTACGGTGGCCAAACCGGGCAGCGCCGGACTGGACCGGGCCGTGGTGCAGCGGATCGGACCGGTCATCACCCGCCAGCGCGGGCGGCTGATCGCCAACGGTCCGGTGGTCGAAACCGGCATTGCCTTGGGGGAACGGATCGAACTGGCCCGCAAAGCTTTGCAAGGCATGAGCTTGAACGACGGCTTCGCCCGCCTGGTCTTGCTCTGCGGCCATGGCAGCAGCACGGTCAACAATCCCTACGCGGCGGGACTGGATTGCGGTGCCTGCGGCGGCCATAGCGGCGAAGCCAACGCCCGAGTGGCCGCGGCCGTGCTCAACGACCGCGAGGTTCGGGCCGGTCTGGCGGCGCAAGGCATTGCCATCCCCAGGGAGACCTGGTTCGTCGCCGGGCTGCACGATACCACCACCGATCAGGTGCGGCTGTTCGATCTGGACCAGGTACCGCATTACTTCGCCGCCGATCTAGCGCAATTGCAGGATTGGCTGGAGCAGGCCTCGCAATTGTCGCGGCGGGAGCGGGCGTCGGCTCTGGGTCTGGCTAATGCCGACGCCAAGACGCTGTGGCAAGCGATGCTGAAACGCAGTCGCGACTGGGCCCAGATCCGGCCGGAATGGGGCCTGGCCGGAAACGCCGCCTTCATTGCCGCGCCGCGGCAACGCACCGCTCACGCCGGTTTTGACGGCCGGGTGTTTCTGCACAACTACGATTATCGCCAGGATGGCGACGGCGCGATTTTGAACCTGATCATGACGGCGCCGATGGTCGTCGCCAGTTGGATCAATCTGCAGTACTACGCCTCGGCCGTCGACAACCGGCGCTTCGGCAGCGGTAACAAGGTTCTGCACAACGTGGTCGGCACCATCGGCATCCTGGAAGGTAACGGCGGCGACCTGCGGGTCGGGCTGCCCTGGCAATCGCTGCACGATGGCCAGGCGCTGCGCCACGAGCCGCTGCGCCTGAGCGTGATCATCGAAGCCCCGGCGGCCATGATCGAACAGGTGCTGGACAGCCAGGCCGAAGTCCGCCAGTTGGTCGAGAACCGCTGGCTGCATTTGCTGCGGATCGAGCCGGACGACGGCCGCTGTTTCCGCTACGGCGGCCCGAACGCTTGGCACCCGGTTTCCCTAAACCCCGAGGAGTTTTGACATGACTGTATCCACCCACGACGGGCTCGGTCCTGCCGCAGCGGATCATCTGGATCTGCTGGAGGCCGAAGCCCTGTTCATCTTGCGCGAAGTGGCGGCGGAATGCCGGCATCCGGTGTTGCTGTTCTCCGGCGGCAAGGATTCGGCAGTACTGCTGCACCTGGCCTACAAAGCGTTTCATCCGGAACGGATCGGCTGCGCCCTGTTGCACATCGACACCGGCCATAACTACGCCGAGGTGATCGCCTACCGCGACCGCATGGCCGAGCGTTACGCTTGCCAGCTGCACGTGCGCAGCGTCGAGGATTCGATTCGCAAGGGCTCGGTGCGTCTGCGGCATGCGCAGGAATCGCGCAACGCGCATCAATCGGTGACCTTGATGGAAGCGATCGCCGAGTTCGGCTTCGACGCCTGTTTGGGCGGCGCCCGCCGCGACGAGGAAAAGGCGCGGGCCAAGGAGCGCATCGTCAGTGTGCGCGACGAATTCGGCCAGTGGGAACCCAAGAATCAACGCCCCGAGTTGTGGTCCTTGTACAACACCCGCGTGGCGTTGGGCGACCATCTGCGGGTGTTCCCGATTTCGAACTGGACCGAGCTCGATGTCTGGCAATACATCCAGCGCGAGGACATTGAACTGCCAGAGCTGTATTTCGCCCACCAGCGCCAAGTGGTGCGGCGCGGCGACATTCTGGTGCCGGTGACGCATCTGACGCCGGCCCGGGCCGGCGATACCGTGGAAACGGTCAGTTGCCGCTTCCGTACGGTCGGCGATATTTCCTGCACCGCGCCGGTGGCGTCGACTGCGGTCAACGTCGCCGACATCATCGCCGAAACCGCGCAATGCCTGCTGACCGAGCGCGGCGCCACGCGTCTGGACGACCGCGCTTCCGAAGCGGCCATGGAACAACGTAAAAAAGAGGGGTATTTCTGATGAACGCAATCGTGAATTCAAGCTCCGACAGCTTTGACACCGGAACGGAGCCGACGACTCGCCCGTCCGGTTTGTTACGGTTCATCACGGCCGGCAGCGTCGACGACGGCAAAAGCACGTTGATCGGCCGCTTGCTCTACGACACCGGCAACGTTGCCGCCGATCAATTGGCGTCGATCCAGGCCACCTCGCATAAGCGCGGGCTGGCCGCCATCGATTGGTCGTTGTTGACCGACGGCCTGATCGCCGAGCGCGAGCAGGGCATTACCATCGACGTGGCTTACCGCTATTTCGCCACGGCGCGCCGAAAGTTCATCATCGGCGACGCCCCTGGCCACGAGCAATACACCCGCAATATGGTCACCGCCGCCTCCAGCGCCGATCTCGCCATTCTTTTAGTCGATGCTCGCAAAGGCGTCGTCACCCAGACCCGCCGCCACGCGTACCTGGCGCACTTGCTCGGCATCCCCGAGCTGGTGCTGGCGGTCAACAAGATGGATTTGGTGGATTGGCAGCCCGCGGTCTACCACGCCATCGTCGACGAATTCAATGCCTTCGTCGGCCAGTTGGGTCGTCATCATGTGCAAGCGATTCCGCTGTCGGCGCTGAACGGCACCAATCTGGCGACTCGGTCCGAGGCCATCCCCTGGTATAGCGGCCCCAGCCTGCTCGAACATCTGGAATCCAGCCCGGCCAGACGCGATGCCGACGTCGCGCCGTTCAGGCTGCCGGTGCAGCGGGTCGTGCGGGTGATGCTGGGCAACGCCGCCGACGGGGCCAGCGATGCGGAGTTCCGCGGTTATCAAGGCACGCTGGCATCGGGACGCTTGCGCTTGGGCGACGAAGTGGCGGTGATGCCCGGCGGCCAGCGCGCCCGCGTCGCGGGTTTGAGCGTGGCGGATCGCGACTTGGCGGAAGCTGGCGCCGACCGTTCCGTGGTGGTGGCCCTGGATAGCGAGATCGACATTTCCCGCGGCGACATGCTGTGCGATCCGCAGCAGTTGCCGCAGGTGACCAAAACCCTGAGCGCCGATATCTGCTGGCTGTCCGAGCAGCCGCTGGATTTGCGGCGCAAATACTTGGTCAAGCACACCACCCGCAGCGTCAACGCCGTGTTCGCGGAGCTGAGTTATCGGGTCGACGTTAATACCCTGGCCTATCAGCCGCAGCCGGACTCGGCGCAGATGAACGATATCGTCCGGGCCACGCTGAAGTTGCATCAACCCCTTTGCGCCGACGCCTACAGCGACAACCGCACGACCGGCAGTTTCATCGTCATCGATCCGGTGTCGTTGCATACGGTGGCGGCCGGCGTAATCGTACGTTGATACCTTATCGAGCAGGGAAGAAGCCATGAATTGGAATGAATTTGTTCAACTGTTGGCCGGGTTGATCTCGGTGGTGAATCCGATTACAGCCATGCCGGTGTATATGGCGTTGACGGCGCGCAAGAGTCCGGCCGAACGCCGGCAGACCGCCATCACCGCCGCCTTTGCGGTGACGATGGTATTGTTGACCGCGTTGCTGGCCGGCGAGCCGATTCTGCGCTTTTTCGGTATCGGCCTGCCGGCGTTTCGCGTGGCCGGCGGCTTGCTGCTGTTGCTGATGGGGATGTCGATGCTGCGGGCCAGCGATGATCGCTCCCGGCATACCCCGGAAGAAGACGCCGAGTCGCAGGACAAGGCCTCGGTGGCGGTGGTGCCGCTGGCGATCCCCTTGCTGGCGGGGCCGGGCGCGATCAGCACCACCATTGTTTACGCCCACCGCGATTTGTCGTTGAACCACTACCTGTTGTTCGGCGGCGTGATCGTGACTGTCAGCAGTATCGTCCTGCTGTTTCTGCTGTTGGCGCCGCGGATCGTGGCGATCATGGGCCAAACCGGCATGAACCTGGTGACGCGGGTGATGGGATTGTTGCTCAGCTCCATCGCCGTGGAATTTATCGCCGGTGGGATGACGGAACTGTTTCCGCTGTTGGCCGGCGGCCGATAAGCGGCCGGGGAAGCGATTCATGCCGATCTCGACCGCCGGCCAAAGCGTTTATTGCGGGCAGCAGGTGGCCCTGCTGACCCAGCACGGCAAGCAAACCCCGCTGAGCGAGGTGCTGGGCCACTGTTTGGGTTGCCGAATCGAGCATGTCGACCGCTTCGATACCGATAGCCTCGGCACCTTCACCCGCGATATTGCCCGCGCCGGCAGTCAGTTGGAAGCAGCCCGGCGCAAGGCGCAAATCGGCATGGAATTGTCCGGCCTGAGCATAGGTCTGGCCAGCGAAGGCGCGTTCGGGCCCGACCCGGTCAGCTTCATGCTGCCGCACAACCTGGAATTGTTGGTCTGGCTCGATGCCGGTTTGGGTATCGAGGTTGTCGCCACGGCATCCGGCGCCACTAATTTTGCCCACCAAACCGTGACCAACTGGGAAGATGCCGAACGTTTTGCCTTGGCGGCCGGGTTTCCGCAGCACTATCTGATCGTGCGTCCGGACCAGCAAGACCATCCCGAGTTTCGCAAAGGCTTGGCGACTTGGCCCGAGTTGCAGGCGGCGGTCGCCTGGGCGCTGGCCGCCTCATCCGCGCGGCAGGCCTTCATCGAAACCGACATGCGCGCCTTCGCCAATCCAACCCGCATGCTGAACATCCGCCGCGCGGCCGAAGTGTTGGCGCAAAAGCTCTTGTCGCTGTGCCCGGTCTGCGCCGCGCCCGGTTTTGCCGTCTCCGGCAGCGTGCGCGGTTTGCCGTGCGAGGATTGCGGACTGCCGACTGACGACGCCAAAGCCGATCTCCATGCGTGCGTGCGCTGCGGCCATCAGGTTGCAGTCGCGCGCGAACGCCGCTTCGCCTCGGCCGGCCATTGCAACTATTGCAATCCTTGAGGCAAGCAGCCGGCTTGGCGTGCAAAAGCAAATGAATGCCGTTACTTGCTACAGAAAACTATCCTAGTTGCGCGCCGGGGCGGTATCATTCCAAAGGGTTTGCCTGTCTTGAGTTGCATCGTCCGCGATCGAGAACTTTTTTGAAAAAATCTCGCCAGCCGTTCAATTAGTGTGTTTATCGAGCAATGAAACAATTTTCCGACCAAGAATTAGAACGCCTATTGGACGATACAGAATCCGATCGCGTGGAACGAAAAGAAACGTTCAAAGGCGATGTCCCGAAGAAGGCTCGCCAAGCTATCTGCGCGTTTGCCAACGATTTACCGGGATACAACCAGCCGGGAGTATTGTTTATCGGCGCTAAAGATAACGGACAGCCTTCGGGAATAACTATCGACGATCAACTTTTGTTGTCGTTAGCCGACATGAAAACGGATGGCAACATCCTGCCTTTGCCGGTTCTATCGGTCGAGAAACGCACATTGAAAGGGGCTGAAATTGCGGTGGTCACCGTCATGCCGTCGGATATGCCTCCTGTTAAATACGATGGTCGTATCTGGATTCGCACCGGACCGCGCCGCTCAATTGCTAACGAACAAGAAGAACGCATACTCAACGAAAAACGGCGCTATAAAAATCTGCCGTTCGACATTTATCCCGTGCCCAGCGCCAAGCTTTCCGATTTATCGAAATCGATATTCGAAAACGAATTTTTACCCTCGGCATTTGCAGCCGATGTCTTGGAAGCTAACGGCAGAACTTATGAAGAACGGTTGGCGTCCTGCAAAATGGTCGTGTCGCCCGAAGACACGACGCCAACCGTGCTTGGGCTATTAGCACTCGGCAAGACACCGCAAGACTTTCTACCTGGGGCCTTCATTCAATTCCTGCGCATCGACGGCACCGAATTGGCGGACCCCGTAATCGATGAAGAATCGATCGGCGGGGCATTGGTTGAAATGCTGCGCCGGTGCGAAGAAAAACTCAAAGCCCATAATCGCACCGCAATCGACATTACTGCCGGGCCGGTTCACAGCAAAGAAATGCCTTATCCGCCTGCCGCCCTTCAACAAATCCTCTATAACGCGGTTTTGCATCGGACTTATGAGAGTACGAACGCGCCGGTGCGGGTTTACTGGTTCAATGATCGCATTGAAATCAACAGTCCCGGCGGGCCTTACGGTAACGTGACAACGGAAAACTTCGGCAAACCCGGCATTACCGATTACCGTAATCCGAATATTGCCGACGTACTAAAAACGTTTGGTTTTATCCAAGCTTTCGGACGCGGTATTGCGACAGCCAGAAGAGCAATGCTAAACAATGGCAATCCACCTCCCGAGTTTGAAACTAACCAAAGCACCGTGTTGTGCACACTTAGAAGCAAACCATGACGACACCGGTCCTGACATTCTTTAATAACAAAGGCGGGGTGGGTAAAACTTCGCTGATCTATCATTTGGCCTGGACTTTTGCCAGTTTAAGAAAGCGTGTGGTCATCATCGATCTCGACCCGCAGTCAAATTTGACCGGTGCCTTTCTCGAAGAGGATGACATCGAATCGATTTGGGATAGTCAGAATGACGGTTCAACGATCTACCAGTGCGTTAAACCCCTAACGGACGTCGGCGACATTGCCGAGCCAATATTAAAAAACATCTCAACCGACCTGTATTTGCTGCCCGGCGATGTCAATCTATCCGGATACGAAGACATTTTGTCGGCCGAATGGCCGAACAGCATGGGCGACAACAATCTATATCGGCCGATGCGGATACTTAGCTCGTTTTGGCAAGTGATGCAAATGGCGGCCGCCAAAGTGCAGGCCGATATGGTTTTGGTGGATATTGGCCCTAACTTGGGCGCGATCAACCGCTCCGTCTTGTTGGCGACGGATTACGTGGTGATTCCGCTCGGAGCGGACTTGTTTTCGTTACAAGGCCTGAAAAATTTAGGGCCGACACTGCGCACCTGGAAGAACCTTTGGCAAAAAAGACTGGATAATTGGAACAACAGTACCGATAAACTCAGACGCCCGGATTTTCAGTTGCCAAAAGGCAACATGCAGCCGATTGGTTATCTTTGTCAGCAACACGGCGTGAGATTGGAAAGGCCGGTAAAAGCTTACGATAAATGGGTGCAACGGATTCCCTTTGTGTATCGTGAATCCGTATTAAGTGAAACCCCGTCCGAAACACTGGGTAGCCAGGAAGAAGACCCCTACTGTCTCGCAACCATAAAGCATTACCGTAGTTTAATTCCCATGGCCCAAGAACATCGCAAACCTATATTCAATTTGACCTCTGCCGATGGTGCGATCGGCTCGCACGCCAACGCGGTACAGGAAGCGAAAAAAGATTTCACAAAATTGGCTAAACGAATTGCCGAACAAATGAGATTGACGTTGTAATTGTCGATGAATGCTTGCAAGTGAGGCTGTTCGGACATTTCAAAATCCTGTTTTCAAACTTTGGCCTGATACGTGACTAGTTTTTCGCTTACCTTTCGATAACTATAGCCTCGGCACCTTCACCCGCGATATTGCCCGCACCGACACCACAACTTCCGGTGCATTGGCAAGCCCCGATTCGATCGCGGCAATGCCTTTGGTTTTCAAATCGTTGGAGCTAATTTGCGGCATATCAAACGCCCCGTAACAATTCATGGATTCCATCGTGCGATTAATCAAGCGGTATTTAGCCGCAATAATAGGGGCTAAATGCCGAGATAGGCTAGTTTGCCCTACAAACTGAAAAACTAGATAGTCGGGCTATGGCGGCCTTTTAACTACGCATGCAAAATTTCCAGGTGTTTGCTGATGTAGCTATGAAGATCGTATGCCCTGAATGTTTTCTGATGTTACGCAGGCATTGCTGCCGTTCGCTTACGGAAACTCATCACCATTTTGCCGGATTATTTATGTACGAGTACTTGTGTTATTAGTAACCATGCGGATGAGATATAGAAATGAAAGGGGCAGAGATAATTTTATTAATGCAAATAGCAGTAACTCTCATCCTTTGGGTGTTTACAATTGTTTCTGCTGTTTTTTTCACCAGAAGATCAAAGCGATCTGTAAAGATCCTGTTTGTTACACTCGCTCTGCTAAGCGTGCCAAGTTATATGCGTTTTTATGCTTGGTACTTAAAATGCTTAGAAAATAAAAATAACGCGATACGCCTAGAAGTTGAAAGTCAGTCATCCCATACATTCAAAAATATTTGTGATCAGCAACATGATGTAACACTAATGAAGGTCGTGTATGATTCCAAACCGATAGACATTGAGGTGATTGATGAAGGTGGTACTTGGGGCTTAAATTTACTCGAACCCAGATATCCAGAAACAAGGGTTTGCTGGCTTGAAGAAGATTTCTCAAATTGCCCTCACTCTAACATAGGCAGTGTTGAATGGACTTTGAAAATGCCGGATTATTTTTGTGCTGGTTTAAAATCTAGTGCCAATTGTGAGCGTCATTATTTGAGGAATAATCGAAAGGATAATAAAATAATAGAAATTGATAGGATACATGCACAATATGGGCTGTTTGTTTCAAAAGCAGAGAGTATAGCCCCATTTATTTCAAGATATCGCATATTTATAAAAGACACTAAGAATAAAAATATTCTGGCTGAGACATTTATATATTTAAAGTTGCGTGGATATGTTTATCAAGAGAAAAATGAGCCGCTTTATTGTCCGCCCAGAGATGTACATATAGCAAAAATGCTTAGAGAAGTATTTCCAATATCGCGATAACTGATGTCAAACCACGTAGTTTCATTCATATGCAATTGAATCTAAATTACTTTTCAATTAGCCAACTAGGATGATGGCATGGACTCCTCCCCACCCCACGCGGTGTCATACTGCGCCAGAGAATTTAAACGGAGCGACGAGGAGTCCGAAATGAATAGTAACGTGGTGGGTCTGGATACGGCAAAAAGCATTTTTCATCTGTACAGCCAGGCGGCGAACGACAGGCCGGTGAAAAAGAAACTGAGACGGGCAGAGATGCTGAGCTATTTCGCCAACTTGCCGGTTAGTCTGATTGGCCTAGAAGCTTGTGGCGGCGCTCACTACTGGGCGCGGGAGCTGACCAAACTCGGTCATGAAGTCGTGCTGCTGAATGCCAAGTTTGTGAAGGCTTTTGTAGTCGGCAACAAGAACGACTTTAACGATGCCGAAGCCATTTTCACGGCGGTCACCCGGCCCAACAAACGTAAGGTAGCGGTGAAAGACGATGCTCAACAAGATATGCAGATGCTTCACCGCTTGCGCCAAGAACGGGTAGCCGAGCGCACGGCGCTGGCCAACCAGATGCGCGGTTTTCTGGCCGAGCGCGGCATCGTGCTGGCAACAGGCCTTAACAGCGTGCGCAAAGCCTTACCGCTGATTCTGGAAGACGCCGACAATGCACTGACGTCCACGGGCCGCGAATTGTTTGCCGAACAGTATCAGCGTCTGGTAGCCATCGACGCTGACATTAAGGCCCACGAGCAACGTATCAGCCGCTTATGCGAGCAAAATGCGCTGAGTAAACGATTTCGGGACGTGCCGGGTGTTGGGCCGATCACCGCCACCATCCTGGCTTCGGACATTGGCGACGGCAAGGGCTATACCCGAGCACGTGATTACGCCGCCAGTCTGGGCGTGGTGCCCAGACAACACAGTAGTGGCGACAAACAGGTATTACTGGGGATTAGCAAACGCGGCAACCGCTACTTGCGCACCTTGTTGATCCACGGTGCGCGATCAGTGCTAAAAGTGTGCAGCGGCAAGACCGATCCGCTGAGTCGCTGGCTGCAAGGTCTGATCGAACGACGAGGCTTCAACAAAGCCGCCGTGGCGCTGGCCAACAAGAATGCCCGGATACTCTGGGCGATGGCGACGCAGGGCAAAGCATACCGAGCGGGGGCATAACCACCGTTCGATGCCGGGTTATCCACCCTTTGCCCAACGCCTCCACGCGAGGGAAGGGCTCCGGCGTCGGGCAAAGCGTGGATAACCCTCAATCCGGTGTAGGGCAAGACAAACAGAGTTCAACAGATTGCGGAGGCAAGTAACTCAAAAGTGATGACATTCAACAGGTCAGACCGGTGCTTTTAAATCCCGTTCCGCGCATAGGTTCTTAAGAAACCGTTAGGATGATAGTGGAAAAAGCGCGCGGATAGATTCATCAGGGTCCGAAGGCCTATCAAGTACCTTCATCAAGAGACCGAATATATGGCTGCAATCTTGATCTCTGTTGGAAACATCAATTTTGATAACACTTGGCTTGCAATTGGGGAGGAGTCCATATATGCGCATCGCGCAACTGTTTTTGCCATCCATTTGTCGTGGCCTCAGCTGGTACGTGATGCGTACCCTACATCTAAGCGATCTGTTAGATCATCAATAATACAAACCCATGTCCTATTACCAATCACTCAATCTCAAATCTGGCCAAGTCGATTTAACCCACGGCGGCGGTGGCCGGGCCATGGCGCAGTTGATCGATCAGTTGTTTATCAAGCATTTCGACAACGACTTGCTGAACCGCCGCAACGACCAGGCTTTGTTCAACGTGCCGGCCGGACGCTTGGCGATCAGTACTGACGGCCATGTGATTTCGCCGTTGTTTTTTCCGGGCGGCGACATCGGCTCGCTGGCGGTGCACGGCACCTTGAACGACGTGGCGATGTCCGGCGCCAAACCGCTGTATCTGGCGGCGGCTTTTATCCTGGAAGAAGGCCTGCCGCTGGCCGACCTGGATCGCATCGTCGCCAGCATGGCGGCGGCGGCGAATAAAGCCGGCGTGCCGATTGTGACCGGCGATACCAAGGTGGTCGAGCGCGGCAAGGCCGACGGCGTGTTCATTACCACCACCGGCGTCGGCCTGGTGCCGGACGGCGTCGAGATTTCCGGCGAGCGCGCCGCAGCGGGCTGCGCGGTGCTGCTGAGCGGTTCGATCGGCGACCACGGCGTGGCGATTATGGCCAGCCGCGAGAACTTGCAGTTCGAGACCAGCATCGTTTCCGACTCGGCGGCCCTGCACGGCATGGTGGCCGACCTGGTCGCCGCAGCACCGAGCGCGATCCGCTGCCTGCGCGACCCGACCCGCGGCGGCTTGGCGGCGGTCTTGAACGAGTTGGCCGGCCAGTCCGGGGTCGGCATCGTGATCGACGAAGCCCGGATTCCGGTCAAGGCTCAAGTCAAGGCGGCCTGCGAAATTCTCGGTCTCGATCCTTTATACGTCGCCAACGAAGGCAAACTGGTCTGCATCTGCGATGCCGATGCGGCCGAGACGCTGCTGGCGACGATGCGCCGGCATCCCTTGGGCAGCGCCGCCGCCATCATCGGCGAAGTCGTCGCCGATCCGCACCGTTTCGTGCAAATGACCACGGCTTTCGGCGGCCGGCGCATCGTCGATTGGCCGGTAGGCGAGCAACTGCCGCGCATCTGCTGATGGCGGGCAAGGCCATCCGCGCCCGCGGCGTGGTGCAGGGCGTCGGTTTTCGGCCGGCAATTTGGCATTTGGCGCGGCGCTGCGGCCTGACCGGCGAGGTCTGGAACGACGGCGAAGGCGTGATGATTCATGCCTTCGGCAGCGCCGAGGCTTTGGAGCGGTTTATCGCCCTGATTCCGCACGAACTGCCGCCGCTGGCGAGGTTGGACGCGCTGGAGTGCCTGGACTTGAATCAAGCCGCGCCGGACGAATTCCGCATCGTCGCCAGCCGGCCGGACGGCATCGCCACCCCGATCGCCGCCGACGCCGCCACCTGCCCGGAGTGTCTGGCCGACATCGCCGATCCAACCAATCGCCGCTACCGTTACCCGTTTACCAACTGCACCCACTGCGGCCCGCGCCTGTCCATCGTCCGCGCCGTGCCCTTCGACCGCGCCAACACCAGCATGGCGGCCTTTGCGATGTGCCCGGACTGCCAGCGCGAATACGACGATCCGGCCGACCGCCGCTTTCACGCCCAAGCCAACTGTTGCCCGGTTTGCGGGCCAAGCTTGTGGCTGGAAGCGGACGAGGGTAGCAGCGAACCCGCGTTCGGCGCCACCGGCAGCCAAACTAGGATGGTTCCGTTCACCCCGAGCTTGTCGAAGGCTGCAGGGGAAAATCCGCGGGCCCAAGTCAAGCCGCTCATGCTTCGACCAGCTCAGCACCAACGGCCTGACGCAAAGGCATTGGCGCCGGACGTGAGCTGCATGGAAGATGTGATCCAGCAAACTGCCGAATTGCTCCGCCAAGGCCGCATCGTCGCCATCAAAGGCCTGGGCGGCTTTCATCTGGCCTGCGACGCGACCAATGCCGCGGCGGTCGACTCCCTCCGCCAGCGCAAGCGCCGTTACGCCAAACCGTTCGCGTTGATGGCTCGCGATTTAGCCATGGTGCATCGTTTTGCCGCAGCCGACGCGGCCGAAATCCTTGCCCTGCAAGACAGGGCTGCGCCCATCGTGCTGCTGCGCGCCCGCGGCGAAGCGCTGGCCGCCGGAGTGGCGCCGGGCGACGCCAAACTCGGCTTCATGCTGCCTTACACCCCGTTGCATACTTTGTTGATGCAGGAATTGGACAACCCCATCGTGCTGACCTCCGGCAATGTTAGCGACGAACCGCAATGCATAGTCAACGACGATGCGCGGCAAAAACTGGCTGGCATCGCCGACTATTTTCTGCTGCATCAGCGCGACATCGTCAACCGGCTGGACGATTCGGTGGCGCGGCTGATGGACGGCGAGATCCGTCTGCTACGGCGCGCGCGCGGTTATGCGCCGCAGGCGCTGCCGTTGCCGCCCGGTTTCGAGCAGGCCGCGCCTGCGCTGGCGATGGGCGCCGAGCTGAAAAACAGCTTCTGCCTGCTCAGACCCGGCCAGGCCGTGGTCAGCCAACATATCGGCGACCTGGAAAATGCTGCGGTACAAACCGATTACCGTCTCGCTATCGAGCTGTACCGACAGTTGCACGGCTTCCGGCCCGAACGGGTTGCGATAGACCTACACCCCGGCTATCTGTCCAGCCAATACGGCCAAAGCTTGGCGGCAGCGCAAGGCTTGCCCTGCTTGACCGTCCAGCATCATCACGCCCATTTGGCTGCCTGCCTGGCCGAACACGGCGTGGCGCTGGATGCGCCGCCGGTCTTGGCGGCGATATTCGACGGGCTGGGCATGGGCGAGAACGGTGAGTTGTGGGGCGGCGAGTTCTTGCTGGGCGATTACCGCGGCTTTAGTCGGTTGGGCCATTTTCAGCCGATTGCATTGCCCGGCGGCAGCCAAGCCATGCGCGAGCCCTGGCGCAATGCTTATGCCCAGCTCAGGCATTATTTGGTTTGGGACGAACTGTTGGCGGAATTCGGCAGTCTGCCGTTCTTGCAAGATTTGGCGAACAAGCCGCTGGCGACCTTGGATACGATGATGGCCAAAAACCTGAACGCACCCCGCTGTAGTTCGGTAGGTCGCTGGTTCGACGCGTTCGCCGCCGTGCTGGATTTGCACGCCGACCGAGCCGATTACGAAGGCCAGGCGGCGATTGCCTTGGAAAACTTGGCGGCGTCGGCGTTCGCCGGCGAAACCGCCTATCCGCAGGCTTGGCAGCTAAACCAAATGGAAGGAAAGCAAGCGCTGACTTGGCTCGGTTTATGGCAGGCGGTGTTGGGCGATCTGGCCGGCGGCGACGATAAGGCGGCGATTGCCGCCCGTATCCACCATAGCCTGATCGCGGCCAGCGTGGAAAGCTTATGCCGGCTTGGCCGGGAAACCGCGGTAGATACGGTCGTATTGAGCGGCGGCGTATTTCAAAACCGGTTGTTGCTGGAAGGTGTGGCGGAAGGCTTGCGCCGCCAGGGCAAAACCGTGCTGCTGCCGCAGCGCTACCCGGCCAACGACGGCGGTCTGGCCTTGGGCCAGGCCGTGATTGCCGCCGCGGCCGGCATCAGTTAGCGGCGTTGCTGTCGGCCAGTTCGACGTGAAAGCGGCCGTAGCGCTGCAAGATTGCCGGCAACAGCAACAGGTTCAGTGCCGTGGACGATGCCAGGCCGCCGATGATGATGGCCGCCATCGGCCCCATGATCTCGCGGCCGGGGTTGTCGCTGCCGATCGCGATCGGCAACATCGCCAGCGCGGTGACCAGGGCCGTCATCAGGATCGCCGGCAGGCGTTCCTGAGCGCCGCGGATCAGCGTCGCGGTGGACCATTCCTGGCCTTCGAATTCGATCAGATGCCGGTAATGCGAAATCAGCATGATGCAGTTGCGCACGGTGATGCCGAACAAGGTGACGAAGCCGACAAACGAGCCGACCGACAACGTGGCGTCGGTAACGACGACCGCGGCGACGCCGCCCAACAGCGCAAACGGCAGATTCAATAAGGTCAGCAGCATATGGCGCAGGCTGCCGAATGCGATAAACACGAAAATCAGCACGCCGGCGCCGGCCAACAAGGCATGAATCACCAAGGTCTGCCGGGCCTTGGCCTGTTCCAGCGCGGCGCCGATGAATTCCGGATAGCTGCCGTCGCGCCAGCTCAATTCGGTTTGTACCCGTTGCTTCAATTCGGCCATGAAACCATCCATATCGCGGCCTGCCACCTTGCAGGTCACGGTCTGAATCCGCTGCGCGCCCTGGTGCAGGATGTTGTAGCGGCCCTCGCCGTGGCGGATGTCGGCCACTTCGCCGAGCAAAACCCGCTGGCCTTCGCCGTTTTTTAAGGGCAGTTGCCCCAGGTAATCCGGTTGGCTGCGCCATTCCGGCGGCAGCGACACCGCGACGTTGAAGATGCGATTGCCCTGTAAGTTCTTGCCGACGATGCGGCCCTCGTAAGCGGTTTGCAAGGCCGCCATCACTTGCGCCGGGCTGATGCCGCGGAATTTCAGGCGTTCCAGATCGAGTTGCACTTGCAGCAAACTGGTGGCCGGCGGCGAACGCAATTGCACGTCTTCGGCGCCGGGCAGGGTCTCGATCAGTGCGGCCAGTTGTTGGGCCCTGGCGTCCAACTCCGCCAGATCGTTGCCGTAGATGTTGACTACCACCGGCGCGGTGTAACCGGAAATGGTTTCGTCCACCCGCTCGGTCAGGAAGGTGTTGGCCTCGTAATGGATGCCGGGGAAACTGTCCAGAATGGCGCGGATTTCGTCCAGCACCCGTTGCTGTTCGCCACCGGATAGGGGATGCAACCGTACTTCGTATTCGCTGTAATGGCTGCCGTAGGTATCGGCGCCGCGTTCGGCGCGCCCGGCCCATTGTGATACCGATTCGACGCCGGCCACCGCCATCAGCCGTTCGGTCACCAGACTGCCGAGCCGGATCGATTCCGGCAACGAGGTGCCGGGTACGCTGGCGGTGTGGACGATGAAATGGCCTTCGCGCAGTTCCGGCAGAAATTTGTGGTCCAGTTGCAGGAAGGCGGCGATGCCGATCAGGCAGGCTAGCGCCCCGGCCAGGGCTACGGTTTTGAAATGGCGGATCGCCCACAGCAACTGTTTGGCATATAGCGGTTTCAGCCAACGCAACAGCGGCGGATCGCTGTCGTCCGGCAATTTGGCTTTGAACAACAGATGGCATAGCGCCGGCGTCAGCGTCAGCGCCACCAACAGCGACATCAGAATCGCCAGGATATAGGACGCGCCGAGCGGGGCGAACAGCCGGCCGCTGACACCGTCCAGAGTCAACAGCGGCACGAACACCAGCGCCACGATAAAGCTGGCGTAGACTACCGAACTGCGCACTTCCAGCGAGGCTTGGTAGACCACGTGTTCGGTCGGGTCCGGAAAGATTTTCAGGCGGTTTTCCCGCAGGCGGCGGAAGATGTTCTCGGTATCGATGATGGCGTCGTCCACCACTTCGCCCAGCGCGATTGCCAGGCCGCCCAGCACCATGATGTTCAGATTCACGCCGCATTCCAGCAATACCAGCGCGGCGCTGAGCAGCGACAGCGGAATCGCGGTGGCGGCGATGAAGGCGCTGCGTAAGTTGAACAAGAACAGGTAAAGCACCACCAGCACGAACAGTCCGCCGAGCAACAAGTGTCCGGACAGGTTATGCAGCGAGGTTTCGATGTAGTCCGCCGGGCGGAACAGATGCGGGTAAAACGCGATGTTTTGCTGTTGGAAGATCGGCTGGAAGTCCTGCAGTACCGATTCCACCTGGCGCGAGACCGACAGGGTATTGGCGCCGTATTGGCCGATCAACATCAGCACGATGCCCGGTTTGCCCATGATCTGGGCCGCGCCGATCGGCGGTTCCGCGCCGTAACGGATGTCGGCGACGTCGGCCAGAGTTACGTTCATGCCGTCCTGGCGTTTGACCACCAACTGCTTGAACTGCTCCGGATCGGCCGGTTGGCCGCTGATTTGCAAAGTAAAACGCTGGTTGGCGTTTTCGATGAAGCCGGCGCCGTTCATCTCCGCCGCCCCGGCCGCTGCTGCGACGATATCCTCGATGGCCAGGTTGAAGCGCTGTAGCGCCGCCGGTTGTAGTTGCACTTGCAATTGCTGGATGTCGCCGCCGAACACATTGACGTCGGCCACGCCGGGCACCGCCAGCAGCCGCGGCACCAGGCTCCAGTCCACTAAGCTGCGCAGTTCCATCAGCGATTTGCTCTCAGAGTTGACGCCTAGCGTCAACACCGTGGCCGACGACGACGACAGCGGTATCGCTACCGGCGTGCCGACGCCGGCCGGCAAGCGCTGGCCCAGGCTGTTCAGGCGTTCGCTGACCAGTTGCCGGTTGCGATAAACGTCGCTATGCTCGGAGAAGGTCGCCGTGACGATCGATAAACCCTGAATCGATTGCGAACGCAGGGTTTGCAGGCCGATCAGACCGCTGATCGAGTTTTCGATTTGCTGGGTGACCAGCACTTCCACTTGCTCGGCGGCCAGGCCGGGGGCTTCGGTTTGGATGATGACCTGTTTCGGCGCGAATTCCGGAAAAATGTCGAGGCCGGCGTTGGCGAAGCGGTAGCCGCCGTAAACGAACAGCAGCAGCGCCAGCGTGACGACGATGCCGGAATAACGAATCGAAAATCGGACCAGAAGAGCGAGCATGACGGTGGGCGAGATTAAACTAAGCCGGTTATTGTGCCTTGTCGGCCGGCCGCGGTCCATCGCCGCCGATAGGCTTTGCCGGCTCGGCCAAACTGCATTAACATCGCGTTTAACCTGAATCGGGGGAGTTTTCACTGATGGATAGCCAACGCATCGATCTACACAGTGCGATCATTTCGTTGACCTGCGCGCTGGACTTGGTCGGTATCGACGAAGTCAAACACGGCAAGCGGGTGGCGATGATGGCGTGGCACATTGCCGGGAAATTGGCCTGGTCGGCGGAGGATAGGCTCAAGATTCTGCATGCCGGTATGTTGCACGATTGCGGGGTGGCCAAGATCCGCGAACATCGGCATCTGACCGAGTCGTTGGAATGGGACGGTGCCGAAGCCCATTGCGAGCGCGGCGAGGAATATCTGCGCGCCTGTCCGCCGCTCAGCCATCTGGCCGAAGAAATCCGCTATCACCACACCCGCTGGGAGAATCTGGTGCAATTGCCGCTGTCCGACAGAACGCGGCTGCGCGCCAATCTGCTGTTTCTGGCGGACCGGATCGACGTGCTGCAAGCGCCTTATCTGGCCAGCGAGCAAATTCTGATTGCGGCGCCGAAGATCGTCGGGCGCCTGCAAAGTTATTCCGGCACGCTGTTCTGTCCGGCGTTGGTGGACGCTTTTGCCGATCTGGCGCAAAGCCAGGCGTTTTGGCTGGCAATGGACCCGGATTATCTGGACGAGGATTTACGCAATCTGGGCGACCATTTGCCGATGGTGTGGTTGCCCTATCCCGATTTGCGCGAGGTTGCCCGGCTGTTCTCGCGGGTGGTCGATGCGAAGAGCCCTTACACCGAATTGCATTCCGAGCGGGTGGCGCAAATTGCCCGCCGGCTGGCGCGATCCTTTGGTATCGACGGCGCCGACCTGGAGCAAGTCGAGATTGCCGGCTTGTTGCACGACATCGGCAAGTTGCGGGTGTCGGAAGACATTATCGACAAACCCGGCAGTTTGACCCCGGAGGAGCGGGCCTGCATGCAGCGCCACAGCTACGACACCTACCGGATTCTGCAGCGGGTGTTCGTCGACTCGAAGATTCCGGAGTGGGCCGGACTGCACCACGAAAATCTGCGCGGCGAAGGTTATCCGTTCAAAACCGCGGCAACGGCGTTGCCGCTGGAGTGCAGGATTATCAGCGTCGCCGATATTTTTCAGGCCTTGGCCCAGTCGCGTCCGTATCGGGCCGGCATGCCGTTAGCCGAGATTTTGACTTACCTGGAACACCGGGTTAGCGACGGCGTGCTGGACCCCGGTGTGGTCGAGAAACTGAAAGCCGATGCCGCAGACTACTACGATTTGGCCCAGGGCGATTGGCCGCTGAATCACGCGGATATCCAGCGGCCAACGGCCGATTGAACGAGGTATCACGCCTTTAGCGTTAAAAGCCGGCGTCGATTCGCGCCCCAAACAGCCGATGCCGCGCCGAATAACCAAGCGCCGCCAGGCAGAGGAACCGCGTTAACAGTTACCGTAGCACTTGCCGTCAATAATTCGCCGTTAGCGAGGGTGTCGAGGTCGGGATCGAATAACGGATCCGCCGGGCTTCGGGAAAATAAATCGTAACTCAGCACAAGCCGGCCAAAAATCGAGCCAGGACTCGCGTCGGTAGCGATTGTAAAGCTGCCGATTCCGGATTTCGTTGCGGCATCGAATGACTGAGCCCAGACAGTGCTGCCGCCGAATCCGGAGCCGACGACAAAAAAGTTATCTGGGGCGCTGATAAAGTCGGTAAATTCGCCGGAGTGGGCTGAGGTTTGAAATTCAGCGCCGGTTACCACCAGGTAATTTTGGGTGTTGACGAGTACGAAGCCCCAGCCAACGGTATCACCGGCTTTGCCAACGATTGAACCGTTTGCCGGTTCCAGTTGCAATGACGTAGCGGCGAGCGTCGGATTAAAACAACATACCATCCACAAAAGTACAAAAATTAGTTTGCGCATATCAATGATCCTCTTGTCGGTTACCGAAATTGATTGTTGAAGGTTTTGCTGCCGGACACAGCGCCGCCGTTGCTGCTAAACGTTATCGTTGCACTGAAACGGGCGTTGTTCGGGCAATTGCTGAAATTGATGCCGACATTGCCGGTTCCTTGGCTGTGATCCGGGATATCGCCTAATACCAATGGAAATGCAGACGGTGTGGTAATGATCGGCACGCAGCGGGCGCCGAAGCTTTGCGAAAGCTCTACTTTATCGATCTGTGCGCTCTCGGCGAGGCAATGACTTTGGTTATTCAGGTTGATTGTCCAATTCCGGGCATTTTTGAGGCCGGATTTTTGCGTGATCTTTGCGGTAAGTTTCGGTAAGGTTGCTTCGCAGGATAGGCCGGGATTTTCTTCGAAGCGATTGGTAAAGTCGGTATTGGCGTAATCTCTTATCACTAAGTTATCGGTAATTCCTTTGACGGCATTGTAATGGTGATCCCAGTCACAACAGTTTGGCGTGGCGCCCAAGAAAAGGAAGGGATCGATGGCGTTGGGCAGATTCCAGGCTGCTTGAGTGGCGCCTTTTACTTCGCCGTTTACGTAAATCCGGGCCGTATCGGCCGTATTGTCGATCCCGGATTTGTCCCACACGAACCCGAAATGCATCAGCGTACCGTTGCTGAACGCCAGTTCTCCACCCGGTGCAGCCGAGAAATCGGGCGTGTATATGCATGTTGCGCGGTCGTATTTGCCCATGCAAAAGAAAAAGCGCTTGCCGAACGAGCCGTAATCCCAACCGTTCCAGCCAGCGGTGAGTACGCCGTCGGTTTGCCAGTTTTGATCGGGATAATGATTCATCACCTTACTTCTGGTATCGAAAAAATAGGCGTGATTGAACGTATCCGCGCCGTATTTGAATTCAAACCAGAACTCAATGCTGCCGCGAGCCGGGGACAATCCGGTTTGCGACAGATCGGTAACAAAAAAGTTAGCACCATCGTTACACCAGCCCTCGCAGGTATCATGATTGACGTATAAACCGTCGCCGAACACGCCTGGAGCGAGCTGGGCCTGGTCCCAATCGCCGATTAGATAATGTAACTGTTGAAAACCGGGACCGATTTCGCTGGTGGCAATTTCAGTCGCCGAGCCTAGCTTGTTCCACAACACCACGTTGCCGGTTTCGGCTTGAGCGGCAGTTGCCGGCAGGCAGGCTAAAACTGCGGCGGTAATGGTGAAAAAACACGTTATAGGTTTAATTCCGTGCATACAAACCTCCTGTAGGGCTTGGAGTAATGCGATGGATCAGTGCGCCGCTACAGCTTGGCGCACGAGCCGGCGGATATTGGAATTATTGTGAAGGGATCGGTATGAAGCGGAGTGTCATGGTCGGCAATCCGCCGATGAAGGCCATGTCGACACCCAATATTTATATTACGGAAAGTATGGTAATTCAATGGCCTTCGGCTAGCAAATTAAATACGCTGCTTGATTGTTCGCTACTGATCTTTTGCTGCCGGCAATGTCGTTAAGCAATAGCCGAGTATAATTCCCTTTCAGTTTTGTAAACCCTTCCCGCTATGTCCGAAGACCACTATTTCCTGCCCGATCAAACCGTAGAATCTCTGAAAGTTCCGCCGCATTCGATTCAAGCCGAGCAATCGGTGTTGGGCGGTTTATTGCTGGATAACCAGACCTGGGATTCCGTCGCCGACAAGGTCGGCGAGAACGATTTTTATCGTCGCGACCACCGCTTGATTTTCCGCGCGATCGCCGAATTGGCCGAGCGGCAGGACCCGTTCGACGTGGTGACCATCTCCGAGGTACTGGAAACCACCGGCGAGTTGCAGGATGTCGGTGGCCTGGCTTATCTGAGTATGCTGGCGCGGGACACGCCCAGTGCCGCGAATATCGTCGCCTATGCCAACATCGTTCGCGACCGTTCGGTGTTGCGGCAACTGATCCACGTCGGCACCGAAATCTCCGATTCGGCCTTCAGTACCGAAGGCCGGGAAACCGCCGAATTGCTGGAAAACGCCGAGCGCAAGGTGTTCGAAATCGCCGAACAGCGGCAGAAGGGGCAGGGCGGTTTCAATTCGATCAAATCGCTGCTGGCCAAGGCGGTCGACAAAATCGAAACCCTATACGAATTGGACGGGGACATCACCGGCGCCAGTACCGGCTTCACCGATCTGGACGAGAAAACCTCCGGCTTGCAACCGTCCGATTTGATCATCGTCGCCGGCCGGCCGTCGATGGGGAAAACCACGATCGCGATGAACATGGCCGAAAACGTCGCGCTCAAAAGCGGCATGCCGGTCGCCGTGTTTAGTATGGAGATGCCGGGCGAGGCGCTGGCGATGCGGATGATGTCGTCGCTGGGCCGGATCGACCAGCACAAGGTCCGCACCGGCAAATTGGACGACGACGATTGGCCCAGGTTGACCTCGGCGATCAATTTGCTGGCCGAGACCAAAATGTTCATCGACGACACCCCGGCGCTGACGCCGACCGAGGTGCGTTCCCGCGCCCGCCGTCTGACCCGCGAACACGGCCAGCTGGGCTTGATCGTGCTGGATTACTTACAGCTGATGCAGTCGCCGTCCAGCGGCGATAACCGGGTACAACAGATTTCCGATATCTCGCGCGGCTTGAAGGCGCTGGCGAAGGAACTCAACGTGCCGGTGATCGCCCTGTCCCAGCTCAACCGCAACCTGGAACAACGCCCCAACAAACGGCCGGTGATGTCGGACTTACGGGAGTCCGGTGCGATCGAGCAGGACGCCGACTTGATCATTTTCGTTTACCGCGACGAGGTCTACCACGAAGACAGTCCGGACAAAGGCATCGCCGAAGTCATCATCGGCAAGCAGCGGAACGGCCCCTTGGGCACGGTGCGGCTGACTTTCCTGGGCCAATACACCCGCTTCGAAAATTTTGCCGGGGTATACAACGGCCCCGAGGATTACGAATGATCCCGCCGGCTTACGTACGTCTGGATCTGGATGCGGTGCGCCACAACCTGGAACAGGTAAAACGCTACGCGCCGGACAACAAAATCATGGCGGTGATCAAAGCCAACGCATACGGCCACGGCATGGACCGGGTCGCGGCGGCGCTGGCACGGGCCGACGGCTTTGCCGTCGCCAGGGTGGACGAGGGCGCCCGCTTGCGCCAGGCCGGCTTCGAACAGCCGATCACCGTGCTGCAAGGCTTCGTCTGCGCCGACGAATTGCAGCAATTATTGAAATACCGGCTGGCGGCGGTGATCCACGCACCGCAACAAATCGCCATTCTGCAACAGCAACCGGCCGCCGCCGCCAAGCTGGCGGTATGGCTGAAGCTGGATACCGGCATGAACCGACTCGGTTTCAAGGCCAACGATTTCGCCGCCGCCTATCAGGCTTTGCTGGCCTGTGCGGCGGTCGAACAGCCGATCAATCTGATCACCCATTTCGCCAATGCCGATGATTTATTGGACGACAAAACCCGGCGCCAGATCGATCTATTCAACGACGCCGTCAAAGATTATCCGGGCCAGCGCAGCATCGCCAATTCGGCCGGCATCATCGGCTGGCCCAGCGTCCGCCTCGGCTCGGTTCAGGACCGGGCCAGCGATTGGGTCAGGCCGGGCTTGATGCTTTACGGCTGCTCGCCGTTCGCCGGCAAAACCGGCGCCGATTTCGGCTTGAAGCCGGTCATGAGCCTGCATTCGCGGCTGATCGCAGTCAAAGACATTGCCGCCGGCGAAAGCGTCGGTTATAGCGGCACCTGGACTTGCCGCAGCGCCACCCGCCTGGGCGTGGCGTCCATCGGCTACGGCGACGGCTACCACCGCGCCACCCGCAGCGGCGCCCCGGTGTTGGTCAACGGTCGGCGGGTACCGCTGGTCGGTCGGGTGTCGATGGACATGATAACCGTCAACTTGAACGAGCTGCCCGACGCCCAACCCGGCGACCCGGTCACGCTATGGGGCGAGAGCCTCCCGGTCGAAGAAATCGCCCACCACGCCGACACGATACCCTACACCTTGCTCTGCGGGATTACGCAGCGGGTGCAGGTGATGTCAGGCGAAGGCAGCTGAGTTCTTGGTTTACTTTGGGATGGCTTCAGGCTGAGGATAACGCCAGCAAGCTGTTAGGAAAGGATCGATCGTGCCCGCAGCGCCGTTTGTTCGTTGCCGCAGGGATTGCTGTCGTTGATTCGGTAACCCGGTTATCATCCCGTTCTATTTGATTGCTTTATGTGGGAGGCACGATGACCGAGTCTAACCGTTGCAGCCGGACCGGATCGTTTTGGCTAAGTTGCTGGCTGATGCTGTTTACCCCTCTTTCTATTGCAGATAGCAAACCACCCGCCTGGCCGACCTTCGTTGAAGAATTCATCGCCGGCTATTTCGAACAACAGCCCACCTTCGCCGCCGACGCCGGCCGGCACGAGTTCGACGGCCGCTTGCCGGACTGGAGCCCGGCAGGTTTGCGCCGCACCGAACGCTGGCTGGAAACGCAGCGGCTGCAAGCGCTAGCGTATCCGGACCAGGCGCTGACGCCGGCGCAACGTTTCGAGCGCGACTATTTGTTGGCGACCGTCGCCAAGGAATTGTTCTGGCGCCAAGTCGCGCGGCGGCCGTTCAAGAGTCCGCAGTTTTATGCCGGCGCGCTGGACCCTAACCTTTACATCAGCCGGCCCTATGCGCCGTTGCCCGAGCGGATGCGGGCGTTCATCGCCTATGCCGGCAACGTGCCGCGGGCCGCGGCGCAGATTCGCGCCAATCTGGAACTGCCGCTACCGCGCACTTATATCGACATCGGCAAAACTGTGTTCGGCGGCCTAGCCAAATTTTACGAAGCGGAGGCCAAGGCAGCCTTTGCCGATGTCGCCGATCCGGCGCTGCAACGCGAATTCGCCGAGCAGGTCGGGCCGGCGGCGCAGGCGCTACGCGAGTTGGTGGATTGGCTGGAGCAGCAAAGGCCGGCCGCGACCGAGTATTTCGCGTTGGGTCCGGAAAAATTCAGCCGGATGCTGGCCGACACCGAGGCCGTCGAGATACCGTTGCCGCAATTGGAGCAGATGGGCCGCGCCGATTTACAACGTAATCTGCAAGCATTGGCGCAAGCCTGCCGCCGCTTCGCACCCTCGTCGACCACCGCCGAATGCGTGGCCCAAGCCGAGGCACACAAGCCGCCGGCCGGTCCGGTGGCGGCCGCCACCGAGCAACTCAAACACTTGAAAGCCTTCGTCGCCGAGCGGCAATTGCTGACGATTCCCAGCGACGACGAAGCAACTGTGGCGCCGTCGCCGCCTTATGCCCGCTGGAATTTGGCTTACATCGATATTCCGGGGTCTTACGAGCACGGCTTGCCGTCGGTGTATTACGTGGCGCCGCCCGACCCGGCCTGGACCGCGGCCGAGCAGGCCGCCTATTTGCCCGGTCAGGCCAATTTGCTGTTCGTGTCGGCGCACGAAGTCTGGCCCGGCCATTTTCTGCAGTTTTTACACGCGCATCGGGCCGGTTCCAAGTTTGCGCAGTTGTTCGGCAGCTATGCCTTTTCCGAGGGCTGGGCGCATTACGCCGAGGAATTGGTCTGGGAAGCCGGCCTGAATAATGGCGACCCGGAAACCCACATCGGCCAGTTGGTGAACGCCTTGCTGCGCGACGTGCGTTTTCTGGCGGCGTTGGGTTTGCACACCCAGGGCTGGAGCGTCGAGCAGGCTGAGCAAATGTTTCGGGAGCAAGCCTTTCGCGACCCAGGCAACGCCCGCCAGCAGGCCGCGCGCGGCACTTTCGATCCAGCCTATCTGAATTACACCTTGGGTAAATTGCTGATTCGGCAATTGCGCGACGACTGGTGCGCCAAGCGCGGCGGCCGCGCCGCCTGGCGCGAATTTCACGACACGTTTTTAAGCTACGGCTCGCCGCCGATTCCGTTGGTCAGCAAGGCAATGTTGGCCGGACGGGACTGAGCGGTTGGTTGTTCGATTGACGATTGATCAGGAATCCCTCGACTTCGATTAAGCAAAAGCGCCGCTAGGGATTCACTACCGTGCCAACTGCTTTGGGCTCTTTGATTAACACTACAATGCCGGTTGCGACAAACGCGAACAGGCCTGACGCAACAAACGCCAGGTTGTAGTCACCCATCAAACTATGGACGTACCCGGCACTGTAGGCGGCAATGGCCGCCCCGATTTGATGCGCGAAGCAAATCCAGCCGAACACCACGCCGACGTTTTGTTTGCCGAATAAGTCCGCGGTCAAAGCCGAGGTGGCCGGAATGGTGGACAACCAATTCATGCCGTAAATAATCGAGAACATCATCAATTGTCCGGTAGTGTCGATGCCGGGCAGCATTATCAGCGTCGCGCCTCTGAGGGTGTAATACAACGCCAGCGGCCAGCGCTTGCCGTAGCGGTCGCACAGCCAGCCGGAGAAAATCGTGCCGAACACATCGGCCGCGCCCATTACCCCCAGCGACATCGCCATGGTCATGTCGCTGAAGCCGTGTTCGATGCCGTGCGGAATCAAATGGGTTTGAAAAAGCCCGGAGGTGGTTAAACCGCAAATGCCAAAACTCGAAGCCAACAGCCAGAATTGCGGGCTGCTCATGGCCGAGCGCATGGGATTGCTATCGGGCGTGAGTATTGTTGCGTGTGCGCCATTGCCGCCGTAGGGCAACAGGCCTTTGGATTCGGGATTGTCTCTTAAAAATTTCAGGACCAAAGGTAAAGCCAGCAAGCCTAACGCGACGGCGATAAACAGCGTCGCCGCGCGCCAGCCTTCATGAACATTGATCTGCATCAGGACCGGGGTGAAGACTAACTGGCCGGAGGAGAAGGCGGCGCCCAATATCCCTAACGCGAGCCCCCGATGTTGATGGAACCAGCGATTGATCAACGCCGATCCCATAATCATGGAAGTGCCGCCGGAACCCGCGCCGATCAGTAATCCCCAAAACAAATACAGTTGCCAGGTTTCCTGCATAAAAACGCTGCCACCGGCGCCTGCCACCGATAAAATCAAGGTGATAACGCTGATGCGTTTGGCGCCGTATAAATCCATCAACCTACCTAGAAATGGACCTGCAAGGCCGAATAACAGCAGATTGAGCGAAATCGCCCCGCTAATGGTTTCCCTGTTCCAAGCAAACTCCTGTTCCAGGGCCATCATCATGATCCCCGGCACTGAGCGCAGTGCCGAAGCCACAAACAAGCACAGAAACGTGACCGCGAGGACTATCCAGGCATAATGAACTGAATAGGCGCGACTCTTTGGCATTGTTGCTAAGGACTTAACCATTTTCGTAAAGGTTTAGTTGAAAACAGACTTATTCAGCCTCTTCGATTTTGTCCAGCAGTTCGATCAGCCGGGTCACCCCTTGCAGCAGGATGCCGCCGACCCCCAAGGCGAACCAGACACCGATCACAAACCCCCAATGAATCGGCGCGGCGAAGAATTCTTCTCTAAACCAGAAGGTATGTCCCCACTCGTTGAAACCGACGCTGACCAAAATCATGAACGGCCCGAACACCGCCAAGGTCAAGGGCAGCGAGATGCCTTTGGCATACAAGGGCAAGCGGGTTCTGGCGTATAGCCAGGCGCAGCCGCCCAAGATCACGTACAGCGGGAAGTTGAAATAAAACTCGATGATGTGATTGGCAGTAAACGGCGTATCGCGAATTGCCACCTGGTGCCAGGAGTTGTCCTGTTCGGCAAAATAACTGCCGGCCCAATACACCGCAAAGGTGTAAATGCTGATCCACATCGTCAAGGTGAAATAGCGGCGAATTTCTTCCTTGGGTGCCAGTTGCTCCAGATTCCGGTCGCGCGTGGTCCATAAATACCCCCAAAAACCGCTGGCGACGGCAGCGATAATCGCTAGTTCGATATAAAACAGCCGCATCCAGTATTGCTCGAACGCAGGTTCCGTGGAATCCAAACCGTGTTCTATGGCAAAAGCACCCTGATACAGTCGTAAACCGACATAGATCACGGTCAATATGCCAAAGCCCTTTAAATATTTGGGTAAGTCGATCAAATACCAAGGCAATGATTTAGGGTTTTCGCTGCTTAAGCTAACGTGTTCTGTCGTGGTAGCCATGATGGTTGCTCCTGAATTAATTGAATTTGGGAATGACGGCCGCGGAAATACTGGAGATATAGCGTTTTCCCATCACGTCGTCGTAAAGGAACAGCAAACCGCCGACACGGCTATCCGCGTCTTTGATCAGTCCATCCAGCTTTTCCGACTCCCAGGCCGCATCGCGCACTTCAATCGTGACGGTGCGTTGTTCGCCGGGTGCTATAGGCGTGTTGTTATCCAGGTTCAGGCCGTTATTGCTGACGTCATCCTTGCCGGGCATGTGGCCCACATCGGCTAATTCAGCGTTCATGAAATGCACGTTGGAGCTGGAAAACTCGCCGATTCTGACCGCCCCTTGGCTGCGATTGTCGACACTCACCTGCAACAGCATGGCACGTTGCGCCACGTTGTATTCCGCTTTGATGGCGTCCACATTGACCGTTCCGGCATTGACTTGAGCCGGCAAAGGCAAAATCCGATCCAATCCCGCTTGTAACGGAATAGCGTCCGGGTAACGGTTGGCAGTGACGGCATTCAGCGCCAATACCAATACCGGCACCCCCACTAACACGGCTTTAGCGATGAGTTTGTCCTGAGCGGTGATCAACTCCTGTTCCAAACCGGCATCCAGCATGCGGTAACGGCTGATGAACAAGGGACGACGCACCCACCACAACAACCAACCGGCAGCCAACACCCCCCAGAACAGGTGCCAGAATACGCCGTTGGCAAAGCCGAAGTTCTCCATGTCGATCACTTCGCCGTTAATGGTTTTAAGCGTATTGCGGAAGTCGCCGGGATCGCCGCCAATGTCCAACCACACCCCTGGGCCCATCACCTGTCCCGCGTCTTTTAAATTAAAAAACGGGTGAATGTGATAACGCCCAGGCAAACGGCCTTTCAAGACCACTTTGAACTCGTAGTCACCACCAGGCTCCAGGGACACTGAATTGGTCCAAGGTTTACCGTTTAGGTAGCGCTCGGTACGAATCAGCACGGGTCCCGGCGTGGAGATATTCAAGAAACTGGCTTCCGGCTTTGGCACACTGATCGGCCAGTCTTCGGCAACATGAAACTTGCCGCTGACACTGACTTCATCGTTGACGTTGAATTTTTGCGTGGACCACTGCACGTCGTACCACTGGATGGTGCGCATCCGAATGAACGGCTCCAAGGCTTTTTCGCCATGGGCCTGAGCGGTGGGTACTGTCAACACCGACAACACATTCAAGCAAAGCAATGCCAACAGCCAAGGTTTAAAAAGTACTTTCATGGCTGGTCTCCTTAAATGCTTTTCAGATAACGGGTATCGGCGAACCATTTACCGATATACCACCAGAGCGGATACATCAACGAACATAACAGCGCCGAACAAAAGGCCGCCAACGGTGTAGCGTACTGGCCGTAGGTTCGCAGGGTGCCGCGCTCGATAATGCGCAGGTATTCCGGCATGCCGGTGCGGATATATTGGAAGCCGAATAAATCGGCGACAGTCAACTGGCTGTTGTGGTATTCGACCGCTTGGTGGAACATGCCGAAGATCGGCCAATTGGTGGGATAGAACAACAAGGCAAACGCCGCGCCGCCGAAGATGGAGGTGATGGTCAGGCTGTTGGTCAGCATCAACAAAGTATCCAATACCAAAGCGCCCGGCACCATGGTGGCCGGTAACACCATGTTGATGGGGAAATAATTCCAGTAATGATAGGCAAACACGCGGGTGACCCAGGTACCGAGTAATAAGGCCGCGACACAGAGGGTGGCGCCCAACGGTAGACGGAATTTATCCCACAACACCGCCTGTACGGCGGCAGGAAAAGTAATGCCGATTAGCGGCGTCACCAACGGCCACCATTGCCGGTCCTTCCAGTCGACCCAGAAATCCCAGTCGCCGACGGTCAGGGCAAAATGCAGATGAAACGAGCCGATGAACAAGAATAGGGCCAGGACCAGGATCAGATAATCGTAAGCTCTGACCAGCCGGGCTTTCTCGCCCCGGTAAGGTTTGAATGTGGAAATAGGAATGTGTGCGGACATAAAGTGATACCCCCGAATGGTGCCGTCGCAAACGACTGTCGATGTGATGGTTTGAGCGCGCCACCGGCCTAAAAGCCACCCTTGGGGAGTTAAACCGGATTGGTCGATAGCCGCGCTCGCGGTATAAGGTAGGGATGTTTCGACGCGCTGTGAAATGGTGAAATTTCATTCGGATCGATGAAGACTGTTCATACCGCCCGGCCGCGAATTTGTTTAGGATGCGGGGGCAAATCATTGAGGACATTTGCCGATGGCCAATCTACGCACCTTCGACCTGAACCTGTTGCTGGCTTTCGACGTATTGATGCGGGAACGCAATGTCACCCGCGCGGCGGAATCCATGTTCGTTACCCAGTCGGCCATGAGCCACACTCTGCATCGCTTGCGTCAGCATCTCAACGACCCGGTACTGGTCAAATCGCCCGTCGGCATGCAGCCAAGCGCGCTGGCGCTGGCCTTGGTGGAGCCGGTGCGCAGTCTGCTACAGGAGATGGAACGCTTGCTGGAGGCGCCCCAAGCCTTCGATCCGGCATCCAGTCAGCGCCGTTTCACTATTGCCGCCACCGATTACATGGAGCTTTTAATCTTGCCCGAATTATCGGAATTAATCGAACAGTCCGCTCCTGGCGTGGATATCCATGTCAAACGGACGGAGTCCGCCTTTCCTCTGACGCAGTTGGAAAACGGCAACCTGGATGTGGTTTTGGGTTTTGCCTCGGTACTGAATCCACCCGCGCATTTGCACTGCGAACACTTATTCATGGATCGCATGGCTTGCGTCGTCAGGCAGGACCACCCAAAGATCAAAGCGGCACCTTCGTTGGAGGACTATTTGGCGGCCACGCATATGCTGATCTCCAGAACCGGCGATAAATTGGGGGTAATTGACGAGAAATTGCTGGAGTTGGGTTTGGAACGGCGCATCAATTTCATCGTGCCGCATTTTTTGTCGGCGCCCTTGATCGTTGCCCAGTCCAATATGATTTTGTCCTTACCCTATCGCTTGGCCATCGCCTTTCAAAAACTGGTGCCACTGCAAGTATTGCCGGTGCCGGTCAGTTTGCCGGACTACGATTTGGCGATGATCTGGCATCCGCTATGGGAAAAAGATCCGGCCCACGCTTGGTTGCGCGAGCAAATCAACGCTATAGGCCGGAAAATAAGCGCATCCCAAATCAAACTTTAACGTCCGGGTAGGCCGGCGGCTAAGGCTTTGACCTTCAGCAAAAAGTAAGGCGATTTGGATTGATTATCGCCGCCGTTCAGAGTGGCCGAACGATGCAAGCGGTTAACCACGGCATACAGTTGTCCATTGGCGCCGAAGCTGAATGAGTCTACCCATGACAACCGTGGGCATTGTGCCAATTGCCGGTATTGGCGGTTGGGCTCTATCACGCCAATCGCATTATTGGCCAAGTCCCCCAGATAGATATTGTTATTTTCATCAATGCTGATGCCGTCCGAGATCGGTTTGTCGCTATAGCGTTCAACATGCTGAGCGAGTTCTTGAGCCGTTAACGACTCATTGATCAAGTCGGCGGCTTTAATCCGGTAAAGGCCGAGGCCATGCATCGGCCCGAAATACACCCATTCGTTGGCTAAATCCTCGGTAATCGGATTTACGCCAATATGCGGTTTCACCAATTCGCCGGATGGGGTTTTCACCTGAATCGGCACATTGTCGATGACCAAATCGACGTTTTCCGGCACCACACTTTTATGACCTTCCAGCACGCGCCTGGCAGCGCCGGTCGACAAATTGACCACGATCAGGGCGGCATTCGCGCCACCGGCCGGATCGCTGATGAAGGCATGGTTGTGCTGGGCATCCAAGGCAAAGTCGTTAACGAAGGCATCTTTCGGCGCGATAGGCGCGGGTAAATAAATCAAGCGTTGGAGTTTGTTGGTTTTGCTATTCCAACCGACCAATTTGGGTGTCACGCCGCTACGCATGCCGTTGTCCAGCATCCAGACAATACCGTTGGCGTCGGAGCGGATACCCAAGACCGAGTCGAGCTTGATCGACGCAGTCGAATCGGCCGCGGACATTTCCCTGTTCGGAAAAGGCAGCAAGGCTTGATCCTGGTACTCCACCACCGTGTATTGCGGTTGATAAAACTGGTGTTGGCTCATGATGATCCGGCCGTTGGCGGTGGCCGTGACATTGCCCGGTCCGGTATCGAGGTTGGCTAATACATCGAAATTGGCACGGCTGTCCGCCGAGGCCTCAAAAGCAAGAATCAGCAGAACGGCGCAGGACAGGGTTAACCGGTTCATCGGCGTCTCCGTAAGTTAATGGGGTGGGCCATAACATACGAGATCGCGAAATCAGTGTTAAATGACATTAATTAATCGAGGGCCATGCATTCGATTTATGACGGATTCAGGGGACGCACCGGCCGGACCTGTCGTTTTGTATCAGTAAATGCGTTGCCGATTCAGTGGGTCAAAAAATGTCGTGGCGGGTCGAGGTCAAACTTCGGCTTCGATTTCGTAGCCGGCGTATTTGCGGATGTTGATCACGCCGCTGTCGAAAATTAGGTATTGGCCTTTGATGCCGAGCAAGGTGCCGGAGACGGTCGGGTCTTTGTCGATGTTGAAGGATTTGACCTTGGTCGGGTATTCCAGCACTGGATAATGCAGTTGCATCGCTTCGGCATCCGCGAGCAAGGTCGGCGGTTGATCGGGGAAACCTTCGGCTATCGAAGCCAGTTCGGATTGGCACTTGCTAAGCAGTTCGTCGCGTAAGGCGGGCAGATCGAGTTCGACGGTGTTGTTTTTCAACATTTGCTGCCAACTGGTCTTGTCGCTGACGTGGGCGGCCAGAGCGACTTCGATCAGGCCGGACAAGTGGCGGGAGGCGACTTCGAATACCGGGATGGCTTGCACGGCGCCCTGGTCGATCCAGCGGGTCGGGATTTGCGAGCGGCGGGTGATGCCGACTTTGATGCCGGACGAGTTGGCCAGATAGACGATATGCGGCTGGAAACAAAACTCCTCGCCCCAGCTCGGTTCGCGGCAGGTGCCGGCGGCGTAGTGGCAGGTTTCCGGCTTCATGATGCACATGTCGCATTGCGCCAGTTTGATGAAGCAGGGGTAGCAATAGCCTTGGTTGAAGCTTTTGTTGGTCTTTTTCGCGCAATGCACGCAAAAGATTTTGCCGGTGTGGCGCAGCGTCAACGGCTTGCCCAGCAGCGGATTTAACGGGAGTTGTTGCTCGCCCACCGGCAAGCTGTATTGCACCGGGCTGGCCAGTTCGCTGCGCATTTTTTCCAGACTGCCTATCACTCGATTAATCCTGTTTCAGCGGTAACGGCGGCTATAATGACAGCGTTTCCAGCTTACTCAAAGAGGATTTGATGTCATTCATGCAAGTGGCCGCGGGCGGCAATATTCCTTACGAAATTAACGTCGTCGTCGAAATTCCGGCGTTCAGCGATCCGGTCAAATACGAAGTGGACAAACACACCGGCGCCTTGACGGTGGACCGGTTCATGGGCACCGCGATGCAGTATCCGTGCAATTACGGTTACATCCCGCAGACTTTATCCGAGGACGGCGACCCGGTGGACGTGATGATCATTACCCCGGCGCCGTTGTTGAGCGGCTGCGTAATCAACTGCCGTCCGGTCGGGATTCTGAAGATGATAGACGAGGCCGGCCCGGACCCGAAATTGCTGGCGGTACCGATGCCGCGTCTGACGCCGTTTTACAACCACGTCACCGACTACCGCGATTTACAGCCCGACAAATTGGCCAAAATCACCCATTTCTTCCAGCATTACAAAGATTTGGAAGAAGGCAAATGGGTCAGTGTGGAAGGTTGGGGCGGGGTGGAAGATGCTAGGCAGGAGATCATGGCCAGCGTGGCCCGCTATAAACAGTCGCATAGCAGCCGCGGCTGAGCGGCCGCTCCGGCAACCATCGCGCAGATTGCCGGGCTAGGTTTTTTGTTCGATGGTGAGTTTGGTTTGCAGTTGTTCCGGCGGTACCGGGTGGGTCGGTTTCTGGTAGGAAGCCAGAATATGCTTCACATAATTGCGGGTTTCCTGGTACGGCGGGATGCCTTGGTAACGCTCGACGGCGCCTTCGCCGGCGTTGTAGGCGGCCAGGACCAGATCGACCTTGCCTTCGAAATGGCGCAACAGCCAGTGCAGATAAGCCGTGCCGCCCTTGATGTTTTGAATCGGATTGAAGCTGTCTTTGACGCCGAAACGTTCGGCGGTGGCCGGAATCAGTTGCATCAGGCCTTGGGCGTTTTTATTGGATAAGGCGCTGGGGTTGAAAGCCGATTCGGCTTGAATCACCGCCATGACCAAGGCCGGATCGATGCTGTAGACCGGGGCGATTTGCTTGACCCAGCTTTCCACCAGCTCGCGGTTCGGATTCGGCGCCGCAACCAGTTTGATCTCGGGTGCTACCGGCGGCGGTTGGCAGGCCGGATCGTTGGTCGGGATCGCATCGCCGAAACGGGCCAGCATCTTTTTGGCATGGGCGTCGCCGCGGTCGGCGGCCTGTTTGAACCAGTGGCTGGCCAGCGGCAGGCTGCGGGCGACGCCGCGGCCGTTGAAATACATGAAGCCGATGCTGTAAGCCGACTCGGCGTCGCCTTGCAGCGCCGCTTGGCAGTACATGTCGAAGGCTTGGCGGTAGTCTTGTTTGACGAGGCGGCCGTGTTCGAAATCGGCTGCGGTTTGGCGGATTTGGGCCAGATTGACGGGGTTTGCCTGGTCGGCGCCGGCTGGGGCGTTAGCCAGAACCAACAAGAGTGCCGTTAGGGCGTGGCGTTTCAAGTTCATAAAAATCTCGTTCTGTATTGCTGTGACAAGGCTTTGTGCAAGCCCGGCCGGAAAAGGATGAAACGTCATCCTCCAAGCTTCCAGCTACCGTATACATTGCAAGTGCTTGATCGCCCATCCGGCCGAATCTCCCTGCATTTGCGCCATGCGCCGCATTCGCGGCGCCGCAGCTCCCGTCGGCTCGGAATGCCAACAAATTCAAGCTGTTTCGCACTATACCCACCCAATCGACTAGGCAATATTGCCCATATGGGCAATTCGGTCGACCGACTATACCACAGCGCGGCGACGCGCCAAACATTCGCCTGGCGTCGCGGCGACGGCGGGCAAGACCTCAAAGTCCGTGTTTTTTGCGTTTACGCCAGAATGTGGCGCGGCTCATGCCGGCATAGCGCGCCGCTTGTTCCAGATTGCCGGCGCCGATTTCCAAGGCTTCGCGGATCAGCGCCGCTTCGGCGGCCGGTTTCGGTCGCGATAGCGGTTGGGCCGGTTGCGGCATCGGCGGACGGACCGGCTCGCGGAATTCCGGCGGCAGATCGGCGATACCCAACTCGCCGCCGCGACCGACCGCATAGGCGTATTCGACTACGTTATTCAATTCTCTGACATTGCCGGGCCAATCATAATCCAGCAACAAGCGCATCGCTTCCGGCGCGATGCGGTCTACGAAGCGATGGCCCTGCAGATTGTGCCGATTGATCAGGTGTTGTAACAGCAGGCCGATATCGAGCCGGCGTTCCCGCAACGGCGGCAGAAAGATCGGCACCACCCGCAGCCGATACATTAAATCCTCGCGGAAACGGCCGGCCTTGACTTCTTCCCGCAACGAGCGGTGGGTGGCAGCGATGATGCGGACATCGACGCTGACCGGGTGGTCGCCGCCGACCGGAATGAAATTGCGTTCCTGCAACACCCGCAGCAACTTGGCTTGCAACTCCAGCGGCAGCTCGGCAATTTCGTCCAGAAACAGGGTGCCGCCGTTGGCGCGCTGAAACAGCCCGGCGTGGTTGCGTACCGCCCCGGTAAAGGCGCCCTTGACGTGGCCGAACAATTCGCTTTCCAGCAGGCTCGGGGTCAGCGCCGCGCAATTGATCGCCAGAAACGGCTGGTAGTGGCGCGGGCTTTCCAAGTGCAGCGCGTGTGCCACCATTTCCTTGCCGGTGCCGGATTCGCCGCGGATCAATACCGTGGCTTCGGTCGCGGCGACGTTGCGGATGATCTGGATCGCTTCCAGCATTTTCGGATCGCGGGTCAGAATGCCATGGAAGGTTTCCCCCGTCGGCTGCGGCAATCCCGCGGTTTGATGTTGCGGCTGCAGATATTCGATTGCGCCGGCAAAGTTGCCGGCATTGTCGTAAAAGGCTTTGGCGGTACGGTAGCAATCCAGCGTCCGCCCGTCCGGGTGTTGGATACGGATTGCCTGGGCTTTGACGATGCCAAGTTGGGCCAGATTGCACGGGTCGTTAGCGTTGTCGCAATTCAAAGCGGTTTTGCAGGGTTTGCCTACCGCGCTGGCGGCGCTCAAGCCGAGCAGTTGTTCGGCGCCCTTGCTCCACAGCAGGATGTCGCTGTTGGCGTCGACGACAAACACCGCACCGGTTTCGAATAAGTCGGTCATCACCTCCAGCACTTGATCGGCGCCGATTTGCCCAAGCCAGCGTTTCAGCTGCGGTGAGGAAAAGGCCATGTGTTTACTCCGCGATGTTTCAAGTTTTGTTTCAAGTGTATCACTGCTGTTTCAGTGTTTCATTTTGAAACACAGCGCCAGCGGCCAGCCGGCGCCCGATTGGATCGGTTACCGGCAGTCGGAGACAACCACGCGAGATTTTTAGTCAAAACAAATGTCTAGCTCTGGCGGCTCCTGCCGCTGCGGCCTGAACCTCGCGCTGGCGGTTTGCGAACCTGCCTGGTGAAACTGGCATGAGTCTTGATATAGAAACATTAACTTATTCTTATTTTGCGATAAACGGAGCAGGTCATGATTTTCAGACAACTCTTCGAAACCGAAACCGCCACTTACAGCTATTTGCTCGGTTGCGAGCGCACCCGTCGCGCCTGCCTGATCGATCCGGTGGCGTCGGAATTGCCGCGGTACCTGGAACTGTTGCAAAGCCTGGATTTGAAACTGGTTTATACCCTGGAAACCCACGTTCACGCCGACCACATTACCGGTTCCGGCTTGCTGCGGGAAAAGGTCGGCAGCAAAAGCGTGGTACACCGCGATGCCGGCGCGATGTGCGCCGACTTGCTGGTGACGGACGGCGTGCCCTTGCAGGTCGGCGATTTGCAACTGGGAGTCCGGCATACGCCCGGCCATACCAACGGCTGCGTCAGTTACGTGATGGCGGACCGGGTCTTCACCGGCGACGCCTTGCTGATCGGCGGCAGCGGCCGGACCGATTTTCAACAAGGCGATGCCGGCCAACTCTACGACAGCATCACCGGCAAACTGTTTACCTTGCCGCCCGATACTCTGGTTTATCCCGGCCACGACTACCAAGGCAATACCGTTTCCACCATTAAACAGGAGATGGCGAAAAATCCGCGCTTGGGCGGCGGCAAGAGCCGCGACGAGTTCATCGCCATCATGAGCGAACTGAAACTGGCCTATCCGAAATTCATCGACCAGGCCTTGCCAGCCAACCAGGCGTGCGGCCTGTTGAGCTAGGAGCGCTGAGATGCTGACCGCTCTGGGTTTGGCGATCGGAATCGGCTTGCTGCTCGGCTTGTTGGGCGGCGGCGGCTCGATCCTGACCGTGCCGATGTTGGTGTATGTGTTGCAGGTGGCGCCGAAGACGGCAATCGCCACGTCGTTCGTCGTGGTCGGCGTCTCCAGCCTGATGGCATTGATACCGCATGCCCGGCGCGGCCACGTCTGCTGGAAAAGCGCCGTCGTGTTCGGCATCGCCGGCATGGGCGGCGCCTTTGGCGGCGGCCGTCTGGCCGGCCATATCTCGGGAGACTGGCTGATGGTGTTGTTCGGCCTGGTCACGCTGACCACCGGTCTGGCCATGATCTTCAAAAAAGCGGCGGCGGAGCCGGCCCCCGGCGTGCAGCCGTTGCCGATGTGCCCGTTGCGGACGCCGGTGTCGCGGCTGCTGTTCGACGGCGCTCTGGTCGGCGGCTTGACCGGTTTGGTCGGGGTCGGCGGCGGCTTTCTGATCGTACCGGCCTTGACGCTCTGGGTCGGCTTGCCGATGCCGGCGGCGATCGGTACCTCGCTGTTGGTGATCGTAATGAATGCGGTGGCCGGTTTCAGCGGTTATATCAACCACGCCGAACTGGATTTGGCGTTGACGGCGGTGGTGACGGTCGGCGCCGTGGCCGGTAGCGGCGTGGGCGCCTGGCTGTCGAATTTTCTCAGCGCGGCCGTTTTGCGTCGCGGCTTCGGCTGGTTTGTGGTGTTGGTGGCGATTTACGTGCTGTCGCAGGCTTTAACCGGCGAAGTGTGGTCCGCGGTATCCGCGGTGCAATTGGACGAGATCATCGCCGAAAAGCGGCTCTGGGGCGGGCTGGCTGCGGCGGCGTTACTGGCATGGATAGGCCGGCGCATTCATCGTCTTCGGCCGGACGCCGACGAGGAGAAGCGCCAAACCGGCTCAAAAATTAGAGTAGTCTAATATTTGTTAAGTCTGACTGATTAAGCGCTATCCGCTCAGGGTGGCAATAACTAGAAAAACGTAACAGGAGGGGGACATGTTAAATAAATTCAATAAATCGCGCCGGCAATTCTTTGCCCAAAGCGGAGTGGGTTTGTTGGCTTACGCCAGCATGCCCGGCTGGTTGCGGGCGATGGAGAACATGGGCGAGATGCCGAAAATGGCGCCGTTCAAGGCATCACCGAACTTTCATCCGGATGTCGAGCTGGACTTGTTCTGCCGGCCGTCTGATGTCGCGATTCTGCCAGGCCAAACCACCCGGGTGCAACGCTACTTCGCCAAACTGGTGAAAGGTCCGGCCGATACTCTGGCCGAGATCCCCGGTTCTTACCTCGGGCCGGTGATGCGCTTCGAAACCGGTCAGAAAATCCGCATCAATCTGCACAATCAGCTCGACGAGCCGACCATCACCCATTGGCACGGCTTGCACGTGCCGGCGGCAATGGACGGCCATCCGCTGTACGCGATCGACCAAGGCCAGAGCTTCGTCTACGAATTCGAGATGCTGAACCGGGCCAGTATGAACATCTACCACCCGCATCCGCATAACACGACGGCCAAGCAGGTTTACCACGGTCTGGCCGGGGCGATACTGGTCAATGACGCCGAAGAGCGGCGGCTGGAGTTGCCGAGCGGCGAATACGAAGTGCCGATCGTGATCCAGGACCGCAGCTTCGACGCCAGCAACCAATTGCAATACGTGCACGGCATGCACGACCGGATGATGGGATTCTACGGCGACCGCATCCTGGTCAACGGCAAAGCCGATTTTCAGCTCGACGTTGCCTGTCGGGCTTACCGTTTCCGCGTCCTCAACGGCTCAACGGCGCGCATTTACAAGCTGGCCTGGGACGACAATACCCCGCTGACCGTCATCGGCACCGATGGCGGCTTGCTGGAAGTGCCCGTCAACAAACCTTACGTGATGCTGGCCCCCGGCGAACGTTTGGATATCTGGGCGGATTTCAGCGGGCGTAAAGTCGGCTCGCAACTGGTACTGCGCAGCCGTTCTTTTTCCGGGGCGTTGCCGAAAATGGCCGAGCGGATGATGGGCAGTATGGGCGGCGGCGAACACGGCGGCGGCCGCGGCATGGGTATGCACGCCAATGCCGTGCCGATGGGCAGCGACTACCCGATTTTTAAAATCAAGGTAACGCGCCCAGTCGGCGACAGCCCGAAATTGCCCGACAGTCTGGCGCAAATCAAACGTTACTCATTGCACGACACCGCCAATCCCGCTAAACCGGTGCCGATCGGCATCTCCGAAGGGCCGATGCGAATGGTGTTGAACGGCCGGCCCTACGCCTATAACGACATCCTGCCCAGCGAACGGATTCCGTTCAATACCGTGCAACTGATGGAAATATTCCACGCCCACGGTGGTAACGGCGGGCATGGCGACAAAGCCGGCGGCGAACACGGCGCCGATTCGGGCAAACCGCAAGGCATGCGCCACGGCAACCAGGGCGAAGCAGGCGGCCGGCGCATGGGGGGGATGGGCATGGGCGGCATGAACCACGGCGGCGGCCAGGACGAGGGCGGCCATAAAATGGGCATGGGCGGAATGGGCGGCAACATGGGCATGATGATGTCGATGGCGCATCCTATTCATCTGCACGGCCAATATTTTCAGATATTAAGCCGTACTGTCGGTATGGGCGAAGGCGACGGTTACGCCACGGTCAAAGACGGTTTCATCGAAGGCGGCTGGAAGGATACCGTGTTGGTCATGCCCGGCGAGCGGGTACGCATCATCAAGCCGTTCCAGGATTTCAAAGGCTTGTTCATGTACCACTGCCATAATCTGGAACACGAAGACATGGGCATGATGCGCGACTTTTCAGTCGAGTAGCGGCAACCCCGTTTGGCGGTAGCGATCCGGCCCGGCTGGTTTCTGCCGCCTATCCGCGACCAATCGATCCTCAGGAGGTCGTCATGAACGACGCTAGCCCAGACCGTCCGCTTTTGCCGAAAACAAGCGCGTTGCGCTGGGAAATCGGTGCCGCAATCGGCATCAAATTGCTTTTGTTGGTCGGCTTGTGGTTTTTGATTTTCCGCTGGCAGGAACGTCCGGCCGCTAAACCCGATATCGCCGCGCATCTGGCTTTACCTGCAGCGGCTCAGCCATTTTCTTCTCAACCCGTAAAGGAGTCCGATCATGTTCGGTGACGATATTGTCATGCTCTCGCGGATGCAGTTCGGCCTGACCGCGCTGTACCACTTTCTGTTCGTGCCGCTGACGCTGGGCATGACCTTTATTCTCGGCATCATGGAATCGGTTTACGTGATGACCGGTAAAGCAGTCTATAAGGACATGGTCAAATTCTGGGGCAAACTGTTCGGCATCAATTTCGCGATGGGGGTTACCACCGGCCTGACGCTGGAATTTCAGTTCGGTACCAACTGGGCTTATTACTCGCACTACGTCGGCGACATCTTCGGACCCCTACTGGCTGCAGAAGGCTGGATGGCGTTCTTTCTGGAATCGACCTTCGTCGGTTTGTTCTTCTTCGGCTGGGACAGGTTGAGCAAGGTGCAGCATTTGATGGTGACCTGGTTACTGGCGGTCGGCACCAGCCTGTCGGCGCTGTGGATTCTGATCGCCAACGGCTGGATGCAGCACCCGGTCGGCGCCGAATTCAATTACGAAACCTTACGCATGGAGATGGCCAGCTTCGCCGACGTGTTCTTCAACCCGGTGGCGCAGGTCAAATTCGTGCATACCGTCGCCGCCGGTTACGTCACCGGCTCGATGTTCGTACTCGGCATCAGTTCCTGGTATCTGCTGAACCAGCGCGACATCGGCTTCGCCCGCCGCTCGTTTTCGATTGCCTCGGCCTTTGGGCTGGCGTCGGTGTTGTCGGTGATCGTACTCGGCGACGAGAGCGGTTATACCTCCGGCGAAACCCAAAAAATCAAGTTGGCGGCGATCGAATCGGAATGGGAAACCCATCCGGCGCCGGCCAGCTTCACCGTATTCGGCTTTCCGGATCAGGAAAACGAGCGCACCGATTTTGCGATCAAAATCCCGTATGTTCTGGGCCTGATCGCGACTCGCTCGATCGACGAGGATGTCAAAGGCTTGAAGGATTTGCGCCAGGAAAGCGCCGAGCGCATCAAAAGCGGCATGATTGCCTACGGCGAGTTGCAGAAACTGCGCGCCGGCGATTTGAGCGCCAAACCGGCTTTCGAGGCGCATAAAGCCGATCTGGGTTACGGCTTACTGTTGAAAAAGTACACGGAAAAGGTGATCGATGCCGACGCGGCGATGATCCAACAAGCCGCCAACGACACGATTCCCCAGGTGGCGCCGCTGTTCTGGACCTTCCGCATCATGGTCGCCTGCGGCTTCACGCTGCTGTTCATCTTTGCCATGAGCTTCTACTACTGCGCCACCCGCGTTGCGGACCAGAAGCGCTGGCTGATGCGGATGGCGGTCTGGTGTATCCCGTTGCCTTGGATCGCCGCCGAAACCGGCTGGTTCGTCGCCGAATACGGCCGCCAACCCTGGACTATCTCCGGCGTGTTGCCGACCCACATGAGCGTGTCGAGTCTGAGTGCGGATCAGCTTTGGTTCAGTATCGGCGGCTTTGCCTTGTTCTATACCGTGCTGCTCATCATCGAGATGTATTTGATGCTGAAGTATGTTCGCTTGGGGCCTAGCAGTTTGCACACCGGCCGCTATTATTTCGAACAATCTGCGGCCCTGGCCCATTAAGGAGGAAGTCGTGAAAAACATCGTATCGATCATAGTGCTGGCGGCGTTGGCTAACGTCGCCCTGGCCATTCCGCCGGTCGATCCGGCCCGGCTGGATCAAGTGGAGCAACGCGGCAGCCAAGTGATGCCGTTTGCGTTGGACAAAACCCTGCACGTGTTTACCCCATCGCCGAGCGGCGGCGTGCAGCAAGTGCTGGCGAAAAATGCCGGCGATGCCGAGCAAATCGGACTGATCCGCCAGCATTTGATCCATTTGGCGGCGGGTTTCGGCCGCGGCGATTTTTCCGGGCCGCGCCGAATTCACGGCGACGACATGCCCGGCGTGCAGGCCTTGAGCGCTGCGGCGGGGAAGGTGGTTTATCAATACCGCGAATTGCCCAACGGCGCCGAAATTGAATTCCAAACCGCCGAACCGGCCCTGGTCGAGGCGATACATGCGTATTTCGAGGCCCAGCTCAGCGACCACGCCCGCCATGCCATGCCGGGCGGCCATGTCCCGCATCACGACCATCCGCGCTAATAATTTCGGGAGTAAACCATGTTCGATTATGAAACGATTCGTCTGATCTGGTGGGTGTTCATCGGCGTTGTTGCCATCGCCTTTGCGGTGACCGAAGGCTTCGATTTCGGCGTCAGCGCGCTGTTGCCGTTCACCGGCAAAACCGACCTAGAGCGGCGAGTGGTGATCAATACCGTCGGCGCCACCTGGGAAGGCAACCAAGTCTGGCTGGTGCTGCTCGGCGGCGCCGTGTTCGCGATCTGGCCGGCGGTCTACGCCACGCTGTTTTCCGGCCTGTACGTGGCGATGCTGCTGGTGTTGTTCGCGTTGTTCTTTCGCCCGGCCGGGTTCGATTACCGCAGCAAGATCGAAGATCCGCGCTGGCGCAATGCCTGGGATTGGTGCCTGTTTCTGGGCGGTGCGCTGCCGCCGATTCTGCTCGGCGTGCTAGTCGGCAATTTGTTGCTGGGCTTGCCGTTTCATCTGGATCAAGATCTGCGGCCGTTTTACGACGGTTCGTTTTTTGCGTTGCTGAATCCGTTTGCCTTGTTGTGCGGTTTTGCCGGCTTACTGTTGACGCTGTTCCATGGCGCGTTGTTTCTGAAATGGCGTAGCGAAGGCGCGATCCACCAACGGGCGACGGCCACCGTTGCGGCGTTGGGTCCTCTGCTGCTAACGGCATTGGTCGTGATCACCGCCTGGGTGTTTTTGGCGATAGACCGGCCGGAAATCACGCAAATGGCCGCGGCCGATGCGCCTTCCAATCCGATGAACAAAACCGTTATCGCTCGCGGCGCCGGTTGGCTGCAGCATTTTAAAACCCACGCCTGGATGTGGCTGGCGCCGGCCGCCGGTTTCGGCGGCATCTTTTCGGCGTGGAAACTCGGCGCCGGCACAGCGCGGATGGCGGCGTTCTGGTCCAGCGCGCTGGGTATTGCCGGTATCGGTTTGACGGTCGGCTTCGGTTTGTTCCCGTTTTTGCTGATCTCCAAAACCGATCCGCGCTCCAGCCTGACCTTGTGGGATGCCAGTTCCAGCCATACCACGCTGCTGTTGGCATTCTGGATCACCGTGGTGTTCCTGCCGATCGTGCTGCTCTATACCCGTTTCGTGTACCGGGTGATCTGGGGCAGCGTCACCGAACAGACCGTTTTGCAAGATTCACACACCCTATATTGAGGAGAACAGACCATGTGGTATTTCGCTTGGATTTTAGGCGTCGGCTTCGCCGCCGCGTTCGGCATCATCAACGCCATGTGGCTGGAATCGGTATGCGATATCGATAACCACGGCATCGACCAGTCGTGCGATAGCCTGCGCAAGTAACGTCGGCCGGAGGGATGCGGCCCGCGCCTCCGCCTGCCTATTGCCGCGGGGGAGGCGGAGACATAGAATGCCGGCTCTGTTAACTGATTCCGAGGAGCCCCCATGTCAGATTCATATTGGTTTAGAACCGGCGAAGCCACCGTATTTTCCAGCGAGGGTCAAGGCACCGACGCGATGCCGGAAATCCTGATCGGCGACGTTAAAGGTCCGGCCGGCCACGCCTTCGCCAATCTGATGGGCCAAACCGCGGGCCACACCCGGATGTTCGCGATTCGCGCCACCAACCAGCAAGTGCGCCCGGCCACGATCATGGTGCCGAAAGTCACGATCAAATCCTCGGCCTACGTCAACCTGTTGGGCGGCCCGGTACAATCGGCCGTCGCCGACGCGGTGATCGACAGCGTCGCCGACGGCGTGATTCCGCGGCTGCAAGCCAATGAATTGTGCATCATCGCGATGATCTGGATCGATCCGTCTTGCGCCGACAACCCGAATCTAGACCGCAAGGACCTGTACCGCACCAACTACGAAGCGATGAAATTGGCGATCTCCAGAGCGATGAGCAACTCGCCCAGCATCGACGAGCTGATCGCCAACCGCCACAAAATCTTCCACGAAATGTACGATCCGGAGACCGGCGAGTCGCAGTGGTAAGCGGTTAGCACCACCGGCCGAAGTCAGGTCGCCGCGGTCGCGTCGATCTGGTCGGCGCGGTCGACTATCGCAGCCTTCTCGACCAGCCCGCTCAGTTGTCGAATCAACTCGCCGCGGGCACTGGTTTTGCGCCACACCAGGCCGATGGTGCGGCTGGGCGCCGGTGCCGCAAACCGGATGTAACGGATGCCCGGCTCGTGGCGCACCGCAATCTGCGGGATGAAGGTCACGCCGGTGCCGGCATGTACCATTTGCCGCAGCGTTTCCAGGCTGGTAGCGCGGACGTCCTGCTCTTCGTCGGCGCCGACGGTTTGGCAAACTTGCAAGGCATGGCCGCGCAGGCAATGCCCCTCGTCCAACAACAGCAAATGCTCGCCTTGCAAATCGGATTGTTCGACCACGCTGTTGAAGGCCAGCGGATGGCTATCGGCCACCGCCAACAAAAATTCGTCGTCGAACACAGCCTTGCTCTCCAGAAAATCTTCGTAAACCGGTAGCGCCAACAGCGCGCAGTCCATCTGCCCGCTTTTGAGTTGCTGAATTAGTTGCTCGGTTTTCTCCTCCACCAGGATCAGCCGAATTCGCGGCAAGGCCTGTTTGATCAGCGGCACCAATTGCGGAAACAGGTAGGAAGCCATGGTGGGGAACGCGCCTAAGCGCAGATTGCCGGCTAGAGGGTCCTGCGCCGTGGCGGCCAGTTCCTTGATAATCGCCTGTTCTTTCAGAATTCGTCTGGCCGAGGCGATGATGCGCTCGCCCAACTCGGTCGGCAGCACTTTTTTATTGGTGCGCTCGAACAACTGTATCCCCAGCTCGTCCTCCAGTTTCTTGATCTGGGTACTCAACGTCGGCTGGCTGATGCAGCAGCGGTCGGCCGCCTGCACGAAACTACGCAAATCGGCCACGGCAATCAAATAGTGCAAATCCCGTAAATTCACGTTTTCTCCATGTTTCGATTATTGCGCATCGTCCCAGCTGCACGTGGTAAGTGTTACCCGTTTGTCCGCGCTGCCAATACTCTTACACCACCTATTCTAAATGACTGGAAATTATTGTTCAGTACTGCTGAGCGGACGGTTTTTTCGGCGTTTTGCGCAAAGGTCCGGTCTACTCTGTTAGACCGCTAGCAACATATTGGCTACGGCGGTTGGAAAATCTGAAATTTCGGTAATACTGCTTTTTCAAAAAGTCGGTCAGGAGAGTTGTATGCTTAACCGTGTCGAAATCGGCAAACGCCTGAGCGCAGCGTTTTTTAGCGCCAGTTTTATTACATTACTAACCGGCATAAGCGGTATTTATTTTATCGATGTGGTCGGACATACCGGAGTCTATGTCGGAGAGGCTGCGGCGCCGCTGGTTGATGCAGTCATGGAATCGAAACTGCTCGCGACTGAAGCCCATTTGAAATTCGAGGAAATTATGGGTGGCGATAACGCTGAGTCTATAGACAGTGTGAATCTGTTGATGGACAAATCTAGCTGGTTCCTGGAAGCAATAGCCCACGGCGGCGAAAGCGAAGAAGGCAAGTTTATAGCGGTCGAAAATCCGGCTACTCTGGCGCGAGTCGATGCGTCACGACAGAAACTTCAGGCCGTGCGCACCATGTTGGCCAGACGTTATGCCACACTGGGTCAAAATATCGGCGAAGACCAATTTCATAAGCTGGATGCGCAGTTCGACGCGGATTTCGAGGCGTTTATCGATGAAGTTGACCAGTTGGAAACTGCAATCCAGATCGACGTTAAGGATTCGCTAAAAAAATTGCACGACACCACGGAAGAAAGCAAATTGATACTGTCGGCTTTGATCGGTGCCGCTTTGATTAGCGCGCTCTTGCTCGGTCGGTTGACGACGCAATCGATTACGCAACCGCTGAGTCAATGTTTGCTGATTGCCAAGCAGATTCAGAACGGAGATTTGACTGCGAAAGTTGCGCCGCTGGGTGAGGATGAAATCGCCCAGCTACTGCTGGCTTTGGATACTATGCGGCGGCGTCTGCTGGATATTATCAGCGGTATAGCCGACAACGTGACAATGTTGAATCGGGCTGCCGAATCTTTGGCCTCGGCATCGTCTCAAAGCGAACGGGCCAGCGTAGTAGAGGCTGAAACATCGGAAATGATGGCGAATTCGGTAGAAAAGCTGTCGCAGGCGATCGATCAGATCGGCCGGCAAGCGAAAACCGTGTACGAAGTGGCGGAACACTCCGGTAATCTTTCGCTCACCAGCGGTACGATAATCCAAGAGACGGCCAGTAAAATTACTGATGTAGCGGCTGCGGTGAAATCCACCGCCGTGACGATTCAGGAGCTGGAGGACTTTTCCGGCCAGATTTCCGGGATCGTCAGCATCATCGGCAGTATCGCCGATCAGACCAATCTGCTGGCGTTGAATGCGGCAATAGAAGCGGCTCGGGCTGGCGAACAAGGCCGCGGATTTGCGGTGGTAGCGGACGAAGTGCGCGCGCTAGCCAAACGTACGGCCAGTTCGACCCACGAAATTATCGATATGGTAGGCAAAATACAGGTCAATACCAAACATGCCGCGGAGGAGGTCGAATCGGGTGTCAGAAAAGTGAACGACGGTGTGGCGTTGGCGGGTAAGGCCGCAACGTCGATTACCGATATTCGCGATAGCAGCCATCATGTCAGTAGTGCAATTGGTGAAATCACCGGCATTTTGGCAGACCAAGCTAACGCGACTCGTGAAATGGCGAAACGTATAAAAATGATCGCTGATAGCGCTGCCGACAACTGCAGTACTGCGGCAGGCGCGTCCCGCTCGGCGCAAGAATTGGCGCGTCTGGCGCAAAATCTCGAGCGCGTCGTTTCGGGGTTTAAAATCGTATGAGTCAAGACAGTGCAGCTTGGTTGACGCTTGATGCCTGTTTGCGGGTGACAACGAAACTGGATCGGTTCTACGTTAGCAAAGATTTGCACAGCCATCTGGTTTATCGGAAGTTTTGTGCATATTGTTGTTGATATCTTGTGGTAGCTGGAAAGCAGGCTTGTTTTTCAAAGACATTTGTCGCTTGCGTAGCATGTATCCTATCCCCCGCAGATGCTAAAAAGCCGGAGTTGGGGGCGGGTACGGGGGGTAAACTGCACGAGATCGCCGATTTATACACAGAAACTGTGGAAAAAATTGTTGGCAACATATTGGCTGTGTTGCTATGTTTTTGTTTTTAATTGGTTTCCGTTGGGTGGTTCGTTATTGGCCACACCTCAAATTCCCCGTCTAAAGCCAACAAAATCAGTAAAATTTTTAGTCCTATGGTCGAGCCTGACAGAAATGCACTGGTGATTCGAGTCTAGTCACAGAAGTTGTGGATAAGTCTGTTGGCAAACCGTTAAAAACCAAGCTAAGTGCCCGTCCCAACTAAACTGGCGTTAAATTGGCTAAAAATTATACAATCCGACTATCCCTTCAAACCTGAATTTGAACATGATCGATTGGAACAACACCTATGCAGCCATTTGGCGCCAGCGCCAGGAATATTTGCGGCCGGTTCGGCATATCGATCCGATCCGGCTGCAGCAACTGCTTGGCATCGAGTCGCAAAAACGGCAACTGGTCGATAACACTTTGCGTTTCCTGGCCGGTCTGCCGGCGAATAACGTTTTGTTGTGGGGCGCGCGCGGTACCGGCAAGTCGTCGCTGGTCAAGGCCTTGTTCAACGAATACATGCACGAAGGTTTGCGTTTGATCGAAGTCGATAAACAGGATCTTCTGTATTTGCCGGAAATCGTCGACGACATTCGCGAGCATCGGCAACGCTTCATTATCTATTGCGACGACCTGTCGTTCGAGGCCGGGGACAGTCTTTACAAGCCGTTGAAAAGCGTGCTGGAAGGCTCGATCGAGCTGCCGCCGGAAAACGTGCTGTTTTACGCGACTTCGAACCGGCGCCATTTGCTGCCGGAACAGATGCGGGACAATCTCGATACTTTACTGGTGGACGGCGAGGTGCATTATTCCGATGCCGTCGAAGAAAAAATTTCGTTGTCGGACCGCTTCGGTCTGCGTTTGGGGTTTTATCCACAGCAGACCCAGACATATTTGGACATTGTCGACAGCTATTTCCCGGATTACCGCGGCGATCGCGAGGTGTTGCACAAGGCGGCTTTGGATTTTGCCCATACGCGCGCTGCTAAAAACGGCCGTACCGCCAAGCAGTTTTTTAACAGCGTCAGCGACGGTCAGGCCGGGTTTTGATCGTCTCCGAGCCATTCGTGCAAGCGGTTGGGAGCTCCCAGCATGAATTTGAGGATTTCGTTGCGGGCGGTTTCTGCCGCAATCCCGCGGGCGACTAAAGTCTGCAATAAACACTGGAATTGCTCGCGGCTGCGGTGGCCTGGTGCGGACATATCGCGCCGGCAACTGAATTCGTCCATTAGGGTGGAACCGCAGCGGCAATTGCGAAAAACTTCTACTATCGCCATGCCTTGATCGTCGACGAACGACTTTAACGATGAGCGGCCGCCGGGCATGTCGCCGGTTTCGCGGAAAAATTGTTCAGGCCCGCTAAAAACGCGGCCGCAGTTCGGACAGCGTTTCGGAAAAGCCGATTGCAGCAGGGCTTGCAGCCCTTCAAACGCTTCGATTTTCATGGTTTTTGCGATTGCCCTAAACATTCCTACGCAGCGGCATTGTGCCATAGCATAGGCGCGAGTAATATCCGAGTCTGTTATCCGAATGCGGACTCGCGCACATGAGCATTTTGACTTGGAACGATCAGTTACTCGTCGGCCTGGACAGCGTCGACCGCCAACATCAGAAGCTGGTGGAGTTGATCAACAAACTGGACGAACTGGTGGCGGTAGGCGGCGATAGCGATGTTTTAGTCGCCACGGTCGGCGATCTGGCGGATTACACGGCCTATCATTTCCGCCATGAAGAAGAACTGATGGCGGCCGCCAATTTCAACCCGGAGCTGTTTGCCAAACACAGCGAGGAGCATCGCGAGTTCGTCGACAAAATCCGGAGTGTACAGCTGGACGCGGAGCGCGACCGGTCGGCGATTTCCGGGGATTTGTTGGACTTTTTGGTCGATTGGCTCTGCCATCATATTTTGAAGACCGATAAACTGATGGGTATCAGTTTGAGCAAAGGCGTCGATGCCGCCCGGATCGAAATCGACCGCCACGAACATCTCGGCGTGCTGCACAGTAATCTGTATTCGGCCCTGCGCGAGAGCGAGGAGCGCTTCAAGGATTTGGCCGATAATTTGCCGGCTCTGATTTGGATTACCAACGCCAAACACATGCCGATATTTTGCAACCGCTTCTGGTTCAAAACCTTCGGTTTGCACAGCGGCAGGCTAGAGAAACAACAATGGATGAACGTGATCCACCCCGAAGATCGGGAGCAGGTCATGGCGGCGTACAGCAAGGCGGCAGGCGAAAAAACCAAGCTCAAGATCGAATACCGTTTGCTGGGTGATGGCGGCAAAGTGAGCTGGATTTTGGAGACTACCGCCCCCCGCGTGCGCCGTAACGGCGAGTTTGCCGGTTTGATGGGTTGCGGTATGGATATCACCCTGCGCAAAAAAGCCGAAGCCGCGCTGGCCAAACTCAACCACCAACTGGAGGAGCAAGTCGCCGAGCGGACCCTGGAACTGACCGTCGCCAACCAAACCCTGGAGCAGGATAAGAACCGGCTGATCCAGCTCAACCTGCAATTGCAGGAAGCGCAGTCGCATTTGGTCCAAGCCGAAAAAATGGCATCGATAGGCCAATTGGCAGCCGGCGTCGCGCACGAAATCAACAATCCGCTCGGCTATATTTATTCCAACCTGAATACGTTGAAAAATTACATCGACGAGTTGGCGTCTGCGGCCACTCTGGCCGAGCGCTTGGCCGGCAATCTGCCCGAGAACCATCCGGTCGCGGCCGAATTTCGCGCCTTTAAAAGCCGGGTCGATCTGGATTTCATCAAAACCGATGCCGGCGATTTGGTTAAAGAATCGTTGGAGGGCGCGACCCGTGCTAAAAACATCGTCCAGGATTTACGCGATTTCTCCCGGATCGACCGGCAGAATCAGGCCATATTCGACCTGGAGGCCGGTTTGGACGCTACCTTGAATATCGTCAACAACGAACTGAAATACAAAGCGGCCGTGGTTAAAGATTACGGCGGGGTCAAACCGTTTCTCTGTGTCGGCGCTCAGCTTAACCAAGTGTTTATGAATCTGCTGGTCAACGCCGCTCAGGCCATTGCGGATTTCGGCAAAATCACCATTCGCACCGGTTATCGCGATGCCGATTGGGTGTTCGTCGAAATCGCCGATACCGGCAGCGGCATGAGTGACGAAGTCAAAGCCAAAATCTTCGATCCGTTTTTTACCACCAAGCCGGTCGGGAAAGGTACCGGTCTCGGCTTATCGCTGTCCTATAAAATTATCAAAGACCACCAGGGCGAAATCCAGGTCGATTCGGTTCAGGGCCAAGGCACGGTTTTCCGGATTTTCCTGCCGCTGCAACCCGCCACCTTAGCGCCTAAATTGCCATGAACGAGACAAGCCCAGCTACAGCCGCGCAACTATTGTTCGTCGACGACGAGCCGAATGTGCTGAAAGCCTTGAAGCGGTTGTTCCGCTCGGCGGAATACAGCGTGCACTTGGCCGAAAGCGGTGCTGCCGGCCTGGAGACTCTGCAGTCGCAGCCGATCGATTTGATCATTTCCGATATGCGCATGCCGCAAATGGACGGCGCCGAATTTTTGAGCCGGGCCGCCGCAAGCTATCCGGACACGGTGCGGATTCTGCTGACCGGTTATGCCGATATCGAATCGACCATCGCTGCGGTCAACAACGGCAGGATTTATAGCTATTGCAGCAAGCCGTGGGAAGACAACGAACTGAAAATCCTGGTGAACAACGCCTTGGAGCAAAAGCGCTTGCGCGAGGAGCGCCTGCGCCTGTTCGCGATCGTCGAACGCCAGAACCGGGAGCTGAAGGATCTCAATGCCAGCCTGGAGGAAAAAGTCGAGAAGCGGACCGAGCAGCTGAAGAAATCGCTGCAGGTGATCGAACAGGCCAACGAATCGTTGAAACGGCAATACCACGAGTCGGTTAAAGCGTTTGCCAAGATCATCGAAATGCGCCCCGGTATCAAGAGCGGTCATGCCAAATACATCGCCGAACACGCCAAAGACGTCGCCCAACGCCTGGGCATGCCGCCGGCAGAGGTCAGAAACGTGGTGTTTGCCGGGCTACTGCTGCAAATCGGCAAAATGAGCTTGCCGGATAGTCTGCTGACGATGTCGCATTTTGCGATGAACAGCCAGCAGCGCAAACGCTATTTGAACCATGCTCTGGAAGGCTCTCACTTGTTGGCCGGCATCGAGCCGTTGCAGCAGGCGGCGGAACTGGTCAGTCACCAGTACGAATATTACGACGGTTCAGGATATCCGGCCGGTCTGTCCGGCGCGGCGATACCGCTAGGCAGCCGGATTCTGACGGTGATTCGCGAATACATCTCGATGCTTGACGGCACTATCACCGGCAGCACAATGAGCACCGACCAAGTCAAACAGCGCTTGCAATCGAAAAAAGGCAGCCATTACGATCCGCAGGTGGTCGACGCTTTTCTGGCGCTATTGGACGAAACCAGTACTCACGACGAGCGGCCGGTCATCGAAATTTCCTGGACCCAATTGCAAGCCGGCATGGAAGCGGCCGAAGTGCTCTGCAACGACGTGCTGTATCTGAAAGACCAAATCCTGACCGAGAAACATGTCGAAGACATCCTCGGTCTGCGCAAGCACGGTAAGAATCTGGTGTTGCGGGTTAGACTGGGGCAGGGCGGCTAGCGCTGAATCCGGCCGTGATCACTCCAGATCGGTGTCGTCCAGGATAATCGAACCGTCCGCAGCCCAGTTGACTTTGGTAATCCCCGGTTCCTCGGCTTCCAGCGCGCGAATCAGCGCATCCTTCTCGTCCAACAGTTTTTGCTGAGCCCGCACCTGGTCCGCCAGCGCGCGGTTCTCCAGTTGCATGCGTTTGTGCGCCAAGCCGCTCTCGACCACATGGACGATTTCCACATTGCTCCAAGGCTTGTTGATGAAACGGAACACTTCCGCTTCGTTGATGGCATGTTGTGCACCTTCCAGATCGGCAAAACCGGTCAGGACCACCCTAACGGCGTCCGGCTGCAGACGTTTGAACAAAATCAGGAAATCGATGCCGTTGACGCCGGGCATCCGGTAATCGGAAATCACCAGATCGAAATGCTGCTGCCGCGCAATCTGCAACGCTTCATCGGCAGTTTCGGCCGTGACCGTGTCGTAGGCCTTGAGTAAGCGCACCAAGGCTTTAAGGACGTTGGCTTCGTCGTCGACGATCAAAATCTTAGCGGGACTCGTATTCATAGCGGGCTGCCATCGGAAAGCTGTCTCAATGGCGATAGTCTGGCACGGAACGCGCGCCGCGCAAGTTTCTGCGCTGTAAACTGCGGCGCGGCCTGAAAGTTTTATGCCAGTCCGCTGTGGGTCGGCTTCGCCGGAATCTCGGCATGAATGACCAGGCAATCGTAGCCGGGCGGCACGGGGTCGCGCATGCGCCAACGTGGCTACTTTCGGTGACCGATCTTGATTTGAATCGTTAACCTGTTTGGGATGACCAGGGTTCGCGGCAACCGATTTGCCGCCTCGGGTTGGGCACAGCGTCGAGGCGAGCGACACCTGGCAAAGCCCGGTCGGGTAAACCTTGGCCAGACCGGGCCGAATCAGGGGGATGTGCGGCGAAGTGCGCTTATCGATTCCCCGGCCGACAGCGCCTGGTGCGCAATCCACCCAGCAGAGCGCTGCCGAATAGCCACGCGGAAGCCGGCAGCGGGACCGGGTTGATCGGGCCGGAGTCTCCGGGACGGCTGATCATGGTGCGGGTGGAGGCGGTTGCCCCGAATGTGCCGGAGACCAAATGCTCGCCGTCGCCGGAAATGACAAAGATGAAGCTGCCGTTGCGGTCTTGCGGTACCGCATCGTAGGTATTGGTCGACACAAAGACGGTCTTGTTGGCTCCCGCGCCGTCCGTATCGCTATAGCTGGCATAAATATTGGTGGTCGCGTTCGCCCAGTTGTAAATATCGCCTTCGCCGCCGCCGCTGACCGATTGCTGCCAGTCCAGAGTCAATATAGCCAATCCGTTGCCGTTCAATTCGAAACTGCCGTCGTTACCGGCGCTCGCGGAGCCGTTGGTAAAGTTGTCGGTTGCGCTTTGCGAATGGCTTTCGAGCAAGCCGGCAGTTCGGGTGGTGCGGCTTTGCGAGAGCGTGGTGACGGTATCGGTCGTGAGCTGGCTGGAAAAATCCGCGGCCGAAAAATTTTGTTTCGGGTAATCGTCGCTAGGCGGATCGGTCCACGCAAACGCCCAGGACGTGACGGCACCGTTTTGGGCGGTCCAGCGAAACTCCGGCGCGTTGCTGCCGTCGGACAAGTCGATCAACTGAATGTTGAAGCTGCTCCAGTCTATCGTGGAACTGGCGACGACCGCGGCATGCGCGCCATGCGGGGTCGCGGCAAGACTCAGAGACAATAGCGTCGCAATGATGGGGATACTGAAAAATTTCATAGTGTTGTTCCTTGGAATACGGATGGGGGTGAACCTCTGGCAAACGGCCGTCCGAGCCGATGAGTTGGCGTTAAGCATTGGCTGTGCCGTCGAGCACCGACGAGCCCGGCGATTTGCGCTTAACGGCGCTTAGCGAAGCCATTAAAGCGCTGCCAAACAACCATGCCGATGCAGGCACCGGTACCGAACTGATAACCGTAGTGCGAGCGGATGCCGTGGCTGAAAAATTACCGGTTACCAAACCCAGGCCGTCGCCGGAGACGGTAAAACGAAACGTCCCGGTTTTGCTTCCCGTGCCATCGTATTCATTGATAGTGGCGTACTTGCTACCACCGCCATTGGTAGCGTTTGAGCTGTTGTAGTTGTCGGACAGATAAGACCCGTTCAGATTGATGATAGCCTCGCCGCCGGACGAGGGATTAATCGTATCCACGCCGCTGATGTCGACTTTCCAATCCAGCGAGATCATTGCGACACCTTTGCCGCGCATTTCGAAGTCACCTTGGACGTAGGCGGAACTTTGCGCGCTATTGCCGCCGATTGCTTCGCTGCGAGACTGGGCTTGCAGATACGTGGCGGTGCGCTCGGCTTGACTACTGGCCTTAGCGCTATCGCTGGCGGAGGTTAAGTGGGTGGCGAAATCCGTAGCGGATTGGTCGTCGTAACGGATGTCCGCAGGTTCGGTGAAGGCGCTGGTATTGACGCCGCTGGCTTGCGAGACCCAATTGAATCGAGGCGTATCGATTCCGCCGGATAAATCGATAAGCTGGACATCGAGGGTATCCCAATAGATTGTGGCCGTGGCAACGACCGCCGCGCGGGCCGTTTGCGGGCCGCTACTTACAGCCAGCAGGCAAAGCGCCAATACAGGCTTAACAGAAGAAAATTTCATACGAGGTGTCCTGATGGAAATGGTTGAGTATGGGGAGGCTGGCTTTCGCGATTCAAGCAGCGTTCGGAGGCAAGGGTTGGCGGCGGGAGATGCCGAACAGAGTCAACAACGTCGGTAAGAACAACCAAACGGCGCCCGGGACCGGCACCAGCGCGCCGGGATTTTGATCGAGTCGGGGGTTCAACGAAAAATGCCCGACGACGCGAGTGTCGCCTTCTAATTGAAAGAAAATCCGCGAATACATTGAGTCGCCGAATTTGAAATCGGCATCGATGCTCAACAGGCCGTTATCGGGGTTTACGCCGATAACCGGGTCGATCAGCTCGAAAAAAGTCCCGGCCGCGGGGCCTGCGTTATTGCCGATGTACCAACTTTCGGTTTCGCTGCGACGTTCCAGCGTCAGGCCCCGCATCCATAGCACGCCGGAAGGCGAGTTGAAGTCGCTATGCAGCCGTAACGAACCGCCGAGGGCAATGGTGCCGGTACCGGTGGCTAGGTCGAAGTCGCTGGGGCGATACCCTGCCGCCCAACCGGCGTCCAGGCCATCCGCCAGCGAATCGACCGCCAAGGCCCAGCCGCCGGAGGGTTGGGCTGCTGGGACTTGCTGGGCCGGATCCAGTACTCGCCATTCGGCCACTGCCGCCGGATTGGAGGTGCCGTTGGCAATTGCGGCGTCGGTAGCCTGCCACCAGGGTTGCAACGGCGCCGGGGCGCTCTTGTCGACAAATAACTGCGGATAGGCCCAGCGCCGCCCGGCGATGTCGGCGGTCGGGATGCGTTGTCCGCCATAGAGTTCGCGATAAGCCATATTTTTAAAGCTCTCCAGCGGTTTCAGCGTCGCCCAGACTGCTTGGTCATAACTTAGATAGGCGGTCCCGCCGAGATCGCCATTCAAAGCATGGGCGTTGAAAGTTGTGGTCAACGCCGCCAAGGCGCTGAGAGAAACCAGCCAAGCCCGGTTTCGCGGCCGCTTACATGCAAAAATCGTAGTCATAGTGCTAACTCTTGAAGAGGTTATAAAGGAACGGAGCGTGAACTTTGCTAAAGGCCTAGGCAGGTAGCTGAAAAATTTATGCATTAGCTATGCCGTTAGGTTATGGCGCGCTCAATGCCGATATGGTCTGTTTTATGTGTATGATTTTTAATTATTTTTATGTTTATTGGTGTGTTTGTCCTGATAAAAGGCAAGGACGTATCCTGGGTTGCGATTGGCTGTTGTTGTGGGATTTGACTGAGAATGAGCGATATGCCTTAGTTTGCCGAAATAGTGCCGGCCAAGGCTTGGGGAAAATCCTTCTAGGCCGGGTTAGGCTGATTGGAGCGGCCGCTGGTGAAGGGGGCGAGTTTGCCGGAACGACAAGCGCGGCAGGGGGGGGCGAGCGCTGCAGTTGGTGGCAGAACCGCGCGATATGAGGGCTCGATAATCCGGCTTGCAGCGGGTATTGCGGTCGGCGGATCAGTTCGAGAAGCCGCCGCGGCTGATATCGCGCAGTATTTGCAAACACTGGCGATTGGCGGCCAGATCCAGCGCGCTGAAATCGTCCTCGGTGGTCAAGCGCCAATTGGCGCCGGCAGCCAACAGTTGGGCGACTATGCGCTGTTTGCCGGCGGATGCGGCATAAATCAGCGCGGTCGAACCGCTGGGATTCTGGTAGTCGATGTCGATGCCGGCTTGTAGCAGTAGCTCGACGCACTCGGCGGATTCTGCAAAACATGCGGCCCACAGGGCATTGTTGCCGTAGGCGTCGCATACGCCGAGATCTGCGCCGAGATCACGGATTAGATGCATCAACACGTTGCCGCGGCCTTCGCGCGCGGCTAAGATCAGGGCATGTTCGCCGCGGCCGTTGACCGTTACCTCGGAAAATGGGGCAAAGCCGCGTTGTTCCAGCCATTGTTCGAATGGAGTCACTTTTACTACCTCGCGGTTCAGATTAACGACGGCCGATGTAGCAGCGATAGGTGGCCGCTGCCTGCGGCGATCAGGCCGGCCATTAGCTCCCGGCGGGCGGCGGCGCCTTTTCCGCGTAAATAGGACAGTTCGGCGCCGGTCAGCAAGGTGATTGCAATCAAGCTGATTTGGCCGCCGGGCAAGATGGCGGTGCCGGTGGGAACCTGACTCAACAGCGCACCGATCCGGCCGCGGCCGTCTTTGATATGGTCGATATTGAATTCCAGCGACAGCGGTTCGCCGGACACCAGCTTTTCGCAAAGTACCGGATGGCCGGCCAGGGTATGGCTGACTTCGGCCGTCAGCGGGAAAAGCCAACTGTCCGCCAAGGCGTTGAGCGGTTTGTCGTGGCCTATGCCGGAGTCTGGGCTTTCGACGAAGACTTCCAAGCCCAGGCCGGTTTCCGGCCGGTAACGTTCCACCCACGGGTCGGACAGACCGTCGGAAATCACGCAGGCATTGGCGCCATGCCGCGCTGCCAGCCAGGCGGCGCCGGCCGGCCATTCCGGGCCGTCGCTCATCGGTCCCATCAATGAGGTCAACGACGCCAAGTCCGACTCGAACAGCCGGCCCAGTGCGGCGTGTCTGGCTTCGCTGGCCAAGCGTAGCCGGTCGGCGTAAGTCAGGCCAACCAGAAATTCAGCGCTCATTGGATGTCTGCCGTTCGGGTTGACTGGCAATGCGTTCTTTGGCGATTTCACTGACTTCCGGGTCCGGGTCTGCCGTTAATCGCGTGAGCAGGTCGTCTTCGGCGCGCAACGCCACTTCGTAACGGACGGTCCAATCCGGGTCGCGGCTGAGCAAGGCCAAGTCCTCGATTTCCATACGTTGGGCGACGATACGGCGGATGTTGGTTTCCTTGTCTTCGGCCATCAGACCCAGGCTGACGCTGGGGATGCGTTCGACGACGATGCGTCGCACTTCGGTGTCCGGGTCGGCCACCAAGCGGAACAGGCGGCCTTTGGGCAAGCGCTTGGCTACGTAAACCCGCACCAGATAGTCCGGATCGTCGGCCATCAATTCCAATTGAGTTTCCGGCAGCCGGTCGGCGACCGTGACCCGCACTTCGCGGTCACTATCCTGGCGCAACTCCAGTAGCCAGTCCAAAGGTACCCGGTAGGCCAGTACTCGGCGGACCGCCTCGTCAGGATCGTTCAATAATGGCCGCAACATATTGGTCGGCAGATAACGGGCGGCAATGGCGCGGCGTTCCCAGAAGTCGTCGGTAATATACTGGCCGGCCAGACCGGGGTGCCGTTTCAGAAAGCGGTCGATTTGGCGGCCGCTGTGGGCGCGGATGCAGATGTCGCCGGGTTTGCAGCCGCCGTCAGCCAGTAAGGTGTCCCGGTATTCGCAACGGCTGCAGTCGGCCAGCGGCGTTAAATCCGGGTCTTGTGCTTCGGTACTGTACATCGCCATCGTTACGCCGCTTCGGCCATGACCGGCAATAATTGCGGTGTAATTTGCGCCAGCCAGAGCCGCAGCCGGTCGTCGGTCAAATGGGCTTGGGTGCGCTGGTCCAGTACCAGCCCGACAAACTCGCCGTCGATGATGGAGTCGGAATGCTCGAAACGGTAACCTTCGGTGCTCCAGCGGCCGACGATGTCGGCGCCGTAGCCGTAAAACACCCGGTACAGTTGAATCAAGGAACTGGCGAAGCGGGAGGCGTAGCGTTCCTGATGACCCAGGCCGAACAGGGCCACGCGTTTGCCGGTAAAGCCGTGACCGTCCAGATTGCCGACGAATTCATGCCAGCTGCGTTCCTGGCAGCCGGCAGCTAGGCCGGGCAAATCGCCGATGCCGTAACTGGGCGTGCCGAGGATCAGCGCGTCGTATTTCAGCAAGTCCTCGGGGCTGGCGCGGTTGATGTTTTTCGGTTTGTCCGCCAGTTCTTCGCCTAACAGGCTGTATATCTTTTTAGCGACCAGCCGGGTGCTGCCGGTGTCGGTGCCGAAAAAAATGCCGATTTTGCTCATAGATCACCTGTAATGGAATGTGCCGAACCCGGCTTTGCTGCCGTTTGTGAAACTGCAGCAAATATCGGTCCAGGTGGCTTGATAGGTTTGGTTGCGATGTTTTTCTTTTTATATCAATGAGATGGGTTTTGTGGTTTGGCAGGACTGGGCGAAACGGTGCGGTTAAGGCGACAATTGCTCTGAAAATGGGCCGATTCGCGACATTGTTGCTATAGTTGCGGCGTTAGTTGGATGCCGGTTTGGCCCCGGCAATAAATGGAAATCGTCAGGAAGGTTTAGTTATGGCAATTCTGCGCTGCAACCATTGCGGCTATCTCAGAGAAGTTTCTCAGGAACACGTGGGTAAGACGGTGAAATGCCCGGTGTGCGAACAGGCGGCGGTTATTTACGAGAGCGTCGAATTCATCAAAAAATTAATCGATAAGTACGGCGCCTTATTGGCGAAATACCGGGAATTGGAGGCGGCGCAGAATATACCGCCTGCGGCGGAAGCTCCGAAATATTTGCCTAAAGACGAAGAGCTGGATTTGCATAACACTGCGGTAATGACCAACAGCATGCAGTACAAGCCGGTGATCCAATGGTTCGAACGCAAGCATATCCAGGTCGAAGTCGATCACGATGCGCTTGATACCCAAGGGTTTTTCGATGAGATTGCGGTGGAGCTGGGCGACAATTTTCCGGTTTTACAGCAGGTGCTGGACAAGATACGCAAGGCTCAACGTAATAGTTATACCTCGGTGGTGTTGAATTTAAGCAACCACAGCCAGAACGATATTAAAACCATTACCGGGTTTTGCCGAAACCTGTACGAATTTTCGTTTTTGGCCAAATATTTTTATAACAAGAATGAAAAGCGGGCGTATTTAACCTTGCAGACCGTTCCGGCAATCGCCGGTTTTTTTAACGGCGAATGGTTGGAATGGTACGCTTTTATGAAATTGCTTAAATATTGTTACGAAAGCAAAGGCCTATTTTCCTGTCTGCGCAGTTTCAATATTCAATTTGCCAATGAAGATAAATATGAAGTGGACATATTTTTTCTAATTAATAGCCGGATTGCGCTGTTCATAGAGTGCAAATCCGGCGAGTTTCGGCCCTTCATCGACAAATATGTCAAGATGCGGCGTCGGCTGGAGATTGCCAAGGAAAACTTCCTGTTGCTGGTGTTGGGCGTTAGCGACGAGCAGGCGCAAGGCTTGACTAAGATGTATGAGATCACGTTCGTTAACGAAACCGGATTTATCAGACATATTAGCGGTTTATTGGACGGGTAATATATTCCGCTTTATATTTGTGGTATTAAGGTTTTTCGATTTTGCCGATATTTGCAAAATTCATGATAGTATGAGAGGGCTTGAACAAGCAGCCGGATTAAAATATACAGTCATAATATTGTAATTTTAGTGTGGTAATTAGAAACACCTTAAATACCAATTGATTAGGAATCTTATGAATATCGTTAAAAAAACCTTGGCTTCATTTTTGGTGATTGCCGCTGCGTTGGTTTCCACATCCGCCAATGCGAATAGCGCCGGCGACGCTAAAGTGCGTGCCGCTGCCGAAGGCACCGTAGCCAAAGTCGAGGAAGCGGTCGGTTTGTTGGACAAGGGCGCCGACAAAGCCGAAGTGTTGAAAGCGCTGGGCGAAGTGCGCCAGTTGCAAAAAGAATTCCGTTACGAGCAAACCGAGCGTTTGCGCCAAAAAGCCGGTGACAAATTGAAAGTCGCCCGCGACGAAATCGAAAAAGGCGACGCTAACGGTTCCGCATCGTTGAAAGCTACCCTGGAACTGTATAAAGAAATGTTGAAAATCTACCTGGCCGCCCACTAAGCTGCCAGCCGCTTTGCCGCCGGGCTTGTCTGTTCGGCGGTAATCCCCGGCTGCGGCTGTTTTGCCGCACGCCTCTCCTGATTTGTCGTTCTCAATCCAGCGTCTCGGCTAACAGACGTTCGAAATCTTCTGCCGGCAGCGGTCTGGCAAACAAATAGCCTTAGCCGTAATCGCAACCGGCGGCTGTCAGCAATTCGCGTTGGTTGCTGGTCTCGATACCTTCCGCGACCACCTTGATCCCCAATTTATGGGCCATGACGATGATGGCCTCGCACAGCGCCAGATCGTCGGAGCCGGCCGCCAGATTGCGAACGAAGCTTTGGTCGATCTTGATGTAATCGATATCGAATTTTTTCAAATACGACAAGGACGAATAACCGGTGCCGAAGTCGTCCAGCGAGACCTGGATACCGGCGTCGCGAAAGGCTAATAGTTGTTCGGCGACGGCGCCGCTGGCTTCCAGCAACAAGCCCTCGGTAATTTCGACGACGATGCTGTTGCCTGCCAGATTCAAGGCTTGCAACTGTTCCCGCCAGTCGCGGTGGCTGTCGCGCTCGTTGCGGAACTGCACCGGCGACTTATTGATGCTGATTTGAAAGCGCGAGTCGATCGAAGCCCGCCAGGCGAGAATTTGTTTGGCAGCCTGTTGAAAGGTCCAATTGCCGATTTGGCTGATGAGTCCGGTTTCCTCGGCAATCGGGATGAACTCCGACGGGCTGACGACGCCGCGTTGCGGATGATGCCAGCGAATCAAGGCTTCCGCTTTGCTGACCCGGCCGCTGGCGAGTTCCACGATAGGTTGGTAGCACAAATAGAATTGGCCCTCGGCCACGGCATGGCGCAAATCGTTGCTCAGACGCAGCCGGGATTGCGCGGCTTGCTGCATTGCCGGGATGAAAAAACAGTACTGGTTGCGACCCTGGCGTTTGGCCGCGTACATTGCTTGGTCGGCATGCTTCAGCAGCGAGTTGAGATCGCCGGCGTCGTCCGGGAAAAACGCAATGCCTATGCTGGTCGAGATGTAGGCGACTTCGTTACCCAGCTCGAAACATTCGGTCATCCGGTCCAGCAGGCCCAGCGCGATGCGCTCCACGTTACTTGGTTCGCCGACCTCGCCGAGGATGACGGTAAATTCGTCGCCGCCCAGCCGGGCGACCGTGTCGGTTTCGCGCACGCTGGCGACAATGCGCTGGGCGGCGATTTGCAGCAAACGGTCGCCCATATCGTGCCCCAAGGTATCGTTCACTTCCTTGAACAAATCCAGGTCGATAAACAAGACTGCCAGCCGGCTGTGTTCACGCGTGGCCTTTTTGATGGCGTGGCCCAGGCGCTCGTGAAACATACGCCGATTGGGCAGTTGCGTCAGTGGGTCGAAGTTGGCCTGCTGCCAGATCAAGCCTTCGGCCTGTTTCTTTTCGGTAATATCGGAGAACAAGGCCATACGCCGGTGGACCTGGCGGTTGGCGTCGAATATGGTATTTACGGTCAAGGCTTTGGCGAAAGTCTCGCCGTTTTTGCGTTGGTCCCACAATTCACCGCGCCAATGGCCGTCGCTGCGGATTGCTTGCCACATCGCATCGCTGTGAACGCCGCGGTTCAGCAGGCCGATGTGTTTGCCGACCACCTCGTCCGACTCGTAGCCGGTAATGGCGGAAAACGCCGGATTGATGGTCAGAATGCGGTCTTCGGCGTCGGCCAGCAGCATGGCCTCGCTGCTGTGTTGGTAAATTAACGCTGCTTGTTGCAAGGCTTCTTCGACCCGCTTGCGCTCGCGGATGTCGCGGACGATTGCCAGGTTGTAGCCGACGTTGCCGTATTCGAAATAATTGGCGACCACTTCCACCGGTAAAATCTCGCCTTGTTTGGTCTGGTGCAAGGTCTCCAGCGTTACCGAGCGCCGGCTTTTCAGTTCCTGCCAGTGTTCGCCCCAAACCGCTTTCGGAAACAACGGGTCGATGTCGAACACGCGCATTTGCAACAATTCGCGGTGGCTGTAACCGAGGGTTTTGCAAGACTGGTTGTTGACGTACAGAAAGTGGGCGTCTTCCGCGATCAAGTAGGCGCTGTCCTGCATCTGGTCCATGCCGAAACTGAGCTGGGCCAGACGCCGCCGCGAGTTTTTTTGCTCGGTGACGTCGCGGAAACTCCATATCCGACCGTGAATTTCGCCGTCGGCAATTTGCGGCTGGTAATAGCTCTCGACGACGCGACCGTCTTTCAGTTCCAGTTCTTGGTAATGCTGTTGTTTCGAATTGCGGTAAATGTCGTCGACCCGGCGCAGGAATTCGTCGGCTTGTTTCAACTGGCCGAAAATGTAACGCAGCGATTCCGCAGCGTCGCCGACGTTCAAGCTGTCGTCGGCTATCCGCCAAATCCGCTTGAATTGCGGATTAAACGCCGCGACCTGCCCGGCGGCATCGACAACCAGGATGGCATCGGCTGTGGAGTCGAGCGCGGCTTGCAGAACCGCAATCGATTGGATTAGCCGGCTTGTGGCCTGCTCTGATGGAGGCATATCGGCGGATGGATGCGGCGCGAAATTCCGGTGAACCTGAAACATGAACGAATTGATTAAGCCTGGCCGAACCGGCGGGTTTGGCCGGAACCAGTGGTCACATCCGCCAATGGCCTTAGCCCGCGGCGTAGTAGTGCATGGCTCCCAATAGCGGTGTGCGTGGGTTTAACGCCAGTTTGACCGGCACTTTGGATAACATGGCTTGAAACCGGCCTTTGGCGACGAAGGCCTGCAGAAACTCGCCTGACTCCAGGATCGGGCGGATTTTCGGACCGATGCCGCCGCCGATGAACACGCCGCCCGAGGCGAAGGCTTTCAGTGCCAGATTGCCGGCCTCGGTGCCGTAAAGTTCGGCGAATAGGCGCACGGTTTCCCGGCAGACCGGGTCTTCGCCGTCCACGCCCAGCCGCGAAATCAGGGCGTTGCGGTCGACGCCGGCGGCATCGGCCGCGGCCGGAATCGCCGGGCAGGGTGGGGCGTAGCGGCTATCGACCAGAAAGTCGTAAATATTGCTGAAGCCGAGACCGGACAGGACCCGTTCCCAACTGACATGGGCCGGATACTTTTGCCGCAAATAGGCCAGCAAGCGATCTTGTTGCGGGTTTTGCGGTGCGAAATCGCAATGGCCGCCTTCGGTGGCAATCGGGTGGTAATTGTTACCGTCCCAATGCAGAATGGCTTCGCCGAGGCCGGTGCCGGCGGCGATCACGGCGATATTGCCGGTTTGGGCTTCGGCGTTGGGATTCAGTTCGATAAAGTCTTGCGTCTGCAAATGCAGCATGCCGATCGCCATCGCTTCCAGATCGTTGAGCAATTTGACCCGCTCGGTTCCCAGGCGTTGCTTCAACTCGGCGCCGTCCAACAGCCAGGGCAGGTTGGTGGTCTGGCAGCGCTGGTTCAACACCGGGCCGGCGATGCCGAAACAGGCGGCTGACACCTTGCCGGAACCGTTCAGAAACAGATCCAGAATCTCGTCGAAGCTGGCGAATTCGCCGCTGGCGAAGGTTTGTTCGCGCAGACAGTTCAACGAGCCGTCGCCCAGGGTTTCGATTAAGGCCAGAACCGTTTTGGTTCCGCCGATGTCGCCGGCTAGAATCATAATGTCCTCACACAGTGGGGTTGGCGTTGTTGAGCAGGTGGATCAAGGCGTCGAGTATCGCGTTGGCGACCGCGTGCGGCGGCAATTGGTAGAAAGCCTGCCAGGCCAGCGAGACGCATTCTTCGTAGTGGTCGCGGTATTGCGGATGCCGTTGCAACCAACTGATTCGCACCGCGTGACCGATCAGAATATCGGTGACCAGCGTGTCGTCGATATACAGCTCCGGATTCTCCTTGACGATGGAGGCCAGTGCGCGCAACGCTTCCACACTCAACTGCCGATACACCGGCGCCTGAATCTTGTTCAGGATATGGTTGATATGCAGGCGGAAGGTTTGTTCCCCGGCGGTCATCTGCGCCAGCATCATTTCACTGTCGATACGGCGCTTGCTGTTGTATTTCTCGCCGACCATCAAGCCCTTGCAATGGTGCAGCAAAGTCCACAAACCGCTGAAAAAGGCTTCGTTTTCGCGGCCGACGCTGCCTTGCTGTTCGCGCCAGGCATACCAATCTTCGGCCCCGGCGCGGTCTTTCGGGTCCATGGCTTCCGGAAAGCGGGCCGCGGCCAGATCGCGTTGCGGGCCTTCGTAATTCAAGGTCTCGACTTGGCCGAGCTGATTCTCGCTGTTGTTATAGTCTTCCAGCGTTTCCCGGACCAGCGTTGCGACCTGATGCGGCGGTAGCGATAGTATGTCGTTGAAGGCCTGATCCAGCGAAGAGCTGTGCAAACGCTTGTAGCGGGCGATGATCAATTGCAGGATGTGGCCGACGCGGATGGTGTGCATGTCGGCGAACAGTTCCGGCTTCAGCTTGATCAGCATGCCCAGGTAGAGAATCAATTCCTGGATGATGATTTGCTGGCTGCTGTCGCCGGGATTGAAGGTGCGGATCGTTTCCAGGATTTGCCAGGAATCGGTCGGCCGCCGCAAGGTGGCTTTACCGCTGTAGGCGCGGCCCACGGTCAGGCCGTGTTGGCGCACCAGGATCTCGGTGGCGGCCTGTTCCAGGTTGATGTCGTATTTTTCCAGCAAGCCGGCGCAGCGGCGTACCAGATACCAGGCATGGCAATCGCCGGCGCGGGCGTAGACTTCCTCCAGCAAGTCGCGCACCCGGCACGGTGTACCTTCGCCATTGCGTAGGCCAGTGTCGAAGTCGAGGCCGTGGCGTTGGCATAACAGGCTTAACGCTTCCAACTGGGCATACAGGTTGGGGTTGGTCTGCAAAAGATCGACCAATTGCTCGTCGCCGCCGATTTCCCATTCGGTCACCAGCAGGTTATCGACAGCCTGCAGTGTGGTTGCATCGCCGCTGGGCAGGAGCTGGGCGAACGGCCGCTCGCCTTCTTCCCAACTGGCCTCGGAGAATTTGAAATCGTGCAGGTAACCGATGCGCTCGCGGGCGGCCGACGCGACTAAGTCGGTCAGCAAACCGAGCGAGGCGCGTACCCCTTCCAGGGTGCCTTGGCGCAATTGCGCGATGAAGTTCAGTAGCACCTCGCGGTCCGCATTTTGCAGCATGTTGTGGCGAATGTTGATCGCCAACAACGGCGGCGCGGCGCTGTCGCAATGGTTACTTAGGTAAGTCAGCTCCATGCGCAGGCGCTGGATCAGCAGTTGGTTGTCCATCGCCAGATAGAACCCTTTCTGGTTCATGAATTGCGGCAGGAACAACAAAGGTTCGCCGGCCAGCAGATACAATTTGGAGGTGGATAGCGTGCGCAATTGCCGCAACGGGCGGCCGGTCAGGCCGATCCGGTCGTTACGGCCGACCTGGTGGTAAGCCGCGGCCAATTCGCTGGCGTCGCGGACCTGAATCGGTGCGATTTCGGTCAGGGTTTGCGCCGGAATGCCCAGTGCGCGCAATTCGTCGCGCACCTCGTCGTCTTCGGCCAACAAGGCGATCTGTACGGTAGCGGCGGCGTGCAGCCGGTTGGTCTTGTAACGGCCCAGCGGGTCGATATCGTCCAGGCCGATCAAGCCGTCCTGCAACAGGCCACCGAGGATGTACAGGCTTTGCGCCCAGACCAGCGGCACGTTCTCGTTGGCGATCCGGGTTTGGCTGTGCGGGTGGCGTTTTTCGGCGGCGATGGCGGACTCCGGCACGATGTACAACTCCGGCAACAGCCACTGGCCGTTGTGTTCCACCAGCAAATCGTCCAGTTTACGCCGGTAGTCGCCGACGCCTTCGCTGTCTTCGGCAAACAGTTTGTTCAGTAGCAGGTAGCAGAAAAACAGCGGCCATTCGCATTCGATGTCCATGAATTGCTTCAATTCACTGGGTTCGTAATGCAGGCGCTGATGGTCCTCGATCACCGTTTGGTGGCCGTCGAGCAGAAAGCGTTTGCAGCCGTAACGGCCTTGCAGTTTCTCGACGATCAAGCGCTCGGTGCGGGCGCGCAGCTCCGGGTTGTCGACGGCAAAGGCGGGGAAACCGGTCACGCTCAAAACGGCCGAATCGACTTCCTTGGAGATCGATTCCCGCGGCAGCAGGGATTCCAGCGTGATCCGGCTGCGGGCGATATCGTCGCTGATAACATGGATCACCGCGGTCTGGCCGCCGTCCTTGCCGAATAAATTGAAGCCGGACATGGCCTCCAACGCCGCTTTGGCCATGCCGATCGAGCTGGCGTTGAGTTCGGCGATGCCGTGGTTCATTTTGTTGCCGCGCTCCCAAATGCCGTAATCCGGCGTGCGGTAGGCGCGGCTGATGTAGTGCACCAGATTCTGCACGAAGTTGACTTCGTCGGTGGTGAACACGATCCGCAGCCCGGACGCGGTCATTTGCGCCAGCATCAACAAGAACAGCGAGGTGGCGTCCAGTTGCAGATGGCCCCATTCGCTGTCGCCGACCACGACTTCGCCGGTTTGGGTGTTGTACTTGGCGTGCAGCGCGTCCAGCGGGTCTTGGCTATGTTTGAATTTTTCGACCTTGGCCGCCTGACGCATCATCGCAATCAGCAAGCCGCGCATCAGTTTGACCACGCTCTGTTCCAGCAGATAGGTGCGCTCCTGTTGGCCTTCCTGTTTACGGTAGGCCAAAGCCAAACCCCAGGCGGCCAGGATGCTATAGACATTGTCGCGGACCCAGGCATCGGTGTAATTGCCGTGGGTATTGACAGCGGTGCTGGCCGGCAGCAGGCCGCTGATCCAGTCCTGGCGCTGCAGAATGATGTCGTTGACTTGGCGGTAGTAGCGGTCGAGCGTTTCAGATGTGCTGGTAGACGTCATGTCGTTATCCCAGGTGAAGTTAAAACGGCGGGACGCCGATCAGGCTTTGGGTAGGGTGACTCCGGTCTGGCCCTGGTATTTACCGCCCCGGTCTTTGTACGAGGTTTCGCAGATTTCGTCGCCGCCGAAAAACAGCATTTGCGCCACGCCTTCGTTGGCGTAGATTTTGGCCGGCAGTGGGGTAGTGTTGGAGAATTCCAGTGTCACGTGGCCTTCCCATTCCGGTTCCAGCGGCGTCACGTTGACGATGATGCCGCAGCGGGCATAGGTGGATTTACCCAAACACACCACCAGCACGTCGCGTGGAATCCGGAAATATTCGACGGTGCGCGCCAACGCGAACGAATTGGGCGGAATGATGCAGACGTCGGATTTGACGTCAACGAAGCTGGCTTCGTCGAAATCCTTCGGGTCGACGATCGTCGAGTTGATGTTGGTGAAGATTTTGAATTCGTTGGAGCAGCGGACGTCGTAGCCGTAGCTGGAGGTGCCGTAGGAAATAATGCGGCCATGGGCGGATTCGCGAATCTGGCCGGCCTGAAACGGCTCGATCATGCCGTGTTGCTCGGACATGCGGCGAATCCATTGGTCTGATTTAATGCTCATGTGGCTGGTTTATCGGTAAGCAGAAACAAAGCTGCAACATAACATAAAACGAAGCCGAAAAATCGCCAATTGGCTGGTCGGGAGTCGTTAGTCGATAGCGCTGATAAGGCTTATTAAAGAATTAGAAAAAACTGATTTACAAATTAGACGACCGGTCGCATAATGCGGCCCATGGCGAAAACAGCACCCAAACAAGTCAAAAAAGACAGGCTGCTCGATCAGGGCGTCAGCCTGCTATTGGAAAAAGGCTATCACGCCACCGGTCTAAAAGAGATCCTGGACACGGTACAGATTCCGAAAGGCTCGTTTTACAGCTATTTCGGCAGCAAGGAACAATTCGCCGCCGAGGCGATACATCATTACATCGAGCCGTTTATCCTGCGCTTATCCGGCCATTTGCAAAACCCGGAAACGGATGGCCTGGCGGCCTTGAAGGCTTACTACCTGGGATTGATCGCCGAAGTGGCGCAAACCGGTTTCAAGGGCGGTTGTTTGCTGGGTAATTTGATGGGCGAGATCGGCGATACCAGTCCATTGTGCCGGGATGCCTTGCTGGATGCCGTTGGTCGTTACAGTGCCTTACAGCAATCGGCTTTGGAACGCGGCCAAAAGCAAGGTTCGGTGCGGCTGGATCGCTCGGCCAAGAGTATGGCGGATTTGATGCTGAACGGCTGGCAGGGGGCGCTGCTGCGGATGAAGGTCGAACAATCGGTGGAGCCTCTGCAGGCGGTTTGTCGGGATTTGTTGGATGATTATTTTCGGGCTTGATTGAGTTCCTACCTTATCGCATGCTAGCGCTAAATTGAAAGTGATTTATGGATGCGAAGACGATAACCGAAGAGACTCTAAAACTAGCTCCAGCAGCAAGAGCGTATATTGCAGAGATATTGATCGAAAGCCTGGATTGTGAAGACGACTTTCCGATTTCCGAGGAGTGGCGGCAAGAAATTGAAAAGCGTTGCAAGGAAATAGACGCCAATTCGGCGCTGCTGCTGGATGGCGAACAAGTCATGGCGGAGCTAAGACGGCGCTTTTTATGAAATATTTCCTGCATCTCAAATAGCGTGGAGCGGAAGAGAGTGACATTGTTTTACCGAAAACAGCCATGTCGGTGGATCCAATTTGTTTTTAGTTTTTTAAAAGGAATTTTTTATGAATCAGTCTCGCTACATTGTTTCGATTCTACTGACTTTTGTTATTGCTGGTTGCGCCTCCACCCAGTCTATTACAACTGAAAATAGACTGAAGATTCGGTCAGTAAAGGTAAACCAATCCATCAATAAGACGCCTTACATGTTTTATCTTGGCCCAAAGATGGCGGTTTCTGCTGGCTTTTTGGGTGTTATAGGTGTATTGGCCGCCAACAATCCAAATAAATCAGAAGCAGACTTATTACTCGGGTTTGCTGAAAATAACGGTATTTATATCGACAAAATCGTTTATGAAGAAGTCTCTAAAGCTGCACGGCAAGTTGGCAAATTTGAAGTTATCGAAACTGCAAGCCATGATGACGCAACCTTAAATATTGGAATTTATCAGTATGGTTTTAGTGTGCCTCATGGGTTTAGTTCAGAGCTGGTGCCAATACTGGCGATTGAATGCAATTTGGTCGATTCGTCGGGACAGGTTTTATGGCTTGATCGAGAGCAAGTGTTGTCTCTGGGAAATCCGTCGAATAGTTTTTCTCTAAAAGAGATCGAAGATAATCCGAAGTTGATCGATGAAATGTGGCGTGTCTCCGCTAAAACTATCTCCGAGAAACTTTTTAATGATATGTAACAGTGAGTAGGCTGGGTTTCATTTCATTCAACCCAGCCTACGAATCGAAACAACCGCTGCCCACCCGGCAGCATTTTTTAACGCCGGCAAATTAGACGACCGGTCATTTATTAGGAGGTCATCATGCCCAAATACATCATCGAACGCGACATTCCCGGCGCCGGCCAGTTGACGCAAGCCGAGCTGCAAGGCATTTCGCAAAAATCCTGCGGCGTGTTGCGCGAGATGGGGCCGCGCATTCAATGGCTGCACAGCTATGTCACCGGGGACAAGGTGTATTGCATTTACATCGCCGACAGCGAGCAGGCGATCCGCGAGCACGCCGAGCAGGGCGGTTTTCCGGCCAATCGGATCGAGGAAATCAAGACCGTGATCGATCCGACCACGGCCGATTGAACGATATCAGCTTGCGTATCGCCTATGTTGCGGCCTCAAACGGTAGGCCGGAATAAGCCGTCAGGTGTTTCCGGCAAACCTTTCGGCGCAGCCCAGGTAAATTCTGCCGGAAGCGTTGACGCTTATTCCGGCCTATATCACCACAACACCTTCTCGGGGGAGAGAACACCATGAACTTTAAACTCAGCACCTTTACCGCCGCGCTGTTGCTCGGCAGCGCCAGTCTGTCGGTCAGCGCCGACGAAACCTGCGCCTCGCCGTACATGGCGAAAATCACCGGCCAGGAAGATTTCGTTTACATCTGGACTCTGGGTGCGGAAGGCGTCGGCGACGAGCAGGACAAACTGGTCACCGTCGACGTCAACCCAAAATCCAAACAATACGGCAAAGTCGTCGCCAGTCTGTCGGTAGGCGGCCGCAACGAAGCCCACCATTCCGACTTTACCGACGACCGTAAATTTCTGTGGGCCGGCGGCTTGGATACCAACAAAATCTTCATCTTCGATGTCGCCACCGATCCTGCCAAGCCTAAGCTGACCAAAACCATCACCGACTTCGTCGCCAAGAGCGGCGGCGTGGTCGGCCCGCACAGTTTGTATGCCTTGCCGGGGCGAATGGTCATTACCGGCCTGTCCAATAACAAAGACCACGGCGGCCGCACCGCGATTGTGGAATACAGCAATGCCGGCGACTATATCGCCACCTATTGGCTGCCGACCGACGACAATCTGCAAGGTGCGATCAAATCCGGCAAATACGCCGACGGCTACAACTACGACGTAAGGGCTTTACCGCGCAAGAACTTGATGCTGACCTCCTCATTTACCGGCTGGTCGAACTACATGATGGATTTCGGCAAGATGTTGAACGATCCGGAAGCGATGAAGCGTTTCGGCAATACCGTGGTGCAATGGGACTTGCACAGCCGCCAGCCGAAAAAAGTGTTCGACGTGCCGGGGGCTCCGCTGGAAATCCGTTGCGCCTGGGACGAAGCGCATAATTACTGCTTCACCAGCACCGCGCTGACCTCGAAAATCTGGCTGATTTACCAGGATGACAAAGGCGAATGGCAAGCCAAGGATGTGGCCGACATCGGCGAACCGGCCAAGGTGCCGTTGCCGGTGGATATTTCGATCTCCAGCGACGACAAGACCTTGTGGGTCAACACTTTCATGGACGGCAAGACCCGCCGCTTCGACATCAGCGACCCGTTCCACCCCAAACAAGTGTTCGAGCAAAAAATCGGCGCCCAGGTCAACATGGTGTCGTCGAGCTGGGATGGCAAGCGTCTGTATTACACCTCGTCGCTGCTGGCGAATTGGGACAAGAAAGGCGCCGACAACGAGCAGTACTTCAAGGCTTATAGTTGGGACGGCGACAAGTTGACCGAGCAGTTCTCGATCGACTTCAACAAAGAGAAGCTGGGCAGGGCGCACCAGATGCGGTTCGGCGCCTACGCCTTGTACGGTAAAGCGCCGAAATAAGCGGTTGGCCCGCTGACCGCTGCCGGATTAGGCGAGCGGTCAGTGAGGGCGGAGACTGTGCTACGGCCCCCATGCTTAACGGGGGCCGCTACGCTTAGCCTTTAAGCTTGGCGATCAACATTTTGTTGACTTCGGCCGGGTTGGCCTTGCCTTGGGTCTGCTTCATGATTTGGCCGACCAGAGCCATCAGCGCTTTTTCTTTGCCGGACAAATATTGCTCTACCGGGCCCGGATTGGCGGCGATGACGCTGTCGACAATGGCTTCGATGGCGCCGGTATCGGTGATTTGCTTCAAGCCTTCTTTTTCGATGATGTCATCGGCGGTTTCGCTGCCGTTCCACAGTTTGTCGAACACCTGCTTCGCGGTTTTGCCGGAAATGGTGTTGTCGGCGACACGTTTCAGCAGGCCGGCCAAACGCTCGGCGCTAACCGGACAATCGCCGATTTCCAGGCCGGCCTTGTTCAGTGCGCCGAGCACATCGCCGGTCAGCCAGTTGGTCGCCAATTTGGCTTCGCCGGATTCGGCCACGACTTGTTCGTAAAAGTCGGCCAGTTCGCGCGACGAGGTCAAGGTGGCAGCGCTTTCAGCGTCCATGCCGTATTGGGCAATGAAGCGTTGTTTTTTTGCGTCGGGCAGTTCCGGCAAGGTGGCGCGAATGTCAGCTTTCAACGATTCTTCGATCACGACCGGCAATAAGTCGGGATCGGGAAAGTAACGGTAGTCGTTGGCTTCTTCCTTGCTGCGCATCGAACGGGTTTCGTCTTTGTTGGCGTCGTACAGACGGGTTTCCTGCACGATTTTGCCGCCGCCTTCCAGCACGTCGATATGGCGCTCGATTTCGTAATTGATGGCTTTTTCGACGAAACGGAAGGAGTTGATGTTCTTGATTTCAGCGCGGGTGCCGAATTCCTTCTGGCCTTTGGGGCGCACCGAGACGTTGGCGTCGCAGCGGAACGAGCCTTCCTGCATGTTGCCGTCGCAGATTTCCAGGTAGCGCACCAGTTCGTGCAGTTTGCGCATGTAAGCCACGGCTTCCTTGGCCGAGCGCATGTCCGGTTCGGAGACGATTTCCAGTAATGGCGTGCCGGCGCGGTTCAAATCGATGCCGGTCAGGCCGTGAAAGTCTTCGTGCAGCGACTTGCCGGCGTCTTCTTCCAAATGGGCGCGGGTGATGCCGATGCGTTTGGTCTCGCCGTCGACTTCGATATCCAGATGGCCGTTGCCGACGATTGGCAGTTCGAACTGGCTGATCTGGTAGCCTTTCGGCAAATCAGGATAAAAGTAGTTTTTGCGGGCGAATATCGAGTGCGGGGCAATCTCGGCGTCGATGGCCAAACCGAAGGTCACCGCCTTGCGCACCGCGTCCTCATTCAGCACCGGCAAAACGCCGGGCAAACCCAAATCGACCGCGCAGGCCTGGGTATTGGGTTCGGCGCCATACGCGGTGGCGGCGCCGGAAAAGATTTTGGATTTTGTAGAGAGTTGGGTGTGGATTTCCAGGCCGATGACGGCTTCCCATTTTGAGCTCATGGTGCTTTCCTTTTAAAACTTATTCGGCAAAAACGTCGTTCAGGTCGATTTGCAGGTCGGGGAATAAATACGGCGTGGCGATTTCGTCGCCGGGGTGCATGGCATGCAGCTGGTATTTTTCCTGCTCGTCGAGGACGAACTGGTACAGTGTTTGTTCGTACGGATGTACGATCCAGTATTCAGTGACACCGCTTTCTTGATACAGCTGGTATTTCAGGCGCAACTCCCGTTGGCTGTTGCCCGGAGATAAAATTTCGATAATCCAGTCCGGGGCGCCGTCGCAGCCCTGTTCGGTCAGTTTTTCCCGGTCGCAGATCACGCACAGATCGGGTTGCACCACGCTGAATACGTCGCGGTCTTGAAGGAGGGATTTACGCCGGTCGTAAAGTTTGACGTCGAAGGGTGCTACGTAGACATTGCATTGCTTGTGTTTGAAGTAGCTGCCTAAGCTGACCGATAGATTTAGCGACACGCTCTGATGCTTCCTGCTCGGCGCCGGCGACATCGCCATAATCTTACCCTTGATCAACTCGACGCTTTCCTCCAGCCGCCAAGTCATATAATCGGCATAGCTGTACGTGCCGTTCAAATCCAGTTGCGAAAGTTGCGTGATAGGCGCCATGGAGCCTCCCGGGTTATTCGAAGCCTTTGGGACTTTGCAAATGCCAATCGGTCGCTTGCTGGTAACGGTGGCCGATGTTCAGCAATTTGGCTTCGCTGAAATAATTGCCGATCACCTGTAAACCGACCGGCAGTCCGCCGATGAAGCCGGCCGGAATCGACATCGCCGGTAAACCCGCCAGGTTGATGGCGATAGTGTAAATGTCTTCCAAATACATTTGGATCGGGTCGCTGGTTTTTGCGCCGATTTTGAAGGCGGTGCCGGGCGTGACCGGCCCCATTAGCACGTCTACTTCGCTTAACGCGCGCTTGAAGTCGTCGCTAATCAGGCGACGTACTTGCTGAGCCTTCAGGTAATACGCGTCGTAATAGCCGGCCGACAACGCATAAGTGCCCATCAGAATGCGGCGTTTGACTTCGGCACCGAAGGCTTCGCCGCGCGAGCGAGTGTAGAGGTCGGTCAGGTCGGCCGGATTTTGGCAGCGGTAACCGAAACGGACGCCGTCGTAACGCGACAGGTTGGACGAGCATTCGGCCGAGGCGATCACGTAATAGGCTGGAATCGCCAGTTCCAGGTTTGGCATATCCACTTCCTGCACGGTGGCGCCGAGTTTTTGGTATTCGGCAATCGCGGCCTGAATCGTTGCCGCCATTTGGTTATCGAGCTGGCTGCTGAAAAACTGTTTGGGCAGGCCGATTTTCAAGCCCTGCAGACTGTCGTTCAGGCCGGCGCTGTAATTCGGAACCGACTGGTCGACGCTGGTGGAGTCTTTGCTATCGAAACCGGCCATGGTTTGCAGCAATAGCGCGGCGTCTTCGGCGCTACGCGCCATCGGCCCGCCCTGGTCCAGACTGGAGGCGTAGGCGATCATGCCGTAGCGCGATACCCGGCCGTAAGTCGGCTTCAAACCGGTGATGCCGCAAAACGCCGCCGGCTGACGAATCGAGCCGCCGGTATCGGTGCCGGTCACGGCCGGCGCCAAGCGCGCGGCGACGGCGACTGCCGAACCGCCGGACGAGCCGCCGGCGACGCAATCGGTGTTCCAGGGGTTTTGCGCCGGGCCGTAGAAACTGGTTTCGTTGGACGAGCCCATCGCGAATTCGTCCATGTTCAACTTGCCCAGCGTCACTGCCCCGGCCTGGTTGAATTTATCGACGAGGCTGGCATCGTAAGGCGCGACAAAGTTGTCCAGCATTTTCGAGCCGCAACTGGTTTTAATGCCCAGAGTGCAGAAAATGTCTTTGTGGGCGATCGGAATTCCGGTCAAATCGGTTGCATCGCCGGTGGCCAAGCGTTGATCGGCGGCCGCGGCCTGGGCTAACGCGTGTTCCTCGCTGATGGTGATGAAGGCGTTCAGCGCTGGGTGTTGTTTGATCCGTGCCAAAAAGGCGTGGGTTAGTTCGACGCTGGAAAATTGTTTGGCGCGCAGGCCGGCCGCCAGCTCGCTTAAAGTCTTGTTGTGCATGGGGTGTCCTTACTCGATGACTTTGGGAACCAGATAAAGACCGGCTTCGGTTTGCGGGGCGATGGCTTGAAAATGCTCGCGCTGGTTGGTTTCGGTGACGTGGTCGGCGCGCAGGCGCTGGGTTTGGTCCAAGGGATGCGCCATCGGGGCGATGCCGGCGGTATCGAGTTGGCCCATTTTGGTCATCAAATCCAAGATGCCGGACAGGTCTTTTGCATAGTGCTCGACGTCTTGTTCGGCAATGCCCAACCTTGCCAGGTGAGCGATTTTTTTAACGTCATTCGCCGTTAAGGACATTCTTCTAACTCCAGGTTTTCTTAGTAAAACTATGATACTTTATATCTTGCTCAAATACCCGCTTGATTGATAAAGTAGCGGGATTTTCCGTGTGCGCTTAGGGTACTGCTCAAAATGTTTAAAAGAATTCGTGGCCTGTTTTCCAACGATTTGTCAATCGATTTGGGAACGGCAAATACGCTGATTTATGTTCCGGGCCAGGGCATCGTACTCAATGAACCGTCTGTTGTTGCAATCAAGGAAGACAAAATTCGCGGCCAGAAAACCATCGCCGCGATCGGCGCCGACGCGAAAAACATGCTGGGCCGCACACCCGGTAACATCACCGCGATCCGGCCGTTAAAAGACGGCGTGATCGCCGACTTTGCCGTCACCGAGCGCATGCTGCGGTTTTTTATCAAAAAAGTACACGAAAACAAATTGCTGCGGCCGAGCCCGCGCATCCTGATCTGCGTGCCCTGCGGCTCGACCCAGGTCGAACGGCGGGCGATTCGCGAGTCGGCGGCGATGGCCGGCGCCCGCGAAGTCTACCTGATCGAAGAGCCGATGTCGGCCGCGGTCGGAGCCGGCCTGCCGGTCGATGCCGCGCACGGTTCGATGGTATTGGATATCGGCGGCGGTACGTCCGAAGTTGCGGTGATCTCGTTGAACGGTATCGTTTACTCGGCTTCGGTACGAATCGGCGGCGATCGCTTCGACGAATCCATCATCAGCTACGTGCGGCGCAATTACGGCACCTTGATCGGCGAAGCCACTGCGGAAAAAATCAAACACGAAATCGGCGCGGCCTACCCCGGCAGCGAAGTGCGGGAGATGCAGGTCACCGGCCGTAATCTGGCCGAAGGCGTGCCGCGCAGCTTTTCGTTGAACAGCAACGAAATTCTGGAGGCGCTGCAGGAGCCGTTGTCCGGCATCGTCAGCGCGGTCAAGGTGGCATTGGAGCAGACTCCGCCGGAACTCGGCGCCGACGTTGCCAGCCGCGGTATTGTGTTGACCGGCGGTGGGGCTTTGTTGAAAGATATCGACCGTTTGATCTCCGAGGAAACCGGCTTGCCGGTTTATATCGCCGACGACCCTTTGACCTGCGTCGCCCGCGGCGGCGGTATGGTGCTGGAAATGCTCGACGCCAAAGGCGCTTCGGCGTTTTCCTTGGAATAATATCCGACAGCATTTCTGCCGGGGCTGGTGCGGAGGCCAAAGCCCGTCCTTCTTAATTCATACTTGTATCTGGCCCGGTATTGTTTCAAGCCGGGCTTGACGTCTTCCGCACGCGTTGGCGGCGATTTTGAACGTTGCGTTTAGACATTAGAGGTTTGCCATCAAACTTTTATTCGCCAAAGGTCCTTCGCTAAATACCCGGTTGCTGGTAGCGTTGCTGGTTTCCGTTTCGATGCTGGTGATCGATTACCGTAGCGAGCGGCTGAGCCGCTTGCGTTCCTTGCTGTCGGTGCTGACCTACCCCTTGCAGGCTCTGGCTTCTTTGCCGGTGGACTTGTCCCATTCCGTCTCCGACACGGTGATTTCCTTCGTTGAGTTGCAAAAAGAGAATCGCCGCTTGAAAGAGCAGCAATTCGTCAACGACGCCAAATTGTTGAAACTGGCCGCCTTGGAAAAGGAAAACACCCGCCTGCGCATGTTGCTGGAGAACTCGTTTCAACTCGGCGAGCAGGTATTGATAGCCGAGCTGGTCTCGGTGAAACTGGCGCCTTACGAGCACACCGTGGTGGTCAATAAAGGCGCCCGTTTTGGCGTGCACGCCGAACAGCCGGTGCTTGATGCCAACGGCATCGTCGGCCAGGTGGTCCGAGCCTTGCCGTCCAGTTCCGAGGTGATGCTGATTACCGACCCCGACCATGCCATTCCGGTGCAAGTCAACCGCAACGGATTGCGTACCATTGCCTTCGGTACCGGCCAACCCAACCGTCTGCACTTGCCGTTCCTGGCAAATAACGCCGATGTCGTGCCGGGCGACTTGCTGGTCACCTCCGGCTTGGGCGGTGTGTTTCCGGCGGGTTACCCGGTCGCCGTAGTCGATAAGTTCGAGGCCAGACCGGACAAGTCTTTCGCCAATATTTACGCCACGCCCAAGGCCGATCTGGAAAAAAGCCGGGAGTTCTTGATCGTCTGGAGCCATTCGACGCCGGTGGTGCTGGGCGAACCGGGCAAGCCGCCGGCCGATGTTCAGGAAGGACGGGAGAGTGCCAATGGCGCGCCTTGACCTGTTGGCGGCTACCTATTTCCTGGTTACCGTTGCTGCGGCGATGGTGCTCAGGGTGATGTCCTTATTTCCGGCAATGGACATCTTTAATCCGGATTGGGTGGTTTTGGTGTTGATTTACTGGTCGATTGCTTTGCCGGAACGGTTTGGAGTGTTTACCGCTTGGAGCGTGGGGCTGCTGACCGACGTGTTGACCGGCCGGTTATTGGGGCAGTATGGATTGATCTATGCGCTGGTCTGTTACTTCAGCATCAACGAACATCGCCGGCTGCGCCAATTCCCCATCGTGCAACAGTGCCTGTGGGTGTTGTGTTGTCTGCTTGCATCGCAATGCGTTACTTTCGGATTGGAAAGCATGCGCGCCGGCAACCGTTTGCCGCTGGAGTTCTGGTATCCGGTGCTGAGCGGAACTTTGGCCTGGCCGCTGGTGTTTGTGGTGTTGCGCTATATCCGGGTCATGGCGCGCATCGTCTGATCGGGTATGGATAGAAAATTCGCGATCAAGGACCCGTTGGCGGAAAGCCGCCTGTTTCTGAGCCGTATCGTTACGGCTTTTATCTTGATCTTGTTCCTGATAGTCGGACTGGTGGTGCGCCTGGTTTATCTGCAGGTGGTCGGTCACGAGCACTACGCCACGCTCTCCAAAGACAACCGCATCAAAATTTCGCCGCTGCCGCCGACCCGGGGCGTGATTTACGACCGCAAAGGCCGGATGTTGGCGGAAAACGTGCCGACTTACAGCCTGGAATTGATCCCGGAACAGATCGGCGACCTGGACGATACCCTGAAGCGGTTGCAGCAGTTGTTGAATATTTCCGACGAAAAAATCGACGCCTTCCATAAGCTGCGCAAGCGCAATAAATCCTTTACCACGACGCCGTTGCTGCAAAATCTGACCGACGAGGATGTCGCCAAGTTTGCCGTGGTGCGGCCGTATTTCCCCGGCGTCGATGTTTATGCCCGGCTGGTGCGGCATTACCCCTACGCCGACTTGGCGGCGCACGTGGTCGGTTACGTGGGCCGGATCAGCGAGGATGAGCTGAAAAAGCTGCCGCTGGAGCAATACCGCGGCACCGACCAGATCGGCAAAATCGGCATCGAAAAATATTACGAAAGCCATTTGCTCGGTACCGCCGGCTACGAAGAGATCGAAACCAACGCCCAGTCTAGGGCCTTACGCACCGTGTCGACCGTGGAGCCGGTGGCCGGCTCCAATATTTATTTGACGCTGGATATCGATTTGCAAAGAATCGCTTACAACGCGCTACAGGAATATAACGGCGCCGCGGTGGCAATCGAAATCAAGACCGGTGGGGTGCTGGTGTTCGCCAGCCGGCCCGGTTTCGACCCGAATCCGTTCGTGTCCGGCATCTCGGCCAAGGATTACAAGTCCTTGAAGGATTCCGAGGATCAGCCACTATACAACCGGGCCTTGCGCGGCTTGTACCCGCCCGGATCGACGATGAAACCGTTCTATGCGCTGGCCGGCCTGGAGTACGGCGTGATCGATTACGGCCACCGTTTGTTTTGCCCCGGCTATTACAAATTGCCCAACGTCGATCATAAATACCGGGATTGGAAGAAATGGGGGCACGGCATGGTCGATATGAACGAAGCGATCACCGAATCCTGCGATGTGTATTTTTACGACTTGGCGATGGCCCTGGGCATCGACAGAATGTCCAGTTTCATGAACAAATTCGGTTTCGGCGAAAAGAGCGGTATCGATCTGGTGGGAGAGGTCGACGGCCTGATGCCGTCCAAGGAATGGAAACGGCGGTATCGCAACCAAGCCTGGTTTCCCGGCGAGACGGTGATTACCGGGATTGGCCAGGGCTATACCCAGGTGACGCCGTTGCAGTTGGCGCGCGCTACCGCGACGCTGGCCAATTACGGCAAAGTAGTCAACCCGCATCTGGCCCATGAAATTATCACGCCCGACTATGCTGCACCGCCCGAACTGCGTATCGTCCCCGACATTCCGTTGAAGCCGGCCAATGTGGACAACATCCTCCGCGCCATGACCAATGTGGTGCACAGCCCGCGCGGCACGGCGAAATTGATCGCAAAAAACATCAATTACCAGATTGCCGGCAAAACCGGAACGGCACAGGTGTTCACGGTCAAGCAGGAGGAAAAGTACAACGAGGACGCGATCGATTTCAAAATGCGCGACCATGCCTTGTTTATCGCCTTGGCGCCGGTGCACGATCCGCAGATCGCCGTTGCGGTGATCGCCGAGCATGGCGGCCACGGCGGTTCGGTTGCCGCGCCGATTGCGGCCGAAATTATCGACGCTTACCTTAATCAGCCCAAGGATGCCGCGCCATGAGACACGAAATGCGCAACGAGCAATTCCAGGCGCCGTCGTTGCTTGGCAGCCTACTGCGTAAATTGCATATCGACATACCGCTATTCATCGGTTTGCTGATGATCTTGGCATTGAGTTGCGTGATTTTGTACAGCGCCGGCGGCCAGCAAGTTTCGATGCTGGTGCGGCATGCCAGCCGCGCCGGCTTGGCGATCGGTTTGATGACGGTGTTGGCGCATATCAATCCGCGCCGGTTTCAGAGTTTTTCCGTCGTGTTGTTCTCGGTATGTGTGCTGTTGCTGGTTGGTGTGGCGGTCATCGGCCAGATCAGTATGGGGGCTCAACGTTGGCTGGATTTGGGGTTTTTTAGGTTTCAGCCGTCCGAGTTCACTAAAATCAGCGCGCCGATGATGGTGGCTTGGTATTTGGCCGAGCACTCGTTGCCGCCCAAACCCAAACACGTGATGATCGCGGCCGGCCTGTTGCTGGTGCCGGTGCTGTTGATCGCCAAACAGCCGGATTTGGGGACGGCGTTGTTGGTGGCCAGCTCGGGGGCGGCGGTGCTGTTTTTTGCCGGCTTGTCCTGGTGGTTCATGTTGAGCGCGGTGGTCGGGCTGGCGGCGTCGACACCGATTCTGTGGCACTTCATGCGCGAATACCAGCGCAACCGGGTGTTGACGCTGTTCAATCCGGAGGCCGATCCGATGGGCACCGGTTACCATATCATTCAATCGAAAATCGCGATCGGTTCGGGCGGCATCAACGGCAAGGGTTGGCTGGGCAGTACCCAGGCCGAATTGGATTTTCTGCCGGAGAGTTCCACCGATTTCATCTTCGCGGTTTTCGCCGAAGAGTTCGGTTTGTTCGGCTGCGTCGGCCTGCTGCTGTTGTACTTGCTGGTGATCAGTCGCTGCTTTTATATCGCGGTGCAGGCTCAGGATACCTATTGCCGATTGCTGGCCGGCAGCCTGTCGTTTACCTTTTTTGTCTATGTGTTCGTCAATATCGGCATGGTGATCGGCATATTGCCGGTGGTCGGCGTGCCGCTGCCGCTGGTCAGTTACGGCGGCACGTCGATGGTGACATTGATGGCCGGTTTCGGTATTTTGATGTCCATCCACACCCACCGGAAGTTGTTGCCGGTATAACGCACGCCCGGTCGTCGGCCGGGCCATTTTTATAGAACTTTGCCATGACTATGAAAACCAAATTTACGGTTCTGCTGCTGTCGTTAATCGGCATCGGCCCGGTTGCCGCGGAAATCGCGCCGACCGATTCGTTTAACGCCTTCGTCAGACACATGGCCAAGCAGCACCGGTTCAACGAAACGGAATTGCGCACGCTGTTCAAAGCCGTGAATATCCAGCAGCCGATTCTGGATGCGATGTCCAAACCGGCCGAAGGCAAGCCCTGGTTTCAATACCGGGAAATTTTCATGACCGAAGCCCGCATCGCCGGCGGTGTGCAATTCTGGAAAGACAATGCCGCGGCCTTGCAAGCGGTGGAGCGCCAGTACGGCGTGCCGGCCGAAATCATCGTCGCCATCATCGGCGTCGAAACCAAGTACGGTGCCCATACCGGCAAATACCGGGTGATCGACGCGTTAGCCACGCTCGGTTTCGCCTATCCGCCGCGTAGCGAGTTCTTTCTGAAGGAACTCGAGCAATTCCTGGTGCTGGCGCGGGAAGAGCACATGGATCCGTTGCAACCGATGGGTTCCTATGCCGGAGCGATGGGATTCCCGCAATTCATGCCCAGCAGTTTCCGCAGCTTTGCCAAGGATTTCGACGGCGACGGCAAGCGCGATATCTGGACCAATCCGGCCGACGCCATCGCCAGCGTTGCCCATTATTTCGTGCGCAACCAGTGGCAGCCGGGCGCACCGGTAGCCTATCCGGTTTCCGCCAAGGGCGAAGCCTATCGGCAGGCCTTGAGCAAAGGCGTCAAACCCGATATCGGCGTGGCCGAGCTACGCCAGTTGCAGGTTGAGTTACCGCCGCAATTGGCCGGTACCGAAAAGGTCAAACTGTTGAGTTATCAGCAACAGGCCGGCGAGGATTTGTGGCTTGGATTGCATAACTTCTACGTCATCACCCGCTACAACCACAGCCCGCTTTATGCGATGGCGGTATACCAACTGAGCCAGGCCATCGCTGCGCGCAAGACCTAATCTGCCGGGCAGATAACCGGCGCAAGCCGGATTATTCGGCCCGCGTGCTGCCGGATTTGCCGCTATGGACTACGCTTAGCCGAAACTTTTTCGGCGGCCGTCCGTTCCGGCCTCGGTCAGCAACGTCTTTATGCAATTCGACTCGTTTTTATTTCTGATTTTTTGGCTGGTCGTTCTGGCCTTGTATTACTCGATCCGGGATTGGCGCGGCCGCAAATTGATGCTGTTGATCGCCAGTTACTTGTTTTACGCGGCCTGGAACCCGCCGTTTGTCGTGTTGCTGTGGATTTCGACCAATGTCGATTTTTGTTTGGGCAAGCTGATCGGCGCGGCGCAGCATCAGTCGCGGCGTAAGGCATTATTGGCGGTAAGCCTGCTGGTCAATCTGGGGTTTCTGGGGTTTTTCAAATATGCCGATTTCCTGAATCAAACCGCTGCCGAAATCTTGGCTTGGTTCGGCATAGGCTACCAGCCGCAACCTTTAGGCATCGTCCTGCCGATCGGCATTTCGTTTTATACCTTTCAAAGCCTGTCCTACACCCTGGACGTCTATCAACGCAAAATCGCTGCGGAAACCAGCTTGCTCGACTTTTCCTTGTTCGTGACATTTTTTCCGCAATTGGTGGCCGGCCCCATCGTCAGGGCGCCGCAATTTTTACCGCAATGCAAGACGCCGCGGCAAACCGGTGCCGACCAGTTCGTCTGGGGTTTGACCTTGTTTTTGTTCGGCGTGTTCGCCAAAGCCATACTGGCCGACGTCGGCTTGGCGCCGGTGGTGGACCAAGTCTATGCCGATCCCGCAGCCTTCGGTGCGGCGGATGCTTGGTTGGCGGTGCTGGCCTTTTCCGGGCAGATCTTTTTCGATTTTGCCGGCTACTCACTGTGCGCGATCGGGGCGGCGATGACCTTGGGCTTCAGCCTGCCCGATAATTTCCATTGTCCTTACGGCGCGTTGGGCTTCTCCGATTTCTGGCGGCGCTGGCATATTTCGCTATCGAGCTGGCTGCGGGATTACCTTTATTTCAGTCTGGGCGGTAACCGCGTCCGCCCGTTGCGGACCGGTTTTAACTTACTGCTGGTCATGGTTCTGGGCGGTTTGTGGCACGGCGCTGCCTGGACCTTTGCTTTGTGGGGCGTGATTCACGGCACGTTTTTGGCGGTGGAACACGGCTTGAAACACGCCGCAGGGTTTCGCCTTGAAAGTTCTGCCGCGAAACTGGCGCTGATGTTGGCGACATTTTTGTTGGTGTCGTTAACCTGGATTCCGTTTCGGGCTCAGGGCTTCGAAAACCTGGCAGCGATGGCGGCCGCATTGGTCCGGAGCGATGGCGCTGCCGTCCTGGCTCAGTCCAGCCGCATCGCGGTGGCCGGCATCGTCGCGGCCATGCTGCTCTGGCATATTCTCGCCCGCGAAATTCGGCTGGAACAAATCTTCCAACGGTTTTCGCCGATGGTTCGCGGCGCGCTGATCGCCGTTTTAACAACTTCCGTCGTCATATTTTCCAACGGTGACAGTCGTGCCTTCATTTATTTCCAATTCTAGCGATCGGTTACCCAAGCCCGCCGTCAAGCGCGCATTTGGCCTCGGCTTGCTGGCGGCCGTATTGTTATTGGCCGTGGTCGAACTCCGGCTGCGGCAAATCGGCTTTCAGCCGACCGTGCAGGACAGTAAAGAGTTGTGGGCGGCGCAACGCGGTAAGGCGGCGCTATTGGGTAAGCGGGCTTTGGTTTTGGTGGGCGACTCGCGGATGCAATTGGGCATGGATCTGGACGTGCTGGCGGCCGAGACCGGTCTGATGCCGGTGCAACTGGCGATAGACGGCTCGGAGTTTTTACCGGTATTGGCCGATCTGGCTCGCGACCCCGCAATCACCGGCAAACTGTTGGTGTCGGGCGACGTTTGGAAACTGACTGCAAATCGGCCGCGCGACCGCGCCGAAGAATGGGTGGAGTTCTATCACCGAAAATACAAGGATCTGGTGTCGGCCAAATTGGAAACCTTGTTGAAAAGCCAGGTTCAACAGCAGTTGGCGTTATACGGCGGCGGCATTCCGCCGTTGGAATTGTTCAAACGGCTGACCACACCGGGTAAAGTCAGGCCGCTTTATTTAAAAACGGATGCCAACCGCGAACGCGACGCCGACTATGAGCTCGTGGAACAACCCGGTTTTTACATCAACCGGGTGCTACGCAGCTTGGGGCAGCCGATCAATATGGCCGGCATCGATACACAGCAGAAGTTCGAGCAGGCCGTCGGCGACAAACTAAGGCAGTCGGCTGCGGTGCAATTGTCCGCGGACCAATTCGCCTATACCAACGACCTTGCCCGGCAAATCAAGAACAAGGGCAGCAATCTGGCTTTTATCAATTTCCCGTCGACGGCTCTGGTCAGAACCATAGAGGAATACCGTTTTCCGCGAGAGGCAGGCTGGGACGTGTTTGCGGGGCATAGTCCGGCGCTTGCCTTTAATTGCTGGGATTATCCGGAATTTGATTTCGCGTTGCCGGATGGCGCGCATCTGGACCAGCGCGACAAGGCCGAATTCACCCGGCGTCTGGTCGTCAAGCTGAAGGCGCTGGGATTCTTCAGTTGAGTCCCGGCCGCGCCGGCCGGCGAGGGCTCAGGATATGTAGTTGAACAGCGACAGGTTTTGCACCTTGGTGAACGCATGCTGCGCGGCTTGTAGCGAGATCTGTTGCTGATTGAATTTGCTCAGGGCTTCGGCGTAGTCCAAATCGCCGATGTCGGATGCAGTCGCTTTGTTGTCCAGAATATAGTCGGCGTTCAGGTTTTCCTGACCGTCCAATGCATTCAGCCGGGCACCGGTCGAGGCGCGGATATTGTCGAAACGAACCAGCGCCCGGTCGATATCGTCCAGCGAACTTTTATTCGGCGTGTTGGCCTTCAAATCGCTGGATAACTGCGCGACCGCTTGCAATACGTTGTCGATCGACCCGGCGCTCAGTGGTGCCAACTGGATCGTGCCGAACACCGCTTCGCCGGGATCGCCGTCGGTGACGACCCGGTTGGGGCCGATGCCGATTTGGCGTTGGTTGCCGTCGCCCAGATAAGCGTAATCCGGGGTGTCGGTAAAGGCCGGCTTATCGCTGGCGTAGCCGGAAAACAAATACTCGCCGTTGGCGTTTTTGGTGTTGGCGATGCTGAGCAAATGCTTGTTCAACTCGTCGATTTCCATCGCGATTTGCTTGCGGTTGGTTTGAGTATTGGTGTCGTTCAGCGCCTGTACCGTCAACTCGCGGATCCGGTGCAAGACGTCGGTCGCGTTTGCCAGATTCGACTCTTGCAGGTCCAGCCGTTGCCGCGCCACTCCGATGTTGGTTTGGTATTGCTGGTTTTCCTTTATGTTTTGCTCCAGGCTGAGCATGCTGGTCGCCGCCACCGCGTTTTCGGCCGGGTTCAAATATTTTTTGCCGGACGACAGTTTCAACTGGGTTTCGTTGAGCTTCGATTGTTGATCCAGCATCGCACTCAAGCCGAGCTGATGATTCCAGGAAGTTGAAATACGCATGCTAATCTCCTAACGAAAGGCCCCAATCAGGGTGTCGAACATGGCATTGGCGACCGATACCGCTTTAGCAGCGGCTTGGTACGAGTTCTGAAATTTGATCAAGTTGGCGGCTTCCTCGTCCAGATTGACTCCGGAGATATTTTGTTGGGCGCCGGTGGCTTGTTTCAACAAGGTATCCTGAGCTTCGCGACCGACCGAGGCGGCGTGGGTTTGCGAGCCGACGTCGGCCACCAGTTGTCCGTAGACTTGGCCGAAGCTGGCTTTACCGCTCAGCATGCTGGTCTTGGTTTCCAGATTGGCCAATTTCAAGGCATTACTGTTATCGCCCGGTAAGTCGGCAGCGCTGGCAGCGGCGATTTGTTTCGGATTCGTGATCGCGCTGTTCAATTTCAAATTGGCGGCGGCATTGAAGTTGGGGCTGATCGTAAAGGAGTCGCCGATGGTCAATGTGCCGCTGAAGCTGATGTTAAAGCCGTTGGCCGCTGCTACCGCCGGCGCCGGATCGCTCAGATCCGATGCGCTGAGCGGTGTGTAGACCGTGTTGTCGCTCAGATTGGTCAGGGTAAACGTATCGGGAGCGGTGCTGGTGACTTCCAGTTTGTAGGAAGCACCCAGGTTGGCGGCGGAAGTCGGCGCAACGAAGCTGGCGACGGCGCCGGCATTGTTGCCCGGAGGCCCTTGTACTTGCACGCTGGGCGAGCCGAGGTCGAATAAATCCACCCCGGTGGCTGCCGGTGGACCGCTTAGATCGTAACCTGCGCGATGGAGGTTGTTAAACTCGGTGGCCAGGCCGGTCGCCAACAAGCCCAGTTGTTGCTGAGCCGGGTCCAGCACCTGGTCGCGGAACCGCAGATTGCCGTAGATGCTGCCGCCGGAAATTTGTTTGGAAATGTCTTGGCCGTTCAGGATCAGCTGTTTGTGGTCGGCGTCCATGCTGTCGCCTTGTAAGGACAAGGTTGCGGCGTAACTGCCCAATACCAGCGATTGGCCCTTACCGATAAACACGTTGATCGAGCCGTCGGCTTGAGGCACGTAACTGACGTCGACCTTTTCGGCCATTTTGGTCAGCAATTGGTCGCGCTGATCCAATAGCTCGTTCGGCAGTTGTTTGCCGGTGGAGCGGCCGATGTCGGCAACGATTTTGACGTTGAGCTCGGCAATGGTTTTGGCGTAACCGTTGACTTCGTCTATCGCACTGGCCAGGTTTTGGTTGACTTGCGTACGTAGGTTGCCGAAACGCTCGCTCATGGTATTGAACTGTTGCGTCAACGACTGGGTTTGGGTCAGCATCACCTGCCGCGCGGCAATCGAGGTCGGATCGTTGGCGACGCCGTCTACCGCGTCGAAAAAGCTTTTCAGTGCCGGCGCCAAGCCGGTCTTGTTGTCGGCCGTGATATTGTCGACTTGCGCCGACAGGCCGTAAAAGCTGTTCAGGTCGTGGTAGGTTGCCGTGCTGGACCGGACTTGGTTGGTGATGAATTGGTCGTAGCTGCGGGTGATATTGGCCACGTCCACGCCGTTACCCATGTAGCCGGCGCCGTTGAATTGCTCCGGCCGGGTGGCCAGTTCCACCCGCTGCCGGCTATAGCCGTCGGTATTGGCGTTGGCGATGTTGTTGCTGGTGGTTTCCAGCGAGCGTTGAAACGCAGTCAGACCCGAAAGAGCCGTACCCAAGATGCCCATCGACATAATCGCCTCCTAGCCCGCGTCGGGTAAAGCCGCCACCCCGGCGGCGCTTTGGTTGTGGTAAATGCTCATCACTTTTTCCGCATAGCGCGGATCGGTGGCATAGCCGGCCTGTTGCAGTTCGCGGATGTATTGGCCGGCATTGCCGGCTTTTTTCAGCGCTTCGCTGTAACGCGGATTGCTTTTGATGAAGTTCACGTAGTCGTCAAAACTTTGTTTGTAAGAACCGTAGGCGCGGAAGCCGGCCATTTCTTTTCGGGCGCTGGCACCATCGAATTCCAGCGTCAAGGCTTTGGTCTGCTTGCCCTGCCAGGACTTGTCGGCTTTGATGTTGAACAGGTTGAAACTGTTCTCGCCGCGGCCGTTTTTAATCACGGCTTGGCCCCAGCCGGTTTCCAGTGCCGCTTGCGCCAGCAACAGATTAGGGTCGACGCCCAGCGCTTTGGCGGCTTCCTGGGCGTGCGGCCGCAATTGGCCGATAAACTCGTCTTTGGAGGACAGTGCGTCGCTGCCGGCGGTTTGTACGGCCCGCAAATCCTGTTCCAGGTGTTGCCAGCGGTCGGCCATCGCATTCTGGCTACGTTCGAGCATCGCCAGACTGCGCTCCAAGCTATCCAGGCCGGAGCTTTCCAAGGGTTCGCCGTCGCTTGTGCCGCCGCCGGAAAGCGTTTGCGGGCGGTCGGGTTGCGTAGCGCTGCCGGTACCTGCGGCCCGGTTCAACACTTCGTTCGTGGCCAGTTTCGGATCTTTTTCGTCTTCCTCAGCAGCTTTCGGCGACAGTTGTTTGGCGATCAAATCAGCGAAGCCTACCCCCGGTTTGCCGGCCAGATGCATGGCCATTTGCTGGTCGTACATATCGCGGTAAAACTGGCTTTGCTGGCTGTCGAGAATGCCGTCGGCCAGTTTGGCGTCGCGCATGCTCTTCATCATCATGCTCAGAAATAGCGATTCGAATTGCTTGGCGACTTCCTTGACGGCGGCGGGCGATTGCTCGCGGGCGCTCTGTTTCAATTTCGCCAGGCTGTTAAAGTCGGTGTATACCGCGGCGCTGTCTGCATTCAACATAAGGAATCCCCCCAAACCGGTTTAAAACAACGTGCCGGTTAGCGTTAAATCACGATCAATTCGGCACGTAACGCGCCGGCCGATTTCAGCGCTTCCAGGATCGCCACCAAGTCGCTGGGGCCGGCGCCGACGCCGTTGACGGCCTGCACGATTTCGTCCAAAGACACGCCGGGATTGAACACGAACATGTGGTTCTTATCTTCCTTGACCTCGACGTTGGATTGCGGAGTCACCACGGTGCTGCCGCCCGACAACGGATTGGGTTGGCTGACTTGCGGATTCTCGCTGATCGTCACCGTCAGGCTGCCGTGCGATACCGCTGCCGGTTGCACCCGCACCTTGCTGTTGATAATGACGGTGCCGGTGCGCGAATTGACGATCACTTTGGCCGGCGCATCGTCCGGTGCCAGTTCGATGTTTTCGATGACCGAGGCGAAGCCGACCCGTTGCGCCGGATTGACCGGGGCGCGGACGCTGATCGAGGTAGCGTCTATGGCTTGCGCGGTATCGGCCCCCAGGGTTTTGTTGATCGAATCGGCCATGCGCTGGGCGGTGGTAAAGTCGGAGGTGTTCAGGTTGAACACCATATCCGGGCTTTGATCGAACGAAGTCGGGACGATGCGTTCCACCGTCGCCCCGCTTGGAATCCGGCCGACCAGCGGATTGTTGACCGTAACTTTGGAACCGTCCTGGCCGCCGGCGCTGAGGCCGCCGACGACCAGATTGCCTTGCGCCATGGCATAGACGTTGCCGTCGGCACCGCGTAACGGACTCATCAATAACGAGCCGCCGCGCAGGCTTTTGGCGTCGCCCATCGACGATACGGTAACGTCGATTTTTTGGCCGGGTTTGGCAAAGGCCGGCAAATCGGCGTGGATGCTGACCAAGGCCACGTTTTTCGATTTTGGGTCGATATCCGGCGGTAAGGTCATGCCCAGTTTGCCCATCATGCTGCGCAAGCTCTGGCCGGTAAACTTGGTTTTGTCGCCGGTTTTGTCCAGGCCGGTCACCAGGCCGTAGCCCACCAACTGGTTGGTACGGACGCCGGCAATGGAGGCGATGTCTTTGATGCGTTCGGCCTGGGCCTGACCGGCACCGAGCAGCAGAAGCAGAAAAATTAAATGTTTCATGATGTTCTCCTGGCCGGATCAGAACGGGAAGATCGGGCTGGACAAAATTCGGGTGATCCAGCCGGGTTTGCTGCTGTCGGCCAGCGCACCGTCGCCGGTGTACATGATGGTGGCGTCGGCCACTTTGCTGGACGGAATGGTGTTGGCAACGTTGATATCGATCGGCCGGACGATGCCGGACAGGCGGACGTATTCGCTGCCGTCGTTCAGGGTCACGCGTTTTTCGCCGCGGACCCGCAGGTTGCCGTTGGGCAGTAAGTCGACAACAGTGACACTGATGTCGCCAGTCAAACGGTTGCTTTGCCGTGCGTCGCCTTTGCCTTCCGACGCCCGGTCCATGCTGTAATCCAGCGACGTTGCCAAATCGTGCCCGAGCAGGGCGGAACTGGCCAGGCCGAAGATGGTCGGCGCGCTGCCGCTGGCTTTGATATCGCTTTTCTTGCTGGCTTTGGAATTGGCCTGCTTGGTGGCGTTGGTATTTTCGTCGAAGGTTACCGTCAGGATATCGCCGACTCGGCGCGCGGCATGGTCTTCGAACAAACGCATGTCGTAACCGGCCTGATAGATGGCGCCGTTGTTTTGTTGCGGCGGCCGCAGATCGGCGGGTTGCACCGGGGCGAAGTCCGGGTCGCGTTTCGGCAGCGTGTCGCAGCCGGCCAGTAGCGACAGTATTGCCGCCAGCAGCAAAAATTTGCCGCCGGCTTGCCGCTGGATGTGGTTACGGTTTTTCATGGCCTTGGTCCTGAATTAGAGTTGTTGCGTGACGAAGGACAGCATCTGGTCGGTCGTGGAAATGGCTTTCGAGTTCATTTCGTAAGCGCGCTGGGTTTCGATCATATTGACCAGTTCTTCGACCACGTTGACGTTGGAAGTCTCCAGTGAGCCCTGAATCATCTGGCCCAGTTCGTTCTCGCCGGGATTGCCGATGATCGGTGCGCCGCTGGCGACGGTTTCGCGAAACAGGTTGTCGCCGATCGGTTCCAGGCCGGCGGTATTGACGAAATCGGCGATCTGGATCTGGCCGATCTGGTTGGCCGCGGCGGCGCCGGGTTGGGTCACCGAAACCGTGCCGTCCTGGCCGATGGTGATGCTGAGGGCGTCCTGCGGGATGGTGATGGCGGGTTCCAGCAGCATGCCGTTGGAGGTCACCAATTGGCCGGTGGAGTCCATCTTGAACGAACCGTCGCGGGTGTAATTGATGTCGCCGTTCGGTTGCAAAATCTGAATGAAGCCGCGGCCGCTGATGGCAATGTCCAGCGAGTTGCCGGTCTGCAAGATATTGCCTTGGGTATGGATTTTCTCGGTAGCGACGGTGCGCACCCCGGTGCCGAGTTGCAGGCCGGTTGGTAATTGGGTGTTCTGGGTCGATTGGGCGCCGGCCTGACGTACGTTTTGGTACATCAGATCGGCGAATATCGGTCTGGCTTTCTTGAAGCCGGTGGTGTTGACGTTGGCCAGGTTATTGGAAATAACCGCCATGCGGGTTTGTTGGGCGTCCAATCCGGACTTTGCGACCCATAGTGCTCGTTCTGTCATGACAGCCTCCTGATCTGACGATTTTTTGTCTTATCAGGAGTAAAGCAGGATTTATGCCACTTGCATTAACTTGGCGGCGGCAGCGGCGTTTTCGTCTATATCTTTCATGACCTTAGATTGCATGTCGAAGCTTCTGGACAGCTCGATCATCTCCACCATCGCCGCCATGGCGTTGACGTTGCTGGATTCCAGCGCGCCTTGGACCAGGGTGACGTTGGCGTCGGCCGGCAGCACGCCGCCTTGCTTCGGGTGCATCAGGCCGTCTTCCAGTTTTTCCAGGTTGGCCAGGTCGGTATTGACCAGCTTGATCCGGTCTACCAGCACGGTATTGGTGGCATTGACGCCTTGCGGCACGATGCTGATGGTGCCGTCCTTGCCGATCTCGACCTTCTGTGCCGGCGGTACCGCGATCGGTTGCCCGGCTTCGCCGAGCACCGACAGGCCGGCGCCGGTTTGCAGCAGGCCTTCCGGCGTCAACCGCAAGTCGCCGGCCCGGGTGTAGGCTTCTTTGCCGTCCTTGCCGGTGACGGCGATCCAGCCCTGGCCTTCCACTGCGACATCGAGTTCGCGGCCGGTATGGTAGATCGAACCGTTCGACAAATCCGTGCCCGGGCGTTCGGCCATCGAGTACACCCGGGCCGGATAGCCCGGGCCGAAGCTGGGCATGGCCCGAAATTGCTCGAAGTCCGACTTGAAGCCGGTGGTTTGTGCGTTCGCCAGATTATTGGCGTTGGCCGATTGCGCCATCAGGGTTTGCTTGGCGCCGTTCATCGCAATGTAAAGGCTACGGTCCATGAGTGGCCTCCTTTAATTATCGAATCTGCAAGATGGTCTGCATGATGCTGTTTTCGGTGGTGATGGTCTGGGCGTTGGCTTGGTAGGCCTGTTGCGCGACGATCAGGTTCACCAGCTGCGCCGACAAATCGACGTTGGAGCTTTCCAAGGCGCCGGCTTGAATCGATCCGAAGTTGTTGGCGCCGGCCTGGCCCGGAATCGGCTCGCCGGAATTGGCGCTTTGGCCCCAGGAGGTGTCGCCCAGTTTCGCCAACCCGTTGTTGTTGGCGAAACGCGTCAACGCGACTTTACCCATGGTTTGCGAGCCGCCGTTGCTGAAGCGGGCAAATATCACGCCTTCGTCGTCGATGTCGATACCGGTCAGACGCCCCGCCGGTAAACCATTCTGCGTCATGCCGTTGACGCTGAACTTTTGCTGAACCTGGGTGGTGCCGAAGAAGTTCATAGTGTCGATTTTTATGTCGGCGGCTCCGGTTGGCGGATTGATCACGTAGCTGGACAAGCCGAATTTGCCGTCCAACGGGGTGATCAGTTTGCCGCCGGAATCGAATGTCAATTTAGCCGATTCCGGGGTGGTGCCGCCTAACGGGCCAGATGTTACCGGTACCGCGGTTTTGGTATTTGGGGTGGCGGGTTCGCTCATGTAGTGATAGACCAGCCATTCCGAAGTACCGGTGGTCGGCGCCGTGGACGGGTCGAGTTTGACGAAGTAGGTGGTCAAGATATGTGGGGAACCCAGCGTGTCGTAGACCGTGGTCGAGGTTTGCGAGTTATAGGTGTTGCTGTCGTCCGGGTCGAAGGGCAGTGTGCTGGGCGTGAAGTCGTCTTGCGCATCCAAATTTAACTGGATGGCTACCTTATCGGTCGCTGACGGTAAGCCGGTTAGAGTATTGATTTGTACCGGCGTGGTGACCCCGGTACTGAAACCGTCTTCGACTTTAGTGGTATTGGGGCGATAAACCAGTAATGCCTTGCCTTGGTTGTTGACCAGATAGCCTTCCTTGTTCAATTTGAATTCGCCGGCGCGGGTATACGACAGGTCGTTGGTTTCGGTCGGGCTTTTCGCCAGCGTGAAGAAACCCTCGCCGCTGATCGCCAAATCCAGGTTGTTGTCGGTGAATTGTAAATTGCCCTGGTTGAATTGCTGGGCGACGTTGGCGACTTTGACGCCGGCACCGGGGGTAATGCTGCTGACGCCGCCCAAGCTGGCGGCGTAGACGTCGGCGAATTCGGAACGCGACTTTTTGAAGCCGACGGTATTGGAGTTGGCAATGTTGTTGCCGGTCACCGCCAGATTGTTGGATGCGGCGTTCAAGCCGCTGAGGGCTGTGGTAAATGGCATGTCGTTTCTCCTACAGTATCTGTTTGATTTGGCTGAATTTAACTGGGCCCAGGCCGTCCAGGTTGACTTGCATGGCCGTGTTGCCGTTGGCCATGGTTACGCTTTTCACCAAGGACTTGATGTTGGTTGGCAATACGGTGTTTTTGCCCTCCAAGTAGGCATATGCCTGAATCTTGTAAACGCCGGGGTCGGCCAGATTTCCGGCCTTGTCCTTCCCGTCCCATTCGAAACGGGTTGTGCCGGCGGATTCGGCGCCGAGATCGATTTCGCGGATGGTTGCTCCGGTTTCCGGGTCGATGATTTTGACGCCGACATTCGGCGAACTGGCCGGCATTTCGAAATCGCCGGAGACGCTGCCGCCGGCGCCGAGTAAGGCTCTTTCGCTTGGTGCCGACACGTAACGGCCGACCAGTCCGGATGCTTGCAAGGCCTGATTGGAACTGATCGAGCCGGCGAATTCCTTGAAAGAGGCCTGCAGGTCCTGGATGCCGGAGACGGTGCTGAACTGGGCCATCTGGCCCAGGAATTCGCCGTTGTCCATCGGTTTCAACGGATCCTGGTGTGTCATCTGTGTGGTCAGCAATTTCAGAAACTGGTCTTGGCCCAGCGTTTGTTTTTGGCTGTTGGCCGACGAGGACGAGTTGGTCGTGGCCAGGCCGAGGTTGTTAAATGTGTCGATAGCGCTTGTGCTCATGGTTCACCTCAGCGGCCCATTTTCAGGGTTTGTAAAATCAGATTTTTCGCGGTGTTCAATACCTCGACGTTGTTTTGGTACGAGCGCGATGCGGACATCATGTTGGCCATTTCCTCGACGGTGTTGACGTTGGGTTTGTAGATGTAGCCGGTGGCGTCGGCCATGGGGTGGTTGGGGTTGTATTCCATGATCGGCGGGGCCTGGTTTTCGACGACGCCCAACACATTGACGCCGCTGGCGGTGTTGTTTTTATCCATGATGTTCTTTAATTCGGCGGCAAACACCGGCTGCCGCGATTTGTAGACCTGATCGATGCTGCTGCTGACGCTGTTGGCATTGGACATGTTGCTGGCTACCAGATTCAGGCGCAGGTTCTCGGCATTCATGCCGCTGCCGGCGACGTCGAATATGCGTAAGGAAGTCATGGCTATTCTCCTTTGATTGCGGTCATCAAACCCAGGAAATCGTCGTTGATGAAGCGCAGGCTGGCTTCGTATTGCACGGCGTTTTCGGCATATTTGGCTTGTTCGATATGGGTTTCGACGGTATTGCCGTCGAGCGAGGCATGCTGCGGGTTGCGGTACAACAGGTCGGCGCCGAGGACATTGTGCTGTCCGGCCAGATGGCCGCTGTGGCTGCGCTTCAGCTCGCCACCGCCGTCGCTAAGCGTTTGTTGGAATACGGCTTTGAAATCGAGGTCGCGGGCCTTGTAGTCCGGCGTATCGGCATTGGCCAGGTTAGACGCCAGTATTTCTCCGCGTTTCTCGCGAAGCATCAGGGCTTGCGGGTGTATACCCAAAGCGTTGTTGAAGTTGATTGCCATGATTGCCACCTTGCTGGTTTTTTTAATAAAATAGCAGTAAGCGTGCCTGAAAAAAAAATTATTTAATTTTCAGTTGGGTGGCGGCGATGAGGGGCTATTTTGGCGTCAAAATCCAGTGTTGGGCTGCGGGCGGCAAAAACTTGCCGGTTGCCGGAGCCGTCAAGAAGTCGGCGCCGTATCAGTCCGGTTTTCGGAAATAAGTGGCAAGTCCGGAACGGACCAATTCGTATGTGCCGATCCCGGTCGGCATGGCTTCGGTGCTGCTCAGAAACAAATAGCCGCCCGGCTCCAGGCTGTCGGCCATTCGCGTCAAAATGTCGCGCTTGATGGTGTCGGAAAAATAAATCAGTACGTTGCGGCAAAAAATGATGTCGAACCGGCCTAGAGCGGTGAAGGATTTCAAGAGATTGAACTGCTGAAACCGAACTTGGCGGGTTACATCGTCGTTTAACAGATAACCGTCGTAACTTTTCTGGAAATATCTGGCTTTAGCCGCTTCGTCTATGCCCCGGGACAGTGCGGCGTCGGAATAACAGGCGCGCTTGGCGTCTTCGAGAATCGCTTCGGAAATGTCGGTGCCGATAATTTGCAGCGTCCGGTTTTTGCCGCTTGCGCGCAATGCGTCCAAGCCGCAGATGCTGATGGAATAGGGTTCCTGGCCGGACGAACAGGCTGCCGACCAGATGCGGATACTGCCGTTTTTTTGTGCCAGGAGTTGAGGCAGTACGGTGTCGCGCAATTCGGCGAATTGGCGTTCGTCGCGAAACCAGAAGGTTTCGTTGGTGGTCATCGCATCGATTACGGCGCTTCTCAGTTTTTGGGCGGAGAATGCGTTGGATTGCAGGGCCGTCGCCAGGCCGGGGAAGCCGGACAGTTCGAACTTGGCCAACAAGGGTTGCAACCGGCTTTTGACCAGATATTGTTTGTTGTCGCCGAGTTCGATACCGCAGTTTTGGCTGAGAAACTGTTGAATGGTTTGGTAGTCGGCCGGCGATATACTGCCGGCGAAGTCCAGTGAGTTTTCGGTGCCCGCCGAGGTCAACATGTGGGGTGAAAATCCGAGCTGTCCTGCTCAGGAATGCTCGGCGTGGCTGACTCTTAGTTGGGCTTGAATAGCTTGCATCAGCGAATCCGGCTCGAACTTGGCTAGAAACTCGTTGGCTCCAACTTTTTGGACCATGGCAGTATTGAATACACCGCTTAACGACGTGTGCAGGATCACGTAGATGTGCTTCATGTTCGGGTCGGCTTTGATTTTGGTTGCCAGTGTGTAGCCATCCATTCGCGGCATTTCCACGTCGGAAATAATCAGGGAGTATCGGTCTTCGATTTTAGTGCCTTCGGCAATCAGAGCGCACAAGTGTTCCCAGGCTTCCTGCCCGTCTTTGAGTGTGGTGCATTCGACGCCGATCTGTTCGCAAACCCGTTTGACCTGGTTTCTGGCTACCGAGGAATCGTCGACGACCAGAATGTGGTCGTTTTGGCTCATTACGTTCTGGTCTATGGACTCCGCCGACGCTTCTTCCCGGCCGCCTATCACTTCCTTCATGACTTTTTCCACGTCGATGACTTCGATCAGCTCGCCTTCGACTTCGGTGACCGCCGTTAGATAGCTTTCTTTGCCGGTGCCGGTGGGTGGGGCTTTGACTTGTTCCCAGCCGATATTAATGATCCGGTCTACCGAGCCGACCAAGAAGCCTTGGATGGAACGGTTGTATTCAGTAACGATCACGTAGCAACCCGCGTCACGCTGCAGTGGGCGCATGCCGATGGCCATGGATAAATCCAAGACCGGTATGGTTTTACCGCGCAAATGGGCTACGCCGCATATCACCGAATGCGAGTTTGGGATTTGGGTCAAAGGGGGGCATTGAATGACTTCCTGGACTTTGAACACGTTTATCCCAAAACGCTGGCGGCTGACCAGTTTGAATAAAAGCAGTTCGAATCGGTTATGCCCAGCCAGTTTGGTTCGTTGATCGACTCCGTCTAAGATTCCGGCCATATGTCCCCCTGAATAACGTTCGCCTAAGTATAGCGGCATTGTTACGGTTTACTTGAAATTTGCTGGTACGTTTTATGCAGAAAGCTTCGGGTAAGTCAAAAAAATGGCGATTAATATGAACAAGCTAAAGCTAGCCCTGGTTTTGATGTTGGTGTCCGCAACTGCGTGGGGAGGCTCGACCCAGTCCGGGCAACAGATTCAGGATGCAATTAACCAATTTGTCAGGTCGACATTGGAAGCTGGGGGGAAATACGAGATTAATCTGACGCCACTCGATCCGCGTCTGCAATTGCCCGTCTGCGAACAAGCATTGCAAGTGTTTGCTCAAACCGGCGAAATCAAACCCGGGCGTAACACCGTCGGCGTCCGTTGCTACGGCGACAAGGGCTGGACGATATACAGCACCGTGTTGTTGAAGTCATTTAAAGACGTGCTGGTGTTGAATAAGTCTATGCAGCGAAACGACATTATTCGGGCGGAACATTTGACTTTGGAGACCCGCGATGCCGGCATGTTACCGCAGGGATACCTCGCCGACATGAGCGATGTATTGGATAAGCAGGCAGCCCGCAACATCCCTGCCGGTAGCGTTTTGAATCGGCAGCATGTAGCGGACCCTACAGTGGTTCGCCGCGGCGAACGAGTCAATATCGAGTCCAGTAAGGCGGGCGTCGTGATCAGCGCGATGGGAGCAGCGCTGGGCGACGGCGCGAAAGGGCAGAAAATCAGCGTGCGGAACCTGTCCTCCAATCGCGTGATTCAAGCCGTCGTGGTGAATGCCGGCCAGGTTTCGGTTAATTTTTAAAATGTTGCTAAAGGAATTTACTATGATGCCGCTAACTGCTTTAGATAAAACTCACCTGGGAATTTCGCCATGGCTATCGAATCAATCAGCGGCAAGCCTGTCACCACTTCAATACCCGCAAAAGCCGGGGTTAAAGATGCGGCCGAGCCTAAACAACGGACCGAGACCAGCGCCGTTACCGACACTGTCGAGATCACCGCCACCGCCCAAGATATCAAAACGGCTGCTGCCGGCGTTTCGGCGCCACTGGTCAATGAAGACCGCGTAGCGGCGATTAAAGCGGCTATTCAGGCTGGCAGCTACCAAGTCAACGCAGAGCGCGTGGCGGAAAAGATGCTGCAGTTCGATCAACAGTTACCCGACAGTACATGACTTTATGATAGAGAAAACATACCCGATCACTGAAAAACTGCTCGCCAACGGATTAAGAGCGGCCCAAAATTTGTTTGAGTTGTTAACCATCGAGTCCGATAAACTCAAGCAGAAAATCGATCCGGAAGCGATAGCCTCCATCGCGGCCGGTAAAAGAGACTTGGTGGCGCAGTTGGAGCAATTTACCAAACAGTTGGGCCAAGTTTTAGCAACCGAGCAGTTGACCGTCGGTAGTGACGGCATCAAAAAATATCTGGCCAAAGCCGGCGCTGCCGGTATCCATGTCGATGGCACTTGGACCAGTTGGGGCGATCTCGCCAAGTTATCTGAAAATTGCCGAGCGCTGAACGAGCAAAACGGTGCCAGTATCGCGTTGCTAAGCCGGCATACCCAGCGTTCTTTGCAAATACTGCGCGGCAAATCGCCGCTTGCGGCCACTTACGGACCGGATGGCGTAACCCGTAACGAGCTGTTTTCGCATACTTTAATTTCAGTGTAGACTGAGCGCCGAATTACTTTACGGGCCGCTCGCCATGCTGAGTAAGTTGAAGCATCTTTTTTCCAAAGCCAGCGCATCCACGCCTGAAGTTGATGACGATTTATTGGCTTTTGAAAATCCCAATTTCATTACCGATCCCGATAAAATCGCCCGCCTGCTCGGAGAAATCGAAAGCAGTTCGCCGTTGTGTACGATTCAAATAGAAGGTTTTGCAGAAGATTTCAGCTCGTCGGTCTTGAGCATCAAGTTGGACAAAAACGCCATCATTTTGGACGAATTGATGCCCCAGCACGGCAACGATTTGTTGCTGCGTTCCCGGGCGCTGAAGTTATCGACCTTTCACAAAGGGATACATTTGTCCTTCCATTTGGCCAATATCGAGGTCGGCCATTCCAAAGGCATCAACTACTACAAGGCACCCCTGCCGGATCGAGTGTTTTATCCGCAACGCCGACGTTCGCCGCGACTGGAAATCAGCGCCATAGATATCCCTTTTAGCGGTGTGGTTCAGCGTACCGGGATATCGATCGGCGGTTACCTGTTCGATCTTTCGAGAGGTGGGGCCGGTGTCAGCGTACCCGTCAACAGAGCGCGGGTGCAGCGCGGCGATGTGATCAAAAATTGCCAGCTTACTTTCGACGATTACGTGATGGATTTCGAATTTGCCGTCCGCTTTGTAAAGCCGGTTTCCGCGACGTCTCCCAAAGTGCAAATCGGCGGAATTTTCGAAGGGCTTTCCGCGAGAAGCCAATCGAAACTATCCTATTTCATCACATCGCTCGAACGGGTCGAGATTCGAAAACAGAAAGCCTGAGCCGCTTGCTATGGTAAAATGCGCCTGATTAATCACTTAGTCCCGGTAGCTCAGTAGGATAGAGCGGTCCCCTCCTAAGGGACAGGTCGTACGTTCGAATCGTATCCGGGACGCCACTCTTTTTTAGATAAATCAGGTGTTTAGCCTAAATAACACCCTAAGAGAAAACCTTAGGTTGACACTCTGTCCTTCTCAAAAAGGACAAAATTAGGACAAGTAATTTCTTACTTGCCGTTCTCAGGGTACACCAAAAACCGCTCACCTGACCATATCTTTTTTGCTGTCCTTTTTAATGCGCTAAATCGTGCATTATCCGCAATGCACACACCAACCAAGTAGTAACCCTCGAAGACGCCAAGGTCCTAAAAGGCCAACGTGCTTGGGGAAAGATCAAGGCAACAGCACAGGAACAGAGGGAACTCTGGAGGGACATCGGGGAGGCTCTTCTAGTGGGCAGGAGGTTACATAAGAGTGACAAACTGTTCGGCCAGTGGATCAAGGAGAAGGGGTTCGGTGATATGGATAGGAGGGAGCGGGCTGACGCAATGTGGTTAGCCCAGATACTGTCCTCGCCGGGGACAGTAGACTTCCCAGAAAGCCAATCAGACCCATCACATCTCCGTACTTGGTACAACGAGAACGCCAAGGTCCAGCAACTCCCAGAGGAACTCCAAGACCTCACCATAGAGTCCCGCCCATCCATTGAGTTAGACCAAAGATCAGCCGAGCGAATCGCCAAGGTAATCAACCGGGCGAAGGCTGGAGGCGAGGGAAGTGAGATCGCAAAGAAGCACGTTGAGAGTATCGCAAAGAAGCATGGGGGCTTACCTTGGAGGTAAACCTCGATACCATGTGGCTTGCTGAGCTACGTCCCGTAATAATTACCGAACTCGATAAGGACATCACCCGTATTGATGCCATGTGGTGGGCGGCGTCTTACAACGATTGTAAGATGGCACCCCTTTTGTTTTTGTCACAAAAATGTCTTACCTGTTCTGACTGACGATGACTGGCCGATACCCCCCGTGGGGGTGGCCGATGGGTCTCCGTTTGTAATCGAGTGGGCTCAATACTCAGGAGAACAGGTGGGAGGCAATGGGGTAGCCGGGGTAGCAACCTGATTGACTGAGAGCCGATTTCTGGGCTCTGAGCTACCGCCATTTTTGGCGTTTGACATTACCCAGAAATGGGTAGTGGTATCTCATATCTTACAACTTAAAAGACATATTCTATCCGGCCTCTTGACTCGTCTAAAAAGTCGTCTCATAATTGATTCCATCAAATCTTTAGAACAAGTGAGACGGTGGTTTATATGTCAATCAAGATCGGTTACGCCCGAGTAAGCACCACAGGCCAAAGCCTGGAGACACAGTTAGCAGCACTCCAGGCGGCAGGTTGTACCAAGATTTATCAGGAGAAGTTATCCGGTAAGAGCACCAGCAACCGGGAGCAATATCAGGCTGCACTGGATTACATCCGAGAGGGCGATGTTCTGATTGTTACCAAGCTGGACAGGTTGGCCCGTTCGATTAGTGACCTATGGGAAACCGTGAGAGCTATCGAGCAAAAAGGCGCGGCTCTTAAAGTTCTCGATCAGCCGCTTATCGATACCACCACCAAAGAAGGTAAGTTAGTTATGACCATGTTCGGCTATGTCGCTGAGACTGAGCGTAGCCTAATCCTTGAGCGCACCCAAGAAGGTCGAGAGAAAGCCAAAGCGGCAGGCGTTAAGTTCGGCAGGAAGGAAACCATCACACCGGAGATTGCCCAAGCGGCTCTGGAAGCCTTCAAGGCTGGCAATGAGTCTTCAGCCGTGATTGCCAAGCGGCATGGCCTCAGCCGTGCATCACTGTACCGACTTGCCAAAGAGGCAGGGATTAAACGGGAGAATTGAGAATATAGTTCTCTCGGTCGAATCCTGGAGCGAATCACTCTGGGCAATGGGATCGCCTAGGGTACTGAGCGATTGAGCCAAGGATATACGATTTTAACTATAAACTGAATCGGCACCTCCAGGGAGAGAGACCACGCCCAAGGATATACCGTCAGTTCCCGTTATGCGGATACGACAGTAGCACCCACAGGATCACATAACGTGCCCTGACGTGCCGGTACCAAAGATTATTATCAACTTAGTAATAACTATTGATGATGATAGCTATAGATTCACCGTTGGAGTTCATACGGGGACACTATAGGAGCAACTCAAGCCAACCGTATGTTTACCAACGGAATAACCTTGAGGGGGACGGGGGAGCCTTTAAGGATAAACATCGGCTGTATGCTACTTGAGAGCCTTTTGGGGTTGCCAATAGCCCGCCTAAAAGTTCACTCATGGGGTTATTTATCGGGATGGGATAGGCTGGGTTTCATGCACCTTCATGCCTGTGAGTGAACTTTTAGGCGGGCTCCCATCGGCCCAGGTTTCACCCCATCTGTTGATGTACCTTAGTTTCACCCCAAGAGGCAGCACATAGTTGCCCCTATTGATCCCCCTAGAGTTTTTTCGACAAGAGGCAGCACATGGTTTTTTCGCCGATAGATGCCTCTTGAGCGCCTTTGCGCCCTCAATTTCTTCCATCAACCCAATACTGCACCCATGAAAACGTGAAAGTAAATAGTACCAATGCGGTCTCTATTACCTTCAGGGTAGACCCGCTAACCAAAGCCAAGATGGACTGGATCAATGCCCAATATCCAGAGTTCACCTGTTCGGGCTCCATGATGATCCGTCGAGCCTTATCGCACTACCAGAGCTACTTAGAAACTCTCCTCCCCGATCCCGAGTTGTTACGCCTGGAGGGGTACCAACTGAAAGCCGCAGCAACCGGAGAGGGTATCCCCTGGAGAACTCAGCCCGATTTCACCAGGAAACCCGGCAAGCCTCTCAGTGAGTACCTGAAGGAGACAGGCCAACGGAGAATCAACAAGCTACTCACCACAGACCCCGACTGGAGGCTTAGGCAATGATGCGTACCCATCCAGGTACCAAACCCAAGGTCTACCACAAAGACCTCACAAAGAATGACCTTAATCAACTGATTATCGAGATAAGGCACGGCGATGGAATTATCACCCCCAGGGCAATCGCCTCAAGGTGGGGTATTTCCCAGGCCTCAGCCGCTCGCTTAATCATGATCCACAATCACCCGGAGTAAACAATTATGGCAACGAGAGAATGCCCACAAGAAGGAACCACCTATTCGGAAGGTACTGAGGTACCCATCAGCCGGCAAGAGGGAATTATTGACGCACTAAAGGACAACATCAGGGGGGGTTATAGGCCGCCTGATTTTGAAGTCGCATTTCGATACAACGTTTCTGGCCCTATGGCTCGTTCGCTACTGGCTCGAGCCAAAGCAAAGGCCGGCAAATAAGCCCATGACGGCCCCAGAATACCCACCAGAAGGGACGGATATTCCCCTAGATTGGCAAGCAGCCACCATCCACCAGCTCAGGGAATACCGAAAGGTTCACTATACGATGCCGGTAGAGGAAGTAGCCCGAGTCTACCAAGTACCGCTCACTTTAGCCGTCACCCTTCTTGAAAAATCCGCCCTTCCACCAACCCAATAATTTCACCCAATGGCATACCCAATATACACCGTACAACTTGCCGGCTTTACTGCCGGTGGTATCCCATCCAATGGCACTGGCTTGATCGCCGCCAAAACCATCACGATCTATGACGATGGCGCTATCGGCTTCACCAATGCCGCCGGCCAGCCCAAGAAGATGGCAGATAATCCCGAGTTCAACGCCTTGTTAGTGCAACTCATTCAAGGAGCTAATGCTCCCGGCAACTTAAACGCTAAGAAATTTCACCAAGCCTAACCAGGATCAACGTAAATGAGCAACGATAATTCAGCCGTATCAACCGATAATATCTCCGTTAGATTCTCCGGCGGTGTCCATCATGTGCAAGTCGGTAGCATGGCAGACGGCCAAAGCACCCCGACTGGCACCTTGACGAGCCCAGCCGTTCAAGTCACTGACACAGTTCACTCCATCCAATTCGGTGGCGCTAATCCAGGGTTCTCCTCTCAAGGCTTGAGCCAGTTCAATACCTCTGACTTTGCACGGGATACCGGCAGCCCCTTGAGTACCGCCCGCAATAACGGCTTTCCTGCCGGTGGCGACTTAAGGCTTGATTCTGTTATCAAGGCAGGGGGTACCGAATTAACCATCGAAAACGCCATGAACATGGGTTGGGTCCGCCAAGCCGCCAACGGTTTCGAGTGGATAGGCCCAGGCAGCCACCCAGAAGTTAAAAAAAATCCCGATAGCTCCCAGATAAGCCCAGCACAGAACACCCAGGAGCCGCCGACCGATCAACGGGAAGAGTCTCAGCAGAAGTTGCCGGAAGGTGTCGAGCCGTTCACTCCTGAAGTAGAGGCCCAAGTGGCCCAGGCCATCAGCGGCATACCTCAGCCCATGATTAGCGAGGCTGTGGTTCATGTACTGGAGCACGGCCCCGAGAGTTTGAACTATGACCAGCTCGCCAGCCTAACCGGCCTGTCTGCGGCTGAGGTACAACAACGGGCCGCCTCTGTGATTGGGGCCTTTACCGCTCAGGCGGACAGTATTGCCAAGTCGATGGGCATACAGGAACCCCAAGAGCTCTGGAACTGGCTGCACACTAACCGAGGGGATGCCATGAAGAGAGCCCAAAGAGACATGGCGTTTAACCGGGATACCCGGATGCTCCGCCAGCTTATCCAGCATGCAAAGGACTCGCTCGGCCCCGATGAGGGCTCCCTCAAAGCCGCTGGCTATCAAACCCACGTTAACGACTATGGTGAACTATTGGTCAACATCAACGGTGCCTGGACGCTCGCCAGTGTCGCCCAGAAGATGCGCCTAATCTGAGGATTTAACTCAGGCAACTAAAAACCAGGGTGAACCCGTAGGAGCCCCACCAAGGCTCAGGGTTCGCCCTTTTCTTTCCAGCATTTAATCCACTCACAAGCAGTTCAATCAATGGCAATCTCACCACGCCAAGCCATCGCCAACCATTGCAAGGGTTGTATTTACGACCCGAAAGCGGGCGGTACTTGGAGGCAACAAACGGAAGGCTGCACGGTCACAACCTGTGAACTCTATAGCTTCCGCCCGATCACCTCAAAAACCAAGCAAACCCTCAAGCAAACCCTCGCGACCCTAGGCAACCCCTTGGCGGTCCCCGTTTTGTCTGCGGATTTAGTCGCCTGAGTTAAATCCATGACAAGGCCAGCGGATAGAATGATGTGGTTCTGGTCGGAACTCAGCAACCGACTACAGGACTTCAAGAATAACCCCAACGATGAAAAAACCAGATTACTCCTGGAGATAATGGCCCAGTATCGCGAGGCCGCCGATAGGGGCTTAGTCGGTATCCAGCCCACAGGCTCCACCGATGGTAGCGGGGTAGTTCTCCAGCATGCCGACAATTACCCGGTTATCAACGCCTATGACTGGTACCGGGGCCACTCATGAGTAAGCGCACTACCGTGAAGCTTCTCACCTTCAACTTGGGCGGTACCCAGATCAGAGGGATACTTCAAGGCCAAGAGGCTTGGCTATTGGTCGGCGATATTGCCAAGGCTTTTGGCAGTACCCCTCCCAGCCATTACTCAATATTGGCAGGGATGGACAAGGCCTTAATATGGATAGATACCCCGAGAGGCCCGAGGGAGGCTCTGGTGGTTAACCAAGAGTCCCTCATTGCGTGGGCCTATCGGAGCCGGAAGGCTGCAGCGGGCAACCTGAGGAAGTGGCTTGCCGATCAGATCAAACCGGGCTTACTCCAGAGCATCACCTTTAATTCAGTAGAGGGTGGGCTGATTGTCGGCAAGGTGGGGGCTTAGGCTAGCTCACCAACAACATCAGTCCGTCTGGCACGTTGGGCGGCCATGTCGGTGTAGTGAAAAGAAAACCGATGCCAATGGAAGCTAACCTCTCGGGGGCCATGCACTGTTCTTTGTAACTGTAGGTCTGTCCCCTTAGGGTGAACCTCAAGGTAAAACTCATGATTCCCCAGGAACAGCACCTTAGTGGTAGTGTCGAGCATAAGAGGCACCTCCCCAGAGTCGTTGATCGAAGGGATTGCGCCAAAGCCAAAAGCGATAGATTTACGTGTAATTTCGATATACATAGTTAGGTTTCCTTTAGTGAGATATTGAAAGTTGATTAATGCGTTGTATCAGTTGGGCCAAGGTCTTTGGTTAGTACCGTGGTGAAAGCCTCCAGCCCCTTACCATCCCGCCGCCATTCAACGGTATAAACTACTGCCGCATGGGGAGGGATGTCTTTAAGTTTGGCGTCGGCAGAGTCACGGTAGTCAGTGCCCAGATAATGCCAACCATCATCGAGAAAATGCCTAGATGTTGTCATAATGCCCCCTCAGCCAAGCCTTAGCGCCAAGTCACTGGCCTTAAGGTGGGTGTATCGCTTGAGCATGGATAAGGTCTTATGCCCGGTAATGGCTGAGACCTCCATTGTGTTGAGCCCCTTCTCAAATAATCTTGAGGTGGCCTCATGGCGTAAGTCGTGAAACCGTAGGTCTTTGAGGTTGGCCCGCTTACAGGCACGGCTGAAGGCTTGGGACACTGAGTCGGGCTTGGTGGTGAATACCGGCCCTTCAGTTTTAACGCCTACACTGTTGAGCACCTCCAAGGCTCTGGAGGATAACGGTACCTCCCGAGAATCACCGTTCTTGGTATCCGGGAGGAATACAACACGCTTGGCGGTGTCGATGTTCTCCCAGGTCATACCCAGGAGCTCAGATCGACGCATGCCGGTTTCGACGGCAAGCTGTACTATCTGGCGAACTTCTTGGGTGTCCTGGAGGTTGGACAGGAGTAAGGCCAGTTCACCCGATTTAAGCCGCCGATCCCGCCCTTTCATTGCTGAAGGCTTGCGGATTAACTGGACAGGATTAACGGTAAGCGGGTAATTCCACTCCTTGATTATTATCGAGAAGATATGGGATAGATTATTGAGCTCTCGAATAACCGTACCCGGTGCTTTGCCTTCCTTAAGTCTTGAATCCCGATAGGCGGCTATGTGTCGGCTCTGAATATCCGACAGTACCAAATTACCGAGAGCACCCTTGAGCTGCTTTAAGCGCCTAAGTTCTGATAGGTGGCATTTTTTGGTTGGTGAGACTTCAACTTGGTACCGGTCAATCAGTTCACCCAGGGTAGCTCTATCGGTTTCAACTGGAGCGGGTGCCGAGAAGCTCCCCCGATCAATCTCCGCCTCAATCTGCCGAGCCCAGACTTTAGCCTCCGTTTTGGTACGGAAAGACTTGGTTAAGTCTGGGTGGCCTACCCGTTGTATCCGGGCCTGCCAAGAGCCGCTTTCACGCTTTCGAAATGTAGCCATTTGTTCTCCTAAAAAATATAGTAAAAGGACAAAAGGCCAACTTTAGGGGTTACTCCTGGGGGTGCTTTCTTAGGTTGTTTTGACTTATCAATCAATTACATGGCTGATTTTGTGCCGGTCCTTATCCCCTCCTAAGGGACAGGTCGTACGTTCGAATCGTATCCGGGACGCCATGAATCTGATCCTGATTTTATTGAAATCGCGGCGTCAGTCGCAGGTTTGAGCACACATAAAAAAGCCGGCAAGCAGCCGGCTTTTTTGTTTCTTGCGGTAGGTTTGGTTAGGCGGATGGGCTGTTTTTGCGCTTCCAACCCAGGACGCCTACTACGCCGCTGAGAAACAGCCATGTCGCTGTTGGCAACGGTACCACGGTCGGAATAATTGGCGATACGCTTAAGCTGCCGGTATAGGTGCCCCCGTTCGACAAGCCTTTGATAGAAAGCTGGTAATTGCCGGCCCCTAAAACGGGTATGTTGTTCAACGAAATCAAGTTAAACGTGGTCAATAGTTCCTGGTAAAACGGCGGAACATTTGGGAAAGGCAAATTAACCAAGGTCGGAGTCGATGCAACCGAAAACGACGTCAACGAACCGGTGGCTATGACTGCCGAAGTGGCGTCGAGCAATTCCACGCTGGCGCTAGAGATACCGTTAGTGCTGGTTACAGTAGCGTTGCTGAAATCGGTCGTCAGACTAACCAATGTTTGGACGTTTTGAAAACTTACTGCCCCTGATAAATTGTAGGCATCGTAAACATCGTCAATCACAAAGTCGTAGATTTTACTGAACGGACCTACACCTACGGTATTGTCGATCACCGTCGCAGCGGCCGGTGTAAGTAGGGTAGACGCTGCCGCCTCAGGCAAATAGCCCGCGCCGGTCAGTGCCAGACAGCCCGTCAAAAGATAACTTATTTTGTTTTGTTTCATAGTCGATTCTCGCGAGAGTAAATTTGTGCCAAGGCCTCTGAACCATTCTTTAGCCGGCATCAGACAAAAGTGCAGCCGCTCATAACAGCGGGTCTGGTTCAAGCATCAAAGTGCGATCTGCCACATCGATAAGTTAGGAGGCGGGCGAGTCGCTCCCATACAGGCGCCGTCCCTTTCCTGTCCCCCATGCTCCGAAGGGTAAACGTCATTTCCTGGTGCGGTTGTTCGCAGGTGTTTTTACCCGTCTGTCGGCCTTTTTGTCTGGACAGAATTATAGACAGCAAGTGTGGGGAAATTCGTAAGTTGATGAACTTTAATCGAATCTTAATTTGTTACTAATCAATGGTCCGGAAATAAGGGATAGAATCTTTTACATGGTTTTTGTGGGGTGAATGTCGTGGCCACCGCTCAGCGGATCAGCAGTCATGCGTTGGCTTCGCGGCAATGTATGCGTTGCAGTCTGGTTGTACTTTACGTTCAAGAACGACGGGTGCTAACTGGCGTATGACCATTCCCTGTCGGATTAATTTGAGCGTTAGGCTCTGCAAAGGTTTGGCGAGGCGGTTCAACAATTTGGAAGTGTCCAAATTCCGATCGGCCTCCGCGCAAGAACTCTTTGAACACCTGTCTTCGGCAATGTTGTAGACAGGCGGGCTAGAGTAAGTTGGCCGAGGACGGCCGTTTGTTAACGTAAATGTACGGAGAAAATCAATGAAAATGATTTCATATTTTAGGCTTTGGCTTGCCGTTTGCCTGTTTGCAGTGTCGACTGCAAGCTCGGCCGGCATTATCTGGGAATCGACGGATGGAGATATCAATTTCTTGTCCGTCGGATTTTCGTCACCGTTTCCGACTGGCGATACTTTTGGCATCTTCTCGGCTACTGCCGATTTGTCGAGTGCGGCACCGTTATACACTTTTTCGGGCGTCGGTAACTTTGCCACATCAAGCCCGTTCAAATTGGGTTTGCTGACTGTCAGTGGCTGGGTCAGCGAGAGTGCTAATTCCAATCTAGCTGGTAACACTTATTTGCTGAGTTTTGCTAAACCGGGTATCAGCAATACGCTAAGCCTGCTGTATGGCTTCGATATCAAACCGGCCGCTGACCAAGATCCGGTGTCTGGTGTGCCTCTACCTGCTTCAATCTGGTTTATGACCAGTGCGTTGCTGGGTTTCCTGTATGTGGGACGCAATAAATCTAATCTGGTCGCTTGATTTTTCTCCGGATCAAACAGTCTTGTTTGATCCGGCATTTTGATCTAATTAACCCGGTGTTTATTTATACCGCGCAATATCAGCGATAATCCGAGCTTTATTCTCCTGTAGGTGAGTCGGTGGCAAGGGTTCTGATTGTTGGATGCGGTAAGATTGGTTTTGGTTTGGCTACAGCATTGAGCTGTAGCGGTCATTCCGTGACTGGGTTAAAACGCACGCCCTTGGCGGTTCCGCCACCATTTCCGCTACGGTTAAGCGATATTACGCGGCCGTTATCGTCAGCCTCAATTCCTACCGACTATGAGTTGGTCGTGTTTGTCGTATCCGCGGACAGTCGGCAGCATGAGCAATATCAAGCGCTTTATGAAACCGGTCTTCACAATGTCTTGCATCATTTTGCCGATGTCGGTGCGACGCCTTCCTTTCTTATGGTTTCTTCCACCAGCGTTTACGGCCAAAACGGCGGGGAATGGGTCGACGAAGCCAGTCCGACGCAACCGGCCAGCGCAACTGCTGAGTGGTTGGTAAAAGCCGAGCAGCGCTTGTGGCAGGCCGGAGAGCGTAACTGTGTGGTCAGATTTTCCGGCATATACGGCCCCGGTCGCGACTGGCTGTTGAGGCGGGCGGCCGCCGGAGAGGCGATCCAGCGCGATCCGCCCAGCTACACCAATCGCATCCATCAGGACGATTGCGTCGCGGTGCTGTTGTTTCTGATTGGCAAAATGCTGGATGGAACCAAACTCGACCCGTGTTATGTGGCCAGCGACAACGATCCGGCGCCGTTGTGGGACGTCATGACCTGGATCGCGGCGCAATTCGGCTATCCGCCGCCGCAGGCTTTGCCGTCGGCGACAGGCGTGCCGCAAAACAAGCGCTGCAATAATGCCCGGCTCAATGCCTTGGGCTATCGCTGGCTCTATCCGAGTTACAAGGACGGTTATTTGCCGCCGTATTCCGCTTGAATCGATTGCCTTTGTCGCTTGTTGGCAGTGACGGTTTTCGCCGTCGGCGATACTGTTGCGGTGGCGAGAAAGTTGGGTACACCCTTCTCGCCGCTGAGCCTGAAGTCTTCGCGCAGGCAAGCCAGCGCGCTAGTTCGATCTAGCTGCATAGGGCCAATCATCACCTGGTAGGTCAGTTCGAACAAACGCTTCAACGCTATTTGCCAGGTGCTGCCGCTCAGCGCATAAAGGTGTTCGCTGAATTGCATGAACCGGGCAAACGGCCGGTCGCCTAAAATTAGCGGCAAGGTGTGAGCGAAGCGGCCGGAGTTGCCGATCAAATCCCAGAAGCGGGCAAAGCGGCCGACACCTTGCATCTCGGCGAAACTGAATGTGCTACTGCTGAGCAAGGCGTAAGGCGGATTCGGATCGTAACGTAAATCGAACGCTTGGGTGTGGCGGTTGATCGGCGCGCCGCGCAGCCGTTTCAGAATGCCGACCTGGATTTCCTGCGGCTGCAAGGCCACCAACGCATCGAAGCTGTTACCGAAATTTGCCAGCGTGTCGCCGGGCAGGCCGGCGATCAGATCGGCGTGAATGTGGGCGTGTGAATGCTGCCGGAGCCAAGCCAGATTGGCTTTGGTTTTCTCGTTATCCTGCCTGCGGCTGATTAACTGTTGCACGGCCGGATCGAAACTTTGTACGCCGATTTCGAATTGCAACACCCCTGGCGGAAAGCGGGCAATGGTGGCCTGCAAGCGCTCCGGTAGATTGTCCGGGATGACTTCGAAATGCAAATAAAGGTCGCTGCTCAGCCGTTCCAGAAAAAACTCCAGAATCGCCACGCTGGTATCGGTCTTCAAATTGAAAGTGCGGTCGATGAATTTAAAATTGCGGGCGCCGCGGCGATGCAATTCAGCCATGCTGGTTAAAAAAGCTTCCAGCGCAAACGGCTTCGCGGTCAGGTCGAGCGAGGACAGGCAGAACTCGCATTTGAACGGGCAGCCGCGCGAGGCCTCGACATAAACGATGCGCTGGCGGATATCGGTATCGCTGTAATAAGGGTAGGGCGATGCCAGGTTTTGCAAGGCCACGGTTTGGCCGGCGATGATTTTGGCCGGCGGCTCGTTGCCGGCCAGCAATTGGCGGCATAAGTCCGGGAAACTGACTTCGCCGTAGCCGGTGACGATGTAATCCGCCAACTCCGCCCAGGCCGGTAAGTCGGGCGGATGGCTGACTTCCGGACCGCCCACTACCAAAACGATCTGCGGTGCGACCTGCTTCAAAATCGCCGCAATCGCGCCGACTTCCGCCACATTCCAGATATAGACGCCAAACCCGATAATTCGCGGCTGCTGCGCCAGCAATTTTTCGACGATTTCCAGCGGGCGTTGCTGAATGCCGAATTCGAGTAGCGCCGTGCGTACCTGCAATTCGCCCATATTGGCGTAAAGGTAGCGCAAGCCGAACGCGCTGTGGATGTAACGGGCGTTCAGAGTGGTGATGACGATATCGGGCATGTTCGGTCGGGTTTACTGGTCTGTAGCTGGGCGGGTTGCGAGCATAACATCGATTGTCGGGCACGATAAACCGTAACCGGGTGCGGTTGCCGCTTGAAATATTCCGCATCGACTGCCATTAAGTGGGGGCCGGAGCCTATGCCGGCCTGATAAAATGCCAGCGGGACTTGTCCCCAATTCGAACCCAGTTTGTATCGTCATGAAAAAATTACTGAATCAAAGTTTCTTAACCAATTTCATCTCTTTGTTGATTATCGCTGCCGGCTACCTCAGCCCTTATTACGCGGAGACCTTGAAGGCCATCGGCTTCTTTGCGTTTTCCGGCGCGATTACCAACTGGCTGGCAATCCACATGCTGTTCGAGAAAGTGCCGTTTTTGTACGGTTCCGGCATCATTCCGGCCCGGTTCGAGGAGTTTAAAGCCTCGATCAAGGCCTTGATGATGGAGCAATTTTTTACCGTGGAAAATATCGAGCAATTCATCGAAACCGAAGAACGGCAGGGCGGCAGCATTCTGAATGTGGAACCGCTGCTGGGGGCGGTCGACTACGACAAGGTGTACGAAGGCCTGGTCAGCTCGATCATGGCTTCGTCGTTCGGCGGGATGTTGCTGATGATGGGCGGCGAGCAGGCCCTACTGCCGCTGAAGGAACCGTTTTGCGAAAAAATGCAGCACACGCTGCGAGAGATGGTCGATTCGGATACTTTCAAGGCAGCGCTGCAAAACGGCCTCAACGCCCACAAAATCGGCCAAGACCTGACCGGCAAAATCGAAGCGGTGATCGACAAACGTCTGGCCGAGTTGACGCCGCAGCTGGTGAAAGAAATGGTGCAATCCATCATCAAAAAGCACCTGGGCTGGCTGGTGGTTTGGGGCGGAGTATTCGGCGGCCTGCTGGGCGCGTTGTTCGGGTTTGCCTGAGCATGACCAGCGTCGAATTGGTTTACGAAAGCCACGGCGAACCGGCCGGGACTCCGCTGATCATCGTCCACGGCTTCTTGGCGGCGGCGCGAAATTGGCGCACCGTCGCCAAGCGTCTGGCCGTCAAGCGTCATGTTTACGTGCTGGATATGCGCAACCATGGCGGTTCGCCCCAGGCCGAGCATCTGGACTACCCGAGCATGGCCGGCGATTTGATTGCGTTTCTGGATCGGCACGGCATCGCCGCCGCCGATTTGCTCGGTCACAGCATGGGCGGCAAGGCGGTGATGTGGTTGGCTTTGCAGCATCCTCAGCGTGTTGCCAACCTGATCGTTGCCGACATTGCTCCGGTCAGTTACCAGCACAGCTTCGATGCGTTGATCGATGCGTTGGGCAGCTTGCCGGTAGAGAGTATCGGCAACCGCAAACAAGCGGAGGAAGCTCTGGTCGACGCGATTCCGGATTTGGCTTACCGCCAGTTCTTGCTGCAAAACCTGTTGCTAAAGGATGGTCAGTACTACTGGCGGATCGACCTGGATATCATGCGGCGCAACGCCCACCATATCGTCGGTTTTCCCGACGCCGATACCACCACGTTCGCCAGGCCGGCCTTGTTTATCGGCGGCGAGCGCTCGAAATACATCGACGAGCAGGCCGTGTACCAGGCATTTCCCGCTGCCAGGATCAGCACAATCCCGGATACCGGGCACTGGCTGTATGTCGAAGCGCCGGAAACATTCTGCCGGATGGTGGAGGATTGGCTGTCTTGCAAGCGCTAACAGATTGATTTTTTAGGGTTTAGAACCTTGGTACACTAGCCGTTCCCCGGATAGCGGCTATCATCCGCTCAGCCTTGAAGCGAGAGCATTGCGGAGTACCTATATGTCCAACCATTCCTGTCAGCAGTCGCCAATCCGAAAACACCACCGGCTGGCGCTTTCACTGGACGATTTTATCGCGTCGCAAACGGAAGCGGCGCTCAGCGATTATCTGTCGCTGTCGTTTAGCAGCGAAGGCGACTTTACCAAAATCAGCATAACTACCGTCGGTCCGGAACCCGTTACCTACTCGGCGCTGGTGCCGGCCGCCATGACCCCGGATTGGCAGACTCTGGTGTTTGTGGCGCAACCGTTTAAATTGGGCGAGTTAAGCGATTTCAGTTCGGTGGCCGAGAAACGAAAAGCTTGTGTTAGAATCGCGCGGCTTGCGCCGATTCGGCTGACACTGCGCGCCAAAGGCGGGCAACGCCGGCGCAGAGGCGGCTCCAATGCCGATGGCGCATAACTCTAGCCATCCCTTTTCATAACTATTTATTCGAAACGCTCATGAGTAAACCAAAAAAAGTCGCAATTCTTACCGCTGGCGGTTTGGCGCCATGTCTGAACTCTGCTATCGGCAGCTTGATTGAACGTTACACGGAAATTGATCCGAGTATCGAAATCATCTGCTACCGCGGCGGCTACAAAGGCCTGTTGCTGGGAGATTCATACCCTGTCACCGCGGAAGTGCGTCAAAAAGCCGGTTTACTGCAACGTTTCGGCGGTTCCGTGATCGGCAATAGCCGGGTCAAACTGACGAATGTCAAAGACTGCGTCAAACGCGGATTGGTTAAAGAAGGCGAAGACCCGCAAAAAGTTGCGGCCGACCAGTTGATCAAAGACGGCGTCGATATTCTGCACACCATCGGCGGCGACGACACCAATACCGCCGCGGCCGATCTGGCGGCATTTTTGGCGAAGAACAACTATGGTCTGACCGTGATCGGTTTGCCGAAAACCGTCGATAACGACGTGTTCCCGATCAAGCAATCGCTGGGTGCCTGGACCGCCGCCGAGCAAGGCGCGCGCTACTTCATGAACGTGGTGGCCGAGAACAACGCCAACCCGCGCATGCTGATCGTTCACGAAGTCATGGGCCGCAACTGCGGCTGGCTGACCGCCGCCACCGCCCAGGAATACCGCAAATTGCTGGATAAAGCCGATTGGCTGCCGGAATTGGGCTTGAGCCGTGAGTCTTACGAGGTCCACGCGGTATTCGTCCCGGAAATGGCGATCGACCTGGAAGCCGAGGCCAAGCGCCTGCGCGAGGTGATGGACAAAGTCGATTGCGTCAACATCTTCGTGTCCGAAGGTGCCGGCGTCGAGTCCATCGTCGCCGAAATGCAGGCCAAAGGCCAGGAAGTGCCGCGCGACGCCTTCGGCCACATCAAACTGGATGCGGTCAACCCCGGCAAATGGTTCGGCGAGCAATTCTCGCAAATGGTCGGCGCCGAAAAAACCCTGGTGCAAAAATCCGGTTACTTCGCCCGCGCTGCGGCATCCAACGTCGACGACATGCGTTTGATCAAATCCTGCGCCGACTTGGCGGTCGAGTGCGCCTTCCGCCGCGAATCCGGCGTGATCGGCCACGACGAAGACAACGGCAACGTGTTGCGGGCCATCGAATTCCCGCGTATCAAAGGCGGCAAGCCGTTCAATATCGATGCTGACTGGTTCAACAAAATGCTGGCCGAGATCGGCCAGCCCAAAGGCGGTAAGGTCGACGTTAGCCACTAAGTCGTTCTCGCCTTAGAAAAACGGCAGGGGCGGGTTAACCGCCCCTTTTTGTTTGGGAAAGGCGAATAGAGTTGCCTCTACCAACAATTCACAAACCCAAATCGGTCAACCCGGCGTGATCGTCCGGACGGCGGCCCAGCGGCCAGTGAAACAGGCGCTCGCTGTCTTTGATCGGCAAATCGTTGATGCTGGCAAAGCGACGCTGCATCAGGCCAAATTCGTTGAACTCCCAATTTTCGTTGCCGTAACTACGGAACCAGTTGCCGGCGTCGTCGTGCCATTCGTACGCAAACCGAACCGCGATGCGGTTATCGCTGAAGGCCCATAATTCCTTGATTAACCGGTAGTCCAGTTCCTTGGCCCATTTGCGTTGCAAAAATTCTTTGATCTGTTGCCGGCCCACCGGAAATTCGGCGCGGTTGCGCCAGCGGCTGTGTTCGGTATAGACCTGCACGACCCGATCCGGGTCGCGGCTGTTCCAGGCGTCTTCGGCCATCCGCACTTTTTGCGCGGCGGTTTCGGCGGTGAACGGGGGAAGGGGGGGTTTGGTTTCCATAGTGCGCTCCCGAAAGATGAGGATTGTGTAGACAGGCTTGTCTACATGGTCATGGTAGCAATGGTAGACAGAGTTGTCTACAATCGGGCCATGGCTATGGATTCCTCGAAAACCGCTTCCGAATTACCCGCGCGCGAGCGAATTTTACTGGCGGCGCAGGACTTGTTTTACCGCGAAGGTATTCGCGCCACCGGCGTCGATAAAGTGATTGCCGAGTCGGGCGTTACCAAAGTCACGTTCTATCGCCACTTTCCGAGCAAGAACGATTTGATTAGGGCGTTTCTGGATTACCGGCACCGGATCTGGATGGAATGGTTTGCCGACGCGATCCGGCGCCATGGCGGCTTTGCGGGAAGCGGGCTATTGCCGCTGGTCGAGGTGATGGCGGAATGGTTCCGCAAGCCGATTTACCGGGGCTGCGCATTTATCAATAGCGTTGCCGAACTGGGCGGCGCGTTGCCGGATGTCGTCGAGATTTGCCATAGCCATAAGCAAGACATGGCGATGGTGATTCGGGAGTTGCTGGTTGATACGCCTCAGAGCGATGTGCTGGCGCAAGCGGCGGCGGTCGCGATAGACGGCGCTATCGTCCGCGCCCAGACCGAAGCCCGGGACGCGGAGGTCAAACAGTCGTTGGATAGTTTGGCCTTGCTGTTGTCGGCATTGCAGGCGACGTCAACGGCGGCGGCCGAAGCGGCGCAGCAGTAACTTTTCCAGGCCGACGATGGCGTAAATCGCCAGGCTGACCGCCAAAATCAATAGCCATTCGTCCTGGCCGATCGCCGCGCTGCCGAACAATTGCTGCATGACCGGCCAGTAAGTGAACAATAACTGCAGGGCGATCATGGCGCTGACGCCGACCAAGACCCAGGGATTGGAAAATACGCCGACTTTAAACATCGAATAACGTAAAGAACGGCAATTGAACAAATAAAACAATTCGCCGAACACGAACACGTTTACCGAGACCGTACGGGCTTTGGCCAAGGTTGCTTGCTGCGTCAATTCCCATTCGAACAAGCCGAAGGCGCCAGCCAGCAACAGCACGCCGACCAGACAGATCCGAAACAGCAAGTGCCGGGTCAGGATCGGCTGCTCCGGATTGCGCGGCTGACGCTGCATCAAGCCCGGTTCCTTGGGTTCGAAGGCCAGCATCAATCCCAATAGCACGGCCGTGGTCATATTGATCCACAAAATCTGCAGCGGCGTGATCGGCAATGCCACGTTGGCGAATACCGCTGCGGTGATGACCAGGCCTTCGCCGAGATTGGTCGGCAGGGTCCAGGCGATGAACTTCACCAGATTGTCGAACACGCCGCGGCCTTCTTCGACGGCGGCTTCTATCGTCGCGAAATGGTCGTCGGTCAGCACCATGGCTGCCGCTTCCTTAGCGACTTCGGTGCCGCCCAGCCCCATCGCTACGCCGATGTTGGCCTGGCGCAAGGCCGGCGCGTCGTTGACGCCGTCGCCGGTCATCGCCACGACGTGGCCTTTGGCTTGTAGGGCGCGGACCAGAAGCAGTTTTTGCTCCGGGGCGATGCGGGCGTAAACGCTGCAATGTTCGACCTGCTGCAGATAGTCGGCTTCGGCGTAATTTTCCAGTTCGCTGCCGGTAATGGCCTTTTCGCTGTGGCGCATGCCGAGTTGCTTGGCGATTGCCAAAGCCGTGACCGGGTGGTCACCGGTGATCATTTTTACGGCGATGCCGGCCCGGTAGCAGGCGGCTATCGCCCGGGCCGCTTCCGGCCGCGGCGGGTCTATCATCGCTTGCAGGCCGAGAAATGTAAGGCCGCTGCGGACTTCGTTGTGGTCGACGGCATCGTCGCCGTGGTCGGTACGGGCGAAGGCCAGCACGCGCAGTCCTTGCGCGGCCAGGATTTCGACTTGGCGTTGCAGTTGGGTTTTGTCGAGCGGAACCGGTTGCAAATCGGCGGAAAACGCGCGGTCGCAGCGGTCGAGCAAGCTTTCCAGCGAGCCTTTCAAGTAAACGTGGCGTTCGTCCAGCGCCAGATTGTGGTGCAGCGTGGCCATGAACTGGTATTGCGATTCGAACGGAATGGCGTCCAGCCGTGGATGGCCGTTGCTGACGCTGGCGTGGTGCAAACCGGCTTTGTGGGCGGAGACCAACAACGCCGCCTCGGTCGGGTCGCCTTCGATCCGCCAACTGTCGACATCGGCGATCAAACGGGCATCGTTGCACAGCAGCCCGGCTTTCAAACATTCGAGCAGAGCCGGTTTTTGTTGGGCATCGACCGGTTGGCCGGCCGCGTGAAATTCGCCGTCCGGCGTGTAGCCGCTGCCGCTGACGGCGAACTGTTCGCCGCCGGCATAGACGAATTGCACTGTCATCTGGTTTTGGGTCAGCGTGCCGGTTTTGTCCGAACAAATCACCGTGGTGCTGCCCAAGGTTTCCACTGCGGGCAGTTTGCGGATGATCGCGTTACGCTTGGCCATGCGCGAGACGCCAATCGCCAGTGTGATGGTCAGCGCCGCCGGCAAGCCTTCCGGAATCGCGCCGACCGCCAATGCCACGGCGGCCATGAACATATCCAGTGCGCTTTCGCCGCGCCAGACGCCGACGGCAAATGTCAGCGCCGCGCACGCGACGATGGCCCACAGCAGCAATTGGCTGAATTGGCTCATTTTCCGGGTCAATGGCGTTTCCAGCGGTTCGGCCGCCGCGATCAAACGGTTGATGCGGCCGATTTCGGTGTCGTCGCCGGTGCCGACTACTACTGCCAAGGCACTGCCGTAACTGACCAGCGTCGACGAATAAGCCATATTGGTACGGTCGGCCAGTAAGGTCGCGGCGGGTAAGGTCTGGGCCTGTTTTTGGGCGGGGACGGACTCGCCGGTCAAAGCCGCTTCGTCTATTTTCAGTTCACGGGTTTGCAGCAGTCGTAAATCGGCCGGTACTTTGTCGCCGGATTGCAGATAGACCAAATCGCCGGGCACCAAGTCGGCGGCCGCTATTGTCCGACGTTGGCCGTCGCGCAGTACATTGGCGCTGACGTTCAGGGTTTGGGCGAGGGCATTGATCGCTTTCAGCGCGTTGGCTTCCTGGATGAAGCCGATGATGGCGTTGACCAGCACTACGCCGAATATGACGCTGCTGTCGGCCCATTCTTCCAGGAAGGCGGTGGTGGCGGCTGAAAACAGCAGGATGTAAATCAGCGGTTGGTGGAATTGGCTGAGCAGTAAGCGCAACGGGCCTTTGCCGCGCGGCGGCGTCAGGCGGTTGGGGCTGGCTTCTTCCAGTCTGGACTGGGCGGTTTGGCTGGACAGGCCGGCGCCGAGTTGCACGTCCAGTTGCGACAGTAACTGCTCCGGCGCCAGGTTATGCCAAAGGGGTTGCGGATTTTGCTTCATGGTCTCAGAAAAACGGTTGTGGCAGAGGGGTTGTGCGCGGTTTTTCGGCGCCGATTCGGGCCGGCATGCGCTTCGGATTGACAATCGTCATCTTCTGCTTGTTCCTTGTTGGTTATGGGGTTATAGTCCGTAACCGAGGCCTGTGGCCTTATTCTAAATTAAAATAAAAACAAATAGTTGGAGGTAGTTATGGGCGGAGTTATCGAACTGGTGGTTTTGATGCTGATTATTGCCATCTTCGCGTTCGCACCGTTAGGGTATTTCATTTATATGTACACGATGAAAAACGGCGAGCCGTTCGGCGACATTGAGCCGCACGGCGACAGCGAATCGCCGGTGTTGAACGCGGTGGCCAAAGCGATTGACGCGGTCAAAGGCAAACTTGGCAAAAGCTGAGCCGCCAAAGTGATCGGTAAAAGCCGGGGTTATCCCGGCTTTTTTATGCGTGTCCGCCGGCCGTATCGCCGCAGGTTGGGCAACTCGGGTTTTTCTTTAACCGCATGGTGCGCCATTCCATACTTAGGCCGTCCAGCATCAATAAGCGTCCGGTCAACGGATCGCCGATTCCGGTCAGCAATTTTATCGTCTCTAGCGCCTGCATGCTGCCAACGATGCCGGTGATCGGGGCGACCACGCCGTTCCTGGCGCAATTTTGCAACTCTTCGCCGTCGCTTTGGTACAGGCAGTTGTAGCACGGGCTTTGGTTACGGCCGGGTGTGAACACGCTGATTTGGCCCTCGAAACGGATCGCGGCGCCGGATACCAACGGGGTCCGTTGTTCTACGCAGGCTTGGTTGATGGCGAAACGGGTGGCGAAATTGTCGCTGCAATCCAGCACCACGTCGGCTAATTCGACTTCGTGCCGCAATTTGGCGCCGGCTAGCCTTTGCTTGTGCGCCATCACAGCCACCTCCGGATTAATTTTTTCCAGCGTCTGCCGGGTTGAAATTACTTTATCCAACCCTATATCGGCTGTGTCGTGGGCTATTTGCCGCTGCAAATTACTCAGGTCCACTTGATCGTCGTCGTACAAGGTAATACTGCCGACACCGGCAGCGGCGAGATACATCGAGGCCGGCGAACCCAGGCCGCCGGCACCGACGATCAGGATTTTGGCGTCCAGCAGTTTTTGCTGACCGGTGATGTCGATTTGCGGCAGCATGATCTGCCGGCTGTAGCGGAGCAGTTGTTCGTCGTTCATAACGCGGATAGTGGTGGCTGGGCCGCAGATGATGCCAAAGAGCTTGACAGAGTGCAAAACCCGGATATTATTAGCACTCGTTATTGGAGAGTGCTAATAAATTGCAAGTTGTTTAAAAAACGCGTTGTCCGCTCTGGAGCGGCCGGCTTTTTAAAAAGCTTATCAGTTTTAACCTTTAACTTTATTAATCGAGGAGACATTGATGAAAATTCGTCCGTTACATGACCGTGTAGTCGTAAAACGTGTTGAGGAAGAGACCAAAACCGCTGGCGGTATCGTGCTGCCGGGTTCTGCCGCCGAAAAACCGAGCGAAGGTGAAGTGCTGGCTGTTGGCTCAGGTAAACCGTTAGACAACGGCCAGGTACGTCCTATGGCAGTCAAAGTCGGTGACAAAGTATTGTTCGGTAAATATTCCGGCACCGAAGTTAAAGTCGATGGCGAGCAATATATCGTCATGCGCGAAGAAGACATCATGGGCATCTTGGGCTAAGCCCTATTCACCTCATTTATCTTTTTCAATCTCTTTAAATATTTAGGAATTAAAAAATGGCAGCAAAAGACGTGAAATTCGGTGGCGACGCCCGTGCTTTGATGGTAGCCGGTGTCAACATTCTGGCGAACGCGGTTAAGGTAACCCTGGGCCCTAAAGGCCGTAACGCCGTGCTGGACAAAAGTTTCGGCGCACCGACCATCACCAAAGACGGTGTGTCTGTTGCGAAAGAAATCGAATTGAAAGACAAATTCGAAAACATGGGCGCGCAAATGGTTAAAGAAGTGGCGTCCAAAACTTCAGACGTGGCCGGTGACGGTACCACCACTGCAACCGTGCTGGCGCAAGCCATCGTCAACGAAGGCCTGAAATCAGTCGCAGCGGGCATGAACCCGATGGACCTGAAACGCGGTATCGATCTGGCGGTAACTAAAGCGGTTGCAGCCATCGAAGAGGCCTCTATTCCGTGCAGCGACAGCAAAGCCATCGCTCAAGTTGGTACTATTTCAGCTAACTCCGATGCATCTGTCGGCGACATCATCGCCGAAGCGATGGAAAAAGTCGGTAAAGAAGGCGTCATCACCGTTGAAGAAGGCACCGGTCTGGATAATGATTTGGACGTCGTCGAAGGTATGCAATTCGACCGCGGCTATTTGTCACCATACTTCATCAACAAACAAGAAAGCATGAGCGTCGAATTGGACGATCCTTTCGTGTTGCTGTACGACAAAAAAATCTCCAACATCCGCGAAATGTTGCCGATTCTGGAAGGCGTGGCCAAATCCGGTCGCTCATTGTTGATCATCGCTGAAGACGTCGAAGGCGAAGCTTTGGCTACTCTGGTGGTCAACAACATGCGCGGTATCGTTAAAGTGGCTGCGGTTAAAGCCCCAGGCTTCGGCGATCGTCGTAAAGCCATGCTGGAAGACATTGCTGTGCTGACCGGCGGTGTGGTGATTTCTGAAGAAGTCGGTTTGTCTCTGGAAAAAGCCGACATCAGCCAATTGGGTACTGCAAAACGCGTCCAAATCAACAAAGAAAACACCACCATCATCGATGGCGCTGGTAACGAAGACCAAATCAAAGGCCGTGTTGCGCAAATCCGCGCTCAAGCCGACGAAGCGACTTCCGATTACGACCGTGAAAAACTGCAAGAACGTCTGGCCAAACTGGCTGGCGGTGTTGCGGTCATCAAAGTCGGCGCCGCAACCGAAGTGGAAATGAAAGAGAAAAAAGCCCGCGTCGAAGACGCCCTGCATTCAACTCGCGCTGCGGTTGAAGAAGGTGTGGTTGCCGGCGGCGGTACTGCGCTGATCCGTGCCCTGTCTGCTCTGGAAGGCCTGAAAGGCATCAACCACGACCAAGACGTCGGTATCAGCATCCTGCGCCGCGCGATGGAAGAGCCTTTGCGTCAAATCGTCAGCAATGCCGGCGATGAAGCCTCGGTCGTTCTGAACGAAGTCAAAAAAGGCAGTGGCAACTTTGGTTACAACGCCGCAACCGGCGAATACGGCGACATGATCGCGATGGGTATTCTGGACCCGGCGAAAGTGACTCGTTCAGCGCTGCAAAACGCCGCTTCCGTTGCCGGTCTGATGATCACCACCGAAGTGATGATCGCTGACGCACCAAGCGACAACAAAGGCCCGGCAATGCCTGATATGGGCGGCATGGGCGGCATGGGCGGCATGATGTAATTCATCCCGGCTTTGGCCAGAAACCCCGGTCTCCGTAAGGAACCGGGGTTTTTTTATGTTTGCAGTCCGCGGGCGAATTGAATTCCAGATCGGCCGAAATTAAACTGAGCTTTCCAATCGACTTGAGCCGGACGGCGCAATAACGGATTTAACCATGGCTGCTGACTGTAAAATATTGATAGCCGACGACAACGAAACCAATCTTTGGCTGCTTTGCGAGCAATTGTCGCAATGGACTCAGGATGTGATGTTGGCCGGCGACGGCCGCCAGGCGTGGAGTTTATTGGAGCAGCACCGATTTAGCCTGCTATTTCTGGATTTGAATATGCCGTTTCTGAGCGGCTTCGATTTAATCAGCCGGTTGCGCTCCCAGTCAGGTCCGAACTGCCAGACGCCGGCCGTTGCCGTCACTGCCCATGCGCAGGAAAGTCAGCGTATACAGGCATTGGCGGTCGGATTCGACGATTATCTGGTCAAGCCGATCCGTTTGGCGCGGCTGCAGGAAATCTTGGAACGGTGGCAAGCGGAAGACGTTGGTGTGGACTATTACGCCCGGCAATTGTTGGGCAAAACCCGTGATAACAAGCCGCTCAGCCAAATGTTGATCAGCAAGTTATTTGCCGAATTGCCGGTCCAATTGGCCGATATCGAACGCCTTTTAGGTGAATCGGCTAATCAGCAAGCGTGGGAAATTGTGCATAAATTGCACGGTACCTTTTGTTTTTTCGATTTTGCCGATTGTCGGACCGTGACCGAAAGTCTGGAGCAGGCCTTGCTGTCCAACCAATTGGCACAGGCCGACCAGCATTTCGAGGTGTTGAAGCAAAAATCGGTGTGGTTGTTGAATAATCAGGCTGCGGTATTGCAATCGTTGGCCGCCGGTTAAACGGCGGCTGCTACAGCTCTGGCGGCGGAATAAGCGGGCGAAACAGTTCCGGGTTATTTCAACTCGTCCAACAAGGCCTGCGCCACCTGCTGTTGTTGCTTGGAACCTTTGGCTAGCACATCTTCGGCAATCGTTTTTGCTGCGTCCAAATCGCCCATGTCGATATAGGCCTTTGCCAAGTCGATTTTGGTTTCGTACTCGTCCATGTCGGTCAGATCGGATACGCCGACTTCGAATTTGTCGTCGCTGCCGGAGCTGATAATCGGCGCGTCGAAATCGAATTCGAAATTAAAATCGTCTATTGCGTCGGATTTAGTCGTGTCCCCGGTTTCGGCCGGTTTCGGACTCAGACTGTCGAAGTCGGAGAAGTCGAATGTTTCCAGTTTTAATTCCGATTCCAGATTCAGCGGCGAATCGGCTTTGTGGGCAGTGCTTGCCAACTCGGGAGCCGCTAGGTCTGCATCGAAATTAAAATCGAAGCTTTCGATATCGGCTACAACCGGCTCTGCTGCTGATTCTGCTTGCGTCACTTCCGTAACCACGTCGCTGAAATCGAAACCTTCAATCTCCAGCGTCGATTCCTCGGCAGATGCCAGTCCATTGTCGGCAACCTGCTCGGACTTAGCTGTTTTTGGCGCTTCCAGCTCGAAATTAAAATCGAAGCTATCGATGCTGGCGTTTGCTGCGGACGAGCTGTCTGCGGTTTGCGGCTCGTCGTCGGCAATGCTGGAGAATTCTATGGTCTCCAGCGCAAGGTCGTCGCTGACGGCGGCGGATTGGGGTTTCTCGTCCACTCCCGGCGCGGCGAAATCTAAATTGAAATCAAAGGATTCGATATGTTTATCGTCGACAGTCGGTTCGTCCCGATCCGCAGGGGCAGCGTGGTCAAGGGATACGCTTTTCAGGTCCGGCGTTTTGGATTTCGCGCCGCTGTCGAATTCGCCTAAATCGAAATCCAGGCCGTTATCGTCCAGTTCCAGGTTTTTATCGAGATCCAGGTCCAGATCCGCCAATTCGTTATCCAGTAGCGCGAACACCGAGTCATCTTCCAGAGTGGCCGTTTCGGCTTCGGTCGAGGGGGCTGTAACGAAGGTGGGCTCGAATGATTCGTTGACCGCAACTGCCGCAACAGCTGCGCTGGAATGGTCGGCTTCGGCAGCGAATAGGGGCGAGTCCGCCGCAATTTCTTTGGCCATGTCCGCGATTTTTTTCCAGAACGGCTTGTCGGCTTTTTTGCCGGCGTCGGCCAGCTCTCTGGCGTAAGCGCAGAAAGCGTCTTTATTTTCGCTGGCGTAAAAGATTTCCAGTAGTTTCAGTTTGCATTCGTCGCGGTTCGGCTGTTCCTGAATCGCATGCCGGATCAGTTCTTCAGCTTGTTGGTAGCGGCCGTATGCCAGATAAACGTCGGCTTCCGAGATTGGGTCGACTTCGTTTTGGTCGGTGTCGAACGCGTCGAAATCGCTCGGCGTGAAATCGCTGATAAACGAACTTTCCCCGACAGTACCGACGTCATATTCTGACGTGTTGCTGATGTCCATGATCGGCACCGAGAGACTGCTTTCAGAATCCGGCATTTGGATTTGGCTGGCCGAAGCAAACATGCTTTCGGTGTTGATGCGTTCGTCTATGTTCCGCTTGCGCCAGAGTAACCAGCCCAGTAATCCGAGCACGCCGCTGCCCAGGCCGCCGATGATCCAATAGTAAGCATCGGACGAAAATAGCCCTTCCTCTTCGGCAGCCGGAGCCGGAGCCGGCGGCGCCACTTTTATTACCGGTCTCGGCGCTGGTGGCGGAGCCGGCTGTGGCGCAGGTTGTTCCGCTGTTGGTGCTGGAGCTGGGGTTGGCGCTTGCGTCTGGCTGGGTTCCGCTTTCTCTGGTGGCGTTACCGCAGGCGCCGTCTGAGCGGGAGCTGGCGACGGCACGGTTTCGGCTAGCGCCGGTGCTTGTTTATTGTTTTGTAGCGACGCGAGTTGCTGGTCTTTTAATGCCAGCAACTGCTGCATCATGTTCAGCTGTTGTTCCAGCTTTTCGATGCGGGCTTGCAGTTCGAGATCTTTGCCGTCACCGGAGGTTTCTGCCGCGCTTTCCGCGCCGGCATGCGGGGCCGTCGAATGCGAGCCGGATTTGGCTTTCTCGCCAATAGCGGTATTGGTGCCAAGTTTGGCTTCCGACGGGGCGATCAGCTCCAAAGGTTTGGCGACTTTTTCTGCCGCTGCCGGTTCGGTCTTTGCTTGTTTGGCCGCTGGTTTGGACTCTGCCCGTAGCGGTTGTTGGCCCGGCTCCAGGTTCGGGATTTTTAACAGGGCGCCTTCTTTCAGCGAGTTGATGTTGCCGTTATTGAATGCCTCGGGATTGGCTCTATGCAATGCATTCAGCATTTGATACGTCGGCACATTCCGTTCTTGGCCTAGTCGAGCGGCGACACTCCATAACGTGTCTGTTTTTTGTATGGGACCGTATTCGCCGTCGGTAGCAATTTGCTGATTGGCGCTATCACCCGGCTCCGCTGCGACCGCTCGCCGCGGTGCGGTGCGGGTTTTCCGGGCAGGGCGGGGGGGTACTTCAAGCGGTTCCTCGGAATAACTCGGACTTTGGACGACCGGGATCGTGGCTTTGTTGTAGGCGGTGGGCGGGTCTATCAGCAGCGTGAATTCGCGGGTCATGCTGCCTTGCGGCCAGGTGACTTCCAACAGGAAGTCCAGAAACGGCTCGGTCAACACTTCCCGCGAAGTGATTTTGACAAGGATGGAGCCATTGGCCTGTACGACAGGCTCGAACCTGATTTTCGACAGAAAATAATTCCAGACTACGCCCGCTTGGTCGAACTTCTCCGGCGGCGCCAAGCGAACCGACACGTCGGACGGATTTTCGCTCGGATCGACGGTCAGTTTAATTTCGGCATTGAGGTGTTGATTCAGCGCGGAATGCAATTGTATTTCGCCGATGCCGAGCGGCAGGGCGTTAACCGGTGCCAGTAGCGAGACAACCGCTAAAGCTTTAGTTAAATTGCTCACATTGCTTTCCTTCACTGGTGACACCTCGGTGCGACGACCTCACAAAAAACAGAGCTAAGCTTAGACTAGATGTGGCTTTTTACCAGCAGTTCGGCAATCTGCACACTGTTAAGCGCGGCACCCTTTCTGACGTTATCGCTGACTACCCACAGATCGATTCCGCTTGGATGCGAGATATCTTCGCGGATCCTGCCGACGAAGACGTCGTCGTGGCCGGAGGACTCCGTTACTGCAGTCGGATAGCCGCCGTTTTCTCGTTTGTCCAGCAAGGTGACGCCCGGCGCATGGCTCAGCAATTCGCGCACGCGTGCCGCGGATATTTTCTGCTTGGTTTCGATATGCACTGCTTCGGAGTGGCCGAAAAATACCGGCACCCGCACTGCGGTAGGATTAACCAGGATATCGGCATCGCCCAGGATTTTTCGAGTTTCCCAGACCATTTTCATTTCTTCCTTGGTGTAGCCGTTGTCCATGAACACGTCGATTTGCGGCAATACGTTGAAGGCGATCTGTTTCGGATAAACGCTGGGCGAAACCGGTTTCGCATTTAACAAATTGGCGGTTTGCGTCGCCAGTTCTTCGATCGCTTCCTTGCCGGTGCCGGATACGGCCTGATAAGTGGCGACGTTGATGCGGCTGATGCCGACTGCATCGTAAATCGGTTTCAAGGCCACCAGCATCTGAATGGTGGAGCAATTCGGGTTGGCGATGATGCCGCGGTTCTTGTAGTCGGCGACTTTTTCCGGATTGACTTCCGGCACCACCAGCGGGATGTCGTCGTCGTAGCGAAATTGCGAGGTGTTGTCGATCACGACGCAGCCGGCCGCCGCGGCTTTCGGCGCGTATTCGGCCGATACCGAGGCACCGGGCGAGAACAGGCCGATCTGGACTTTGGAAAAATCGAATGTAGCCAAATCTTCAACGACCAGCGAGCCGTCTTTAAATGGAATGCGTTTGCCCGCCGAACGTTCGCTGGCCAGCGCATACACTTTGCCGACCGGGAAATTGCGCTCTTCCAGAATGGAAATCATGGTTTCGCCGACCGCGCCGGTGGCGCCGGCGACCGCTACATCGTAGGTTTTAGACATCGTGGATTATCCTTGTAAAGCTTTGAGAACGGCGTCGCCCATGCCGGACGTAGTGACTTGGGTCATGCCGTCGGAGTAAATATCGGCGGTGCGCACGTTGGAATCCAGCGCCGCATTGACCGCCGCTTCGATGCGTTCGGCCGCTTCGGGTTGGTTGAAGGTGTATCTGAGCATCATCGCCACCGACAAAATCGTCGCCAGCGGATTGGCGATGCCTTGGCCGGCGATGTCCGGCGCCGAACCGTGGATCGGTTCGTACATGCCCTTGGCATTGGCGTCCAGCGAAGCCGACGGCAGCATGCCGATCGAACCGGTCAGCATCGCCGCAACGTCGGATAAGATATCGCCGAACATATTGGTCGTAACGATGACATCGAACTGTTTCGGTGCCCGCACCAACTGCATTGCCGCATTGTCGACGTACATGTGGCTCAGCTCGATGTCGGGATAGTCCTTGCCGACTTCGGTCATCACGTTGCGCCACAATTCGGTGACTTCCAGCACGTTGGCTTTGTCGACCGAGCACAGCCTTTTATGGCGTTTTTGAGCGATACGGAATGCGGAATGGGCAATACGGCGAATTTCGGATTCGCTGTAAATTTCGGTATTGGCGCCGACCTTTTCCCCGGATTCGGCAATATGGATGCCGCGCGGTTGGCCGAAGTAGATGCCTCCGGTCAATTCGCGAACAATCATCAGATCCAGGCCGGAAACCACTTCCGGTTTCAGCGTCGAGGCGTGCACCAGTTGCGGGTACAAAATCGCCGGCCGCAAGTTGGAAAACAGGTTCAGCTCCGAGCGGATGCCCAGCAAGCCGCGTTCCGGCCGGATCGCGTGCGCCAAGGGTTCCCATTTCGGGCCACCCACTGCTCCCAGCAGCACTGCGTCGGCGTTCTTGCACAGGTTCAAGGTTTGTTGCGGCAGCGGCGTGCCGAAGGCGTCGTAAGCGGCGCCGCCAACCAGCGCAGTCTCGAAACTGAGGCCGAGGCCCATGTCGGTGTTGACAAAACTCAACACCTTCAGGGCTTCAGCGACGATTTCCGGGCCTATGCCGTCACCCGGTAACACGGCGATTTTTTTGGGCATCAATCGACCTTATGCTTGCGGTTTAAGCTTCTCTGAACAACCAGGGCGCGCGTTTGGCGCGTTCCGTTTCGTAAGCCTTGATCTTGTCCGCGTGTTGCAAGGTCAGTGCGATGTCGTCCAAGCCGTTCAGCAAACGGTAGCGGCGGTTTTCGTCGACGCTAAAGGCAATCGCCTCGCCGCCGGGCGTGGTGATGGTTTGGGTTTCAAGGTCGATGGTCAATTGGTAACCGTCAGCCAGTTCCTTGAACAAGCGGTCCACTGTTTCGGCGGGCAGCATGATCGGCAGGATGCCGTTCTTGAAGCAGTTGTTAAAGAAGATATCGGCGAAGCTCGGCGCAATAATGGCGCGGAAACCGAAATCTTCCAGCGCCCACGGCGCGTGTTCGCGCGACGAGCCGCAACCGAAGTTTTCCCGGGTCAACAGGATTTGAGCGCCTTGATACTGCGGTTGGTTCAACACGAAGTCTTTATTCAGCGGCCGGTTGCTGCAATCCATTTCCGGCTCGCCGCGGTCCAGATAACGCCATTCGTCGAACAAATACGGACCGAAACCGGCACGGCGGATAGACTTCAAAAACTGTTTCGGAATAATCGCATCGGTGTCGACGTTGGCTCGATCCAGCGGTGCAACCAAAGCGGTCAAAGTGGTAAAAGCCTGCATGGTTTAAGCCTCCTCGGCGACGTTGACAAAGTGGCCGGCAATCGCTGCCGCGGCAGCCATCGCGGGGCTGACCAAGTGGGTGCGGCCGCCGTAACCCTGGCGGCCTTCGAAGTTACGGTTGGAGGTCGAGGCGCAATGTTCGCCGGCGTCCAGCCGGTCGGCATTCATTGCCAGACACATCGAGCAGCCGGGTTCGCGCCATTCGAAATCGGCCGCGATGAAGATTTTGTCCAGACCTTCCGCTTCGGCTTGTTGCTTGATCAAGCCGGAACCGGGCACGACCAGTACTTGCTTGACCGAAGCGGCTTTCTTGCGGCCTTTGATTGCCGCTGCCGCCGCGCGGAGGTCTTCGATGCGCGAGTTGGTGCAGGAACCGATGAAGACTTTGTCCAATTTGATGTCGGTGATCTTCTGGCCGGCCTGCAAGCCCATGTATTGCAAAGCGCGTTCGATGCTTTGCTTTTTGACCGGATCGGCTTCTTGAGTCGGGTCGGGAATGCTGGCGTCGATCGGCAATACCATTTCCGGCGAGGTGCCCCAGCTCACTTGCGGTTTGATCGCGGCCGCGTCGAATTCGATCACTTTGTCGAATTTGGCGTCGGCGTCGGAATGCAGTTTTTCCCAGTAACGCACCGCCATGTTCCAGTCTTCGCCTTTAGGCGAATAGGGGCGGTCGCGGTAGAACTCGATGGTTTTTTCGTCGCAGGCGATCAAACCGGCGCGGGCGCCGGCTTCGATGGCCATGTTGCAGACGGTCATGCGGCCTTCCATGCTCAGCGCGCGAATCGCGTCGCCGCCGAATTCGATGGTGTAGCCGGTGCCGCCGGCAGTGCCGATTTGGCCGATGATCGCCAACACGATGTCTTTGGCGGTGACGCCGGGACCGGTTTTGCCGTTGACCTTGATCAACATGTTTTTGGCTTTTTTTTGTACCAGCGTCTGCGTCGCCAGGGCGTGTTCGACTTCAGAGGTGCCGATACCGAAGGCCAGCGCGGCCGATGCGCCGTGAGTCGAGGTATGCGAGTCGCCGCAGACCACGGTCATGCCGGGCAGGGTGGCGCCTTGTTCCGGGCCGACCACATGCACGATGCCTTGGCGGATGTCGGCCATGTCGAATTCGGTAATACCGAACTCGGCGCAGTTGTTTTCCAGGGTTTGCACTTGCAATCTCGAAACCGGATCGGCAATGCCTTGGGCGCGGCCCGATGTCGGCACGTTATGGTCGGCCACCGCCAGATTGCGGGCCACGCGCCAGGGTTTGCGGCCCGAGATCCGCATGCCGTCGAAGGCTTGCGGCGAAGTCACTTCATGCAGCAACTGGCGGTCGATATAGATCAAGCACGAGCCGTCGTCTTCGGTGTGAACGACGTGGTCGTCCCACAATTTGTCGTATAAGGTTTTACCTGCCATCTTGGTTTCTCTCTGGTAGGGTACGCGCGGCGTACCGTCTCTAACTAAAAGGTACGCGATACCCGAAAGGGCATAAATGCGTACCCTAAACTATTGTTATGCCAATGCTGCGAACAGCTTTTCGGTGATGTCCTGCACCGAGCCGACGCCGGCGATCGAGGCGAATTTGGCGGTTTGGTCGGCTGCGGAATAAAAACCCACCAGCGGTTTGGTTTGCTCGTGATAGACGCTCAGGCGCTTGCGCACGGTTTCTTCCTTGTCGTCGTCGCGTTGGATCAGCGGCTCGCCGGTGATGTCGTCGACACCTTCCTGTTTCGGCGGGTTGAATACGACATGGTAGCTGCGGCCGGAAGCCGGATGCACTCTGCGGCCACTCATGCGCTTGATGATTTCCTCGTCGTCGACGGCAATTTCCACGACGTAGTCCAGCTCGACTCCCATTTTGGCCAAGCCTTCAGCCTGGGCGATGGTGCGCGGGAAGCCGTCCAGCAGAAAGCCGTTTTTGCAGTCGTCCTGGGCAATGCGTTCCTTGATCAGGCCTAAAATAATTTCGTCGGAAACCAGGCCGCCGCTATCCATGACCTTTTTGGCTTCGATACCCAGCGGTGTGCCTTCGCGGACCGCGGCGCGCAGCATGTCGCCGGTCGAAATTTGGGGGATGCCGAATTTCTCGGTGATGAACTGGGCCTGGGTGCCCTTGCCCGACCCAGGGCTGCCTAACAAAATAATACGCATTGCAACATCTCCGGAAGATATTGTGTGGTTAGAAAATACCGCCGTATACGGGAAATCCGGCTTGGTTAACGTTTAAGAAAAATGCCGCATTTTAACGCATTTATCGAAGGCTTGCTGATTTGTCCGGCGTCGCAAGTTTCGGGTGTCGATCGCTCAAGCCGGCGGCTGGCGGAGGTGCGCTTTCCGGAAAACGGGTTATGCTTATGCCAAACCGCTAATCCCGCGAGCGATTCGCTGCCTATGCCGGATATCGGTCTTGGAATATAGGAGGCCAGTCGGCATGGCTGTATCGAGAATCGGTTTGATAGTGTTGCTGTTCGCGGTCGTCCGGATTGCCGGCGCCGTGCAAGCCCCGGACACGGTAACGCTGCAACTGAAGTGGAAACACCAATTCCAGTTCGCCGGCTACTACGCGGCGCTACACAAGGGGTTTTACCAGGACGCCGGGCTGCGGGTCAGCATCGTCGAAGGCGGTCAGGAGCGTTCGGTTTCGGAAACGGTGGCATCGGGACAGGCCGAGTTTGGGGTCGGCAATTCCCAGTTGATTTTGGATAGAGCCAGCGGATTGCCGGTAGTGGTATTGGCTCCCATCATCCAACATTCGCCGCTGAGCTTGGTGGTGCGCCACGGCAGCGGCATCCGCGACGTTGCCGATTTGGCCGGCAAGCGGGTAATGTACGGGCCGAACGACGCCGAATTGCTGGCGTATTTCATTCAATCCGGTCTGCACCCTGCCGATTACCAGCGCCAGACCCATAGCCAAAACATCGACGATCTGATCGAAGGCCGTACCGACGCGATTTCCGCCTACTCTCCCGATCAGCCTTACACGCTGCATCAGGCCGGCATCGGTTACACCGAGTTGCGGGCTATCGACGCCGGTATCGATTTCTACGGCGATACCCTGTTTACCAGCGAGGCACAAGTCAAACGGTACCCGCAGCGCGTCAGGGCCTTTCGGGCGGCAAGCTTGAAGGGGTGGGCCTATGCGTTGCAGCATCCTGACGAAATCGCCGAGTTGATTCAGCGCGAATACATCCCCGAAAGGCCGTTGGAACATCTGAAGTGGGAGGCCAGACAATACCGCCGCTTCATCATGGCCGACCTGATCGAATTGGGGCACAACAGCGAGTCGCGCTGGCAGCACATCGCCGATATTTACACCCGCCTGGGTATGCTGCCGGAAAGATTCGATTTTAGCGGCATGATCTACCATCCCGACGGCCAGGACCTGTCCTGGCTGTATCCCTGGTTGGCCGGTACGCTGACCATACTGATACTGCTAGGCGGATTTGCCTATCTGCAAATGCGGAGCCGTCGCGCAATATTCCGCGTGCTGAGTCGCCAAGAGAAAATGACCGCTAACTTGCCGGGCATGATCTACCAGTTCCTGCTGCGGGCCGATGGCCGTTCCTGCTTTCCCTACGCCAGTGCCGGCATTTACGGTGTTTACGGCGTCGATCCCGCTGCCGTGCGTGTCGACGCGGCGCCGATGTTCGAGGTATTGCATCCGGACGATTTGGAAAGAGTACGGCGGAGTATCGCGCTTTCCGCCGAGAGCCTGAATGTTTGGCGCGACGAGTACCGCGTGATCCATCCCGAGCATGGCGAGATTTGGCTGGAAGGCCATGCTACGCCGACCCGGCTGGAAAACGGTGATGTTCTGTGGCACGGTTTTATCACCGACATCAGCGAGCGCAAAGCAATGGAGCAAGCCTTGCGTAAGAGCGAAGCGCGATTTCGCAACATTGCCGCCACGGTGCCGGGCATGCTCTGCGATTACGTGTTACCGCCTCGACCCGATGCCGGTTTTCTCTATGTCGGTCCGCGCTGCCGCGACATTTTGGAGCTGGAGCCGGAGGCTGTGCTCGGCGACGCAAGGGCTTTCACCCGCTTGATTCACCCCGACGATCTGCCGCGGCTGGCCGTCGAAGAGCAAAACGCCAGCCGGGAAGGGCGTTATTTCAATGCCGAGTTTCGTATCATCGCGCTGTCCGGTCGCTTGAAATGGCTGCAATTGACCGCCCAGCCCAATCCGGCGGCCAACGGCGAATCGGTGGTGTGGACCGGCATCATGCTGGATGTCACCGAGCGGAAGCAGGCTGAGGAAAAATTGGCACAGGCCAAGGAGGTCGCAGAGTCGGCCAATCGCGCCAAGTCGGTGTTTTTATCCAGTATGAGCCACGAACTGCGTACGCCTTTGAATTCCGTCATCGGATTCAGCCAACTGCTGGAGTCCGATACAGACGAACCTTTGACCGAAGGGCAACTCGGTTCGGTGCGGATGATACTCGGCAGCGGCCGGCACTTGCTGAAACTGGTCAACGAAATTCTGGATCTGGTTCGTATCGAGTCCGGCAAAACCGAACTCAAATTGGTGCCGGTGGCATTGCTGCCGGTGTTCAAGGAAGTCATCCTGTTGTTGTCGACCATGGCTTCGGCCCGCGGCATTGAATTGCGCCTGTGCCGTCGCGACGATACCGCCGCTGAGAGCCAGCCGGCGGCACAGAGCCCGGCGTTAGCGGTCAAGGCCGATCTCGACAAGCTCAGGCAGTTGTTGCTGAATCTGGTCTCCAATGCCGTCAAATACAACCGGGACGGCGGCACGGTCGATTTGGATTATCGGATTCAAGGGAAGACCGTAACAATCGATGTGACAGACACCGGAATAGGTATCCCGGAGCGCTACCAGTCCGAATTGTTCAAGCCGTTTCAGCGCCTGGGTGCGGAGCGCAGCTCCATCGAAGGTACCGGTATCGGTTTGGTGATTTGCAAACAATTGGCCGAGGTCATGGGCGGGCGTATCGGCTGCGAAAGCCGGGAGGGCGTCGGCAGCCATTTCTGGGTGGAGTTGGCTGTGGCCGAGCCGGAGCCAGAGTACATTTCCGAGGCGGTGGACGCCGAAGACGCCGGCGTGAATGCTGTTGTCGGCGAGGGTGTCTGCGGCAAGGTGGTGTATGTCGAGGACAACTCGGTGAACGTCGACGTGATGCGCCAAGTATTCCGGCGGCTGCCGGAGTTGCAGCTTGACGTCGCCGCCAGCGCCGAGCAAGCCTTGCCCATGATCCGGGCCTTGCAACCGGATTTGGTGTTGATGGACATCAATTTGCCGGGTATGAGCGGCGAGGCTGCCTTGCGCGATTTGCGCCGCGATCCGGCGACAGCCGCCGTTCCGGTGATTGCGATCAGTGCGGATGCCATGAGCGAGGATGTGGCCCGCTACATGGCGGCCGGATTCCAGGCCTACGTCACCAAACCGTTCAATATCGCAGAGTTGATCGGCCTGATCCGCCGCTGCATAGCCGGGCAGACCTAAACATTGCCGCTGTTTTGCTTAGCGGGGAGTGGCAATGCGCCGGCTTAGCGCGGCAAATTGTTCCAGTGTCACGGCTTCGGCGCGCAAGTTGCTGTCGATGCCGAGCTCGTCCAGGAGCTCCGCTTCGACCAGATTTTTCAAGGAATTGCGAATGGTCTTACGCCGCTGCGAGAACGCTTGGCTGACCAAGCTGTTGAAGTCGTCCAGGTTGCCGACGGCGGCCGGCGGCGCGGCATGCGGCGCCAGTCGGACGATGGCCGACATCACCGCGGGTACCGGATCGAAGCTTTCCGGCGGCACGTCGAACAGCCACTCCGCCTCGCAGTAGTACTGCATCATCACGCTGAGCCGGCCGTATTTTTTACTGCCCGGTTCAGCGCAAATCCGGTCCACCACTTCTTTTTGCAGCATGAAATGCATGTCTTCGATGCAGCTCGTGGTTTCCAGCAAATGAAACATCAGCGGCGTGGAGATGTTGTAGGGCAGGTTGCCGATCACCCGCAATTTTTCGCCGGCCCCGGCCAAGCCGCTGAAGTCGAACTTCAGCGCGTCGGCGCTGTGGATGTTGATGTTGGCGTTGCCGGCAAACTGCTTTTGCAAGCGCGTCACCAAGTCCCGGTCCAGCTCGACCACGTCCAATTTCACGCCGCTGTCCAGCAACGGCTTGGTCAGCGCGCCCAGACCGGGGCCGATTTCGACCCAGTGTTCGCCCGCTTGCGGGTGGGCATAATCCAAAATGTCTTGGATGATGCGGAAATCTTGCAGAAAGTTTTGGCCGAAGCGTTTGCGGGCGGTGTGGGTCATGGAGATGCGTTATTGAATTTAATCGGAACCGGTTGGTTGTTGGTCTTCCCAGGTCGTATTCAGTTCGATGGGCGAGATTTCCCGCCAGCGCGCATATTGGTCCAATTCGGCAACTCTGTCGTTGTCGAGAATGGCTGCGGCTAATGCGCTGTATAGCGAGAAGTCTTCTGCATCCAATCGGTCTTGCATGGCCATTAACAGCGCATCGAAAGACCAGCTGAGTCGGTCGAAACCAGTTTGCAGCAAAGTTTTCAATCGTCCCAAAGCGGCGATGTCGTTGCTTTGTCGCAACCGCGAGATCAAGCCTAGATAAAGCGCCGCTTCGGCGCCGACTTGTTCGCTTTGGCCGGCGCTGAGTTGCCAGGCTTGCCTTGCCAAGGTTTCCGCTTCAGTTAATTGGTTTTGTATCAGCTTCAAACAGGCGAAATTGCCGGTGTGGTAGGTGCTATTCGGATCGAGTTGTAGGGCTTTGCGGTACAGGCGCTCGGCCTCATCGTAATCCTGGTTGATGTTCGCCATGAAGGTGGCAAAATTGCCGGCGTTGTTGGCGTGGTTTGGATCGAGTTGCAAAGCTTTGCGGTAGAGACTTTCGGCCTCGTCGTATTCCTTACGAATATTCGTCATAAAGAGGGCGAAATTGCCGGTTTTGTTAGCGCTATTGGGGTCGAGTTGCAAAGCTTTGCGGTAGAGACGTTCGGCCTCGTCGTAATTCTTGCGAACATTCGCCTTAAACAGGGCGAAATTGCCGGTGTAATCTGCGTCATTCGGATCGAGTTCTATGGCTTTACGGTACAGGCGTTCGGCTTCGTCGTAATCCCGGCAATTATTTTTCATGAAGTTAGCGAAATTGCCGGTCAATCCTGCGCTGTCAGGGAATTGGGCCAAACCAGCGCGATAAATCCGTTCGCGTTCGTCAGCGTCTTTTGCTTGCTTGGCTTTGATTTCCCAATCCCACCAGCTTTTGAGTTTTTGCCGGGCAACGCTGTCGTGCAAGGCTTGTTTGACGGCCTGAGTTTCTGGCGATTGATCGTCGGTGGCGCTATCCAGTCGTTTTTGAATTTCGTCCACTTGGGTTTGATATTGTTTGGCGCGATCCTCGGCGCGTTGTCTGACCGCATCCGCCAAAAATTGATATTCAAGTTGGTTGTGCAATTGCAGCATGAATTCGTCGAAACCCACTACAGGCACCAATGCGCCGTTGTGCTGAGCGACTAAGGTGCGGATTCTATCACTGGGCAAGCCGTCGTCTTTGCGATAGCACCAAAAGATGCCGCCGGGAATTGTTTCGGTTGGCATCGCACGTAAAAAGTCCATCAGGCTGCCGTCGTTGCCGCCGTAGCCCAGTACGATGGGGGTGTGGTGGGAAAACAGCCGGGTTAAGGGCTGTTCCCAACCGTCCGCCAAGTGGTTGACGCCATCGCCGTCGTTGATCGGCGCGAACAACAGATCGCGATGGATTTTAGCGATTAACGGTCGACGCAAACGGGTGCGGACGAAGCCAGCCAACGACTCGTGGCCGCATACCAAGGGATAAGAGCGGGTATAAATCGATAAGGCATCGGCGACCAGATTGTCGAAGTTGGTGGTAATCACCACTTTATGCCGGGTCTGGTCGAGGATGTTGGAGAGTACCGAGTATCCGAAGCTGGGTTCCCTGTCCGCCATTACCGCTTCCAAATCGGCATAGCCTTCTTCCGGATCGCGGCGAAAGCGGCGTTCGTAAATTTGCGGGTAAAACTCGGCTTTCCGGGTGTAATCGAAGCCTGAGATTTGCAGATTGTCGGACGTGGCCCAGTCCGTTAGCGCGTCTTGCGTCTCGGCGCGTTGATGCAACTCTGCCAGCCATTTTTGCACCAGCTCGCCGCCGGTCGGAATCCCGGAAGCCCGCGATGCCCCGGCTCCAAGGATAAAAGCAAACGAGCGATCGGGCATTTGATCGTGAACTCGCATGAAATGCGCCAGAAAACTTTGGGTACTCCAGTGCTCGGGTTCCGGTATCGATTCAGTCATCGCCGCTTCCTTTATTTTGTTCCTATGCTCATATCCAAAGCTGTCTGCAATGCAAATTGCAAGCTGCCGATCTCGGCTTTGCCGGTGCCGGCCAGTTCCAGTGCGGTGCCGTGGTCGACCGAGGTGCGGACGATGGGCAGGCCGAGGGTGACGTTGACGGCTTGGCCGAAGCCTTTGAATTTCAAGACCGGCAGGCCTTGGTCGTGGTACATCGCCAGTACGGCGTCGGCATGGTCCAGGTATTTGGGGGTGAACAGGGTGTCGGCGGGCAATGGGCCGTAAAGATGGATGCCCTCACTGCGCAGGCGCTCCAGCGTCGGTTCGATAATTTTGGTTTCTTCGTGGCCGAGGTGGCCGTTTTCGCCGGCGTGCGGGTTCAGGCCGCATACCAGAATCCGCGGCTCCGCGATGCGGAAGCGCCGGCGCAAATCGTGGTCCAGTACTTTGATGACTCGGCGCAAAGACTCGGCCGTGATCGCGGCGCTGACCTGGGCCAAAGGCAGATGGGTGGTGGCCAGCGCGACCCGCAGCCCCGGCGTCGCCAGCATCATCACCGGATCGGCAGCGCACAGTTCGGCGATGAATTCGGTATGGCCGCTGAAGCGGAAGCCGGCATCGTTGATCGCGGCTTTATGCACTGGGCCGGTGACCATAGCCGAGAACGTGCCGCTCAGGCAGCCTAATGTGGCCTGGCGGATGGTTTCCAGCACGTAGTGGCTGTTGTCCGGATTCAGCCGGCCGCAGACCGCCGCTGCGCTGAGCTTTAGCGGTAACACCGACAGTGTGCCAGGTCGATGCGGCAGGGCCGGCCGGTCCGGCTCGAACGGTTCGATGGTTAGCGGCAGTCCCAATTTTTCGGCCCGCTGCGCCAATAGTTCCGGGTCGGCGACGGCCACCGGTTGGCATTGCAGCGCTCGTTGCACGAGTTGTACGGTTAAATCCGGGCCGATGCCGGCCGGTTCGCCCGGCGTTATCGCTATTCTGGCTATCGTCATAATTGTTCCCCCGAAACGGGTGTGCCGTGCGGACGCTAGCCGCGATGCCGTGCTCCGCGGTCTTAGACCGGGTTGTGTTCCTGGCAGATTTGTTGGCTGTCTTCGACGCTGAGTTTTTCCTGGGTCAGCAGGCAGAAAAAGCCGCCGTCTTTCTCGCTGAAATTGCGGCAGGTTTTACACACGCCGAAGGATTGCGACTGGTTGGCTTTTTGCAGCGCGGTCAGGGCTTGTTGGAATACGTTGGCGTCGGATGGCGGCGACTCGCTTTGCTGTAAAATCGCCGTGGCGCTGGTGAACAGGTCGGAGGGCCGGGCTTGCTTCAGGATTTCGGCGCCGTCGGGCAGCAGGTGCAAGTGCACGACGCGTTTGTCGTTAGTGTCGGGCGTTTTGCCGATGTAGCCCTTTTTTTCCAAAATGATCAGCGATTGCGACACCGTACCGCGGGTCATGCCCAGATAATTGGCGACAGCGGCCGGCGTGTTGCTGTACTTGTTGCAGCGCGATAAGTAGTTCAACACTTGGAAGTGGACCGGTTGCAGGCCTAATTCGGTGCACTTTTTCCGCTCTTCCGAGCGGATTAACGTGGTCATGCACTCGATAAGTTCATAGATATCAGTCTTTTGCATAAATTGCATTCTGTTTGAGCCGCGTCGGGTTGACAAGGGCGCCTATCAAGCGGTAAATTGATAGCGAATCGAAACTTTAGCTTATAACATTCGGCCTGGAGTCAACAAGTTGTCATTTTATCATGGGAATCCGCAGCGCTGCCCGTTACGGTCTTTTATGGTTTAATGCACCAAGTTGGCTCTTTTTTTAACTTGCGGATGGCAGGAAATTTAGATGAAAAAAACAACAATAATGGGTAAAAAATTACTGGCGAGTTCCATCATCATGCTCTTGTCGTCCGGAGTGGCGTTAGCCAAGACCGAAGACATGCATCAGTTGTATCAGGACAATTGCGCGAGCTGCCACGGCTCCGACCACGGCGGCTATTTGGCGCCGGCGTTGAACTCGGCCACGTTGAAAGGCCGCAGTCCAACCGCGTTGCGCACCATCGTCATGGTCGGCAGCTTCGACACTTTGATGCCGCCGTTCTACGGCCGATTGAGCGACGACGAGATCCGCGGCGTGATCAAGCACTTGCAGGAAACGCCGAAACAACCGAATCCGGCCTGGACCATAGACGACATGAAAAAATCGTTGAAAGTCTACGTCAAAGACGAAAGCACGTTGCCAGCCAAGCCGACGTTTCAGATCGACGATAAATTCGAGAACCTGATCGGAGTCGCTGCCCGCGGCAAATACGGCCGCGGCGAAGGCTCTAAAGCCATCTTCATCAATAGTGCGACTCACCAGAAAGTTGGTGAGGTTGCGACCGGCACCGCGGCGCATATTATCGATTTCAATCCGGCCAATCCGCGTTGGGCTTATGTCAAAACCGACACCGCCGAGATTTTTAAAGTCGATTTGTACTCAATGAAAGCGGTGCGCAGCATCAAAACCGGCTGGAACGGTCCCGGCATGGGCGTATCGCGCGACGGCAAATACATCATGGCCGGCTCGTTCGTGCCGCATAACGCCGTGATCCTGGACGCCGACACTTTGGAGCCGTTGAAAACCTTCGAATTGGAAGGTATCGATCCGGACGGCAAACACGTGTCCTCGGATTCCGGCATGATCATCGGTACGCCGTACGCCGATATTTTTGCGATTGCCTTGGAAAACGCCGGCCAAGTCTGGGTGGTCGATTACAAAAAAGACGGCTTTCCAGTGACCAAGATCGAGAAAGTCGGTCGCCACTTGCACGATGCCTTTCTGACCCACGGCGGCAAAAAATTGATGATTGCGTCCTATGACGACAGCATCGTCGCCGCGATCGATTTGGAAAAACGCGAATTGATCAAACAACTGCCGGCCGGTTGCGTGCCGCACGTCGGCGGCGGCTCGGCGGTGGTGGTCGACGGTCGTACCTTGGGCTTTGGTACCAATTTCGGCGATTGCGACAAAACCGTGGTCAGCGTTTGGGACTTGGACAAAATGGAAGTCGTCAAGCAAGTGCCAGTCTCCGGCGGTACCGAATCGCCGGCCGCTCATGCCAACGCACCTTATGTCGCGGTGGATATCATCAGTAAAGACCGGCGTGCCCGCACCGTGCAGTTGATCGACAAGAAAACCCTGGAAGTCGCCAAAACCCTGGATGTCGGCGGCCACGCCTACTTCCCGGAATACAGCGCCGACGGTAAATTCCTTTACATTTCGGCTGGCTATAACGGTGACGAAGTCGTGGTTTACGATTCCCACAGTCTGCAAAAAGTCGCCAGCATTCCGATGGAAAGCCCGGCAGGGATTTTCTCCAGAGGCCGAGTCAAATACATGACCCGCGGTTTGTCGCCTGACGAAATGGAGCAACACAAATGAAAATAGCCCGTTACAGTGCTGCAATGCTGGCGACGATGTTGGTCGCCGGCAATGCCCAGGCGGTCAGTTTATATGTCGGTCAATATAAAGCCGGAATGGTTTGCGCACAATGCCATGGCATTCGTATGCCCAGCGCCGATGCCCCGTTTCCGCCGCTGGGTGGGCGCGATCCGGAATATTTGAAAACCGCGATCAAGCAATACCGCGATAAGACCCGCAAGTCGGACATCATGAACGCGATAGCCGGTTCGCTGACCGATAGCGAGATTGCGGATATCGCCGCCTATTACGGCAGCGTCAAGCCTTAAGCGATGCGGATTGCCTGGCTGCTCGGCGCGTTTTGTTTCAGCGTGTACGCCGAAGAGCCGGGCGCCGGGCGCCAGCAGGAATTGACCAATATGCTGAAGCACGATTGCGGTTCCTGCCATGGCCTGCCGCCCAAGGGTGGATTGGGGCCTTCGTTGATGCCGGACGCCTTGGCCGACAAAAGCGATGCGTTATTGTTCGACGTGATTCGTAACGGCCGGGCCGGCACGGCTATGCCGGCGTGGCAACCGTTTTTGAACGATGCCGAGATCAGCTGGATGCTTGCGCGTCTGCGCCAACGCTGAAGCCGGCTTAGCTAAAGGGCGGCGGCCGGCTGCGGATTTGTTGGAACGGAATAATTTTCAGAACAGGGTTTTCATGAAACTTTTGGCTTCCGTGTTGTTGTCTGCTCTGGCCGTTGCCGGCTCGGCTTGCGCCGATTTTCGGGCGACCGGCGATTTGGGCGTCGTGATCGAGCGCGAAGCCGGCACTATTCAAATCGTCAATACTACCAAACCAGCTATGCTGAGCCGCATCGAAGGTCTGGGCGATTTGTCGCATGCCTCGGTGGTATTTTCCCGCGATCAGCGTTACGCCTATGTATTCGGTCGTGACGGCGGATTAAGCAAAATCGATCTGTTGCAGGACAAAATCGACAAACGGATCGTGCAGGCCGGCAACAGTATCGGCGGCGCCATATCTCAGGACGGTAAAGTGATTGCCGTCTCCAATTACACGCCGGGCGGGGTGAAGCTGTTCGACGCCGAAAGCTTGGAGCAATTGGCCGAGATTCCGGCGGTCTACGGCGACGATAGCAAGTTGTCCAAAGTGGTCGGCTTGGTTGACGCGCCGGGTCAGCGTTTCGTGTGCAGCCTGTTCGAAGCCAACGAAATCTGGCTGATCGACGCCAAAAATCCGCGTCAACCAGTCGTCAAAAAATACCAGGACATCGGTAAGCAGCCCTACGATGCGTTGTTGAGCCCGGACGGCCATTTCTATGCGGCCGGCCTGTTCGGCGAAAAAGGTTTGGCACTGCTGGATTTATGGCAGCCGGAAAAAGGCGTCGAGCATATCCTCGAAGACTACGGCAAGGACGACGAGCAACTACCAGTCTACAAAATGCCCCATCTGGAGGGCTGGACGATGGCCGGCGACTGGCTGTTCGTGCCGGCCATCGGGCAGCATGAGGTACTGGTCATCGACAAAACCGATTGGGAACTGGTCAAGCGCATTCCGCTGGCCGGCCAGCCGGTTTTCGTCAGTGCCCGGCCCGACGGCCGCCAAATCTGGGTGAATTTCGCGTTCCCCGATAACCAGGCCGTGCAGGTCATCGACGTCAAGAATTTCAACATCGTCAAAACCTTGCAACCCGGCAAGGCGGTGTTGCACATGGAATTCAGTCCGCGCGGCGAAACAGTCTGGCTGGCGGTGCGCGACGACGATCGGCTGATGGTTTACGATACGGAAACCCTGGCCGAAATAGCCCGTCTGCCCGCCCAAAAACCCAGCGGCATTTTTTTCACCGACCGCGCCAATCGCATAGGTTGGTGACGATGCTGGCACCCTTGCACAAACGCCTGCTCAACGATTACCAGCAGGATTTTCCGCTCAGCCCCACACCGTATCGCGATATTGCCGATCAACTCGGCGTCAGCGAAGAGGTTGTACTGCACGCTTTTGAAGAATTGTCGGCGCAACGGATGATCAGCCGCATCGGTCCGGTCATTGCGCCGAACAGCATCGGCAGCAGCGCGCTGGTGGCGATGGCGGTGCCGGATCACGATCTGGCGCGGGTTGCCGACTTGGTCAGCGCTTGTCCGGAAGTCAATCATAACTACGAACGGGAAAATCGTTTTAACTTGTGGTTTGTAGCGGTGGCCGACGACGAGGCGCATTTGCGCGCCGTGATTGCGGATATCGAGAACCGCAGCGGTTATCCGGCGATGTTATTGCCGATGTTGGCCGACTATTTCATCAATCTCGGGTTTGAATTGAATTTGCATGATTGATGCCGTTGATCATCGTTTGATTGCCGCCGTCCAGGCCGGTCTGCCGATCACGGCACGGCCTTATGCGGCAATTGCTGAGGATTTGGGTTTGAGCGAACAGGACGTGATCCAGCGTCTATCGCGCTTGCGCGCGCAAGGTTTGATCAAGCGCTGGGGGGTGGTTGTCAAGCATCGCCAACTCGGCTACCGGGCCAATGCAATGATCGTGATGAATGTTCCGGACGAGCGTGTCGCCGACGTCGGAGCCCTGATCAGTCAACAAGCCTGCGTCAATCTCTGCTATCAGCGGCCGCGCCAGGGCGAGGTTTGGCCTTACAACCTGTATTGCATGATCCATGGCAAAAGCCGGGAAGTGGTGTTGGAGCAATGGGCGGTGTTAAGACATGATTGCGCGCTGGCGGCTTATCCCTACGAAGTATTGTTTAGCCGGCGCTGCTTTAAACAACGCGGTGCGCGCTATTCGGCGCCGGCGGAGGCCGCCAACGACCCACCAAACCGTGTCGAACGGGATGCGGTCGTTCCCGCTGCATGCGAATGGCAAAATGTGTGACGCCATGGATACCATCGATAAACGCATCGTCAATCGCCTGCAGCAAGGTTTCCCGATCTGCGAATCGCCCTATCGACGGGTCGCCGAAGAACTGGGTTTGACCGAAGACTGTTTGTTGACGCGCCTGCGGGCCTTGCTGGCCGATGGCGTGTTGTCGCGGTTCGGGCCGATGTACCACGCCGAGCAAATGGGCGGCGCGTTGACCCTGGCCGCCATCAAGGTACCGGAGGAACGCTTTGACGAAGTCACCGAAATCGTCAACGCCTTTCCCGAGGTCGCCCACAACTACGCTCGCAACCACGCCTTGAACATGTGGTTTGTCTTGGCCACCGAACAGCCGCAACAGGTGGCGAGCGTGATTGCCGAGATCGAACGGCTGACCGGTCTGACCGTCTATAACATGCCGAAAATCAATGAATATTACGTCGGTTTGCAATTGGAAGCTTGATGAGTATCGATGAGATAGACCGCCAAATTATCCAGGCTACCCAAGCCGGCTTACCGTTGGTTGCCGAGCCCTATCAAGCCGTCGCCGAGCAATTGGGTTTGTCTGTCCAGGTCGTGATGCTGCACATGGCCGAAATGCAACAGACCGGCGTCATCCGCCGGATCGCCGCGGTGCCCAACCACTACAAACTGGGCTATCGCCACAACGGCATGACCGTTTGGGATGTGGGCGATGATGATGTCGACCGCTTGGGCCGGCAGATTGCCGCGTTGCCATTCGTCAGTCATTGTTACCAGCGCCCGCGCCACTTACCGGACTGGCCGTATAACTTATTTGCGATGGTACACGGTAAGACCGAGCAGGATGCCGAACGCCAGGTCGCCATCATTGCCGAGCTGTTGGGCGATCACGCGCGCGGGCACGAGGTACTGTACAGCAGCAAAATTTTGAAAAAAACCGGTTTGCGTATCGGGGGATAAGCATGTTCAGACTCAGCCAATACATGCGTGAGGTACTTGAGCCAACACCGTTAAAACCGGCGCGCAAGCCTTCCGGGCCGGTGGTGATCTGGAATCTGATTCGCCGCTGCAATCTGACTTGCAAGCACTGTTACACGACTTCGGCAGACATCAACTTTCCCGGGGAATTGTCGACGCCGGAAATCTACACGGTGATGGACGATTTAAAGGCCTTTAAGGTGCCGGTGCTGATTTTGTCGGGCGGCGAACCGCTGTTGCATCCCGATATTTTTCCGATTTCGCAACGTGCGCGGGACATGGGCTTTTACGTGGCCTTATCCAGCAACGGCACGTTGATCAACTCCAGCAATATAGAGCAAATTGCCGCGATCGATTACCAGTACATCGGCGTCAGTCTCGACGGCATGAGCGAGGCACACGACAAATTTCGCCAGAAACAGGGCTCGTTCGATGCCTCGCTGGCCGGCATCCGTTTATGTCGCGACCACGGTATCAAGGCTGGCGTGCGCTTCACGCTGACCCAAGACAACGCCCATGATTTCGATAACTTATTGCAATTGATGGACGACGAGGACATCGACAAATTTTATCTGTCGCACTTGAATTACGGCGGACGAGGCAACAAAAACCGCAAGGACGATGCCGAGTTTCAGTTGACCCGCAAAGTAATGGATAGCCTGTTTGAAAAGTCGTTGAGCTGGGAAAAACAAGGCCTGCACCGGGAAGTGGTGACCGGCAACAACGACGCCGACGCCGTCTATTTCCTGCACTGGGTCAAACGCCGCTTCCCGGAGCGGGCCGAGCACATCCAGGCCAAACTGCGGCAATGGGGCGGCAACGCTTCCGGTGTCAATGTCGCCAATATCGATAACCTGGGGAATGTGCATCCCGACACGTTCTGGTGGCATTACGGCTTGGGCAATGTTCGTCAGCGGCCGTTTTCCGAAATCTGGCAGGATGTCTCCGATCCCCTAATGGCCGGCCTGAAAGCTTCGCCGCGGCCTTTGCAGGGGCGGTGCGGCAGTTGCGGCTACCAGTCTATATGCAATGGCAACACCCGGGTTCGGGCACAGCAACTGACCGGCGATTTTTGGGCCGAAGATCCGGGGTGCTACCTGGACGACGACGAAATTGCCGGCCGTTTGTTACCGAATCAAGCCCAGTCGAAACAGATCAACGCATCAAGCCGCACGGCAGACTCCACAGCAGCGTGACCGATTGCGGATCACTGAAGTCGGCATTGAGGCGGGTTAACGACGCTTTCTTGATGCACAATGCCGTGGCCGACATGTTTAAGAGTGCGGCGATAGCCTCGGAAAGATCGGGTTCATGCCCCACTAACCAGACATTGTCTTCGCCGAGATCGGCCAGTCGTTTAAGTTGTGCCAGCAGTTGTTGCGGTTCGGTGCCGATGGTCAGCCAATCGACGCTAAGCGCAGCGGGGCAGTTGGGCAAGTGGTCATGCAGTAAAGTTGCGGTCTGTTGGGCCCGTAGCGCCGGACTGCAATATAGCTTGCTTGGCAAGAGTCGATTTCTTTCACAGAAGATCGCCAGCCGTTTGACCTGTTTTGCGCCTTTTTCGGTGAGCGCTCGATCGCTATCGGCTTTTGATAAGGCGCGATCCTCCGCCGTAGCATGTCTCAGAAACGTGATCAGCATCGGTATCTCCTCGATTGCAGCGGAAACGGACCCTGATTTTACTGCGATTTGAGTTGCCGGTGGGTTAAAAGGCCAGCCGGGTCAAGGTATCACAATAATTGTTGACCAAAATACTGGGGATAGTCATAATTCCCTACCCATTCAATTGCTTAAGAGTTTTATATGGCCGATCCAATTGTATTTACCGATAGCGCTGCGCAAAAAGTCGCGGGTTTGATTCAAGAAGAAGGTAACGACAATCTTAAACTGCGGGTTTATATCAGTGGCGGCGGCTGTTCCGGCTTCCAGTACGGCTTTACTTTCGATGAAGAAGTGAACGAGGACGATACGCAGATCGTCAACGGCGGCGTGACGGTATTGATTGATTCGATGAGCATCCAGTATCTAAACGGCGCAGAAATCGACTACAAGGAAGATTTGTCGGGTGCGCAATTCGTGATCCGCAATCCCAACGCCACCACCACTTGCGGCTGCGGCTCGTCTTTCTCAGCCTAAACCGTTTCGGCCAGGATATATTCCGCCCAAAATCACCGGCGCCTTGGCGCCGGTGACACTACATAGGTTACCCGGTAAGCGATTCAAAGTTTGCCGGGCCAGCCAAGCGAATGCGAGCGCTTCGACGTGATCCGGATCGACGCCGATGGCCGCTGTCGATGCGATTGAAACTCTTAAGTTTTCCGCCAACAACTGCAGCAAATGCAGGTTATGTGCGCCGCCGCCGCAAATGAACACTTGTTTGGTTTCCGGTGCGTGCCGGCTGATGGCATCGGAAATCGAATCTGCGCTGAATTGGCAAAGCGTCGCTTGAACGTCTTGAGCCGTTAGGTTGCCGAATGATTCGATTTTTCGCTTCAGCCAGGCTGCGGAAAAATACTCTTTGCCGGTGCTTTTCGGTGGCGTTAAATCGAAATAAGGGTCGTCTTTGAGTGCGGCCAGTAGCTCTTGGTTAGTGTGGCCTCCGGCCGCCCACTCCCCAGACTGATCGAACATGCCTGAATGGTGTTGCTGATACCAATAGTCGATCAGGCCATTGCCTGGGCCGGTATCGAAACCGATGACCGGTTTGTCGTCGAGTATCGTGATATTGGCGATGCCGCCGATGTTGACCACGGTTCTGGCCTGGTTCGGGTCGGTAAATAGCGCTTGGTGGAACGCCGGTACTAGTGGTGCGCCCTGGCCGCCGGCGGCGATGTCGCGGCGGCGAAAGTCGGCAACCGTAGTGATGCCGGTGATTTCCGCAATCCGGTTTGGATCGCCAATTTGCAGTGTGAAACCGTCGCTGCCGTCCGGAGCATGATAAACGGTTTGGCCGTGGCTGCCGATGGCTTTGATCGCGCTCGCTGGTATTCCTGTTTTTTTTAGTAATGCATTGGCGGCTTCGCCGAATAAACGGCCGATTTGGCTGTCCAGGTGTCCATAATCTAGCAATCGCACTGCCTGATTGGCTTGGCTGATTGCCTGAATGGATTGTCTCAGTGCCGGCGGGAAGGGTTGGTAATGGAACTCGACAAGCGTAATCTTGTTACCAGCGAAGTCGACCAGACCGGCATCGATGCCATCGATGCTGGTCCCGGACATCAAGCCGATATAAAGTTCGGCCATCGGTTTAATTCTGCGCGACCTGAGCGTCGCCTTTGGCTTGTTTGAGTTGCGCGACCAGCGGTTGGGTTTGGGTCTTGAATTTGGCCAGCAGGGCTTTGTCCATCGGCATGGAATGAGGCAGCTTTACCGTGACCGGATTGACGTGTTGGCCGCCGATGCGGAATTCGTAATGCAAATGCGGACCGGTGGCCAAGCCGGTTTTGCCGACGTAACCGATCACTTCGCCTTGTTTGATGCTGCTGCCCACTTTCTGGCCGGATTTGAAACCCGACAGATGGGCGTAAAGTGTGGAGTATTTTTGACCGTGCTCGATTTCGACCACATTGCCGTAACCGTTTCTGACGCCGCGGAACACGATTTTGCCGTCGCCGGTGGTTTTGACAGGCGTGCCGATGGCGGCGGAATAGTCCACTCCCTTGTGGGCGCGAATCGTGTTCAATATCGGATGTTTGCGGTGCAGGTTGAAGTGCGAACTGATTTTGGCGAAGTCCATCGGCGTTTGCAGGAAGGCTTTGCGTAATCCGTTGCCGTCCGGCGTGTAATAACCGGTATTGCCCTGATTGTCTTCGAAGCGTACTGCGGTGTAAGTCTTACCTTGGTTGACGAATTCCACTGATAAGATGTCGCCGGTGTCGAATTCGCGCCCTTCTACGAACAGCTTTTCATAGACCACGGTGAACTCGTCGCCGTCGCGCAAATTCAACGCAAAATCGATGTCCCAGGCGAAGATGTCGGCCAGTTTTAGAATGATCTTTTCCGGCAATCCTGCTTGTGTGCCGTCTTCGAACAGCGAGGAATGGATCGTAGCCTTGGCGCTGGCGACTTGATAATCGACTTTTTTGCTGAGCAATTCGACATCGAAGCCATCGTCGTGACGGGTCGCAATCAGGGTTTCGAACGGGTTTTTGGCGTAGGTTAGGCGTTCCAATTCTCCCGAGGCGTTAAGCGTGGCAACCACGTCTTGGCCGGGCTCGACCGCTGCGAATTGCTTGCCGGTTGGGTTGGCGTGGATGATTTTATGCAGATCCTCGCGGTTCAGGTTTAAGTCCGAAAAAATGCTGGAAAGGTTTTCGCCGGTTTTGACGGTGTGTTCCAGTTCCTCGGTGACGTCGAGGTGTTTGATTTTGGGTTTGGCTTGATTGTAATTGGTGTATCGATCAAGCCTGGAAGAGATCAGTTTGTCGTGCTCCAGACTTTTGGCGTCTTCCAAGCCTTTGTGCGGGATCAATCCGTAACTTGCACTTGCGGCAACAACGGTACAAGCGCCTAACAGCGCCGACTTGAGTATTCTGTTCTTCACAGCAATCACTTTTCATTGTTTGTCGAATGCCCAATTGTAGGCAATTTTATGGTTCATGGCTAACAAATGGGGATTTTTTATCCGTTGATACAGTTGCATCACTTATAATGCGCGCCCTAAAACTGAAGGCTATTAGGAGAGTGTTTTGTTGCAAGAAACCTTGGCTCAGCTGCGTTACGGAGCTGAAGAAATCTTGTTGGAATCCGAGTTCGTTAAGAAGTTGGAAGAGAATCGACCGTTGACGATCAAGGCCGGATTCGATCCGACCGCTCCGGATTTACATTTGGGGCATACCGTACTGATCAACAAGCTTAAGCAGTTTCAAGATGCCGGCCACAACGTTCAATTTTTGATCGGCGATTTCACTGCGATGATAGGCGATCCGACTGGTAAAAATGTCACGCGGAAGCCGTTGAGCAGGGAAGAGGTGCTGGAGAATGCCAAGACTTATCAAGCCCAGGTTTTTAAAATATTGGATCCGGAAAAAACCGAGGTGAAATTCAATTCGGCGTGGATGCGCGCAATGACCAGTGCGGAATTGATTCAGTTGGCTGCAAAACACACGGTGGCCAGGATGCTGGAGCGGGACGATTTCAGCAAGCGTTATAAAGGTGGTCAGCCGATTGCGATTCATGAATTTTTATATCCGCTGATTCAGGGTTACGATTCTGTAGTCATGAAGGCGGATCTCGAGCTGGGTGGAACCGATCAAAAGTTTAATTTGCTGGTCGGGCGCCAATTGCAGGAGATTTATGGTCAGAAGCCGCAGATAGTCCTGACCATGCCGATCCTGGAAGGCTTGGATGGGGTGCAGAAGATGTCGAAATCTCTGAACAACTATATAGGTATTGCTGATGCGGCAGATGATATGTTCGGCAAGATCATGTCGATATCCGACGAATTGATGTGGCGCTATTTCAAGCTTTTGAGTTTTCGGCCGATGCTGGAAATCGAGGGTTGGCGGCAAGCGTGTGAGGATGGTGACAATCCGCGGAATTATAAAGTCGCGTTGGCGCAGGAAATCGTCGAGCGGTTTCATGGTTTCGCTGCCGCCAAATCGGCGCTGGAAAATTTCGAAGCGCGGTTTCAGAGAGGGGCTATACCAGAAGATCTGGCTGAAATAGAGATGGATGCAGGGAGCGAAGGTTTGCCAATTGCTAATCTACTGAAAAATGCTGGACTGGTAGAGAGTACTTCGGAGGCGTTGCGTTTAATCAAGCAAGGCGCTGTGAAAATCGATGGCGAAAAGCTGGATGATCCGAAGCGAATAATCACTGCAAGTTCTCATGTTTACCAGGTCGGCAAAAGAAAGTTTGCCAAAGTGAAATTAAAATGTTGACAGAGTGGAGAGGTGTGGCTAGAATGAGCGGCTCTTCACTGCTGACGGCTTGGGGATTTGAAGGTTAAATCCTGGGTTGGTGGTGGGCTTGCTGGCTCTGTTGTTTTGGGGTTGGTAAGTTGGTGGCTTTTGATTTGGAGGTTTGAATCGAAAGTCGCTGAAAAAAGTGGTTGACATGACTTCTGATTGCTGTAGAATATGTCGGCTCAACAGGGCGAAACGCTCTGGCTCTTTAACAAACTGAATCGAAATAATTTGTGTGGGTATGTGTAGCGATCGATTTCTGTTAGAAATTATCGGTACAGACCACGTCAATTTAAGCTTATAAATTACGTTCTGTAATCGAGTCAAGATTGGTCGCTAATCTTTCTTAGCGACAAACCAAAATTAAACTGAAGAGTTTGATCATGGCTCAGATTGAACGCTGGCGGTATGCTTAACACATGCAAGTCGAACGCTGATAAGGTGCTTGCACCTTTGATGAGTGGCGGACGGGTGAGTAATGCATAGGAATCTGCCTATTAGTGGGGGACAACGTGGGGAAACTCACGCTAATACCGCATACGATCTACGGATGAAAGCAGGGGACCTTCGGGCCTTGCGCTAATAGATGAGCCTATGTCGGATTAGCTAGTTGGTGGGGTAAAGGCCTACCAAGGCGACGATCCGTAGCTGGTCTGAGAGGATGATCAGCCACACTGGGACTGAGACACGGCCCAGACTCCTACGGGAGGCAGCAGTGGGGAATATTGGACAATGGGCGAAAGCCTGATCCAGCAATACCGCGTGTGTGAAGAAGGCCTGAGGGTTGTAAAGCACTTTCAATGGGAAGGAATACCTATCGGTTAATACCCGGTAGACTGACATTACCCATACAAGAAGCACCGGCTAACTCCGTGCCAGCAGCCGCGGTAATACGGAGGGTGCAAGCGTTAATCGGAATTACTGGGCGTAAAGCGTGCGTAGGCGGTTGTTTAAGTCAGATGTGAAAGCCCCGGGCTTAACCTGGGAACTGCATTTGATACTGGATAACTAGAGTTGAGTAGAGGAGAGTGGAATTTCAGGTGTAGCGGTGAAATGCGTAGAGATCTGAAGGAACACCAGTGGCGAAGGCGGCTCTCTGGACTCAAACTGACGCTGAGGTACGAAAGCGTGGGTAGCAAACAGGATTAGATACCCTGGTAGTCCACGCCGTAAACGATGTCAACTAACTGTTGGGTTCTTAAAGAACTTAGTAGTGGAGCTAACGTATTAAGTTGACCGCCTGGGGAGTACGGCCGCAAGGCTAAAACTCAAATGAATTGACGGGGGCCCGCACAAGCGGTGGAGCATGTGGTTTAATTCGATGCAACGCGAAGAACCTTACCTACCCTTGACATCCTCGGAACTTGTCAGAGATGACTTGGTGCCTTCGGGAACCGAGAGACAGGTGCTGCATGGCTGTCGTCAGCTCGTGTTGTGAAATGTTGGGTTAAGTCCCGTAACGAGCGCAACCCTTATCCTTAGTTGCCAGCGAGTAATGTCGGGAACTCTAGGGAGACTGCCGGTGATAAACCGGAGGAAGGTGGGGACGACGTCAAGTCATCATGGCCCTTATGGGTAGGGCTACACACGTGCTACAATGGCCGGTACAGAGGGCAGCGAAACCGTGAGGTCAAGCAAATCCCACAAAGCCGGTCCCAGTCCGGATCGCAGTCTGCAACTCGACTGCGTGAAGTCGGAATCGCTAGTAATCGCGGATCAGAATGCCGCGGTGAATACGTTCCCGGGCCTTGTACACACCGCCCGTCACACCATGGGAGTGGGTTGCAAAAGAAGTAGGTAGTTTAACCTTCGGGAGGGCGCTTACCACTTTGTGATTCATGACTGGGGTGAAGTCGTAACAAGGTAGCCCTAGGGGAACCTGGGGCTGGATCACCTCCTTACAAAGACAGAATCCCGTTACACGTATCCACAACAAATTATTTCGATTGAAAGACGCACCTGGGTCTGTAGCTCAGTTGGTTAGAGCGCACCCCTGATAAGGGTGAGGTCGGAGGTTCAAATCCTCCCAGACCCACCAACGCGAAAAGCAAGACGAAAGCAACAAGGCAACTGAACACGCAAAAGACATTCGTCGGATTGCTGTTTTGATCTTGACGATTTCGGCTTTAGTCTTTTGACTGTTTTCGGGGCCATAGCTCAGCTGGGAGAGCGCCTGCCTTGCACGCAGGAGGTCGGGAGTTCGATCCTCCCTGGCTCCACCACTCGCCAGAGGCAAGCCAAGTGCCCGCGTCCAACGTATCCGTGAAGGCGATCAGCTCTATAATGCTTGAATACAGGCTTTATAGAATTGATCCTTAGATCAATACGCTCTTTAACAATATGGAAATCTGTAACCAAGTCTTGATCGGAAACGATCAAAACTGAAACGAGTTGCGGTTTATCGGAAGTGATTATCGAAAGATAAGCGCCGAAAGTAAATAGCAAGTCGTTCTCAAGCAACATCAGCGAACATGTCAGCTGACAAATAACTTAAATCGTAAGCCTAACGAAGCCGAAGATGAAAATCGGAAGCGAAGTAAAAGCAGACGTATTCGGGTTATATGGTCAAGTGAATAAGCGCATACGGTGGATGCCTAGGCAGTAAGAGGCGATGAAAGACGTGGTAGCCTGCGAAAAGCTTCGGGGAGGCGGCAAACAGCCTGTGATCCGGAGATGTCTGAATGGGGAAACCCGGCGAGGATAACCTCGTCATCTTTGAGTGAATACATAGCTCACTGAAGCGAACCCGGAGAACTGAAACATCTAAGTACCCGGAGGAAAAGAAATCAACCGAGATTCCCTTAGTAGTGGCGAGCGAACGGGGACCAGCCCTTAAGTGTTGATGACGTTAGTGGAACGGTCTGGAAAGTCCGGCGATACAGGGTGATAGCCCCGTACACGAAAACGTCTTCAGCATGAAATCGAGTAGGTCGGCGCACGTGAAACGTTGACTGAATATGGGGGGACCATCCTCCAAGGCTAAATACTCCTTACTGACCGATAGTGAACCAGTACCGTGAGGGAAAGGCGAAAAGAACCGCGGAGAGCGGAGTGAAATAGAACCTGAAACCGTATGCGTACAAGCAGTGGGAGCCCCTTCGTGGGGTGACTGCGTACCTTTTGTATAATGGGTCAGCGACTTACATTTTGTGGCAAGCTTAACCGAATAGGGGAGGCGTAGGGAAACCGAGTCTTAATAGGGCGTTTAGTCGCAAGGTGTAGACCCGAAACCGGGCGATCTATCCATGACCAGGTTGAAGGTGTGGTAACACACACTGGAGGACCGAACCCACTCCCGTTGAAAAGGTAGGGGATGAGTTGTGGATCGGAGTGAAAGGCTAATCAAGCTCGGAGATAGCTGGTTCTCCTCGAAAGCTATTTAGGTAGCGCCTCGTGTATAACTGCTGGGGGTAGAGCACTGTTTCGGCTAGGGGGTCATCCCGACTTACCAACCCGATGCAAACTCCGAATACCAGCAAGTTTCAGCACGGGAGACACACGGCGGGTGATAAGGTCCGTCGTGAAAAGGGAAACAGCCCAGACCGTCAGCTAAGGTCCCCAAATCTATGCTCAGTGGGAAACGATGTGGAAAGGCACAGACAGCCAGGAGGTTGGCTTAGAAGCAGCCACCCTTTAAAGAAAGCGTAATAGCTCACTGGTCGAGTCGGTCTGCGCGGAAGATTCACCGGGGCTAAGCATAGTACCGAAGCTACGGATTCACGCTTTGCGTGAGTGGTAGAGGAGCGTTCCGTACGCCTGCGAAGGTCGATTGAGAAGTCGGCTGGAGGTATCGGAAGTGCGAATGCTGACATAAGTAACGATAAAGGGGGTGAAAAACCCCCTCGCCGTAAACCCAAGGTTTCCTGCGCAACGTTAATCGACGCAGGGTTAGTCGGCACCTAAGGCGAGGCAGAAATGCGTAGTCGATGGAAAACAGGTTAATATTCCTGTACCAGTAGTAACTGCGATGGGGTGACGGAGAAGGCTATATCAGCGGTCGGTTGGAAGTGGCCGTTTAAGCAAGTAGGCATGTACCTTAGGCAAATCCGGGGTGCTTTATGCTGAGATGTGATGACGAGTGTCTCGAAAGAAACGCGAAGTGATAGATGCCCTGCTTCCAGGAAAAACCTCTAAGCTTCAGGTTACTAGTGGCCGTACCCTAAACCGACACAGGTGGGTGGGATGAAAATTCTAAGGCGCTTGAGAGAACCCAGGTGAAGGAACTAGGCAAAATGATACCGTAACTTCGGGAGAAGGTATGCCGTTGATAAGTTAAGTCCCTCGCGGATGGAGCGTAAGGCGGTTGCAAAAAATCGGTGGCTGCGACTGTTTAGCAAAAACATAGCACTCTGCAAACACGAAAGTGGACGTATAGGGTGTGACGCCTGCCCGGTGCTGGAAGGTTAATTGATGGGGTTATCTTCGGAGAAGCTCTTGATCGAAGCCCCAGTAAACGGCGGCCGTAACTATAACGGTCCTAAGGTAGCGAAATTCCTTGTCGGGTAAGTTCCGACCTGCACGAATGGCGTAACGATGGCCACACTGTCTCCACCTGGGACTCAGTGAAATTGAAATCGCTGTGAAGATGCAGTGTACCCGCGGCTAGACGGAAAGACCCCGTGCACCTTTACTATAGCTTGACACTGGACTTTGAACCTACTTGTGTAGGATAGGTGGGAGGCTGTGAAGCAGGAACGCCAGTTCTTGTGGAGCCATCCTTGAAATACCACCCTGGTATGTTTGGAGTTCTAACCTCGATCCATTATCTGGATTAGGGACAGTGTCTGGTGGGTAGTTTGACTGGGGCGGTCTCCTCCCAAAGAGTAACGGAGGAGCACGAAGGTACCCTCAGCCTGGTCGGAAATCAGGCAATGAGTGCAAAGGCATAAGGGTGCTTGACTGCGAGACGGACAAGTCGAGCAGGTACGAAAGTAGGTCTTAGTGATCCGGTGGTTCTGTATGGAAGGGCCATCGCTCAACGGATAAAAGGTACGCCGGGGATAACAGGCTGATACCGCCCAAGAGTTCATATCGACGGCGGTGTTTGGCACCTCGATGTCGGCTCATCACATCCTGGGGCTGAAGCAGGTCCCAAGGGTATGGCTGTTCGCCATTTAAAGTGGTACGCGAGCTGGGTTCAGAACGTCGTGAGACAGTTCGGTCCCTATCTGCCGTGGGCGTTTGAGATTTGAGGGAAGCTGCTTCTAGTACGAGAGGACCGAAGTGGACGAACCTCTGGTGTTCCGGTTGTCATGCCAATGGCATTGCCGGGTAGCCACGTTCGGACAGGATAACCGCTGAAAGCATCTAAGCGGGAAGCCCCTCCCAAGATGAGATCTCACTGGGACTTTAAGTCCCCTGAAGGGCCGTTGGAGACGACGACGTTGATAGGCACGGTGTGGAAGTCCAGTAATGGGCGTAGCTAACGTGTACTAATTGCCCGTGAGGCTTGACCATATAACACCCAATGCGTTTGGGTAGCAGTTGACTGCTGATAACAAACTGAGAACGACAAACTCGCTACAGATTTCCATGAAAAACAGGTTAACGGCGAAAGCCGGCAAGCGAATAAGCTTGAAACCTGTGCATGACGGCTGCAACAACAGCCTAACCAGTTTGCTTGGTGAACATAGCAAGCGTGAACCACCCGATCCCATCCCGAACTCGGAAGTGAAACCGCTTAGCGCCGATGATAGTGTGGCAGGTTGCCATGTGAAAGTAGGTCATCGCCAAGCTCTTAAACATAAAGCCCGTCTCAGACGGGCTTTTTTTTGCCTAGACTCTTCTCACAGCTGCGTGCGCCATGCGATGGCTCAATCCAGGTACGGGACACGTAAGGCTGCTAATCCGCCTAGAGAGTCGTTCAATTCGACTACATTGCGGCAATTCGTGCTCGCCAGTCCGCTAAATTGAATCGACCAACCACCCGGGAAACGACATTCCTTTCCCGGTCAATCAAAAAACTGCTGGGCGTCAACGATACATCTCCAAAGGCCCTCGCATGGACGCCTTCGATATCCAAGGCTACTGCATACGGCAATTTCCGCATTTCGCTCAACTGCTTTACTCGGCTGGGAATCTCGTAAGGCATCGCTACCGCAATTATTTGCAAACCCTTGTGGGCGAATTGTTGGTGCAAAGCGATTAAATCCGGAATTTCTTCGATACAGGCCCGGCAGTCGGTCGCCCAAAATGTGATCAATACTGGCTGACCGCCCAATTCTCCGAGCACAATTCGCTCGCCACTTAGCGTGGTGAATTCGGCATCGGGGGCTTTGGGGTCTAAATGAGTTTGTTGCCAAAAAACTATCGCCAACATGCTCACAGCGACAATTGCACCAAGTGCGGATTTTAGTTGCATAGGCGTTAAATTCGGGACGGCTTGATTGGTCTTGGGGCGATTATAACAAAGCTGCTAAAATGGCCGAATTGCCCATCAATCGTGGTTTCTGTGATGAAAAAAATTCTGATTTCCGACAAGCTCGCGGAAGACGGCGTTAATTTTTTGAATGCTCAAGAAGGCATTCAAATTCATATTCAGACCGGATTGGATGAAGATGAGTTATGCGAATTGATTGCCGAATATGATGCATTGCTGATCAGAAGCGATACCCAGGTCACGAGGCGGGTTTTACAGTGCGCGACCAAGTTAAAAGTGGTTGGACGAGCGGGCATTGGAGTCGATAACGTCGATTTAGCGGCTGCTACCGAACAGGGTGTTATCGTAATGAATACGCCCGATGCGAACGCGACCACCACGGCGGAATTGGCGATCGCGCATATCTTCTCGTTAAGCCGGAATCTGCCTGCGGCCAATCTCTCGGTTCGACAAGGAAAGTGGGAGCGGGCCAAGCTGATGGGTGCCGAGATTGCCCACAAGACGCTGTCTATTTTGGGTTTCGGTACGATCGGCCGGATCGTCGCCCAGCGAGGACATGGCTTAGGCATGCGGGTAATTGCTTACGATCCTTATGTTGCCCCCGATGTTTTCGCTAAACACGGTGCGGAAATGGTCGATCTGGATACGTTGCTTAAACAGGCAGATTATTTGACGCTGCATTGTCCGTTATTAGAAAAAACTAAAAATATTATCGGCCACCAACAATTGGCCATGATGAAGAAGTCGGCAAGACTGATTAATTGCGCCCGTGGTGGTTTGGTCGACGAAGCGGCGCTATACGACGCGTTAAAGGCAGGGCGTATTGCCGGCGCGGCCTTGGACGTTTATGAAAACGAGCCACCGGCCGATTCCCCTTTGTTGAGTTTGGATAATATTGTGTTTACTCCTCACCTTGGGGCGTCCACCAAAGAAGCGCAAATTGCAGTTAGCGTCGAAATTGCGCGTCAGGTTGTCAAGTACCTGCAAACCGGCGAAGCGGTTAATGCCTTGAATCTACCTAGACTGTCAGCCGAAGAGCTGAACGAGGCGCAGCCATTTATGAACTTGGCGAATATTCTGGGTAAGGTCTTGGTGGGTTTAATCGACCGGCCGATCGAAAAACTGGATGTTGCCGTTTTCGGTAAAGCCGCCCAAGTCAAAATCAGGCCGATATCGGCGGAAGCCATGGTAGGTTTGTTTAAAGGTCAACTTTCGACTCCAGTCAACCGGGTCAACGTCGAAAATATCGCCAAACGCCAGGGTGTTGCGCTGGTTGAATCACAGACCGAATACGCTGAAGGCTATCAATCGTTGATTAAAATCACCGGGCATTGTGGGGATAAGGAAGTATCTCTGTCCGGTACCTTGCTCGGACATCAGCATCCCCGGTTGGTCGGTATCAACCACTTCGAAATCGAAGTCGTGCCGGAGGGGGCGTTGTTGATTACCCGGCATGACGACAAACCCGGTGTGATTGCGGCGATCAGTTCGATATTGGGCGCGGCCAATATCAATATCACCCGGATGCAGGTCAGTATCGCCGACCAAAACCAATTGGCGATGATGGTGATCAGCGTTTCCGACCCTTTGAACGAACAAGTATTGAAAGCAGTATGCGAAGTGCCGGCAGTGCATACGGCGAGGCAAATCGTTTTATGAGTTTTGATGTAGTCTGTTTTGATTGTGACAGTACCTTGAGCCGGATCGAAGGGATAGACGAGTTGGCCCGGCGTAATGGGATATTCGATGAAGTGGCGGCGTTGACAGATGCGGCGATGAATGGCGAATTGGCGTTGGAAGAGGTTTATGCCAAACGCTTGGAATTGATCAAACCGGACAAAGCGGCGATAGATTGGTTGGCCGCCTTGTACATTTCCGAGTTGGTCGACGGTGTTGCCGAAACCGTTGCCGCGTTACAAGCGAATGCCAAACAAATCCATATTATCAGCGGAGGATTGCGGCAAGCGATTTTGCCGTTGGCGGAACGGCTGGGGATTCCGGAGCAGCACGTGCATGCGGTCGATATCGAGTTCGACGCCGACGGCGGGTATTCGGATTTTGCCCGGCATTCGCCGTTAGCCGTCAGCGGCGGTAAGGCTAGAGTCTGCAGAAGGCTTAGAATGCACCATTCAGCCTTGGTGATGATAGGTGACGGCAAGACCGATCTGGAGGCCAAGCAGGCCGGTGCTTACATGATCGGGTTTGGTGGCGTGGTCCGCCGGCCTTTGGTGGAAGAACAAGCGGATTGCTACGTCGCCGATGCGTCGCTAACGGCCGTTTTGCCGCACGTGCTATAACGAAGCTCGATAAGCCGGGTTTGCGATGGTAAAATCGGCAAATTTTTTAGAGGATTCAGAGAGATACAATGGCAGGGCATAGTAAGTGGGCGAATATCAAACATCGTAAAGGTGCGCAAGACGCCAAACGGGGCAAGATTTTTACCAAACTGATCCGGGAAATTACTGTAGCCGCCAAAGGTCCGGGTGGCGGCGACGTTGCCAATAATCCCAGCTTGCGCGCGGTTATCGACAAGGCGCTTGGTGCCAACATGAAGCGGGACACCATTGATAACACCATCAAAAAAGCCATCGGCGCACTCGACGGCGATAATTACGAACACGTGCGCTATGAGGGTTACGGCCCCGGCGGCACCGCGGTCATGGTCAATTGCCTGACCGATAATCGTAATCGCACCGTAGCCGACGTGCGACACGCTTTTTCCAAGCATGGCGGCAACTTGGGTACGGACGGTTCCGTGGCATATCTTTTCCGTAAGGTCGGCATTATCAGTTTTTCCGACGAGGTAAACGAAGATGCGGTGATGGAAGCGGCGATGGAGGCGGGGGCCGAGGATGTCGTGAGCAACGACGACGGGTCGATCGATGTGTTTACGGCGCCGGAGGATTATCTGAATGTCAAAGAAGCCATGGTCGCTGCTGGATTGGAGCCGGAAAGCGCGGAAGTCACTATGCATGCCGACACTAAAACCGAGTTAGACGCCGAGGCTGCCGAGAAAATGCTGAAGTTGATCGATCGCTTGGAAGATTTGGATGACGTCCAAGACGTCTATTCGAATGCCGACATCAGCGACGAAATTATGGCCGCGATCGGTTAATCTGCTTTGACATTAAGCGGCGGTTAAGCGATTGGTCAGGATACTAGGCATAGACCCCGGCTCGAGAATTACCGGTTACGGCGTGGTCGAAACGTCGCCGCGCGGCGTCAAATACTTGGCTAGCGGTTGCATTCGGGTACAGTCCGATAATTTTCCGGAGCGGTTGCAACAAATCTTCGATGGCGTCAGCCAGATTATAGAGTTGTATAGTCCGGAGCAGATGGCGATCGAGCAGGTTTTCATGCACAAGAACGCTGATTCTGCCTTGAAGCTCGGCCAAGCCCGCGGCGCCGCAATTTGCGCGACGATGAACAGGCGGCTACCGGTGTTCGAATATGCCGCTCGGCAAGTCAAACAGGCGCTGGTCGGTAAAGGCAACGCAGACAAGTTGCAAGTGCAGCATATGGTGAAAATTTTGTTGAATATTCAAGGCGAGCTACAAATCGATGCCAGCGATGCGTTGGCGGTCAGCCTCTGCCATAGCCATTACCAGGAAACAGCGAAACGCCTGCAGCAGGTGGGGGCGTGATCGGTTTTTTGCGTGGCAAGCTGATCCACAAGGCGCCGCCGCAGTTATTGCTGGACGTGCAGGGCGTTGGCTATGAAGTCGAAGCACCGATGAATACCTTTTACGATTTGCCGGCGCTGGGCGAGGAAGTCCGCTTACATACCCATTTGATCGTACGGGAAGACGCGCATATTTTGTTCGGTTTTGTCAGCGAAGGCGAGAGAAGTTTGTTTCGGGCGCTGATCAAAGTTAACGGGATAGGACCCAAATTGGCGTTGACCATATTGTCCGGACAGACGACAGAGGCGTTTTACCGCTGTATCGACGACAATGACGTCAAGGCCTTGGTGCGCTTGCCCGGCGTCGGCCAAAAGACCGCCGAACGCTTGATCGTGGAGATGCGCGGGCGCTTGCCGGACCTAAACAAATTTAGTGCACGCGAGTCAGGTGGTGGCCAAACCTATGTCGCCAAAGAGTCTGCAAAACAGGAGGCCATCAGCGCGTTGTGCGCGTTGGGCTACAAACCGCAGGATGCGGCGCGGATGGCCCAGGCCGTTGCCAGCGACGATAGCAGTTGCGAAGATATCATTCGCGCGGCACTGCGCGGAGCGGTTAAATGATAGAAAGCGACCGTTTGGTCACTGCGCTGGGCAGTAACGACGAGGAAAGAGTCGATCGGGCGATTCGGCCGAAACGCTTGAAAGATTACGTCGGCCAGCGCGAATTGCGCCAACAAATGGAAATCTTCATTCAGGCGGCGGTCAGTCGCGCTGAAGCTTTGGATCATGTGCTGATATTCGGCCCGCCGGGACTGGGTAAAACTACGTTGGCCAATATCGTAGCCACCGAAATGAACGTCAATATTCGGCAGACCTCCGGGCCGGTGCTGGATAAAGCCGGAGATTTGGCGGCTTTATTGACCAATTTGCAGGCGCACGATGTCTTGTTCATCGACGAGATCCACAGGCTGAATCCTGCGGTGGAGGAGGTGCTGTATCCGGCTATGGAAGACTACCAGATTGATATTATAATAGGCGAAGGCCCTGCCGCGCGCTCGATCAAGCTGGATCTGCCGCCGTTTACATTGATCGGTGCCACTACTCGTGCTGGATTATTGACTTCGCCATTGCGCGATCGCTTCGGTATCGTTCAGCGCTTGGAGTTCTACACTGTCGAGGAACTGTCCAGTATCGTCAAACGGTCCGCACAAATGTTAGGTATCGGCATGGATGGCGGCGGTGCAGATGAAATTGCCTGCCGTTCACGCGGCACGCCGCGCATTGCCAATCGCTTGTTGCGCCGGGTGCGTGATTTTGCCGAGGTGAAAGGGAGCGGCGTGGTGACGCGCGAAATTGCCTCTCAGGCTCTGGAAATGCTCAAAATTGATCCGCAAGGCTTCGATATGCTGGACCGCAAATTGCTGCTGGCGATGATCGAAAATTTCCAGGGTGGTCCAGTGGGTTTGGATACATTGGCAGCGGCTATCAGCGAAGAGCGTGGTACGGTTGAGGATGTATTAGAGCCGTATTTACTGCAGCAGGGATTCATCATGCGCACGCCGCGAGGCCGTGTCGCCACGCACAAGGCTTACAGCCATTTCGGTTTGCCTCAGCCCAAAAGCGCGCCAGGTAGCGACGATATTTTTAGCCTATGACGTTAGGACTGTTCAATGCGGCGGAATTCAACTGGCCGGTCAGGGTGTATTACGAGGATACCGATGCCGGCGGTGTCGTATTCTACGCAAACTACCTTAAATTTTTCGAACGGGCCCGAACCGAATTTTTGCGCAGTTACGGATTCGAACAAGACGCATTGATTGCCGAGCAAGGCGTTATTTTTGTAGTGCGCTCGGTCAAGATTGAGTATCTGAAACCGGCCCGATTTAACGAACAATTGGCGGTCAGCGCCAAAGTCATTGAAATCAAAAAAACCAACCTTACTTTTGAACAGGCCGTTACCCGCCAACAACAAATTCTGTGTGCCGGGGAGGTCAGGATCGCCTGTCTCGATGCGCAAACCATGAAACCCAAACCAATTCCCACCGTTATTTTGGAACAATTAAGCTGATGAATACCGATTTATCCATTCTGACACTGGTCAAAGAAGCCAGTTTTGTCGTGCAGTTTGTCATGTTCATACTGCTGTCGGCGTCGATTGCTTCGTGGACTTTCATTTTCTCCAAACGGAAAGAGTTGAAACAGGCTATCGAGATCACCGACGATTTCGAGGACGAGTTCTGGTCCGGCGTCGGTCTGGCGGAGTTGTACAAAAAAATGTCCAGCGACCGTTTCGAGCCGGAAGGGATCGAAAAAATCTTTCTGGCCGGCTACCGCGAATTTGCCAGAATGCGCCAAAAAGGCGATGTCGAGCCGGTGGTTCAGGTCGAAAGCGCGCAGCGGGCGATGCGTATCGAGCTGGCCCGCGAATTGGACCGGTTGGACGAAACCCTGCCGTTCCTGGCAACGGTCGGCTCGACCAGTCCTTACATCGGCTTGTTCGGTACCGTATGGGGCATCATGAATTCGTTCCGGGCTTTGGGCGAAATTAAAAATGCCACCCTAGCAAACGTCGCACCTGGCATTTCCGAAGCGCTGATCGCGACCGCAATCGGTTTGTTTGCCGCGATTCCGGCTGTTATCGCCTACAACCGCTTCTCGACCCGGCTGGACCGTTTGGCCGGCCGTTACGAGTTGTTTATCGACGAATTCGTCGTCCTTCTGCAAAGACAGGCGCACAGCAAATGAACGTAGGCGGCAGCAACCGTAAATCGCGCAAACGGCGCGGACCGATGGCGGAAATTAACGTCGTACCTTATATCGACGTTACTTTCGTGCTGTTGATGATATTCATGATCACGGCGCCGCTGGTGCAAACCGGCGTCGATGTCGATTTGCCGCAAGCCGAAGCCGAATCGGTCGACTTGCAAGACCAGGCCCCGGTCATCGTTTCGATTAAAAAAGACGGCAGCCTGTATGTCGACATCGGTAACGGCGATGAAGAAGCGGACTCCCCGGTCGATGTCGACACCGTCAAAACCCGGGTGGCAGCGGTGTTCCGGAACAACCCGAAGGCGCAGCTTTACGTGCGCGGCGACCATGAAGTCGACTACGGCAGTATTGTCAAGGTCATGGTGGAACTGAAAAAAACCGGTGCGCCGAAAGTGGGCTTGATGACTTCGCCGCCGCCTGAGAGCAAATAACGTCAGAATCATGAGAAATTTCAAACCTTCGTTTGTTTTGGCGGTGGCATTGCACATATTAATTGTGCTGCTGTTCAGTATCAGTTTCCTGACCGATAGCGATAATGCTCAAACTGCGCCGCCGGCCGAAATTATCGAGGCTACCGTACTCGATGGTGCGGCAATCGATGCCGAAGCCGAGCGTCTGAAGCAAAACGAAGAAAATAAACGGCAGGCTGAAGTCGAGCGCCAGCAGCATTTGGAAGAAGCGCGCAAGTTCGAGGAACAAGCCCTGCAGCAGGCAAAAAAGCAGCGGGTATTGGAAGAGCAGAAAGCCTTGGAAGCCGCCGAAAAGCGTAAGCAGGAGGCCCAGGCTGAACAAAAGCGCCAGGAAGCGCTAGAAACCAAGCGCAGGGAAGAGGAAAAAAAGTTGGAGGAGGCCAAGGAACGGCGGGCTCTGGAGGAAAAAAAAGCCAGGGAAGCCGCGGAAAAACAGAAGCAGGCCGAATTGGACAAGCAAAAGGAAGTAGCCGAAAAGCAGAAACAGGCCGAGCTGGAAAGGCAAAAGGAAGCCGAGAAACAAAAGCAGTTGGAAAAACAAAAGCAACAGGAAGCCGAACGGGAAGCCAAAGTCAAGGAACAAAAACTGGCGGAAGAAGCCAAGCTGAAACAACAGGAAGCCGAAGCAAAAAAATTGGAGCAGGAAAAGAAGCTTCAGGAACAAAAGGCTCTGGAACAGAAAAAGCTGCAGCAACAAAAAGCCGAGGAAGCCAAACGCGAGGAACAGGCGCAACAAGCCAAAGCGGAAAAAGAAAAGCAGTTAGCTGAAGAAAAAGCCCGGGCCGAGAAGGAAAAACAGGCCGCGCTGGCGGCAGAGAAAGCCAAACAAGCTGCCGAAGCCGAAGCCAAGGCAAAAGCGGATAAGGCCGAAAAGGATCGTCAGGCTAAATTAGCGGCGGAAAAGGCCGAGAAAGAACGACTTGCCGCAGAAGCGGAAGCCAAAGCCAAGGCCGAAAAAGAGCGCCAAGCCAAATTAGCCGCGGAAGCTGCAGCCAAGGCGAAAGCCGAGCAAGAACGCCAAGCGGCAATAGCCGCCGCCGAAAAGGCCGAGAAAGAACGCCAGGCCGCCGAGGCCGCTGCCGCTGCTGCGAAAGCAGAACAGGAGCGCCTGGCTGCTGCTGCGGCCGAGGAAGCCCGCTTGAACGGGTTAATCAAAAGCAAAACCGAAGGCGCGTGGATTCGGCCGATGGGGGCCGCACAAGGCTTGAAATGTACAATTCAGGTAAAATTGCTGCCCAGCGGCGACGTGATGGATGCGGTGGTTGTCGGCAGCAGTGGCGACCCGATATTCGACCGTTCGGCGGAAAATGCGGTCAGAAAAGCCTCGCCGCTGCCGGTGCCACAAGACAAAATACTATTCAACCAAAAGTACCGAGTTTTCAATTTATCGTTTAAACCGGAATAAACCACGGAACCCATAGAATGATGCTAATCAACAGAGTTTTAATCGGCGGCTTCATTGCCTCATTGCTATCGGTGGCCCAGGCGGCCGGTTTGACTATCGAAATCACCAAGGGCTCGCAAACCGCCGTGCCTATCGCTATTGTCCCATTTGCCCAACAAGGCTCTATCGGCAACGTAAAACTGTCCGATGTAGTCAGTTCCGACTTGGCCGGTAGCGGTTTTTTCAAAACCCTGGCCGAAGACGATATGTTGACCAAGCCCAGCGAGCCGGAAAAGGTAAATTTCCGGGACTGGCAGGTGTTGGGCCAGGACTACATGACCATCGGCCAAGTCGTCGGTAACGGCAATAGCTTCAACATCCAGTTTTACTTGTTCAACGTGCACAACGGCCAATTGCTGATGGGTTACCGGCTGACTGCCGGAGCCAACGAATTGCGCCGCGCCGCGCACCACATCAGCGATTTGATTTACGAAAAACTGACCGGGCGCAAGGGCGCGTTCAATACCCGTATCGCTTACGTTACCAGCGTATCTCGCGGAAGCGGCAAACAGTACATGCTGCAAGTCGCCGATGCTGACGGCTACAACCCGCGGACGATAGCGGAATCTCCCGAGCCGATCATGGCGCCGGCTTGGTCGCCGGACGGCAGCAAAATCGCCTACGTTTCGTTCCATACCAAGCGTTCCGAGATTTGGGTGCAGACCTTGGCTACTGGTCAACGTGAGAGTGTTGCCGCCTACCCTGGCATTAACGGCGCGCCGGCGTTTTCGCCGGACGGCAGCCGGTTGGCGGTTACCTTGTCCAAAGACGGCAGTCCCGATGTTTACGTGCTGACTTTGGCTAGCCGGGCCTTGACCCGCTTGACCAGCGGCTTGTCGATCGACACCGAACCGACTTGGTCTCCGGACGGTTCGACGATCGTGTTTACCTCGGACATGGGCGGCAAGCCGCAACTCTACAGCATGCCGGCGTCCGGCGGTAAAGCCAGCCGTTTGACCTTTCAAGGCGATTACAACGCCAGAGGCCGATTCTCGGCGGATGGCAGAAGTTTGGCCATGGTCACCGCCAATGGCGGCAGTTACCGGATCGCAGTAATGGATATGGCGTCGCGTACCGTAAATGTGTTGAGCGAAGGCAATCTCGACGAATCGCCCAGTTTTGCCCCGAACGGCAGCATGATTCTGTTTGCGGCGACCCGTGGCGGCAAATCGGCGTTATCGGTGGTGTCGACCGACGGCGCGATGCAACAAAAATTGGCATTCGAGAGTGGCGGCGTGCGCGAACCGGCTTGGGCGCCTTGATTGCAAGGCCGATAACCCTCAAACTATAGCTACCTGATTTTTATTTATTTTTGGAGAGACTTGATGAGATTCAATAAAACCTATTTGGCTTTGGCGATGAGCGCCGTGTTGATTGCCAGCGGTTGCAGCTCAACCGACGAAGAAGGCAGCTTGGCCGATTCCACCCAAGGTACCGACGCTTCGACCAGCGGTTACAACGATGGCTCGATGTCCGGCAGCCAGTTTGGTTCCGGCAACGGCTTCGGTTCCGGCTCAGGTTCGAATTTGGGCCCGGAGTTCAGCGACCCGAATAACCCGTTGTCCAAACAGATCATTTATTTCGAGTTGGACAGCAGCCAAGTCAAACAGGATTACGTGCCGATTGTTGCCGCCCATGCCCGTTATCTGGCCTCGCATCCGAACCAACACGTCATTCTGTCCGGCCATGCCGACGAGCGCGGTTCCAGCGAATACAACATCGCCTTGGGCGAGCAACGTGCCAAATCGGTGGAAAGAATGATGCGCTCGCAGGGCGTCACCGCGTCGCAATTGGAAGTCGTCAGTTACGGTGAAGAAAAACCGGCGGTATCGGGCCACGACGAATCCGCTTGGCAAATGAACCGCCGGGTCGAAGTCGGTTACCAATAATGGCTAAGCGCGCACTTCTGGCAATGGGATTGAGCCTGGGGTTGGCCGTCTCGGCATCGGCAGCGCCGGTCAATAATGCCGGTGCCTATCCGGCCGCACCCAGCGATAACGCGATATTCGAAGTCCTGGGACGGCTCGAGCAGTTACAGTCGGAAGTGCAGCAATTGCGCGGCATGGTTGAAGAGCAGTCGCAAACCATCGCCGATTTGCAACGCAAACAAAACAATATGTATTCCGATCTGGACGAGCGGATGCAGGCTTTATCGACCGCTGGTCAGCCGGCTGCGACCCAACCTGCGGTCGGTCAGCCGGACGCAGCGGCGGCACCTGCGGCTGCCGTGCAAACGGCGACTCCGTCAGTCGCTGCAACCGTTCCGGCCGCTTCCGCGACGCCTGCTGCTCCGGCGGCAACGCCCGCGGTTCAGCCGGCGCCGGTAGCTGATACCAAGCCCGCTGCAACAACGGTTTCCGGCAACGAAAAAGAGCGCTACCAAACGGCCTACGACACGTTGCGTAACGGTCACAACGCCCAAGCCGTAAAAATGTTTCAGGAACTGCTGAAAGATTTTCCGGCCGGCGAATTCGCCGATAATTCCCAGTATTGGTTGGCAGAGGCTTATAAAATCAATCGCGAATTCGATGCCGCCCGAGCGGCGTTCAACAAAGTGGTCAGCCAATATCCGAACAGTTCGAAAGTGCCTGACGCCTTGTTGAAATTGGGCTATATCGAATTCGATCTGCAAAACACCGCAAAAGCCCGCGATTATTTGACCCGAGTAACCACCAGTTATCCGGGAACCACCGCTGCGCATTTGGCCGAGAAAAAGCTGGCGCAAATGTCGCAATAGCCGGTCGGCGGATGGACCAACAGTTACGCATCACCGAGATTTTTTATTCGTTGCAAGGGGAAACCAATACGGTTGGTATCCCCACGGTATTCGTGCGCCTGACCGGATGTCCGTTGCGCTGTTCCTACTGCGATACCGCTTACGCCTTTAGTGGCGGCGAGAAACTTGCTATTGCGGATATCCTCGCCGAGATAAGGCGCTATAAGACCCGCTACGTGACCGTGACCGGCGGCGAGCCGCTGGCTCAACCCGGATGTCAGTTGTTGTTGGTACAACTGGCGGACGCCGGTTATTTGGTCTCTCTGGAGACCAGTGGTGCTTTGGATGTGGCGGCGGTCGACTCCAGAGTCGTCAAGGTTATCGATTTGAAAACGCCCAGTTCCGGCGAAATGCAGCGCAACCTTTACCGCAATCTCGATTTTCTGTTGCCGCACGATCAAGTGAAATTCGTTATTGCCGATGCTGCCGATTACGAATGGTCCAAACAACAAGTGGCGCATTTCCGATTGGCGCAGCGTTGCGAAGTGTTGTTTTCGCCGGTGATGGGGGTAATGCCTCCGACCGAATTGGCTGAGCGAATTCTGGCCGACCAGTTAACGGTCAGATTTCAAATTCAATTGCATAAATATTTGTGGAATGATGCGCGAGGAAAATAATTTCAGCGGCAAGCCGGCGGTGATTTTGTTGTCCGGCGGATTGGATTCGATCACGGTGTTGGCGCTGGCTCAGCGGCAAGGCTTTGTCTGTCATGCGTTGAGTTTCGATTACGGCCAACGCCACAACGCGGAACTCGAAGCGGCAAGAAACATTGCCGGCCACTATCAAGTCGCGGCCCATAAGATCATCAATTTGGGATTGAGTTCGATCGGCGGCTCGGCACTGACCGACGCCAATATCGATGTGCCGACTTCGCCTCAAGCCGGTATTCCGGTGACCTACGTTCCGGCCAGAAACACTATTTTCCTGGCGTTTGCCTTGGGTTGGGCCGAGGTGTTGAACGCACACGATGTGTTTATCGGCGTCAACGCCGTGGATTATTCCGGTTATCCCGATTGTCGGCCGGAATTCATCAAGGCGTTCCAGGATATGGCCAACCTCGGCACCAAGGCTGGCGTCGAAGGCCATAAAATTCAGATCCACACGCCGTTGATTGCGTTGAGCAAGGCCGAGATTATCCGGCAAGGTATGGTCTTGGGCGTCGATTATGCCGCTACCGTTTCCTGTTATTCTGCCGACAGCGAAGGCCGGGCCTGCGGCGTATGCGACGCCTGTCGGCTGCGTGCGGCTGGGTTTGAGGCGGCCGGCGTCCTTGATCCGACCCGTTATCAGTCCCGCTAAATTCGTATCGGCGCGCATTTATCGAAACTGAAATTCGCGCGCTGGAATTTGTCGGCTAAGCTTTGCAGGGTCAGACGGAGTCAGTCGCAAGAGGTTTCGCCACATGCAAGTCAAACAAACCAAATCCCAGTTCGTGGCGGTGGCGTCCATCGCCGCCGAATTGAGTGCCGTGATGGAGGTGGCTAAGGAAATATCGTTGGCTGCGGCCAACGCCAAAGCCATCGCCTTTCGCGCCGGAGAAAAAGCCAAAGGCTTTCAGCCCATCACCGATTTTATTAACGAATTGGCCAAGGGCACCATTGAGTTGGTCAACAATATCAACGATTACGCTTTTGTTCTGTACCGGCTGACGGTCAACGAACAGCGTTTGGCAGAAGCCTGCGAGCGTTTCGAAAATGTCGAACGACTGGCCGTGGGGGCTCGCTACGCCGAATCCTTGAAGGGACCGTTGCAGCAGGCCAGACAAAGAGCGCAGGCCGGACGTCGCGAGTTCACAATTCATGTGGAAGAATTGCTGGTTAAGCTGGCCGAAGTGATGCATCCGGCTCGCGCGGCGCGAGTGATCGCCGCCAATTCCCGAATCGAAGCGTCGCAAGCCGGCGAATATCTGCAGAGCTTGCAAGCGGTTGCCGAAAGCGTCGATAACGCGGCCCAGATCATTAACGACAAAGTTCATCGCTGTCGTAGCGCATTGACCGTTATCAATCTCGCCGATTAGCACAGTTCGGCAGCACGAGGTATATCGCATGAAAATGACCAAAATTTACGAAGGCGCGCATCAATGGATAATGTTCGGCCGCGATCCGCACCGGCCGGAGAAGATCATTGATACCAACCAATACATGGTGCGCACTGCCGATCGTTGTTTATTGATGGACCCCGGCGGCATCGAGCTGTTCGCGCCGATGCTGGCGGCGGTTTTGCACCACGCGCCGGTCGAAGAAATCACCGATTTATTCGCCTCGCACCAGGACCCGGACATTATTTCGTCTTTGGGTTTGTGGGACCAAGCCTTGCCGAACGCCAAATTGCATGCGGCCCAGTTGTGGGAGGGCTTTTTACGCCATTTCGGTTGCGAAACAATCGAGTACGTGCCGATTCCCGACCATGGCGGCACGATCAATCTCGGCAGCGTCGAGCTGCAAATCGTGCCGGCACACTATCTGCACTCGTCGGCCAACTTTCATATTTACGATCCGCAGGCCAAGATTTTGATGTCGGGCGATGTCGGCGCGGCACTGGAGGCTTCCGATGCGCCGGTGTTCGTCGATAATTTCGATGCCCATATCGAGAAAATGCGCTTTTTCCACCAGCGCTGGATGCCGTCCAACCAAGCCAAACGGGCCTGGTTGGAGCGGGTCAGAAAACTGGATGTGCAAATTCTGGCGCCGCAACACGGCCGGATGTTCAAGGGCGACGATGTCAAACGTTTCCTGGATTGGTTCGAGGCGTTACAGGTGGGTATTGCCGTATAAAACAAGCATTTGCCGACAATTGGGTTTATAATCCAGCCGTTATCAAGCCCCTGTCGCGAGACGGGGGTTTTTTGTTAGTGAGAGGAGCTGGAGTATCTCATCAAGCATGGCGCAAAAACTTTATATACAGACTAACGGCTGTCAAATGAACGAGTACGATTCCGACAAAATGCGGGACGTACTGCAAGCATCGCACGGTTTGGAATTGACCGATATCCCCGAACAGGCTGACGTGTTGTTGCTGAATACCTGTTCCATCCGGGAAAAAGCCCAGGAGAAAGTATTTTCCGCGGTGGGGCGTTGGAAAAAAATCAAAGACAAGCGCCCTGACGTGATTATCGGCGTCGGCGGTTGTGTCGCCAGTCAGGAGGGGGCGGCGATACAGAAGCGTGCGCCCTACGTCGACATCGTGTTCGGTCCGCAAACCCTGCATCGTCTGCCGGAGCTGTTAAATCAGGCGCGTAGCGGCGACAAACATGTGGTCGATATCTCCTTCCCGGAAATCGAAAAATTCGACAATCTGCCGGAGCCGCGCGCCGAAGGTCCGAAAGCCTTTGTGTCGGTGATGGAAGGGTGCAGCAAATATTGCACTTATTGCGTGGTGCCCTACACCCGCGGCGAGGAAGTCAGCCGGCCGCTCAACGATGTGATTGCCGAAATCGAAACGCTGGCCAAGCAAGGCGTGCGCGAGATCAATCTGTTGGGCCAGAACGTCAACGCCTACCGCGGCGCAATGGAAGACGGCGACATCGCCAGCTTCGCGTTATTGTTGCACTGTGTCGCCGCCGTCGACGGCATCGACCGCATTCGCTTTACCACCTCGCATCCGTTGGAATTCACCGACGACATCATCGAAGCCTTCGCCGAGATCCCGCAGCTGGTCAATCACCTGCATCTGCCGGTGCAAAGCGGCAGCAACCGGATTCTGGCCGAAATGAAACGCGGCCACCGGCGCGAGGATTACCTGGAAATCATGCGCAAGATCAAAGCCGTGCGGCCGGGAATCAGTTTGTCGTCGGATTTCATCATCGGTTTTCCCGGCGAAACCGACCAGGATTTCGAAGATACGATGGCGCTGATCGAGGAAGTCGGCTTCGACTTTTCCTACAGTTTCATATTTAGCGCCAGACCCGGCACGCCGGCCGCGAATTTTGCCGACGACGTCAGCATGGAAGTCAAGGAGCAGCGCCTGCAGCGCCTGAAAGAACGCTTGAACCAGATGTTCATGGCGATTTCGGAATCGATGGTCGGCACGGTGCAAAGCGTGTTGGTGGAAGGCGTTTCCAAGAAAAATCCGTTGCATCTGACCGGGCGTACCGAGAATAACCGGGTGGTCAATTTTGCCGCCCATCCGCGCCTGATCGGCCAATTCGTCGACGTCTTGATCACCGAAGCGTTGCCGAATTCTTTGCGCGGCCGCGTGTCGGAATCTTCCATCGAAAAAGTCAGACAGACCGCCTAGTGTTGAATACCTCGCATTTTTCTCAAGAAATCACGCTGTTACCGGACGACGCCCAACGCCTGTCCAATTTCTGCGGTCAACTCGATAGCCATATCCGCCAGATCGAACAGCGCCTGCATGTGGATATTGCCAACCGTAGCAACCATTTTCGGGTCACTGGCGTCGATGCCGCGGTCAAAGCGGCTTGCGCGGTGATTCAAAAGCTGTTCGACATGACCGAGCGCGAAGAAATCACTCCAGAGCAGGTGCACCTGAGTTTGCAGGATGCCAGTATCGATCAACTGTTGCAGCCTACGGTCAATCACGAGCCGGTGGCGATCCGGACCAAACGCGGTGTGATCAAAGGTCGAGGTCACAATCAGCAGGATTATTTACGCAAGATCCTCAGCCATGACATCAATTTCGGTGTTGGCCCTGCTGGAACCGGCAAAACTTACCTGGCGGTGGCTTGTGCAGTGGAAGCCTTGCAAAACGAGACTGTGCGGCGAATAGTTCTGGTGCGGCCGGCGGTGGAGGCCGGCGAGAAGTTGGGTTTCCTGCCCGGCGACATGGCGCAGAAGGTCGACCCCTATTTGCGTCCGTTGTACGACGCTTTATACGACATGCTCGGTTTCGAGCGGGTCGAAAAACTGCTGGAAAAAAACGTCATCGAAGTCGCGCCGTTGGCGTTCATGCGCGGCAGAACCTTGAACGATTCTTTTATTATTCTCGATGAAGCCCAAAATACCACGGTAGAGCAGATCAAGATGTTCTTGACCCGAGTCGGTTTCGGCTCCACGGCGGTAATTACCGGCGACGTGACCCAGATCGACTTGCCCAGCGAAAAAATGTCCGGACTGAAGCATGTGTTGAAAGTGTTGAAAGACGTGGAAGGAATTAGCTTCACCTTCTTCGGCGTGCGCGACGTGGTCAGGCATCCTTTGGTGCAACGCATCGTTGCCGCTTACGACCGTTACGAACTGGAGCAGGGCCAGAATACGCCGTGAACTATATCGATCTGCAGATTGCCACCGAATCGTCCCATCCCGATGCAGCGCAATTCCAAACCTGGGTCGACGCCGCCTTATCCGGTTTCCAACGTGATAGCGAAGTGACGATCCGCCTGGTCGACGCGGAAGAAAGCGCCGAACTCAACGGCCAATACCGGCACAAATCCGGTCCGACCAATATCCTCAGCTTTCCGTTCGAAGCACCGCCTGGCGTGGAACTCGATTTGCTGGGCGATCTGGTGATCTGTGCGCCGGTGATCGCGCACGAGGCGGCCGAACAGGGTAAATTACCCGAGCACCATTGGGCGCATATCACTGTACACGGCGTATTGCATTTGCTAGGGTATGACCACATCGAAGAGCAAGACGCGGAACAAATGGAAGCGCTGGAAATTGACATTCTAAGCCGATTAAACATAGCCAATCCCTATCTGGAGGATAGTAAGCAATGAGCGATGGTAACCCCCCGAGTAGCCAGCCCCATCAGAAAAGCCTGATCGAACGCATCGGCCATTTTCTGAGTGGGGAGCCGCAAGACCAGGAAGACTTGCTGGAGATATTGAGAGAGTCCCAAGAAAAACATTTACTCGATTCCGACGCGTTATCCATGATGGAAGGCGTCATGCATGTGGCGGAGATGCGGGTCAGAGACATCATGATCCCTCGCTCGCAGATGGTGGTAGTGCCGCGCGAGGCCGAACTGGAAACCATCTTTCCGCTGGTCGTCGAATTTGCCCATTCCCGTTTTCCCGTCATCGAAGAAGACCGCAGCAAAGTGGTCGGCATCCTGTTGGCCAAGGATTTACTGGCTCATGCCTTGCGCAACAAAGCGCTGAAGGTGGAAGACGTGATGCGTCCGGTCAACCTGGTGCCGGAAAGCAAACGTCTGAACGTGTTGCTGAAAGAATTTCGCACCGAGCGCAACCACATGGCGATCGTGGTCGACGAGTACGGCAACGCCGCCGGCCTGGTCACCATCGAGGACGTGCTGGAGCAAATCGTCGGCAAAATCGAGGACGAGCACGACGATGACGAGGTTCAGGAATTTATTTCCCAGCGCGGTGAAAAGGAATTCATTCTGAACGCATTAACGCCGATCGAAGAATTCAACGATTATTTTTCCGCCGATCTGGAAGACGACGAATACGACACCATTGGCGGTTTGATCGTGCAACGCCTGGAGCATTTTCCGAAGAAAGGTGAAAAAGTCGAGATCGGCGATTTTTGTTTCGAGGTGTTGCGCGCCGATAATCGTCGCGTGCATCTGCTGAAACTTAAAATCAAGTAAGCGCTCAGTCCGGCCGCTCGGCCGTACTCAAAAAACGCTCGAAATCCTCGGCCGGCAACGGCTGCGAAAAGTGGTAGCCCTGGCCGTAGTCGCAGCCGGATTCGAGCAGCAAACGGAGTTGGTTTTCGGTTTCCAAGCCTTCGGCGATGACTTGCATGCCCAACTTGTGGGCCATGACGATGATGGCTTCGCATAACGCCATGTCGCTCGAGTCCGGAGCTAAATTTGCGACGAAGGAGCGGTCGATTTTCAAATAATCGATATCGAATTTTTTCAGATATGCCAGTGCCGAATAACCAGTGCCGAAGTCGTCCAGCGATATCTGCATCCCGGCCTCGCGAAACGCTTGCAGACTGTTTCGAACCACATTGCTGGCATCCAACAGCAGGCCCTCGGTAATTTCCACCACCAGCCCTTCCCCCGCCAGTCCCAATGCCCGTAGGTAATCCAACCATGGGTCGTGCGACTGACTGCCGTAGAATTGGGCCGGAGATTTGTTGATGCTAATTTGGAACTCGGGATGGTAAAGCTCCCGCCAGCGTTTAGTTTGCCGCGCGGCCTGCTCGAATACCCAGTTGCCGATATCGACGATCAGGCCGTTGTCTTCGGCGATCGGGATGAATTCGGCCGGATTGATCGGGCCGCGTTCGGGGTGGTTCCAGCGCAACAAGGCCTCGGCTTTCAGTATCCTTCCGGAAGCCAGTGCGACGATCGGCTGGTAATAAAGCCGGAATTGGCCGTTTGCCAGTGCACTGCGCAAATCGCCGGCGATCAGCATGCGTTTGTGGGCGGCGGCATGCATTGCCGGCGTGAAATAACAATAGCGGTTGCGGCCCTGGTGCTTGGCGGCGTACATGGCCTGGTCGGCGTTTTTGATCAATGCGTCGATTTTTTCGGCGTCCTGCGGATACAGGGTAATGCCGACACTGGCCGATAAATAAGCCACCTTGTTTTTCAGTTGGAAGGGTTCCGCCAGCGTCCGCAGTATGCTTTGCGCAATCCGCTCGGCGCTGGCAATGTCGTCCAGTTCCGGCAATATCATCGTGAATTCGTCGCCGCCGAGGCGCGCCACCGTATCCGACTCCCGCACGCAACGGCTCAAACGCAACGCCGCGTCCTTCAGCAGCATGTCGCCCATGTCGTGCCCTAGCGTATCGTTGACTTCCTTGAACCGGTCCAGGTCGATAAAAATCAGCGCCAGCGGTAAGCCGCTGCGCTGGCACTTTTTGGTTTCCTGGTCCAGCCGGTCGTGGAACATGCGCCGGTTGGGCAGGCCGGTCAGCGGATCGAAATTGGCCTGGGTCCAGATCAATTCTTCGGATTGTTTTTTCTGGGTGATGTCCGAGAACATCGCCACGCGCCGGTGCGGGCTGCCGTCGGCATTGAAAATGGTGTTGATGGTCAGCAGTTCGGCAAAGATCTCGCCGTTCTTGCGCCGGTTCCAAAGTTCGCCTTTCCAGTGGCCACTGCTGCCGATCGCATGCAACATAGCTTGGTAAAACTGTTCGCTTTGCCGATTCGAATTCAGAATCGCATGGCTTTGGCCGGCCACCTCGGCCAGCGTGTAGCCGGTTAGTTCGGTAAAGGCCGGATTTACCGTGATGATGGCGCAGTCGGCGTCCATGACGGCCATCGCTTCGCTGCTGTTTTGGTATACCAGCGACGCCAATTGCAGGGCCTCGGTACTGCGGCTGCGGTCGACCGCAATGCCGGCCAGATTGGCGGCCTGTTCTATGGCGAATATGTCGTCGGCGTTCGGTGCGGCCGGTTTGTGTTGGTAAATCGCCAGGCAGCCCAGCAGTTTGCCGGAAGCGTCGCGGATCGGTTCCGACCAGCAGGCGCCGAGTCCGGCTTGAGCGGCCAATTCCTTGAACGGTGCCCAATACGGATGCTGCTGGATGTCTTCGACGATGGTGCGCTCGCCTGAGTAGGTCCCGGTTTCGCTATGTCCGACGCCGTTTTCGACCGGCATGCCATCGATAGTCCGATGGTAAAAAGCCGGCAGATGAGGGGCGGCGGCAATATGCAATTGTTTGCCGTCGTTATCCAGCAATAGTATCGAGCACAGCAGATCGGGATTCTGAGTTTCGACGGCTAGAACCACGGCTTCCAGGATGCCGGCCAGTGGTGCGCCTTTGGCGATCAACTCGAGGACGTGATTATGGGCGCGTTCCCGGTCCGCCGCCTGCTGGCGGTCAGAAATGTCCATGGCGATACCGATCACTCCGGCCGGCTTGCCGTCGATATCTTGCAGACGGGCGCGGGTGATTTGCAGCACCCGGCGTTTGCCGTCCGCGAATGTCATGCGTTCCAGCGACTGGTGAACCGGTTCTGCTCCGTTCAGGCATTCCTGGTCGGCGGCGTTAAACCGCGATGCCAATTCCTCGCCTAGCGACTCAGCCAAATCCGGGTTGGCAATGACTTGGTTTTCCGCCAATCCGAGGTGGTCGCAAAAGGTTTTGTTGGCGAAGGAAAATTGCCGGTTTGCGTCAATTAACCAAATTCCGACCGGTGCATTATCCAAAATGGCGTGCAATTTCGCTTCGGACGCATATAGCTCGGCCACCTGATTGTTCAGTTGCCCGGTCATGGCGACGAAGTTTTTCGCCAGATAACCGATTTCGTCGTGGCGGTCGATTGGAACGGCTTCCAAGCTTTGGCCAAGCCGAAACCGACTGACGGCCTGGGTCATCTGATCTAGCGGTTTGGCCAGTATTCTGGCCAATACCAACGAAATTGCACTAGCCAACAGGCTGAAGATCGCGGTGATCTCGACCACTTTCCAGCCCAGCAAGTGGCTGCCGGTCAATACCTCGGCCAAGGGGGTGTAGATACCCAGTAGCGCGAAGCGTCGGTTATACGGGTCTAGCGGTAACTTGACGAAGGCCGCTAACGACGACGGCGCCAAGGTTCGCTCGGCGCCGGTCGCGAACACCGCCAAATTCCGCTCGCCGTGCAACACGCCTTCGATTTCGGGAATATCGTTCTGAATCTGGAAACGACGGCCGTTCTCGAAGCCGAAGGTCTTGGTTTTGTCGGGGTGGATCAGATAATCGCCGTTGCCGTTGCTCAGTAGCAATTGGGTGTGAGGTGGCAGCCGGCGGCTAATCAGCGCAAATAAGCCGTCGAGGTCGACATTGATAACCAGCAACGCGATGTGAGCGCCTGCCGGCGATGAAATCGGTAGCGCGATGCGTACCGTGGGCTTGCCGAAACCTTGGTGGGAGCCAAGTTCCTGGTTTAAATTGATCTCGGAGACGTAAATTTCATCGGCGCTGGCTAAATGCAAGGTTTCGAACACGTACGGAAAATGGTTCTTTTCCTGCAACTGCGCCTCCGGAACGATCTGTACGCCGTCTTGGTCCCGGTCGACGCGGACCAATTCCTTGCCGTAACGCTGGGCATGGATCAGCCGGACTTGGCTGTATTCCGGGTGACTTTTCAGCAATGCCGAAAACAGGTCGGCTAATTCGGCTTTCGCGGCGTCGAGCTGGCTGGCGGGATTTGCCAAGGCGATTTCTCGGCATAGCTTGAGGTTCGCCAGCGTTTTGGCGTCTTTTGCGGTGGCGGCCAACGCATCGCCGAAGCGGAACGATAAGCCTTGGACGGTGCTTAGTAATTGTGCTTGCGCGGTGCCGACCAGCAGCTGGCGGCTGCGGTCGTAGACGTAATAACCGGTCAGGCCGGTGGAAACGGTACCCAGCAAGGCCAGCCAGAATCCTAGTTTGATCCCGACGCTTGCCTTCATCAAAACGCCTCGGGCGGTTCGCCGGAAATAACGCGATCCCACAGCTGTTTTTGCAGGTCCGGATTGGCGACGGGTTCCAGCCAAATCAGTTTTTGCCCGGATTCGGTATCGGGGTGGGCGGAGATGGTGTTTGCCAAGCCGTGACGGGCACTGAGGCGTTCGCTGACGGTGGGTTCCAGCGTGTAATCAATCCATTGTTCAGCCAATGCCGGGTTGCGTGCGTTGCGGGTAATCGCCCAGCAATCCAGCCAAGCCAGCGCGCCTTCTTGCGGAATCTGATAGCCGACATCGGCGCCGGCGTCGCGCAAGGCTTTCAGTTGCTGGCTGCCGTAATTGCCGAACACCAGTGCGACATCGTGGCGCATAAACAGCTGGACCGCTTGTTCCGCCGTCGAATAAAAGGTCAGCACGTTGCGGCGTAATTTCGCCAGTTCGCGCGCGGCTTCGGTCAGATTGCCATCTGAGAGTCGAAACGGATTGGCGGCGCCCAGCAATAGTCCGACCAACGAGAAATTATGGTCGCTGGTGTTAAATGCCAGGACCCGGCCACGGTAGGCAGGGTCCCACATTGCGGCCATCGATTGTGGTGGTTCGGCAATGATCTTGCGGTTGTAGATCAAGCCCATTTCCGCATAGGTGTAGGGAATTGCGAACACCTGCTCCTGCCGAACCAAACCTGGAATTGCCGCCAGATCGCGAAAACGCGGCAGTTGCCGGGCATGATTGGTAAGCCGGCTGGGATCGAGCGCTTGCACTAAATTCCGGTCGATATAGCGCTGCAGTTCGGCCGTGTTGACTGCAAACACGTCGTAGGCGGCATGGTTGATCTTATACCACAGGTCGTCGTCGGAATTGGCGTAAGTCACTTCCACCTTGGCGGCGTAGCGGTATTCGAATTCGCGGACAGTATCGGTGTCGGCATAACCGTCCCAGGCCAACACTCGCAAGACTTCCGTTGCCGCTGCGGTCGCTGGGCAGAGCGCACAAATAATCGCCATAACAGCGATGGTGGCGGCGAATCGAAAGCGTGGTGCCATAAAGAGTGCCGGGGCTTATGCGCGATTGACGAAGGTGCCTAAGTATATTGGCAGATGGGGCAGAGTGTGGGCCGCTAAACGCTGGAAACGTCGCCGCCGCGGCATTTGCCGACTAAAGCGCGTCAGTCGGTCGTTTCCACTTTGACCAGAATCCGCAGCTGGTTGTGCCGCGTGGCGTCGTTGAAACTGTTGAATCCGCTATGCCGGCTGTTTTCGTCATCGACGTTGCCGGCAATTTCGACCCATTCGCCCAGATTGGCGCGTATCGAGGTCTGTGCCGACTGGGTGTCGAGTTGGCCATTCTGGCGAAAGCGATCGGACCAGGGGGCAACGTCGATGATTACTTGCCGGCCGACCAGGCGCGGAGTGACGGCGAATCCGGTCGTCGCTTCGACCATTTGGGTGTTGCTGTAAACGCTGGCGCCGTAGCCGTATTGGTAAGCATTGTATTGATGCACCGGCCGTACCTCGCCGGTTCTGATGATGGCCGGCTGGCCTTCCAAGGTGCGCAATTGTTGGTGTTGTTGCCGGTTTTCCAAATCGGCCGTGTTGCCGACCATGCCGCGCATCCGAATCGCATCCGGCGACACTGCGATTGCCGCTTCTGCGTTGAGTTCGGCGGCGGTTTTGCTGCTGCTTTGCAAGACGCTGATCACCAGGTTGCTGAGGCGGGCGTCCAGTTTGCGCACCAGGGACTGAATGGTCTCCAGCCGGTCTGGATGGGTTCTGACGATCAGGCTGCTGCCGTTGTCTACCACCCGATCGTTGGCGTCCAGTAACGGCGCCAACAAGGGCAGGATTTCTGAGGCTGGGCGGTTGGCGAGCGGAATCACTTCCATCACCGGTTCGTCGGCCAGGGCGGCTTGCCCGGCCAAGATTGCCAGCGCCAGCCCAGCGGCCTTAAATTTCATCGTACAAGGCCATGTATTGTGCGGCGCTGTTTTTCCACGAGAAATCCTTGGCCATCGCATTGCGTTGAATCTGATGCCAGATCTTCGGATTATGGTATAGAACCAAACTGCGCTTGATGGCTTCGATCAATGCCGCCGCCGAGGCATCGTTGAAGGCAATCCCGCTGGCGGTACCGTTGGCGATGCTTTCCGGCAAGGCGTCGACCACGGTGTCGGCCAGACCGCCGGTCTTTCTGACGATCGGGATGGTGCCGTAACGTTGGCTGTACATCTGATTTAGTCCGCACGGCTCGAACCGCGACGGCATCAGGAAAATGTCGGCCCCGGCTTCGATTTGGTGCGCCAGACGTTCGTCGTAGCCTATCGTTACGGCCACCTTTTCCGGGTAGAGCCGAGCGAACTCCTGCAAGCGGTACTCTATGCTTTTGTCGCCGCTGCCCAGCAAGGCGAATTGCAGCGGTAAGCTCGTCATTTCCGCCAGACAGTTCAATACCAAGTCTATGCCTTTTTGCTCCACCAGCCGGCCGATCAGGCCGAACAAAGGTACATCGGCCGCGATCGGCAGGCCCAGTTGCTGTTGCAATGCGGCTTTGTTGGCCTGTTTGCCTTCCAGGTTGTCAGCACTGTAATTGTGTGCCAAATAACTGTCGCTGCTCGGGTTCCAAACGGCTGTATCGATGCCGTTGATGATGCCGCTGAGCTGCTGTTGCTTGTGGGCCAGCAAGCCTTCCAGGCCGTAGCCGAATTCCGGCGTCTGGATTTCCTGGGCGTAGGTGGGGCTGACCGTGGTGATGCGGTCGGCGTAGGCCAGGCCGCCCTTGATGAACGACAGCATGCCGTGAAATTCGAGTCCTTCCGGGTGCAGCAATTGCCCTGGCAAATTCAGTTGCGAATAGGCGCTACCCGGAAACAGGCCTTGGTAAGCCATGTTGTGGATCGTGAACACGGTCGCCGGCGGTTCTTGCTCCAACGACAATAAGGCCGGCGCCAGCCCGGTTTGCCAGTCGTTGCAATGTAAAATGTCGGCGCGCCAGTCCAGGTAAGCCCGATTCATCGCGACTTCGACGATGATGCGGCAGAACAGTGCAAAGCGCTCGCCGATATTGGCCCAGGGCCGGCCGGCTTCGTCCAGGTAGGGATTGCCGGGGACGTTGAAGAACGGCGGGTAATCGACCAGCCAGACGATGACGCTGCTGTCCGGCAGTCGGGTTTCCAGTAAATTGACGTCGCAATTATTCACCCGCACCGTGCACAGGTAGCGGCCCGGCTCGCAGTTTTTGATGGCCTGGTAATTGGGCATGATGATACGCACGTCCTGACCCAATTCGGCCAAGGCTTGAGGCAAGCTGCCGGCGACATCGGCCAAGCCGCCGGTTTTGATCAGAGGATGGGTTTCGCTGCTAGCGAACAGGATTTTTTTCATATCGGGGAACTACATTTTCAAAATGATGCCGGCTAAGGGCGGTAAGGTGACGGCAATCGAATGTTGCTGGCCCATCCACGGTTGCGGTTCGGACAATACCGTCCCGTTGCCGACGTTGCTGCCGTCGTAATATTGCGAGTCGGAGTTGAAAATTTCGAAGTAGGTGCCCGGTTGCGGCACGCCGATTCGATAGCTTTCCCGCGGCACCGGTGTGAAATTCAGGATGACGATCAAATCTTCGTGCGCCGATTTGCGCCGGTAGCTGATGATGGACTGCTGGTAGTCGTGGCAATCGATCCATTCGAAGCCTTGATGTTCGAAATCGTACCGGTGTAACGCGGCATGGCTGCTGTATAGCTTGTTCAGATCCTTGACCAATGTCTGCAAGCCGCGATGGTGGGGATAGTCCAACACGTACCAATCCAAGGTACGGTTACAACTCCACTCGGTGCCCTGGCCGAATTCGCAGCCCATGAACAACAGCTTCTTGCCGGGATAGGTGAACATCATGGTATAGAGCAGGCGCAGGTTGGCGAAACGCTGCCATTCGTCGCCGGGCATTTTGTTCAGCAGGGAGCCTTTGCCGTGCACCACTTCGTCGTGCGAAAACGGTAGCACGAAGTTTTCGGTGAAGGCGTACAACAGGCCGAAGGTCAGCGAATCGTGATGGTAGGAGCGGTGAATCGGCTGCTCTTGCATGTAATGCAGAATGTCGTGCATCCAGCCCATATTCCATTTCATCGAGAAGCCCAAGCCACCGGTCCAGGTCGGCCGGGTCACTTGCGGCCAGGAGGTGGATTCTTCGGCCATGATCACGGTGCCGGGGTGCTGCTCGTGGGTCACCGTATTCATATGGCGCAGGAAGTCGATCGCTTCCAGGTTTTCGTTGCCGCCGTACATATTGGGAATCCAGTCGTTGGCATCGCGCGAGTAATCCAGATACAGCATCGAGGCGACCGCATCGACGCGCAGACCGTCCAGATGGAATTCCTCCAGCCAGAAGAAGGCGCTGGACAGCAGGAAGTTTTTCACTTCATTGCGGCTGTAGTTGTAGATCAATGTGCCCCAATCGCGATGTTCGCCTTTGCGCGGGTCTTCGTGCTCGTAAAGCGGGGTGCCGTCGAAGCGACCCAGCGCGAAGCTGTCCTTCGGAAAATGGGCCGGCACCCAGTCCAGGATCACACCGATGCCGTTTTGGTGGCAGTGATCGACGAAAAAACGGAAGTCGTCCGGCGTGCCGTGGCGGCTGGTCGGCGCAAAATAACCGGTGGTCTGGTAGCCCCAGGAAATGTCCAGCGGGTGTTCGGTGACCGGTAACAGTTCGATATGGGTAAAGCCCATTTCTTTGACGTAATCGACCAATTGCGCGGCCAGATCGCGGTAGTTCAGAAAATTGCCGCGGTGGTCGCGCCGCCAAGAGCCGAGGTGTACTTCGTAGATCGACATCGGCCGGTGGAGCCAGTCGTGTTGCGGCCGTTGCTCCATCCAGGCGCCGTCGCGCCAGATGTAGGCATCCTCGTCGACCACGATCGCCGCAGTGGATGGACGAAACTCGAACTGCTGGCCGTAAGGGTCGGTTTTGACCAGCACTTGGCCGCTGTGGCGGTTCAGGATTTCGAACTTGTACAGGTTGCCTACCGTCAGGCCCGGAACAAAGATCTCCCAAATGCCGCTGTTGCCCAGATTGCGCATCGGATGGCAACGGCCATCCCAGCGATTGAAGTCGCCGATGGCGCTGACTCGTTGCGCGTTGGGAGCCCAGACGGCGAAATGCACGCCTTCAATGCCGTCGACCGTCATCAAATGGGCGCCGAGCTTTTGGTAAATGTGCCAATGCCTGCCTTCGCCGAACAGATGTTGGTCGAATTCCGGCAGTATCGGCCCGAAGCTATAAGGATCGTACTGGCAGTGGCTGCCGCCGTCTTTGTCCAGCCAGATTAACTGGTAGTGGGCCGGAACGCCGGTTTTGCCGGGGCGGTATTCGAAGAAATCGCTGTCCGGGATGCGTTGAAATTCGCCGCCGTCGGCTGCCAGTTTGACGGATTCGGCGTAGGGCAAAAAGGCGCGGAGAATGGTGTCGCCGCCTACGGTATGGCGGCCCAAAACCGAGAACGGATCGTGATGTTTGGCATCTTTAATTTTGACGAGTTCTGAATCAAGCGAATGTAACGGGCTTGGCTTGTTCATCTTGCAGGGCCTCAGTATAGTTAGGGTTAAGCGTTGGGCGGGGACGGCGATTTTGCTAAAAGACCGGCGTTAATAGTAGCAATGCGTATGGGTTTTTACTTTTCCGTGAAGAGTAACGATAATGGCTCAGCGCGGCAAGTGCCAGCTCGAGAAATCTGCATCGGCCGGCCGCAGCCCGTATTTGCAGTAAAGCTTATCAATTGAACGAGGAAATACATGTCAGTCGTCGATACACATCAGCAGGAGAGACGGGTAAACGATTTAACCCGCAATACCATCGCTTTAATTTTGGCTGGCGGACGCGGCTCGCGGTTGAAGAACATGACGGACTGGCGGGCTAAGCCGGCGGTACCTTTCGGCGGCAAGTTTCGGATTATCGATTTTCCATTATCGAATTGCATCAACTCGGATATTCGCAAGATCGGAATCCTGACCCAATACAAAGCCGATTCCTTGATTCGGCACATTCAGCAAGGCTGGGGCTTCCTGCGCGGCGAATTCGGCGAATACGTCGATCTGATGCCGGCGCAGCAGCGCCACGACGAACACTCCTGGTATCAGGGCACAGCCGATGCAATCTACCAAAACATCGATATTTTACGGGCGCGCAATCCGGAGTTCGTGTTGGTCTTGGCCGGCGACCACATTTACAAAATGGATTACTCGGTGATGTTGGCCGACCATGTCGCCAACAAGGCCGACCTGACCATCGGCTGTATCGAAGTGTCGCTGGAAGATGCTAAGGCGTTCGGGGTAATGCACGTCGACGACAACCGTCGGGTCAAGGCCTTCGTCGAAAAGCCGGAAAATCCGCCGGTCATGCCGGGCCGGGAGAACACCGCGCTGGCGTCGATGGGGATTTACATTTTTAACGCCGGGTTTTTGTTCGAGCAACTGATCAAAGATGCGGACACCAAGGGGTCCAGCCGCGATTTCGGCAAAGACATCATTCCGGCGGTAATCGACAAGTACCGGGTCAACGCCTATCCGTTTTTGGATCTGCAAAGCGGCCAGCAAAGCTACTGGCGCGACGTCGGAACCATCGACGCTTACTGGACCGCCAACATGGAGCTGGTCGGCGTCAAACCTGACCTGAATCTGTACGACAACACTTGGCCGATCTGGACCTACCAAGCGCAGACGCCGCCGGCTAAATTCGTGTTCGACGACGACGATCGCCGTGGTCAAGCTATCGACTCGATGGTCTCCGGCGGCTGTGTGATCTCCGGCGCGACTGTCAGGCACTCGCTGTTGTTCTCGCAAGTCAGGGTCAATTCCTATAGCATCGTAGAGGATTCGGTAGTGCTGCCGGAAGTCAATATCGGCCGGCATTGCCGGATCAAGAAAGCGATCATCGAAAAAGGCTGCCAAGTGCCGGAAGGCACCGTGATCGGCGAAAACCGGGCTGAAGACGAAAAGCGCTTTCATGTCAGCGAGGGCGGCGTCGTGCTGGTGACCTCCGATATGTTGGGGCAACGCCGGAATTATGTCCGCTAAAAAATTGAAGCTGGTGCTGTGCTGGCACATGCACCAGCCGGAATACCGCGATATGCAGAGCGGGGAGTTCAAATTACCTTGGACTTATCTGCATGTCATAAAAGACTACGTCGATATGGTGGCCCACCTGGAGGCCACTCCGGCGGCGAAAGCGGTGGTGAACTTTGCACCCATCTTGCTGGAGCAGATCGAAGACTATTCAAACCAGGTCAATGGCTATTTGCACGATAGAATCGCGATCAAGGATCCGCTGCTCGCGGCCTTGGTTGAGCCGGCTGTTTCGGCTGATCCGGATCGGCGACTGAAATTGTTGCACGATTGCCGTAAGGCGAACCGCGAGCGACAGATCGAGCGCTATCCCGCCTTCCGCAAGCTAATCGATATGGCGGATTGGATCCAGTCGCACCAGGATTCGGTCAACTACGTCAACGCGCAGTTCATTTCCGACATATTGGTCTGGTACCATTTGGTGTGGATGGGCGAGACCGTCAAACTTGGCGACGGCCGCGTGCAGCGTCTGATCGACAAAGGCAGCGGTTTCAGTCTGCACGACAGGATCGAGATTGTCGAAATTATCGGCGACCTGTTATCGCGAGTCATCTACCGTTATAAATCGCTGGCCAGAAAAGGCCGTATCGAATTATCCGTTACCCCTTACGCCCATCCGATCATGCCGCTGATGCTGCAAATCGATTGTGCCCGCGAGGCGATGCCTGGCGTCGAATTGCCGGGACTGGAGAACTATCCGGGCGGGGAGGAGCGGGTACGTTGGCATCTGCAGAAGGGCGTGGCGACGTTTCGGCATTTCTTCGGCTTCGAGCCGCAAGGTTGCTGGCCGTCGGAGGGCAGTGTCAGCGAGCGGACGCTGCAGATTCTGGCCGAAGCCGGTTTCCGTTGGGCCGCCAGTGGCGGCAACGTGCTGCACAATAGTTTGCACGCCTCCGGTGTGGCCGGAAGTTGCAGCCCGCACCAGCCGTTTAAACTATATTCAGCCGATATTGCCTGTTTTTTCCGGGACGATGGCTTGTCAGACCTGATAGGTTTTGAATATTCCAAATGGCATGCCGATGATGCGGTGGCCGATTTGATCAAACATTTGGAGAATATCGCCGATTTCGATAGCGAGGAGCCTCTGGTTTCGATCATTATGGACGGCGAAAATGCGTGGGAATATTTTCCGGATAACGGCTATCATTTTCTTAGCGCTTTGTATCGTCGGTTGAGCGAGCATCCGCGTATCGAGTTGACCACCTTTTCCGAGTATCTGGATAGCAAAGGAAATCGCAGAGGAAAATTGCCGAAATTGGTGGCTGGAAGTTGGGTTTACGGTACCTTTTCGACCTGGATTGGCGATGCCGATAAGAATTACGGCTGGGATATGCTGGGCGATGTCAAGATGGCGTTCGATCGGGCTGTGGCGAACGGTAAGCTCGGCGAGCAACAGCTGCTGCGTGCTCAAACCCAGTTGGGTGTTTGCGAAGGTTCGGACTGGTTCTGGTGGTTTGGCGACTATAACCCCGGCGAAGCGGTTAGCGACTTCGAAAAGCAGTATAGGCTCAATCTGACCAACCTTTACCGGTTGTTGGGGGAAGAGCCGCCGGCGTACTTGGCCTTGTCGTTTACGCAAGGTAGCGGTAGTCCGGCGATGGGCGGTGCTATGCGCCGCGGTAATCAAATATAAGAAAACGGAACTAGTTCATGGGTGCTCTCTTGGATAAACGCCGCGCGGGCGTTTTGCTACACATTACATCCTTGCCGGGGCGCGGAGAGTGTGGCGATTTGGGAAGGGAAGCGTTTCATTTTGTCAATTTTCTCCACGATACCGGTGCCACGGTTTGGCAGACCTTGCCACTCGGCATGCCGCACGGCGACGGGTCGCCGTACCAGTGTTTGTCTGCCCATGCCGGCAATCCGGCGCTGATCAATCTCGAATGGTTGTCGGACAAGGGTTGGCTGCAGGCCGTCGACCGTTGCGGCGATTGTCATACCAATACTGAAATTACCAAAAGTTGCCTGATAACCAAGGCGTTCTACGGCTTCCAAAATTTGGCCGATGCCGAACAGCAGGCTGATTTTCAACGGTTTTGTCAGGAAAAAGCCGATTGGCTCGATGACTTCGCCTTGTTTATCGCATTGCGTAACGTATTCGGGCACAAATGTTGGAACGAGTGGCCGGAAGCGTTGCGGCAACGTGAGCCGAAAGCGCTGAGCGAGTCGCGGCAGTTATTGAAAGCGGTGATCGATTCGATCAAATTCGAACAGTACGTATTCTTCAGGCAGTGGCACGAGTTGAAGGATTATGCGGCTCGGCACGGCGTTCTGATGTTCGGCGACATTCCGATTTTTGTTTCCTACGATAGTGCCGACGTCTGGGCTAACCGCGACGTGTTCAAACTGAACGCGGCCGGCGAGATGGAAGTCGTGGCCGGGGTGCCGCCGGATTATTTTTCCGAATTCGGTCAGCGCTGGGGTAATCCGCATTATGACTGGGAGTATTTGCGCAAAACCGGTTTCAAGTGGTGGCTGGAGCGGATCAAATCCCAATACGAGATGTTTGATATTCTCCGCATTGACCATTTTCGCGGGCTGGAAGCGGCATGGGAGATTCCGGCCAACGAGGACACCGCGATCAACGGCCGTTGGGTCGTCGCGCCCGGCGCCGAGTTATTGGCCGAAATTCAACGTCATTTCGGCTCGCTGTCGCTGGTTGCCGAAGACTTGGGCATCATTACCGCCGAAGTCGAGGCCTTGCGCGACGACTTCGAATTGCCCGGCATGAAGATTTTGCAATTTGCTTTCGGCGACGATAGTCGCAATCCCTATCTGCCGTGTAACTACCATCGAAACTGTGTGGTGTATACCGGTACCCACGACAACGACACCACGTTAGGCTGGTTCGACGGGCTTAACGACAGCGAAAAACAGCGGATTTATGACTATTTAGGCTGGTCCAGTTTGCCGATGCCGAGCGCGCTGATTCATGCCGCGATGGGATCGGTTGCCAATCTGGCGATGATTCCGATGCAGGATATCTTAAAGCTCGGGTCGCCGGATCGGATGAATACGCCCGGAACCACTGAAGGTAACTGGCGCTGGCGTTTCGATTGGTCGCAATTGTCCGACGATAAAGCCGGACATTTTGCGCATTTAGTCCGCTTGTTCGGCCGCTGCTGAAGCGGCCGAGTTCAGCTGTCAATCGTCGTCTTGCTTGGCCGGTTTTTCCGGTATCGGCAGCGATGGAATTTTGTAGTCGGCAATAATCGCCTGGATTTTTGCCCGATTCTTGTCGATCAAGTCGTTAAGCTGTTGCTTGCGCTGATTGTCGCCTTGGCGAATGCCCATCGCAATCGAGAAATCGAAGCGCGTCCCCGGTGCCGATTGCATCGGGATTGCGATATAGCCGTTCTTGGTGTTCTGATTTTGCACGTACGCCGCCATCGGGCCCCATAAAATCACCATGTCGATTTTTCCGGCGCTCAGATCCTTCTCGATCTGCATTGCCACGTTGTGTTCGCTGTCGCCGGTCATACTTTGGTAAGGAACGCCGTAATCCAGCAGGCCGTTCTGTTGCAGCCAGTCGGTACCGGGGCCGCGGTCGAACATGGCGATTTTCAGTTTCTGCTGTCGCTGCTCGGGCAATTGCACCAATTGGTTGGGATCTTTGATATCGTCCCAGCCCCGGCCTTTTGCAATCAATAAGACGTAGGTCGAATGCAGGTAGGGTTTGGTGGTTTCGGTCAATTCGAAGCCGGCCGGCACGCCCATCACGACATCGCACTTGAAACCTTCGCCATTGTCGTTTTCCGCTTTCAAGGTGTTGCGGATGAAGCCGATGCGGTCCGGCAACCAGGTGTATTCGAGTTCCTGGCCCAATTGGTCGGCAAACAGCGCGGCGATTTTATTCTCGTAGCCGGTCAGTTCCTTAGTGGAATAGGGCGGGTTTACCGGGTCTGCGCAGACTTTGAACTTGTCCTGGGCTTGGCTGTTGGCGATTGGCGCGGTCAAGGCTAGAGATAAGGCCCAAGTGGTAAAGGTCGAATTGGCTTTCATGATAATTCCTGTACTGGTTTTCTTGGCATAAAAAAGCCTTGGCCGATTGCTCGGCCAAGGCTTGCTTCACTGCAATCTAAAGTTTAGATTTTAGTTAGGCAGAGCGAACACAGTCAGTGTACCACCCAGTTTGGTGTAAGAGCCTAAGCTTCTGTACGCGCCAACCGCACCCAGACCTTCCGAGTTGGTTGATGACGAACCGTCGTCCAGACCGGCCGCGATACCGATACCTGCCCAACCGCCGATACCTGACAGAACGCCGACGTATTGTTTGCCTTCGAATTCCCAAGTGTTGACGTTACCGATGATGCCGGATGGGGTTTTGAATTTGTACAATTCTTTACCGGTTTTGGCGTCAACTGCTTTCAGGTAACCTTCCAGGGTGCCGTAGAACACAACGCCACCAGCCGTTGCAACAGAGCCTGACCAGACAGAGAATTGTTCTTTGTTAGACCAAGCGATTTTGCCGGTTTTGGCATCCCACGCGGTGAACTGGCCCAGGTTGGTGGTGCCGTCTTTTTTACCGGTCAAAACATCAGCGCCTGCAGGCATCATGTTCAGGGTGGCACCTACGTACGGTTGGCCAGCGGTGTAGCTAACTTCAAACGGTTCGTACTCCATGCACAAGTGGTTGCCGGAGATGTAGAACAGGCCGGTTTGTGGAGAGTAAGACACCGGTTGTTGGTTTTTCGCACCCAGCGCTGCAGGGCAGGTACCAACGGTGTTGACGTCTTCGCCGTTATGCTCGGTAGAGAATTCAGGCACGACTTGTGGGCGGCCGGATTTCATGTCGACGTGAGTCAGCCAGTTGACTGATTTGTCAAAGGTTTCTGCAACCAGCAATTCACCAGTTTCACGGTCCAGGGTGTAGCCCACGCCGTTACGGTCAAAGTGGACGATGGTTTTGTGCATTTTGCCTTTGACTTCTTGGTCAACCAGAACGGTTTCGTTGATACCGTCATAGTCCCACTCGTCGTGTGGCGTCATTTGGTAAACCCATTTAACTTCACCGGTGTCGGCGTCGCGAGCCCACAGAGACATGGACCATTTGTTGTCGCCCGGACGTTGTACAGGGTTCCATGTAGAAGGGTTGCCTGAGCCGTAGTAGACCAGATTCAGTTTAGGGTCGTAGGAATACCAGCCCCAGGTGGTGCCGCCACCGATTTTCCATTGGTCACCTTTCCAGGTCGCCAAGCTGGATTCAGGTCCCAGCGGAGTGACTTTTCCGTCTTGCCAGGTGGTGGATTTGCCCGGTTTGATCAGGGTGTCCTTGTCCGGACCCATGCTGTAACCTTTCCACGCCAACTGGCCGGTTTTGATGTCGTAAGCAGCCAGGAAGCCGCGGACACCAAACTCACCACCCGAAATACCGGTGATGACTTTGTCTTTAACAACGATCGGCGCGTTGGTGTTGGTCATACCCAGTTTCGGGTCGCCGTTTTGTACGCTCCATACGCGTTTGCCGGTTTTGGCATCCAGCGCAGTCAGCACGGTGTCTGATTGTTGCAGGAAGATTTTACCGTCGCCGTAAGCCAAGCCGCGGTTAACGGTATCGCAGCACATGACAGGAATGGTGACGTCGGCATCCATTGTTGGGGTGAATTCCCAGATGACCGCTTTGGTTTTTTGGTCGATCGCGTAAACGGTGTTAGGGAACGGAGTGTGAACATACAGAACGCCGTTAACAACCAGAGGACCACCTTCGTGACCACGCAACACACCGGTAGAGAAAGACCAGGCTGGTTGCAGGTTTTTAACGTTCTGAGTGTTGATTTGGGACAATTTGCTGTAGCGGGTACCAGCGTAGTCGCCACCCCAAGAAGCCCAGTTAGCAGGGTTTTGAGTTAATTTTTCTAAGTCGTCGTTGGCGGTAGATACGGTTGGTGCAGCAAGGATCGTCGCTACAGTCGAAGCAAGCAGCCAGTTGTGTACAGGCTTCTTCATATGTTTCCTCCTGGTAATCTGTTGATGAGACAGAGTACGGTTTTGTGTTGTTAAGACTAATATTAGTTTTAAAGCTCTGTTTGGATGACTGACCTGTTTAGGTCGTTCGCACATCGTCGAACGCAGAGGTAGAGCCACACCAGACGTGTAAATTGAAGGATTTTTTCCTAAAAGTCAACCGGAAAAACTCTGCCGGGAACGCCCGCAAACGATAAAGCCAAGACTTATAATGCCTTAGCATTTGGCGCTGATTTGCTCAACGCGGCAAACAAATGCCCAGGCCGCCGAGGCCGCAATAACCGTCGGGATTTTTGGCCAGATACTGCTGGTGGTCCTGCTCGGCGTAGTAAAACGGCGGCGCAATGCGGATTTCGGTCGTGATTGGCGGAAATCCGGCTTTCGATAGTTCAGCTTGGTATGCGTGTTGGCTGGCGCTGGCTGCGGCGAGTTGTTCGTCACCGTAGCAGTAAATTGCCGAACGGTACTGCGTGCCGATGTCGTTGCCCTGACGCATGCCTTGGGTCGGGTTGTGCGCTTCCCAAAACACCGCCAACAACGACGCGTAGCTAACGGTTTGCGGGTCGAAGACTACCAGAACCACTTCGGCGTGGCCGGTCATGCCGCTACAGACTTCCTGATAGCTTGGATTGGGCGTAAAGCCGCCGGCATAGCCGACTGCAGTAGTATAGACGCCGGCTTGCTGCCAGAACTTGCGTTCGGCGCCCCAAAAACAACCCATGCCGAATACCGCTTGCTGCATCTGCTCCGGAAACGGCGGATGGTAAGGATGGCCGTGTACGGCATGCGTCAAGCCGCTGGCGATAGGCGACGAGCGGCCCGCTAACGCTTGTTCCGCAACAGGCATGGCAATTTTTTTGGAAAGAAAAGACATAACCGCCTTCCCCCTAGTCGAATGATGGGACGCTGGGGATTATAATCCCCGACCTTTCGATAAAGTTAATCAAATCATGAAACAACAGGATTGCTTACGCCGCTTTATCTTCGAAGAGCACGGTGTGCGCGGCGAATGGGTGCGGCTACAGACCAGCTTGGTCGAAGCCAAACAACACCAGCGGATAGCGGACGATGCAGTCGACGCCCAAATGGGACAGGCGCTGGCCGCGGTGGTATTGCTGTCGGCGACGATCAAATTTAAAGGCGCAATGATTATGCAGATTCAGGGCGGCGGCGATTTGACCGCTTTGGTCGCCCAGGCCAGCAACGACCGTAACATTCGGGGACTGGTGCGTAGCGCGGACAAGGTCAGCGGCGCCAACCTGCGCGAAATGGTCGGCGCTGGCGGGCGATTGGTGCTGACCGTCGAATCCGAGAATGCCGAACCTTACCAAGGTATCGTCGGGATCGAGGCCGATACGCTGGCCGAAGTGTTGGAAGTGTATTTCAAACAATCGGAACAACTGAACACCCGATTGTGGTTGTTCGCCGACCGCAACGCCGCGGCCGGATTGTTGATTCAAGAGTTGCCGGGTGAACACAAAGACCCGGCCGACTGGGAGCGCCTGGAAATGTTGGCCGCTACCGTCACCGCCCAGGAAATCTTCACGCTGGATTGCGAAGATTTGCTGTATCGGCTATTCCATCAGGAAAAGGTCAGAATCTTCGATCCGGAAGCGGTGGAATTCAAATGCACTTGTTCCCGGCAAAAAATCGCCGGCACTTTATTGATGTTGGGGCGGTCCGAACTGCATGCGATTTTGCAAGAGCGCGACGACATCGAAATCGACTGCCAGTTCTGCGGTGCGCAATACCGCTTCGATCAAATCGACGTAGAAAATTTGCTGACCAATCCGGCGGCAGAAACCGAGACCAACCCGCCGACCCGGCATTGAGGAGGCTATGAAAACATTTTCCCGAGTTTTACGCTGGTTGCTGGCTTTTACCTTGCTCAGCACGATGACTGGTTGTCTGCATTGGTTGCACGCCTATCAGACCTATTTGCAGATGGACGAATTCGACCGCTATTTCTCGGTGGTGTCGAAAGACGATTTCACCGTACATTTCAAGAAACCCAAGTTATTCAGCGAAGACTTCGTGTCGCTGGCCAAACTGCATGCCAGTAGCGAGGAGCAGACCGCCGACGGCAAACGTTGGCGTTACTGGTTCCGGAAAATCGATAAGGACGGCAAGCAGGTCGCCCCGGAAATCAGCTTTTACCTGGATCTGGCCTTCAACAAGGAGGACAAGATCACCGACTGGACCTTTTCCAACCTGTTTCTGCAAATCGCGCCGCCGGAGTTTTTGGAGGCTTCGTTCCGTTCGTTGGGCGGTGCCGAAATTAATGAAGAGAAAAAGCAGTTAAAAGCCAAAGCCGACCAACTCGAAAAAATTGCCGCGCTGCTGCCGAAAAAAGCGGTTGTGGTTAAGCAGTTAGGCGAGCCGTTGGAGATCACTCAGGAAGACAAGCAGGAAGTTTACCTGTACCACTTTCGTCTGGAAGCGAAGGAGATCGAAGAAGGTTACGAGGATAGGGCTTTGAGCGAAGTCAGGCTGATGTTCGACAAGCAAACAGCGGAGATGGTGAAAATGTCCGGCCGTTTCGCCGGCCTGAAGATTTCGATCAACTACCGGGATTACCAAGAAGATAAGACCGTCGCCGGTTTGTAGGCTGATTGGGCCGGCTGCATGGCCGCCGGCCCATTTGCTCGACTGCTTAATTAGCTGCGGGCTTTCAATACCGCAACGGCAGGCAGTTCCTTACCTTCCAGGAATTCCAGGAAGGCGCCGCCGCCGGTGGAGGTGTAGGACACTTTATCGGCAATACCGTATTTGTCGATCGCCGCCAAAGTGTCGCCGCCGCCGGCAATCGAGAATGCCGGGCTGTCGGCGATCGCCATCGACATGGATTTGGTGCCTTCGCCGAACTGGTCGATTTCGAATACACCGACCGGGCCGTTCCAAACGATGGTGCCGGCCGTTTTCAAGATTTCCGCATATTGCTTTGCGGTTTCCGGGCCGATGTCCAGAATCAGATCGTCTTCAGCTACGTCGGCCACGTTTTTCACGGTGGCGGCTGCGGATTCCGAAAATTCTTTGGCAGTAACCACGTCAACCGGCACCGGAATGTCCGCACCGCGTTGTTTCGCCGCTGCAATCAATTTTTTCGCTTCCGGAAGCAGATCGGCTTCGTACAAGGACTTGCCGACGCCATAGCCAGCCGCGGCAATGAAAGTATTCGCGATGCCGCCGCCGACGATCAACTGATCGACTTTGGTCGACAATGATTCCAGCACGGTCAATTTAGTCGAAACCTTGGAACCACCGACGATTGCCACCAACGGCCGGGCGGGGGTTTCCAGGGCCTTGCCCAATGCATCCAATTCCGCGGCCAGCAGCGGACCGGCGCAGGCGACTGCAGCGTGCTCGGCCACAGCATGGGTCGAGGCTTCGGCGCGGTGGGCGGTGCCGAAGGCGTCCATCACGAAGATGTCGCACAGCGCAGCCATTTTTTGGCCCAGCTCGGCGCTGTTTTTCTTTTCGCCCTTATTGAAACGCACGTTCTCGCACAGCACGACTTCGCCGCGTTTGACCTCGACGCCGTCCAGCCAGTCTTTGACCAGACGTACCGGCTGGCCCAGCAATTGGGAAAAACGCTCGGCAACGGGTTTTAAACTGGAGGCTTCGTCGTATTCGCCTTCGGTCGGGCGGCCCAGGTGAGACATCAAAATCACCGCGGCGCCGCCGGCCAAGGCTGCTTCAACGGTCGGAACGCTGGCCTGAATGCGCAAATCGCTGGTGACTTTGCCGTCTTTGACCGGTACGTTTAAATCCTGGCGGATCAGGACGCGTTTGCCCGCCAGATCCAGATCGACCATTCGTTTGATAGACATAAGTTCTCCTATGGTTGAAATAAAAACATTATAGGGTAACACCGGTCGCGGCCCGAATTAAAAATCGGCAACACTCCGACCCATTGGACTATATTTTTTAACCATTACTTTAACTCTCCCGGACGGAGTCATGTGCAGATTACTGATGGCGGTCGCGGCATGCGTTTTTGCTTTTGCCGGTACTGCGGCCCGAGCGCAACCCTTGCCGGCAACGGGCGGAGACGAGATTCAGGTGCTGATCGACGTCTCCGGCAGCATGAAGCAAAACGATCCGGACAATCTGCGCGTCGCAGCCGGCCGCTTGCTGGTCGAATTGCTGCCGGACGGCAGCCGCACCGGATTGTGGTTGTTTGCCGAAAAGACCGTGCCGCTAATCGCCAGCGATAAGGTCAATGCGGCCTGGAAACAGCAAGCCGGTAAAGCGCTGGCCAACATTCATTCCCGCGGCCTGTACACCCATATCGAAGACGCGATCCGTACCGTTCTCAGCCAAGGCTTCAAAGGCCCCGGCCGCAAGCACTTGATCCTATTGACCGACGGCTTCGTCGATATCTCCAAGGACATCATGCAGAGTGCCGATTCGCGGGAGCGCATTCTCAGCGAATGGATTCCGCAGTTGCAGCAACAAGATATCCAGGTGCAGACTGTCGCGTTGTCCGACCAAGCGGACCAGGAGTTGCTGGACAAACTGGCGTTCGAGACCGGCGGTTGGGCCGAGGTCGCCCAATCCGCCGACCAATTGCAACGTTCGTTTTTGAAGATGGCACAAAAAGCCGCACCGAAAACCACGCTGCCGTTGCGCGACAATAAATTCAGTGTCGACAGCGGCATTCAGGAGTTTTCGATTCTGGTGTTCAAGACCGCGCATGCGGCGCCGACCCAATTGGCCCTGCCGGACGGCAAAACATTGGCGAAGCAGACCATGGCCGCCAATGTGTCGTGGCTGGAAAGCCAGAATTACGATTTGATCACGGTCAGGCAGCCGGCGGTGGGTGAGTGGCGTTTGCTGGCCGAAGTCGATCCGGATAATCAGGTCATGATCGTGACCGACCTCAAGCTACAGCTCAGCCAAATTCCGAATTTTATCGGCGAGCACGACACATTGGCGGTGGAGGCCCACTTTACCGACCGCGATCAGTTGATTACTCGGGCCGATTTTCTCGGCATGTTGAGTTTGGAGTTGGGGTTGGACCAATCTGCGCCGCAGAAAATGGCGGCGGCCGGCAACCCCGGTTTTTTTCAGCATAGTTTGAGCGGGCTGGCGGTTGGTAAGCACACCCTGAAATTCCTCGCCGACGGCAAGACCTTCAAACGCGAAATCATCAGCGAGATTCAAGTGGTAGCGACGCCGATTACTGTGGAGCGGCAGATCGATGCCGGACAGCGGCGGGTACGCCTGTTGTTGAAACCCGATTTGGCGCTGTTGGAGCCGGCCGGCATGGTGATTAACGCCCAAATCAGCCGCGACGATAAACAGCCTGAAACGCGTGCAGCGACCGCAAAAGACGGGCTCTGGGAGTTGGATTTAACCGAATTGCCGCCGGCAAGCGTCACCAAGGTCAGTTTTAACGTAATGGCCAAGGATCGCCATGGCAACCCGGTGTCTCCGGCCGTCAAGCCTGTAGCGATAGACGATAGCTGGTTTCATGCGGAGCCGGCCGCTGCCGAGGAACCACCGCAACATGGCGAGCCTGCGGTCCCGGCTGCCGAGGCAGGCCATGTTGCGGCCAAGGAAGCTGCGCATCCGGACACGCATCCCGAGCCCGAGCCCGAGCTGCTACCGGCGGCCAATTGGTGGCTGGTCGGCGGCGTTTTGCTGGCGATTAATCTGTTATTCGGGCTGGCCGGCTTTTTTATCTACCGCTATTTGAAAAAATCCGAAGCGGAACAGCATCAACGCTTGTTGGAGAAATTGTCATGAGTTCGTTCGATTCGGTAGTCGTGGTATTGGCGGCGGAAGCCTTTGCCGTTTTGTTGTTGTTGGTTATCGTGCTGTTCTACCTGTCCCGGAATAGAAAAGGCAAGGAAATGGCCGAAATCGAGCGCTTCATCGGCGATTTGGAAGGTCATTCCTTCGAAAAAGGCGAACGTTTGCAGCAGTTCATCAGCGAACATTGCAGTTTGAGCGAAGCGGAAATCGAAACGGTGCTGCAGCAAGTCAACGCCTCGGAACGCGCCTTGTTTCAGGATGTAATCCGCTTGTTCCTGAAGCGGGAATTGGTGCTGTTGCAGGAGATAGAGCAACGCATCGAGCAATTGGCCGAGCCTTACCAAAATCTGGTCACCAGCGCCGGTTCGGTTCAGCACGGGCCAGCCGGAGGCGCTGATGCGGAGCAGGTGCAAAAGCAGGTCGGCCTGGAGCGGGTAAATCAACAATTGGTGCGGCAACTCGATACGGCGATGAAAACCATAGACGAAATGTCCGCCGAATATACCCGGGTGTTCAGCGGCAACCAAACCGCTTTGGAATTGGAAAACAGCAGCAAAAAGATGTTGCAGATATTTCTCGACGCCGAGTTGGCGTTGCGGCATGACCTTGAGGAGTTGGCGCAGCGATGAGTCAGACGTGGACGATCATCATTCTGGCCAATCTATTCGCCGTCAGCGTGTTGGGATTGGCGGTGCTGTGGCTGGTTGGCAGACGGGAGAAAAAACGCCATCAGGCCGAAATCGAGGCGTTGTTGGCTGAAATCGAAGACCGGCAAGGGCAGCGTGCAGATCGTATCCTGCTGGCGCTGGTCGAAAAATACGGCTTCGGCGAGGAGGCAGGGCATAGCGTGTCGGAGGTGCTGATGCTGGCGGAAAAGCAGTTCCTATACCAGTGTGTCGAGCAATTGCTGGGTCGGCAACCGCTATCCGGTTTTTACGAGAGTCTGTGCGGCTTGCTCGACAGTTATCTGAACGCCACCCTGACGGCAAAACCCGTTGCGCCGCCGATTGCAGAACCAGCGGACGGCGATGCAGAACCAGCGGGCGGCGATGGCGATGCCGAGCCTGCGGAAGCCGGTGCGGAGCAAACCGAAACGCCGCCGCCGCCGGATTGGGGGGATGTGTTCGATTGATGCTCAGGCCGCAGTATCGGCCAGTTTGATACCGGTGAATTTGCTGAAAAGTTGGGCGGAGCGTTTAGACAGGCTATCGCCGTCGCCCGGTTCCGGTTGGCCGTTTTCGAATACGACCACCGAGTCGCTGTCTACCCAGTAACGGTTGCCTGCGACCGGTTTTTGTTCGGCCGGTTCGAAAATGTCGCGCCCCGGTTTTTGCGCGGTATCCACCGCCAGCCGCCAAGTCCGTTCCGGAATGGACGGTAACTCCATCGCCAGCCGTTGATCCGACATGTTGAGGATGACGTGCAAGTCGGACTCATCCTTAGCCAAAGCCGTTAACGTAAATGCCAGCACCCGGGCTTCCGGATCGTCCCAACGCGGAGGCTGGCCGACCTCCAGACCGTGCCAGACGATATCGGGCATGCCGCGTTCTTCCAAAATCTCCCCGCTCAGAAACCGCCGGCGCATCAGCGAAACGTGGCGTTTGCGCAAGCGAATCATCAACTGTACGAAATGCAGAATGTCGGCATTTTCCTTGGCTTTCTCCCAATTCAGCCAGCTGAGTTCGTTGTCCTGGCAATAGCAGTTGTTGTTGCCCTGTTGCGTGTGCAGGATTTCGTCGCCGGCCAGCAGCATCGGTACGCCGTGGCTCAACAGCAGAATGGCAAAGGTGTTTTTCACGCGTTTGCGGCGCAGCGCCAGGATAGCCGGATCGCGGGTTGGGCCTTCGGTGCCGCAATTGCTGCTCAAATTGTTATTGCAGCCGTCGCGGTTGTTTTCGCCGTTGGCGGCATTGTGTTTTTCGTTGTAACTGAACAGGTCGTTCAGCGTAAAGCCGTCGTGGCAGGTGACGAAATTAATCCCGCTGATCGGCAACCGGTGTTGGTGCTGGTAGAGGTCGCTGCTGCCGCAAATGCGGGTGGCGACTTCGCTGATGATGCCGGTATCGCCGCGCACGAAACGGCGGATCACGTCGCGGTAACGGCCGTTCCATTCGCCCCAGCGGTAACCGGGGAAGTTGCCGACCTGGTACAGGCCGGAGGCGTCCCAGGCTTCGGCGATCAGTTTGGTTCTGGCCAATTGTTCCGACAATTCGATGCCCCAGACCAGCGGCGGGTCCTGCAGTACGCTGCCGTCTTCGCCGCGGGCCAGTGCGCTGGCGAGGTCGAAGCGGAAGCCGTCCACGTGCATTTCTCTGACCCAATACTCCAGGCAGCTGATAATGAAGTTGGTGACCAGCGGATGGTTGGCGTTGACGGTGTTGCCGCAGCCGGTGTAATCGTGAAAAATGCGTTTGTCGTGCTTGTCGGTCAGATAAAAGCTGTTACCGGTGATACCTTTGAAGTTGATCACCGGTCCATCGGCGCCGGCTTCCGAGGTGTGGTTGAACACAACGTCCATGATCACGCCGATGCCGGCTTTGTGTAAAGCCTTGACCAAGTCGCGGAACTCGCGGATGTGCGTGCCCTGTTCCGGCGTTACGCAGTAGCCGGGATGCGGGCTGAAAAAACTGTGGGTGCTGTAACCCCAGTAGTTTTTCAGGCCCAAATCCGAGGTGTGCGGCGGAACGTCCTGCTCGTCAAAGGCCATCACCGGCAGCAACTCGACGTGGGTGATGCCCAGTTTGGACAAGTAAGGGATTTTTTCGATCAGGCCGGCAAAGCTGCCCGGATGCTTGACTTTGGCGGACGGATGGCGAGTGAAACCGCCGACGTGCAATTCGTAAATGATGGCTTTCTCGCTGCGGATCGCCAGCGGGGTATCGCCTTCCCAGTCGTAGCGGTCGTCCACCACCACCGCGCGCATCGCATGGGCGCTGTTGTCGCCGGGCAGGCAGGCGGCGGCACGTTGCCAGAGTTTGTCGCTAACCGCCCGTGCCCAAGGGTCCAGCAACAGCTTGTCCTTGTCGAAGCGCAAGCCGGACTCGCGAGTATTGCTCGGGCCGTCGATACGCCAAGCGTACCAAGTGCCGGTCGGCAAGCCTTCGACGAATACGTGCCAGGAAAAAAAAGTGTGGTGTTTGTCTTTGTGTAGCGCAATGACTTGAAACGGTTCCGGACTGTCGTTGCTGGCGAACAGCAACAATTCGACCTCTGTGGCATGCCGGCTGGAGATGGAAAAATTCACGCCGCCTTCGCTGACTTTGGCGCCGTGCGGATAGGGACTCCCTGACTTTAAACTGTATGATTCGCGCATGCCCTTTGCCGAAAAACTTGGATGCCTTGATTTTACTGCAAATCGTAGGCACAGGCCTACGCCTTGCGTAAATAATCGACAACGGGTAGAGTCTATTAGCGTGCCATTGCGGAGGGCTGAATCAGCCGGCAGCATCGGCCTGCGCTTAACCTTCCGCCAAACCATATCTTTAACATTGCCAATGGCTTCTTCCCGGTCCACATCCCAGTCTCGCTTGCAGCTATCTGCCGAGGAGATGCGGGATATCAGCCTGGAGATCAGCCGCACTTTTGCCCCGCGGCGGTTCAGGGCCGGCGGTCGGGCCGCCACCTCCGGGTTTTCGCCGCAAGAGCTGTTTGGCATCAGCCAGCAAATCAGCCGCGAATTCGCGCCGCGGGCCGATATGCGCGCACCGGGGGCGCCCAGCTTGGTGCTGTTGCCGGTGGATCCGCGCCGGCTGCACGCCTATTGGCAATTGCCGGAACCCGCGCGGCAAGCCCGGACCGATGTTCAGCCGCAACCGCCGGCAACGAGCGAAACCGGATTGACCCTACGGATTTACCGGCAACCGGAAGCGAAGGCTGATTTGCCGGAGCAAACCGAAAACCGGCCCGAGTGGTTCGACCTGCCGGTGTCCGGCCAGAGCAGTCAGCAGCAAATCGCGTTACCCGAGCCATTGTCGAGTTCCGCCGGCTATTACCAGGCGGCTATCGGTCATCTGGACCAGTATAAGGAGTTTACCGCCTTGGCCTATTCCAATCCGGCGGCTGTCGCCGAAACCGCGAGTGCGGCGACCTGGCTGGCGCCGGTCATCGCCCAGTTCGTGTTGCCGGTCTCTGCCGGTTCGCCTGCCGGATCGGCGGCATTGGCGGGTTGCGACCATGAATAACGGCTATCTGGCAATTGTTTTGCACGCGCATTTACCGTACGTGCACCACCCCGAGCACGACAGTTTTTTTGAAGAAAACTGGCTGTTCGAGGCGATCAGCGAGTGTTATCTGCCGCTATTGGCCATGTTCGAGCGGTTGCGTTACGACCGGGTAGCCTACCGGCTGACCCTGTCGTTATCGCCGACGCTGATGGCGATGTTGCGCGATCCGTTGTTGCAAAACCGGTTTTTGCGTTATCTGCGGGGACGGGTGGAACTGGCCGAACGCGAGGTGGAGCGTACCCGGCGCTTGCCGCAGTTTCATGCGCTGGCGCAACATTACCTGCAACTGTTTCAGGACAATCTGTACGATTACCAGCAGCGCTACCACTGCGATCTGCTGGCTGCATTTCAGCGCCACCAAAGCAGCGGCCGGCTGGAATTGATCACTACCGCGGCGACCCACGGCTATCTGCCGTTGTTGGACGTCAATCCCGTCTCGGTCCGCAATCAAATCGGCGTCGGCATCGACAGTTTTCAGGCTCAATTCGGTTTTGCCCCGCGCGGATTTTGGCTGCCGGAGTGCGGCTACTACCCCGGTCTGGAGCAGACCCTGAAGGCCGCCGGTATCGAGTACTTTTTTCTGGAAAGCCATGCGCTGCTCAATGCCGATCGTCGGCCGCCGTTCGGCGTGTATGCGCCGATCGATTGCGGCGGAGTGGCCGGATTCGGCCGCGATCCGGCCGCGTCGCACCAGGTTTGGAGTGCCGAGTCCGGCTATCCTGGCGACGGCGACTACCGCGAATATTACCGGGACATCGGTTTCGATCTGCCATTGGAATACATCGCGCCCTACATCCTGGACGGCGAGACCCGGATCAATACCGGCATCAAATACTATCGGATCACCGGCGGCAAACAGCCCAAACAGGCGTATCAGCCGGAATTGGCCAAGTTGAAACTACGCCGCCACGCCGAAGATTTCATCGCCAGCCGCCGGCGGCAGATCGACGCCTTGGCCGCGGAAATGCAACAAGCGCCTATTGTTGTCGCCCCTTACGATGCCGAATTGTTCGGCCATTGGTGGTTCGAGGGGCCGTTGTGGCTGGAACAGGTATTGCGTTTGGCAGCCGGCGCGGACAGCGGTTTGCAAACCGTCGGTTGCAGCGATTATCTGCAATTGGGCTTGCCGTGCCAGCCGGCGGTACCTGCCGCATCGAGTTGGGGCGAGCACGGCTATTCGGAATTCTGGTTGAACGAAAGCAACGATTGGATTTATCCGTTGTTGCATAAGGCGGCCGCCGAAATGGAAAAGTTGGCGGGCGACTTGCGCGGCTTGCAGGTCAGCGACTTGCAACGCCGGGCGCTGAACCAGGCCGCGCGCTCCTTGTTGCTGGCGCAGGCTTCGGATTGGCCGTTCATCATGAAAGCCGGTACCACCATCGATTACGCGCGGAAACGCATCACCGACCATCTGGCGCGCTTCAATTATCTGCACGACTCGATTCGTAAAAACCGGATCGACGAACGCTATTTGACAGCGCTGGAGATCATGGACGATATTTTTCCGGAGATCGATTTTCGCCAGTATGCCGCCTAGGCGGCCGGCCACCAAGCCAAACCGGTGCGTGCCGTTGCCGTGCCGTTCAGCTCACGGGAGGGATCATGGATAACATCCAGTTACTGTATGTCGGCAACATCGTTAGCGGTAAAGCCGCTGCCAGCAGCCAGATCTTGCAGTTTTTCATGCGGGTGGCCAATCTCGGTTACGGTAAGACCGTCGAAGTGCATTGGGCCGGCGAAGACGGCGTGCGGCGCACGGTGTTGGCTGATTATTGCGTCACTGCCGGCGACGGTAGCGAATACTGGCGCGCCGAGCTGAGGTTTCAGCGCCAGGCCAAGGCCGATTTGCCCGGCGATATCCGTTTCTCCTTACGCTTACAGCATGAGGGCCGCGAATATTGGGACAACAACGACGGCTGTCAGGGTTATTTTTGCGCAGCCGGCAGCGGTGGACGCACGACCGGCTTGGTGCCGGTACTGAATTTGAGCCCGTTGCAGGGACTTGGCGCGTCGCAACGCAGCATTCCGCTTAAATTGGCCGTCGATCCCGGTTTGGCGGCAGAAAAGGTGACGGTCCATTGGACGCTGGACGATTGGCACCACGTCCACAAAACCAGCTGCCGGCTGCAATCCGGCAGGCGCTCCGCCACCCGTAGCGGTTATGCCGGGCTGCATCCGGTACAGCATTGGAGCACCAATCTCAAACTCGACGGCGCGTTCCGGGTGCAGTACAGCATCTGCTGCGAAGGTAAGGAGCAGACCTTCTGGGATAACAATGCCGGACAAAACTACCGGCTGAGCCGGGCGCCGCTTAAAGTGATGATTCTGAATCTGCACTGTTACCAGGAGGACGATCAGGATCGGAAGTTCTGGCAAATCGCGAAAGCGGTGGACGAACTGGGCGCCGACCTGGTGTGTTTGCAGGAAGTGGCGGAACATTGGAACGACGGTCGCGGCGACTGGGCCTCCAATTCCGCCAATATCATCAACCGGCGCTTGAAACAGCCGTTTCATTTGTATAGCGATTGGTCCCATCTGGGGTTCGACAAATACCGGGAGGGCGTGGCGATCCTGAGCCGCTATCCGTTCGAGCGCCAGGAGGCGCGCTACGTTTCCGACAGCAGCGATGCCTATAGCATCCATTCCCGCAAAGTGGTGGCGGCCAGTATCGACGTACCTTACATCGGCACCATCGACGTATTCTCCGCCCATTTGAGCTGGTGGGAAGACGGTTTTCGCGACCAATTTCAACGCTTGTCGGAATGGGCCGACGGCCGGCGCGGCGCCGAGGTGGCGGCCACTTTGTTATGCGGCGATTTCAATATCGCGGCGGGTTCGTTAGGCTATGGCTTGGTCGTCGACGGCCACCGCTACGAAGACCAATATCTGGCGGCCAACGCACCGGCCTTGTTTCAACAGATCTTCCGGGTGGACGATGCCCACTGGCGCGACCGGCTGGCGGACGACTACCGGATCGATTATGTGTTTATGAACAAAGATAGCGGATTGCGGGCGACTTCGGCGCGGGTAGTCTTCACCGAGCAGGATTACGGCCGGGTTTCCGACCATTGCGGCTATCTGCTGGAGTTCGAGCCGCTGTAACCGGTTCCAGGCTCGAGTATGGATTTTAACCTGTGCGATTAGGCGAGCGAATATGCAAGTAGCAGAACATTACGCCAAGCCGGTATTCGGCAAATTGGGGGGCTGTTTTCAACGCAGCAACGATTTTAGGGAAATCTTCGACGTTCGTTGGGGCAAGATCGATTTCGAGTTGAACCATGGCGTCACTGCCAACCTGAAGGTGGTGCTGAAGGTGTTCCGCGATGCGATCTGCGAAACTTACGTGGTCGATACCGATGCCTACGACGTCGAGTGGGATCGGCACAAGCGTTCGACCCGCGATTTTTACGTGATGCCGTATTCGGCCCAGTTCGGCCGGATCCATTGCATCAAGTTTGCGTTCATCGTCCACCTTGGCGAACATTCTATAGCGTCTCGGCACGAGTACATCTTCATGGACGCGCCGCAATTGCAGGACAATCAGCCGGCGCAACGGCATATCGGCGAACAATGGGCCACTGCCAACCACTACCGCACGCATGAAGTCGATCCCGGCAAATTGCAGGCCGACGTGGACTGGTACAACCGCCATTTCGACTCGCTGCACCTGACGCCAAAATTCACCAAGGGTCAGCAGCACCATCCCTACCACCCGAAGCGCTTCATCCACGACCATATCGATAAAACCATCGCCGCCAAACGGGCACAACCCGATCGCCTGTGCACGATCAAGGTCAGCGTGGATTGCATCGACGACAACGACTTCATCAATCACCTGATCCATGCCAGCCACCAGGGCGTACTGGTGCAATGCATCGTCGACTGGCGCAAGATGACCTTGACCAACAGCCAGAACTACGCCCGGTTGAAACGTTCCGGCATCGAGTTGGTTGGCGTGTTCTGCACGCCGAAGCACCACTTGATCGAAGTCGAGCCGGACATGCATACCAAATTCGTCATCTTTAACGACGAGGACGCGATCATCGGTTCGTTCAACATTACCTTCGACCGCTGGTGGGCCAACTGGGAATCGGGCATGAGCTTCCATTCCCAGGGCGTGTGCCGCTTGCTGGACAACATCTTCCAAAGCCAGCGCGGCGGTGTGATCCAGAAATACGGTATCGATCCGCTCAGCCCGTTCAACCTGCTCTATACCTTCGGCCGGCAAACCATGGCCAACGGCAAGGTGTATCGGCCCCATCATGCGATTTTGGCCGAAATTCACCGCGCCCGCCGTTCGTTGAAGCTGTGCCTGTTTTTGATCGGCGATCTGCTCGGCGACCACAACGATAGCGTCATTACCGCCTTGATCCAGGCCCGCGACCGCGGGGTGGACGTGCAGTTGTTGTTTAACGGCCATTTGGCGCGGCAGGGCAAGATCGGGGTCGAACGACCGATGGCGGAGGAGCTGGCGCGGCCCTTGCTGCCGGCGATTCAACGCCTGAAAGACGCCGGCATCCGCGTCGGCCTGGTCTACGGCCAAGACGATTTACCGGTGCCGTACTCGCCGATCCATTGCAAGTATTGCGTGATCGACGAATACATCGTCATCGAAGGCAGCTTCAACTGGTACAACACCTCGGTGTTCTCCCACGATCTGGTCGTCGTCGCTGCCAACCGCGACGTGGCGCGGCCTTACTTGTACGAGTTCGAGCAGATTCAGCGCTTGTTCCGGGTGTTCTACTGATTCGAGTCGATACGGCATGGCAAAAAAACAAAAGTCCGCGTACGTCTGTACCGAATGCGGCGCGGATTATCCGGGGTGGTCGGGGCAATGCAACCAATGCGGCGCCTGGAATACGATCAAAGAGGTCAAACTGGGCGGGGGTAAGGCCGAACGCGAGCGTTCCGGTTACGCCGGCAGCCGCAGTGCGGTGCAGTTGCTGTCGGAGGTCAATCTGGCTCAGGCCGAGCGCATTTCCAGCGGCCTGGCCGAGTTCGACCGGGTATTGGGCGGCGGTATCGTCAAGGGCAGCGTGGTGTTGATCGGCGGTGCACCGGGCGCCGGCAAGAGTACGATCTTATTGCAAGCTATCGCCCATATCGCCCGGCAATTGCCGGTGCTTTACGTGTCCGGCGAGGAGTCCTTGCAGCAGATTGCCGAGCGCGCTCACCGCCTGCAATTGAACACCGCCGGCATCAAGATGCTGGCCGAAACCTCGGTGCAGCAGATTTGCCAGCTGCTCGATGAAGAGCAGCCACAAGTCGTCATCATCGATTCGATCCAAGTCATGTACACCGCCGATTCCGATTCGGCGCCGGGTTCGGTGTCGCAGGTGCGGGAGTCGGCCAGTTTTTTGACTCAGTACGCCAAGCGTACCGGCGTGTCGTTTTTTATGGTCGGCCACGTCACCAAGGACCAGTCGCTGGCCGGGCCGATGACCTTGAGCCACATCGTCGACGCCCAGGTGGTACTGTCTTCGACCGACGATTCGCGGTTTCGGGTGTTGCGCGCCGACAAGAACCGCTTCGGCAGCGTCGGCGAGCTGGGTTTTTTCGCGATGGAAAGCAGCGGTTTGAAGGAAGTGAAAAACCCGTCGGCGATGTTTTTGTCGCGCGCGGAAAAGCCTTCGCCGGGCAGCGTGGTGACAGTGTTGTGGGAAGGTACCCGGCCCTTGCTGGTGGAAATTCAGGCTCTGGTCACCGAAAGCCAGTACGGCAATCCGCGCCGGTTGGCGGTGGGTCTGGATCAAAACCGGCTGGCGATGCTGCTGGCGGTGTTATCGCGCCACGGCGGTATCTTCACCGGCAACGACGAGATTTACGCCAACGTGGTCGGCGGTATCAAAGTCAGCGAAACCAGTACCGATCTGGCCATCCTGGTCGGCGTCGTATCCAGTCTTAGAGACCGGATCATTCCTTACGACACGGTGTTTTTCGGCGAAGTGGGCTTGAACGGCGAGATTCGCCCGGTCGCCAACGGCCATGCCCGCCTCAATGAAGCCGCCAAACACGGTTTCAAAAAAGCCATCATTCCGAAAAGCAATAAGCCGAAGGATGGCGTCAAACATCTGGAAATCCATGCGGTGAGCAACATTCAGGACGCGCTGGCGGTATTGGCCGATTTGTGAACGAAGGCCGGTTTCGGTGGCCGTGACCTTTAAACCGTCTGGGGGGCACAGAGATACGGTTAACGCTAGCTGCTTCCCGGAATCTTGGGGGCGCGGAACGTTAAGTTGTCAGGCCGCCGTGTCCAAGGCGTTACGGATAGGCGATGCGGCCGCGCGGAAGCGGCGGCGGAGAGTTGCGGAGCGTCCTTGCTCCGTTGGCTCGACGCAATCCGGCGTCGAGCGTCCAGCTTGGTTTAAGCCAGTTGTTGTTTGCGACGGCTGGCGCCAATCAGGCCGGCCATGGCGCTGCCGAACAACCAGACTGCGCCCGGTACCGGCACCGCAGCGACGGTGGTCTCGATGGTGAAGCCGTAAGGACTACGCAAAGTAGCCACCAAATTTTCGTATTTTGTAACGTTAGTCCGCGCTACGTTGTAAGCATCTTTTAAAGCAACTGCGGCCGGATCAGCTGCTAAAGCGGCGTCCAGTGCGGCTTTAGCGGCTGCTTTTTCAGCGGCTGTTGTCGTATGGCTTGCGATAGCCGCGTCGTAAGCTGCTTGTGCTGCTACGATGGCTGGAGCAGTCGATATGTAGTTAGTATAAGCGGTGTTTGCCGCAGCGATTGCGGCATCGTCCGCGGTATGCGCTGCCTGTAGGCCTTGGTAGTTGGCTTGTTGTTCAAGGGCATGTGCTGCGTTGGTGCCGCCTACCCAAAGACTGTAGTCACCGGGGCCTAGGATGCCGCTCCATGTGACCGTATGGCTGCCAGCGGCTGACGCCGCAGAGTCGATATATTTCAAGGTTGAGACATTACCTTCGCCGAGCACTTGTGACGTGCCAATCGACTTGCCATTACCGTATGTTGCGGTCGCGCTAATATCTCTTCCGCCAGTCCAGTCGGCGTTTGAACGATATGCACCCCATGTGCCGGAACCGGTATAAGTATTGCCGGTTGTTGTTTCATAGGTAGCATCCGTTGCCGCGGTATAGGGCTGAACTGATGCGTAGGGCCCCCATGCAACATATCCTGGAAGACGCTGGGCCAGTGCGGTGTTGCCAATCCCGCCTTCGTGAGATGACTGCGGAGCCAAGCCTTTAAAAATGGAAAATGCCGGGTTCCAGTCTTGACCGCTCAAGGTGGTCACTGTGCTGCCGCCTGTAGCTTGAGTTTGTACGGTGCTAGCGGCTGTACCCAGCGTTGTCACAGTGAATGTAACGCGAGAGGTATTGGCTAGAGAAAACGCCAAGCCTTTGTTGTCGTGGCTATTGGCCCACAGGCTATTGTCTTGGCCTTGGATCCAGCCGTAGTCGGAAGAAACCGCGCGAGTTTGGGTATAGGTGCCGTAGCTGGTGCCGGTAGCGGTATTGGTACCGAAAGTGCCGGCTGCATTGGCGCCGGTACCGTTGTTTGCTACGCCGGCGGCCAAGTTGCTATTAGCCAGATTCATTGGGTTGGTGCCGGCATCGTTATACAGGAAAGGGCCGGAACTCCAGTGAGCGAACGCTTGGCCGGAAATACCCGCCATGCCGCCGGTTAACAGTGCTACTACCAGTTTTTTTTGCAATACCATTTTCTGTCCTCAGAATTATCGTTTTTGTAAAGACGGTGCTAACGAAGCGGCCTCCCCCATAGCCCGGCGATCACCCTTACTGCGGCAATTAGCCAAGCTCGATCCGATTCAATAACTTCCTGCTGTTGTGTCCGTCGCTCAGCTTCGGACGTGTTGTCTTCGAGTCGGGACTATCTGTTCGGAAATCCCGAGTGTTGCCGACATCGACGAGCAAAAGCCCATCAACAATATTCGTGCCAGCCCGATTTGCAATGTTGACAACGCCTTTATAAATCAAATGGTTGGCGGTATAGATGGCTGGTCGGGTCGGCTAGACGAGTTTGAGGCGGCGGCTGCGTACCGGCCGAAAAGTGTGTGATTTGGCGCAATTTTTTATAAGTTATTGAAATCAATTTGATATTTTCTGCGGCGATTGAGGATTGCTTCGCGGTTTTGCGGATAAAGCTGAGTTTTTCCGGCAAAAAGGCTGGAATTCCGAGGCGAGGTCTGGAAATTAAATAGTGTTATTTCACAAAAACAATCATTTATTTAACATAGTTTAATTTTAAATCGTGAAATTCCTTCCTAATCCTAAGGTTGGGCTAGAGGTGTTTGGCGGCTGATTAAACGCGGCGCGGTTTAACGTTCGACGGGATGGCTGTTGCCGCAAGGCTTGGTTTTAGTGGCTTCGGCGGATTGTGTGGTGTCAGCTGAGTATGGCCGTTCGATATGTCGGCGGCGTAGTTCCAGATTGTGGCGCGGGTTTTGCTGTAATCCATTGGATTCTGCAGGCCGGTGGTCCAGGCTTGTCTGTAACCGTTCTACTAAACGTTTGAGGATTGCTATGAAGCACCAGTTATTCAAGGTCGTACCCGTTATTGCTACCGTCATGCTACCGTTCCAATCGGCATCGGCTCATGTGAATTATTACGATTTGTTCAATAACGTGACTACCCAAGTCACCAGCACTGCGACATCAACGACCTACAGCGGCGGCGACGTCCTGAAAGGCAATTTTGGTTGGGGCGACGCCACCGATGTGGACTGGGGTGACAGTCATATGGGTTCTTGGATTCGCTTCAGCGTTAGCCAGCCGGCAGGTGTCTGGGTAAGCATTAACGTCGCCAGCGACGGCATCAACCAATACGTCAATAACGATCCGAACAACCCGTCGCGCTTGGGCGACTTAAAGCCGGGGTTTTCTTTATACCGCGGCTTAGTGCCTGACGAAGCTCACGATGGTGCTACTGCCGGTTTCCAGCCCGGCGATCCGCAATTCGGTAAGGAAGGGGCTTGGCGAGCGCTGGCGGATACAACCATGGGCAATGACAACGGCGATGTCGCCACCATCGAATACTTGGCTCATGCCGGTTCCGTCAATGGTTCCGCAGCCAGCGTCTCGTTGCTCAATTTCTTTTTGACGCCTGGCGATTACACGCTGGCAATCGGCGGCAGCTGTTACGACCAAAACCAATGCGTCGGCGCGTTCAATATCTTCGATCCGAACGCCGACGAAACTGCCCGCGGCTATAAAGTCAGCGTTACCGTGTCGTCGGTTGCGCCGGTACCGCTGCCGGCGGCCGCCTGGCTGATGATCAGTGGCCTGATCGGTGTATTGGGTTTAAACAAACGCCGCTTGCCCGCGGCTTAACCTAAGAATTTTTGGCCGTGGTGGCAGAGCGCCGCGGATCAAAGAGCTGGCGCCGGTTCGGCGTTTCCATCAATGCAATTAAGGAGATCAACATCATGGGTTTTACCAATAGCTTGAAGATATCGGCGCTCGCGCTGGGTTTGGCGGCCGGAACGGCCAATGCGCACGGACTGCCGACTCCGGTGTCCGGCGACCCTTACATCGCCACCGAAACCGACCTGAGCTGGAGCGGCGGTGTCGGTACTGCGACTAACGGCGTTTTGAACAACAACACTATTTTGGCTTACCACTTCGACGTGACTGCCGCGGGATCTTTGGATGTGTATACGAATGATCATGACGATCCGTATGCGTTTTCAAGCTTGTATATTTACAAGAAAGATGATGTCGGTGCGGATTGGACATTAACCCATTACAGCTTCGAAGCCCCTGTTTCTGGGCCGGACAATCCTGACAATATCTTTGGCGTGCATCGAACCGACTATGTGGACAAAGACTATGTCGGCCGTTCGGATGCTGGTCTCAGAGAAAGCTTTGATTTGGGTTCCTACATCGCATTTGTGGTGGGTAGTCAAGGATCTGTTTTTGGTCACTCGCCGTTCGACTCAGATCCTATTCCACTGGGCGCTAAGTTGTCCGCAGGCTTTACCTGGTCTTGGACTGGCGACAGTAGCGACCTCTTCAACAACGCCGACGGATTTAGCGATTTAACCATTAAGGCGTCACCGGGCTCCTTGGCCGTGGCCGGTCCTGCGGTCGAGCCAGTGCCGGTGCCTGGCGCCATTTGGTTGATGGGTAGTGTGCTGGCCGGCTTCGGCGCATTCGGCCGCAAAAAAACCATCGTTGCTTAAATCGCGGTTTTGCCGATATTACCGATTCGGGCATGAAGCGCATTTGCACTCTATCGGCGGCACCGCCGCGTGTTCCGGCAGTTGCCGATACCGCATTTGGCTAGCCTTGTGAAAACTTGGCATTGTTGGTTTGCCGTGTGGGCAATCATTGAGTGCGGCAATCCGGTTCATGCGGCGACTGACAACGGCGTTGTCGTCGAGCGTATCGCAGGCCAATGGCATCTGGATGCGCGCCATGCCGACTTGCCGCGCTTGCTGGATATGGTTGCCGAGCGTACCGGCAGCAAGCTGCATTACTCCTGGTTGCCGGCGCCCGAGGTGACCGCGACTTGCGTGGCTGTCGATGCGGCGGGGCTGTTGAAATGCCTGTTCGGCAATTCCGTGAACATGGCGGTGCGCGAGCTCCCGCTCGCGACCGGCAAAACGGCGGCGGCCAGCGAGATCTGGATTATGGGCTCTACCTTGGGTGCGGCAAATCAGGCCGCGACGAGCCAATGCCAGTCGAGCGTTAGTGCCGCTGCGGCCGAAGCGCCGGCCAAGGAGCTGGCTATCGCCACCTGGTTGCAGCAGGCGCGGAGCAAAAACACCGGCGAAAGGCTGCAGGCGGTTAGCGAACTGGCCCGATTGAACGCCTCAAGCGACGACGCCGCGATCAGGACGGCTTTGCAAAACGCCATGGCCGACAGCGACAGCCGGGTCAAGTTGCAGGCCATTGGCGGTATCGCCAGCCGCGACGGCGAAGAAGCAGTAATGCAACCGCTGGCGCAGATCCTGCGTAACGGGAACGCCGAATTGCGGCTGATGGCGCTGGACTACATCGAAACTGACCAGACTTTGTTGCAAATGGCGGCACGGGATGCGGATCAGGCCGTGCGCGATTTGGCTTCTCTCAAGCTGGAACAGTTGGCGCAGCCGGATAGGTAAGGCGGTTTTTAATTTTCACAAAAATCCCAAATTGCCGCGGGCTTCGACGACAGTCCGATGTCGGCATCGCGGTTTGTTTGGCTATAAATATCATCAGGAATTGTTATGCAAAAAATCACGAGTAAAAAAACCTGGCAAATGGGTTTGGTGTTGGTCTGTGCTGTCGCAACGGAGCAGGCGTTTGCCCACACCCAGAACGGCAGCTTGACCTTGACATCCGGCCTCAGCGCGACCGACTATTACCAAGTCACTTGTTCCAGTGCGACGGACGGCACGGCGACCGCCAACCTGTTTTTCCAGATTCGCGATGTTACTGCTGGCAGTAATCAGGTGGGTATGACCGTGGTCAAAGCCGACGCCCCGGCTAACCAAGCCGCTTATACGACCATCGATCCGGTCGGCGGTAGTGCCAATACGGTTTATAGTCCGGGCATCACTATGCCGGGCGGCAACGGGGTGTATAACGTCCTGGTCTGGCATACCGGTGTGGCTGCGACCGAGAGTTATAGCTTCGAATACCATTGTCAAAACGCGGATGGTAGCGTACACACCCCCACTTCTATTTTGCGTATCTCCAATCAATAGCTCGCGTTACCAGGTGTTTGCCGGCTCCGGCCGGCAAATTTCCGGTAGTTCTGTTTTTCACTACGAGGCTATCCGAGTTCGGATTGCTGCGCGGTAGATCGGTCAATGTTCTGTTCCCAGTTATGAAATCCGCATTAATCCCCTTCCTGATTTGTCTGTTCACTGTTTCCGGTTCAGCCCTGGCGGCGGACGAGGCGGCGTTGGCGCCCGATTGCAGGTTCGCCGGCTTCGAGTCGGCTCCCGAGCGGAGCTTGAGCCAGTACCGCGGCAAAGTGGTTTATCTGGATTTCTGGGCCTCCTGGTGCGGGCCTTGTCTGGAATCGTTTCCGTTCATGAACCGATTGCACAGCCAGTTGCAAGATAAAGGTTTGGTGGTATTGGCGGTCAATCTGGACGAAAACCTGGAGGACGGAGCCCAATTTTTGGCGCAGCATCGGGTCGATTTTGCCGTGGCAGTCGATAGCGGGCAGGCGTGCGCCAAACAACTCCAATTGAAGGCCATGCCTTCTTCCTATTTGATCGATCGGAACGGGCGGATCCGGGCCCGGCATTTGGGGTTTCGCGTCGGCGAGGCCGAGCAATTCGGTAAGCAAGTCGAGCAACTGCTCGACGAGCCGACTGCGCCCTGATGCTGCGCGGTATCGGATGCTTTGGCTTGGGTTTCGGCGGCGGAATCAAAAGCGGTTAGAATGCGCGCCGGTTTAATCGTGGTAAATGTGGCCTATGAAAACGTCCCTGTCTCTATTAGCAATCGTTATTAACCTGACTGCTTGCGCCGAGGTGCAGCCGTGGGAGCGCGGCAATCTGGCCAAGCCGCAGATGGCCCTGGATCCTTATCCGGTGCAATCCGAATTGCGCGGGCATAGTTACGGTGCCCGCGAAGCGGCGGGGGCAGGGAATACCGGTAGCGGAGGCGGTTGTGGCTGTTATTAATCCGGAAAAAAAACCTAATCCCGGCTTGCAGGCTCTGACGGCCGCGGCCTTGATGTTGCCGGGTCTGGTCGGCTCCGCGGCGAATGCCGCCGACGGCGACGAGTTCAGCTTTCAGTACGGCCGCTATGAAGAAAGCGCGCGCGATTTGAACGGCGTCAAAAGCCAGTACCAGCCGATCACGGTGGATAGCCTGCATAGCGGCGGCAACGTCAAACTCACCGACAGAATCAAATTTGCCTTTAATTTCGTGCAGGACACGTGGTCCGGCGCGACGCCGATCACGACCGCGCCTTCGGGTCGTCATGGCAATAAAGTCTTTGAGCAATTCGGTACCGTCGCCGGTGCCTCTCCTTATCTTCAGGACAGTGACAATATTGTTTATTTCGATAACAAGCTTCAGCCGCTATTGGTAGACCCGGATTCGGTTGCGGGTGGAGATGTCGTCGGTTTGGGCACCGACCGGAAACTGGTGCACACGATGTCGACCGCTTCTCCGGAGACGCGCAGGGAGGGCAACTTCAAGCTGGGTTACGAATGGGACGAAGCAGCGGTGGATGTCGGCGGCGGCATCTCGGTCGAGAACGACTATGAGTCGCGCTTCGGCAATGCCGGGATCAGGCTGGATTTCAATCAAAAGCGTACCACCGTGAACGCCGGCTTGAGCTACACCAACAGCGATTCGTTCGCGCGCCTGAGCGATCACTTTACCAAACCGTACATCAACTTTAGGGCGTACGAGAGTCAGCTAAAGAAAGTAACCAGCGACCAGAGTGGGGATCAGATGATCATGGGCAAACGCGACGACTGGAGCGGGAGCCTGGGATTGACTCAGGTCGTGAATAAGGACGCTTTGTTCAAATTGGGTGTCGGTTTCACTCACAGTCAGGGCTATCTGGAAAATCCGTATAAAGGGGTGACGGCATTTTTTATTCAGCCGACCGGTGGCAGTTTGGGCGAGTTTTCGTCGACGCTTCCTTATGTCGGCGTCGCCAAAGTGTTTCTGGAACAGCGGCCGGATTACCGGAACCAGTGGAACTTCACCACCGGCTGGGTGCAGCATGTTGGCTGGCTGGATGCGGCGTTTCATTTCGATTACAAGTTTTTCCATGACGATTGGGGGATCAACGCCCATACCTTCGAGAGCGATTGGGTGCAACCGCTCGGCGCGGGATGGTCGGTCACGCCGCGGGTGCGCTATTACTCGCAAAGCGCGGCGGATTTTTATCACCCGTATTTGATTGCCGGACGTTCGGCCGCCCCAGGGCAGTCGAACGAGGCCAGCGACAACGCCCAGTTGCCGGCCGCATTTTCCAGTGACCACCGTCTGTCGGGCTATGGCGCCTTGAGCGGCGGTATCGTGTTGAGCAAGCAATTCAGTAAAGGCATCCGTTTCGATGCCGGCTTCGAGTATTACACTCACCAGGGCGATTTGAAACTGGGCGGCGGTGGCGAGGCTGGCTATGCCGATTTCAACTATTACCTGGCCAGCGGGACGCTCAACGTCAATTTGAGTGCGCTGGGCCGCAGTTTGGCGGACGATCCGCACGCGCAGCATCGGCACCATGGCCACCATCACGGAGCGCCGTTGCCGGCCGGCGTGATGTTCGGCCACGTGATGTCGATGCCGGGCGAGGTGATGGTTGGATACCGCTATATGTATAGCCGCCAGGGAGGTGACATGCTGTACGCCGGTAAAACCGTGACCGATCGCGCCATCATCAATAACGGCTGTACCGAAAACGGCGAAACCTGCCGCACCGTACCGGAATTCATGAATATGCACATGCACATGCTCGACATCATGTATGCGGCTACCGACTGGCTGAATTTGATGGTGATGCCGCAGTTCATGGATATGGACATGAATTCGCGCTCCTTGGCCGGGATTTCCCCCGTAGCGCACCCCGCCGCCGACCACTTGCACGGCGGCCACGATACCGGCAGCGTCGGCGATACCGGCATGTATGCGTTGTTTGATGTGTTTAAAGCGGAAGGGCATCAGGTCAACATGGGCCTGGGCGTCACCGCTCCCACCGGCAAGGTGGATATCAAACTGAATCGCAATCATAAGTTCGACAGCGGTTATATCCATTACGGGATGCAACTCGGCAGTGGTACCTGGGACTTTAAGCCGAGTTTGACCTATACCGGCCAGGCCGGCGCTTGGTCCTGGGGCGGCCAGGTCAATGCTACCAAACGGCTGGAGGACAGAAATTCGGCCGGTTTTGCCTTGGGCGACGCGGTGCAGGGTACGGCATGGGGGAGCTACAATGTGCTGGATTGGTTGGCGGCCTCGGTGCGCGGAATTTACACGGCGCAGGGCGCAATCAAAGGCCGTTTTTCAGCGATCCCCGGGGAGTGCGTCGTCAATTACGATCCAGATGTACGGACAGAGTGCGCCGACGTCAATCCGAAAGGCGGGTCGATGGATAACCCGAAAAACTACGGCGGGCATTATTGGGATGTCGGCTTTGGCTTGAATGCGACGGTGCCGGACGGCGCTTTTGCCGGACATAATTTTAGTGTGGAATGGCTGCAACCGGTAGAGGATAATGTCAACGGCTACCAGTTGGAGCGCAGCGGTACTTTGAATGCGACCTGGATGTACGCGTTTTAATAGCCGATCATTTAAACCTTTCAAGCGAAAATTTATGCAAAAAACCGACAAGACGCCGTTATGGGTTTTCCTGGCCTTATCCAGTATTGAAACCCGCCGAGGCGCGTTGCTGCTGATTTGGAGCAGTATCGTGTTTACTCTGTATTGCCTGCCCTGGAGCACGTTTTTTGTCGGCAACGAGTGGGTGGCGAAGTTATTCCTGATTTCGGACTGGGAGTGGTTTGCGATGATGCTGCCGATGACGCTCTGGTACTGGGCGAGCATGCGCTGGGTGGATAAAAACGGCGGATGGCGGGTTGCCGGCGCTTGATCCGGCTTTTGTTGGGAGCGGTGGCGGTAACGGCTCGGTTTTCGACGATTCTTTCGCGTACAGTTTCTGACCGGCTGTACCGGTCAAATTTTCGTTGCGCCTGATCTGTCGCTGGATTTTTCCGAATCCGGCCTTATTATTGCGTTTGCCGCGGCTTGCCGTCTTGTCCTCGCTGAGTTTTTCTATCCATGCTTTCCCACATACTGCCTAAAGCCGAAATTTCGATTCGGGAAAATCTTCGCTGGTTGTATATCCTGCGAAATCTGATGTTATTCGCAGTGACTTTTGCCGTGTTCATCGCCGTGAACGGGCTGGGTATCAATCTGCCGCAAAATCAGCTATGGCTGGCGATATTCGCGATCTCGATACTGAATTTATACACTTGGCTGCGGTTGCGTACGCCGGAAGAAGTCACCGAGCACGAGATTTTTTCGCAAATCTGCATGGACGTGTTGGCGCTGGCTTATCTGCTCTATCTGACCGGCGGAGCCTCCAATCCGATCATTTGGGTGTTTCTGTTGCCGTTGATCGTAACGGCGATCATGTTGCCGCAAGCTTATGCCTGGAATATGGTGATCATTACGTCCTGCGTTTACACCGTGTTGATCGCCTACAACGTGCCGCTTCCGGCCATCGAGCCGCATTTGGCCCATCCGGCCATGACCGAATTGACGCCGGAAATGAGTTTGCAAATGCATTTGATCAACGACCGGCGCTATTTCAATTTACATGTGTTCGGCATGTGGTTCGGCTTTGTGTTCAGTGCCGGCTTGGTCGCGTTTTTTGTGGTGGAGCTGTCGAAAACGCTGAAAGAGCGCGAACGCAATCTGGCCGACGCCCGCGAGAGTGCGTTGCGGGATGAACGGGTGGTGTCGCTGGGTACGTTGGCAGCCAGCGCCGCTCACGACATGGGCACGCCGCTGGGTACGATCGCGATCCTGACGCATGAGATGGTTGAGGATTTGCCCGAGCACCGTTACCCGGAGCTTTACCAGAAACTGATGATCGTGCAGCAGCAAATCGATCGTTGCAAACAAGCCTTATCGGTGATGTCGGCGTCTGCCGGCGAGATGCGGGCCGAGTCGGGCAAGGTCATGCTGGTCAGCGAATATATCGACGAGGTGCTGAACCAATGGCGGGCGCATAAGTCCGCTACCCGGATGAAGCTGTTCGTCTCGCCGAATGTCGATATGGCGGCGAAAATCATTGCCGAGCGCACGGTGACCCATTCCATTATCAATATCCTGAACAATGCGGCCGAAGCGTCGCCGGTCGATGCCGGCATTGAATTCCATGCCGAATGGAGCGATGAGAATTTGTTTTTGCGGATACGGGATTTTGGCCCCGGTTTACCAGCGGAGTTTATCGATTTCGCCGGGCATCAGCCGGTGAAAAGCAACAAGCAGGGCATGGGAGTGGGATTGTTTTTGACCTACACCACGATAAAACGCCTGGGGGGTACAATACAGTTCAGTAATCTCGACAGCGGCGGAGCTTGCGTGGAGATCAGTTTGCCGTTATTAGCTAAGGAGAGTACCCATGACCAATTTGCCTATGGATAAGCCGAATTTACTTTTGGTTGACGATGATGTCACCTACTGCTCGGTGTTGAAACCGGCATTGGAAAAACGCAATTTTCAGGTGACCGTAGCTAACGATGTGGCGACGGCAATGAAGTTGGCTGAGCAGACCGAGCCGGAATATGCGGTCATCGATTTGCGGATTGGTTTCGATTCCGGTTTGGAGATGGTCAAGAAGCTGATCTCGCTCGACGACAATACCCAGATCGTCATGTTGACCGGCTTTGCCAGCATCGCGACCGCGGTGGAAGCGATCAAGTTGGGTGCAATCCATTATCTGACCAAACCGGCGAATGCCGACGAAATTGTCAGCGCGTTGTACAAGAACGAGGGCGACGCCTCGGTGGCTATCAGCGATAGTCCGCTATCTGTAAAGCGCCTGGAATGGGAGCATCTGCAAAAAGTGCTAATGCAGCACGACGGCAACATTTCGGCAGCCGCGCGCGCACTGAATATGCACAGAAGGACTTTGCAAAGAAAGCTGGAAAAGAAGCCGGTCAAGGAATAGATTGCAATAAGCTTTTAGATTGTTCTTGCCTATTGCTTTGATTCATAAGCGATAGTTCGAATCAGTTAAGGCCACTCTTAGCTTTGGATATCTTGGCGTTATGCTAAACAAGCGTTCTTTGACGATGGTGTGGTTGGTGCGGGCTTATCGGTTTTGTAATATTTTGGTTATATCTGTTGCAAAATTAAAAAACATAGGTATAATGGGTAATTCATTCAGGGGGTCGTTAGCTCAGCCGGTAGAGCACCGCACTTTTAATGCGATGGTCGTGCGTTCGAATCGCACACGACCCACCATCCTAACTCTTTGAACCGGAAGAGTTTTTTCAGCTGGATTGCCCGTCGAGTTGAAGCAGCATCCGCAGCAAGGCGCAAATTTAGGCGCACTCTGCAATTGTTTGCTCAATGAGGTGGCGTAATGAACCAGCAAAAGCAGTCCTTTTTAGTCAAATCCGCGACTAAATTTTCAAACCAACCAAATGTTTTTTCTAGACACGATTCTTTCGTGTTTTTTCGCGCGCGCGGCATTTTCGTCGGGGGTGCGTAATGGCCTACATCAGACCTTTAGCAAACGGCAACTTCCGCGCCGATGTCCGCATGAAGGGTATCGTTAAAAACAAAACTTTCCCTACCGAAGTACTTGCCCAAGCCTGGGCAGATAAAATCGAACACAGCATTAAAGTCGTACCGTTGATGGATCAGGCGCAATTGTTGGCGCTGTCTGATACCGACATTGAAAAAATGGGTGGCTCCGACTTGTTCGAACAACTCGGTATCGATCTGTTTGCTATTCACCATCAAGCCAAGCTGGCCGCGATAAACGCTCTATCCAAAAAAGAGTTGTTGCAACTGTCACCGCAAGACATAGAACGCATGGGCGGCGCTGAGTTGTTTATACAGGCCGGCAAGCGCATCAGATACAAAACCTTACGCGAAGTCTGCAACGAATACCTGTCACGCTGGAACAAGAAAGACTATCAAGGCCAGATGCAGCGAGTTGATTACTGGTGCAAGCTGTTCGGTGATCGAATCATGACAGACATTGATATTTTTGATTTGCGTGAACACGTGGACGGCATGATCGATTCCGGCGAGCGCGCCAGCACGATCAATCGCAAGAAAGCCGTGTTATCCAGCGTCTACAAATTTGCCTTGAGCCGCGGTTATGTTGATGAAAACATAGTTCGTAGCGTCGTTGTTGACGACGACACCAAGCGTCGTGACCGAGTTTTATCCGAATACGAACGCCAGAGACTGCTTAAAGCCTGCAAGGAATCCTACTGGGATAAGTTATATTTGCTAGTGTTGATGGCCATGGTAACCGGCGCACGCAAAGGCGAATTGATGAAATTACGCTGGGGTGACATCAACTTCAAGGACTCGACCGGTTTTCTCGGTGACACCAAAAATGGCACCAGTCGAGAATTGCATTTCCCGCCCGTTGTTATGGCTGAACTGAAACGCTTTCAGGAAGTTGGCACAGGCTTGATTTTTCCATCCACAGAGAAGCCAAGCCAGCCCATGGATATTCGCAAAGCATGGGCAAAGGCACTTAAGGCCGCGCAAATCTCAGACAAGGATACTTTTAACGCTGACGGCAGCATAAAACAGGAAAAATTCACCTTCCATTGCTTACGGCATGGTTTCTGTTCCGCGCTGTCCGACTCAGGTAAGGAAATCAATCAAATTGCAAAGCTGGCTGGTCACAAGAGCATTCAGACAACCATGCGTTACATCCATCAAGGCCGAGAGCAAAAGCGTCAAATTGTTAACGAGCTGGCTCAGGCGTTCAGTCTATAATCCAATCTTAGTCTGCCCGAAGCGGGACAAGCGGAGCTATTTACAGTTTGGCTGGCTATTTATTATTTCCATTTGAGTGGGGTCGGTGTGTGAAGAAAAGCAAGGAATTACCTGGATGGTTTAAGCTTGAAAATTATCAAAAAACTTCTTCATTTACTCCCCTTGAATGGTATGAAAATTTAAATCAAAGGAGAATGTTTTTTACCTATTACAAAATGCATCATAGTGAACGGACAGACATATCCGAGAGTCGGAAAGATCATGCAGGTAGGTGGTGTAAGTCATTCGTCAATATGATTTCAGAGAGCCCGCTTTTGAATGTTAATGCAGATCGAAGAACCTCATACATAAAGACTACTGCAAGATCGTTGAAAAACATAGACTTCGTTCGCACCTATGACATGATTTTAAAAAACGCCCCAGATATATTTCATGAGTATTTGGAAATAGAAAAAAATTCTAGTGAAAATGCGTTTTCATTGAGTTTGAAAAACAAAGAGCTGGAAAGCTTTCTTTATCAGAATCAATCGAATTTATTTTCTTATCAAGAGGCTTATCTCTCGATCAATCTTCATGCAAATGACGAGCAAATTATTGATGATTTTAGACATTGGCTCTCAAACATCAGAGAGGTAGTAAATAAAAAATCTGCAAAGAAAGATTTTTGTGAGTCAGATTTTAACGAATGGGCTGAATACAAAGTTTTGCCTTACATCGATTTGAAAATATGGTCGATGTTGTGTGAGAGAAAAATAACCCAATCTATGATTGCACGCGCGCTATATCCTGATGAGTATGAAATCGATATAACCGAGAGAATTAGAAAAACCACGAAGAAAAAGGCTGACTGGTTGATGAGAGGTTCGGTAATCGATGCGTTTGGTGTTCAGCTTCAAAAAACGAAAAAAGTGGAATAAAAAAACGCATTTTTCGTTCCGGAAAATAATCGCTGGTAAAATTTACCGGCATAAAAATCAACTCTACGCTATCCCTCGTGTTTTCTATTTTGCATTGATTTAATAGCCAAAAATTGTGAAACAACATGAGGCTATATCATGCAAGACCAACCCGCAGTAACCCTAACCGACTTGGTGCCATACCAGTCTGTCCCCGACAAATTCCCCCATCTATACAGCCGCAAAAGCTGGCAATGGGCGGTCAAACAACGTCAACATAATGGGCTTGCTAGAGCCTTTCGCAAGGTCGGAAAGCAACTTTTCGTAAACACCCAAGTTTTGGCCGAGTGTATCGATTCGCAGCTTGCGGATTGATTCGCATATGAAATGCGATGCAATACCAGCTCTGACGCGGACTTTATTTGATAAGGCGTAAATCTAGGCGCAAATTTCCCGGTTTTTAACAAAAAGACTTCAACTCGACGGGCAAATCGAAGGGAAATTGCGCCGATTGCGACTAGGCAAATATGACAAAGCGAAAGAACAAGCTGAAACTTGATTTTGATAAGCGTGGCGGCGTCATCGTCATTTCACGGGCATTGCTGGATTCGTATGCCTACAAATCATTACCGCCAGAAGCAAAGGTGTTGATGGTATTGCTACAGATACATTGGCGAAACGATCAAGCCGTTGCCTATGGCGTACGAGAAGCGGCAAGCCAAATTGGTTGCGCGGTAAATACGGCTTCGAAGTCTTTCAAGTTACTGAATGAACGCGGCTTCATCGCCTGCGAAAACGAATCTCTATTTAACAGCAAAACCGGCAGCAAGGCGCGTGAATGGCGTTTGACCTGGATGCCGTTTGAACACCGGAAACCAACTCACGACTGGGAAAACTGGAATGAGAAAAACAAACCAACCGTATCAAATTGAAGCACGCAAGACGATTTTGTATGCCGCTTTTTGAGACACAAAGTTTTTTGCAATGAGTTTGTGTCTTAAAAATCAGCACGCCAAAAGCCAAAAACAACGGCTTATCAAAATCCTGCGTGATTGTTTTTGCGACACACCTACATTAACCATGCCCTATTAAAAATAGAACCGGTTAAATGGCCAAACTCCAAAATCCCAATCGCGCCAAAATCCACCGAAACTACACGGTAGAAGAAATCGCGATGCTCTATGCAGTACACAAAAATACCGTGCGGCTCTGGATCAAAGACGGGCTGCCGACGATTGATCGGAAACGCCCCATCCTGATTGCTGGCGCCGATCTTCGTCGCTACTGGCAAAGCAAACGAACCTGCAGGAAACGAAAATGCCAGCTCTTTGAAATGTATTGCGTACGCTGCAAGGTAACGCAACGGCCAGCCGAAAACATGGCTGATTATGAACCGCTAAATTCTGACACAGGGCGATTGATCGGTCTTTGCCCCGACTGCGGCGGCATTATCAACAAGTTTGTCAGATTCAACCGACTCGATGAAATCCGGGGCTACTTGGACATCACGCAGACGAAAGCACTGAAACACATAAGCGAGAGTAACAACCCCCTCGTAAACAGTGACTTCAATCAGTGAGATAAAACCATGACCAAATACAATGCCAACAACGAGCGCATCAAGCGCCAATACTTTGCTTTTTTGAAGGAAGCCAAGCGGCAAAACGAAAGCTCGGTCGATGCCGTGGCTAAGGCCATCAGTCGCTTCGAAGCCTACAACTGTAATGGTCAACAAAAACCGGACACTTGTTTAGGCAGCGTCTCTCGAAAATTCCCGCTCGAATTCGATCGGGGATTGATAGCCCAATGTTGAATGCGATCGACGGCCGTTGTAAAAAGCCAAATAGTCGATCACGCTCAGTTTTGCCGCCTCTTGGGTTTTGAATTTTTCGTAGTTGAGCTGTTCATGCTTCAAGCTACGGAAAAAGCGTTCCGTCGGCGAATTGTCCCAGCAATTGCCTTTTCGGCTCATGCTTTGCTCCATGCGCATCACGGCCAGATGTTGGCGATATTCTCGACTCGCATACTGACTACCACGATCCGAGTGATGCAGCAGACCAGGTGGCGGTTTGCGACGCCAGAAGGCCATTTGTAATGCCTTGACACAGAGCGAGGTCCGCATGTGGTCGTCAATGGCCCAGCCCACCACTTGGCGGGAGAATAGATCGATAACGACCGCGACATACAGCCAGCCCTGTAACGTCCAGACATAGGTAATATCCGTGCTCCACACTTGATTTGGCTGAGCGACCTTGAATTGGCGATCCAGCCGATTTGGGGAGATGGCCTCGCTGTGGTTGCTGTCCGTGGTCACTTTAAATCGTTTGGGGTAGCGAACTTTTAACTTCAACTCCCGCATGATCCGCCGCGTTTTAAAGCGGCCGACGGCAAAACCCTGTTTCTGCAAGCGATCCGCTAAGCGACGCGAACCAAAGCACTGCTTGTTGTCGGTAAAGATTTGACACACTTTATCGGTAAGCTGTTGATCCTGCCGCTTTTTATCACTGCCTTGTGAGGCGGTGCACCATTCGTAGTAAGCACTAGTGCCAACGCCCATGACCCGACACAGTACGGTGACTGGATAGGTCTTCTGTTGCTCTCGAATAAACCCGTACTTTATTCGGTTTCTTTCGCAAAGAAGACTGCGGCCTTTTTTAAGATTTCGCGCTCCATTCGCAACTGTTCATTTTCCTTCCGTAAGCGGATCAATTCGTCACGGTCCCCCAGATTCAGACAAGACTTTTTTACCGCCGATTCGTTCGCCGAAGGCTTGCGTTCCGCTCGTACCCAGCGTCCTAGGGCGCTTTGCGATATGCCCAAATGATCGGCTGCCTGCTGTTGGCTGTAGCCTTTTTCCAGAACCAGTTTGGCGGCATCTTGTTTGAACTCCAGGCTGTATTTTGGCCGATTGTGTTTTTTGTCGTTACTCATGACCACCTCTGCTAACAGTATAAATTCTGCCTTTAGAAGTGTCCGGGGTTATTAGACCATTTCAAACAAACACCGCGATTTCAAGGCTTTTCATTATGAACAGGCCGTGGCATTTAAGCATCATTTGGCCAAGCAACTCAATCAACAAACCGGCAAGCCAATCAGCAAAGCCACCATGCATTCCACGCTAGGCCAGCTCAAAGCGTTCTTCCAATGGCTGGCAATGCAAACTGGCTATAAATCGCGTATCAACTACAGTGACGCCGAGTATTTCAATTTGTCGGAAAAAGAGGTTCGCATTGCCACGGCAAAGCGACCAAAACCGGTGCCAACCCTGGAGCAGATAAAGCACGTCATCCAGTTGATGCCGAACCAGACCGACATCGAGCAGCGTAACCGCGCCCTGATTGCCTTCACCTTGCTGACTGGCGCACGCGACAGCGCCATCGCCTCGATGAAATTGAAACATATCGATATTGCCGGCAGAAACGTGTTTCAAGATGCGCGTGACGTGAAAACCAAATTCAGCAAGACCTTCACCACTTTCTTTTTTCCGGTGGGCGATGAAATAGAACAAATTGTCCATGACTGGGTGCGTCACCTCAAAGAACATCTATTGTGGGGCAACGATGATCCATTGTTTCCCAAAACCCGAGTCGCAGTCAGCAAAGACCACGTCTTTAAAGCTGCCGGCCTGGAAAAAGCTCACTGGAGCAATGCGTCGCCGATACGTGCTATTTTCCGCGAGGCGTTTGAAGCCGCTGGTTTGCCCTATTTCAACCCGCACAGCATCAGAGATACTTTGGTCAAGCTTGGACTACAGATTTGCCCGACACCGGAAGCATTGAAAGCCTGGAGCCAGAATTTAGGTCATGAAGAGGTTTTGACGACCTTGTACAGCTATGGTTATGTGCAGGAGAGCCGGCAAGGTGAAATTATCCAGCAGTTAAGCTCGCCAAGGAATCCACCAGCACCAAACGCTGACGAATTCGCCATGGCGGTTGTTAGAGCTTTGACAAACCAAAAAATAGCAAATCTATCACTATCCTCCTAGAAAAGGTTAACATCGCGCGCCTGAGCAATGGCTCACTCATTAAGACATGCTATAAATCATACGAACAACAAAAATAGGGACGGCTTTACCAATGAACGGCGAAACTCATAGCCAACTAGCCAATTTTATCTGGAGCATCTGCAACCTATTGCGCGGACCATACAAGCGCAACGAATACCGCAAAGTCATTCTGCCGCTCACCGTATTGCGGCGTTTCGATTGTCTACTCGCACCCACCAAAAATTCAGCGTTTGAGGAATTTCAAACCCTAAAAACCAAACCGGAGCGAGTCATCCAGGCCAGACTGCAATCCATTACCGGTCACCGCTTTTACAATTTGTCGCGGATGCAGTTCGATAAAAATGCCGATCATTCCCTGCTCAATGATCCGAACAATCTGGCGCCCAATCTAAACAGCTACATCAACGGTTTTTCGCCGAATGTCCGCGCCATCATGGAGAAATTCAAGTTCAGCGAGCAAATCGCCCACATGGCGGAAAAGAACATCCTGTTCGAAGTGGTCAAGGCCTTTGCCGCTATCGACCTGTCTCCGCAACGGGTCGATAACGTCCAGATGGGTTATGTCTTCGAAGAACTCATCCGTATCGGTGCCGAGCAATCGAACGAAGAAGCCGGAGAGCATTTCACCCCGCGTGAAGTCATCAAATTGATGGTCAATCTGTTATTGGTGCCTGAGCAGGATTTAGCACAAAGCCACATCGTTAAAACCATTTACGACCCGGCTTGCGGTACCGGCGGCATGCTGTCAGTAGCCGAGGAATACATTCGCAAGCTCAATGCCGACGCTCAGCCGAAACTATTCGGCCAGGATTTTAACGACGAGGCTTGGGCGGTTTGTAAATCGGACATGCTGATCAAAGGCGAAGACGCCGACAACGTCATCCTCGGCGACACCTTCACCCGTGATGGCTTTGATCGCGACAACGACAGTAACAAATGGACTTTCGATTACATGCTCGCCAATCCGCCTTTTGGCGTGGAATGGAAACAGCAACAGAAATACATTCAACAAGAAGCGGATACCTTGGGTTTTGCCGGTCGCTTTGGTGCCGGTACGCCACGCATCAACGATGGTGCTTTTTTATTCCTGCAACACATGATTGCCAAAATGCGCCCAGTTGCTACGGGTGGTAGTCGAATCGGCATTGTGTTTAACGGTTCGCCCTTATTTACTGGCGATGCGGGTAGCGGCGAAAGCGAAATCCGTCGCTGGATTATCGAAAACGACTGGCTGGAAGCCATCGTCGCCTTGCCGGAGCAACTGTTCTACAACACCGGCATTTCCACTTATGTCTGGATCATCAGCAACCGTAAGGAGTCACAGCGCAAAGGCAAAGTGCAATTGATCGACGCACGCAATTTCTGGGTGCCCATGGAAAAATCCTTGGGCAACAAGCGCCGCCGCATTGGCGACCCAAGCGACAAAGCCAAAGACCCGAACCATATCGGCGAAATCACCCAAATCTATGCCAACTTTGCCGATGGCGAACCCCGGAGCTTTACATTTGACGGTAAAGACAAAGAACTTGTAGTCAGCAAAGTGTTCGACAATGAAGACTTTGGTTATCACAAGATTACCGTCGAGCGTCCGCTCAGGCTCAATTTTCAAGCCAACGCCGAGCGCATCGCCCGCCTGGAAGAGCAAACCGCGTTTATTAACCTCGCCAGCAGCAGTAAAAAGAACGAAACCGTCCGCCAGCAGGAAATCGAAGCAGGTCGCGTCCGCCAACAACAAATCCGCGATTTGCTGGCAACTTTTGCCAAGCAGCATGGCGACACCCTGTTTTTAGACCGCAAACAGTTTTTGCTGACACTGCGCGACATCGATCGCGCCCATGACGTGCGCCTGTCTGCCCCGGAACTCAAAGCCGTGTTGGCTGCCTTGGGCGAGCGTGACGAAACGGCAAACATTTGCACCGACAGGCAAGGTAACCCGGAGCCGGATGCCGACTTGCGCGACACTGAAACCGTTCCGCTCAAGGAAAGCATTGACGAATATTTTCAACGCGACGTGTTGCCACATGTTCCGGATGCTTGGATAGACCACAGCAAAACTAAAATCGGGTATGAAATCCCGCTGAACCGGCATTTCTATCGCTACGAGCCACCGCGCGAGCTGGAAACCATCGAAGCCGAAATTAAGACACTGGAAGGCGAGATTGTTGATCTATTGCGAGAGGTAACAGCATGACGCAATTAATACCATTTTTATCACCGCGCATGGTTGGTAGCCGGTTTTCTGGACATTCCGTTCCCCTAGAACTGCTGAAAGACCTTGCCACATTAGAAGAGATGGTCAATGAAGTGGCTAAGTGGCGCTACCTGCAAGAAAACTCGGATCGTAAGAGAACGCCTAAAGGGTTCACGGACGGCATTGGACTAAGACTAACGGGTATCGACGAAGGTAGTGCCATCCCTCAAATCCAAATGCTTGTTGAATCCAATCAATTGTTTCAACCAGTTAATCAGATTTACTTTGAGCGCGCGCGCGATGCAATCATTGGGGCAATTGATGCTGCCGAACATGGCACGCCAATCAACCAACATTTACCGGATTTCTTATTGGGCTTTTTCGATCGCATTGGGCGTGGATTGCGTGATGGGGAATCGATTGAATTTCAACCCACTAATATCGACCGTCCAGCCAGACTTAACAAGGTAACCAGAAGAAAGTTAATACTGGCTTCTTCGGAAATGAAAGGCTTTTCTGAAGACGTTTCTTTGCGCGGCTCAATAGCCAAAGCAGACCAAAAAAAGATGACCTTTGAACTTGAAGTCATCAATGGCCCTCGATTAAAGGCCCCAATTGCACCTCAACACTTACAAACCGTTTTGGAAGCGTTTACCGGTTATAAACAGGGCGTCCGTGTTTTGTTGCAAGGCATTGGTCTTTATAGCCGTAGTGACCGCCTGCAAAGCGTTGAAGCAGTCGAACATTTAACCCTTTTGGAGCCAAACGATATTTTCGCCCGCTTGGACGAATTCAGCGCAATTCGCAACGGTTGGTTAGATGGCAAAAAAGGTTTTGCGCCAAGTGCCAAAGGGTTAACTTGGCTAGCAGATTGTTTTAAAAGCTACTATCCGGACGAATTACCTGCGCCTTACCTCTATCCAACTGCCGAAGGTGGTGTTCAGGCCGAGTGGTCAGTAAATACACACGAAATTTCTTTGGACATCAACATCGATTCGCACACCGCGCAATATGTTGCGTTGGAAATGACTTCCGAGCAGGAAGACTGCCGTGAGCTGGATTTGTCCAACCCTGAACACTGGCTGTGGCTGATGGACCAACTGAAGCACCTAAATGGAATTAACGCATGAATACCAACACGCTTTTATATCGCCAAATTCACCCCAATTTCATCCAGCAAAACCGCGTTTCATCCCAAGCCTTTCGCCCGACACCCAAGGATGAGCAAAAACTCTCGGTTTATGACGGTGACCAGATCGAACCAGCGTCCGCTTACCAGCATTACACCGGCAAATTGAACCTGCCTTCGGTCGGCGTAATGGCTGTGACGGTATTGGAGTGCCAAGAAACTGGCTTACCCACACTTCCTGATCCAGCGCCATTTCCCGAACATGCGTTGATTGATTTTTCTGCCTACAGCAAGAATGAAACCGAAAAAAAAGCCAAGTTGCTAAAAGCAAAAGCCGAAGCGAGAAATTGGCTTTACCGTGAGGCGATGGCATGAGCGAGGCTAATTTACCTAGCCAAGCCATAGGCGAGTTGGTTATCTATCAAACCGATGACGGCCAAAGCCGTATTGAATGCAAGTTGGTAGAGCAAACCATTTGGCTATCCCAAGCGCAAATGGGTGAATTGTTCGACCGCGCCAAACAGACCATCAGCGAGCATTTGCAAAACATCTTTAGCGAAGGCGAATTGAACGAACTTTCAGTTGTCAGGAATTTCCGGACAACTGCCGCCGACGGTAAACCTTACTATGTCATTCACTATAACCTGGAAGCCGTTCTGGCCGTGGGCTTTAGGGTTAAATCCAAGCGTGGCACCCAGTTCCGCCGCTGGGCCAATACCCAGCTTCGGGACTTGATCGTTAAAGGCTTTGTCATGGACGACGAGCGGCTGAAAAATCCCGGCGGCTGGGATTATTTTGATGAATTGCTGGCGCGCATTCGCGAAATCCGCGCCTCGGAAAAACGCTTTTACCAAAAAGTGCGCGACCTGTTTGCCCTCAGTAGCGACTATCAAGACAACGAAACCAACGCGCAACTATTCTTTGCCGAAGTGCAAAACAAATTGCTATATGCCGTCACCCAGCACACCGCTGCGGAAATCATTGTTCAGCGTGCCGATGCCAACGCCCCCAATATGAATCTGACCACCTGGAAAGGCAGCCGGGTGCGCAAAGCGGATGTGATTGTCGCCAAAAATTACCTGAGCGCCGACGAAATCGACTCGCTGAATCGTTTGGTGGTGATATTTCTGGAACAGGCCGAATTGCGCGTCAAGGAACGCAAACAACTGACGCTGGATTACTGGCGCAGCAACGTTGACCGCCTGCTGGAGTTCAACGACAAGCCCATCTTACGCGGCGCTGGCTCGATTAGTAAGGCCGCGATGAAAACCATCGCCGAACAGCTCTTTGACGATTTCGACGCCAAACGCCGCGCCGACGAAGCAACGGCTGCCGATGCGGAAGACTTGAAAGCCTTGGAGCAATTGGAGCAGGCACTGGAAAAAGGCGGGCGGAAATGAAATATCCGGCTTATCCGCAATACAAGGACAGCGGCGTGGCGTGGTTGGGTGAGGTGCCGGAGCATTGGGATGTGAAGCGTCTTGATTTCTTAGCGTCGGTGAAGGCTCGGCTTGGCTGGAAAGCCCTTACTGCCTCTGAATATGTTGATGAAGGATACGTATTTCTTGCTACGCCAAATATTAAAGGTGAGCAGAATATCGACTATAAAAATGTCAACTACATCACTTGGGAACGATATATCGAATCACCTGAGATTATTTTGAGCGAAGGCGACGTCCTTTTGGCAAAGGACGGTTCAACTCTAGGAATCACAAATGTTGTAAGAAATTTGCCGAGACCGGCAACTGTAAACAGTTCCATTGCGGTCATACGTCCAAAAAACAAAGATGCGATTGACAGCAGTTTTCTGTTTCGTTGGATTAGTAGCTCATTCATGCAGTCAATTATTGACAGTTTGAAAGATGGGCAAGGCGTACCTCATCTATTTCAATCAGACATCAGGAAATTCACTGTATTAACACCATCTCTTGAAGAACAAATCGCCATCGCTGATTTTCTGGATCGGGAAACCGGACGGATCGATACGCTGGTGGCGAAAAAGCGCAAGTTGGTGGAATTGCTCAAGGAAAAGCGCAGCGCGCTGATTTCCCGCACCGTCACCCGCGGCCTGCCCGCCGATGTGGCGGGAGAATTTGGCCTTGAACCTAACAAGGGTTTCAAGCAATCAGGTATTGAATGGCTAGGCAATATACCTTTGCATTGGGGGATACAAAAGTTTTCACGCTGCGCTTTTTTTCAGGAGGGGCCAGGACTTCGCAATTGGCAGTTTACTCAAGATGGGGTTCGAGTTATCTGCGTAACAAACATTACTGATTCAGGAATTAATTTTTCTAACTATGGGAAATTCATATCCGATGAAGAATATCAGACTAGCTATAGGCACTTTACTGTATCAAACGGTGATTTGTTGCTTTCTAGTTCTGGTAACTCGTGGGGGAAAGTTGCAGAGTTTCAGTCTAACGAAATAGCTATACTCAATACCAGTACGATTCGAATAAATACAAATGTAAGCGGAACCTTGGTTAGGGCCTTCGTAAAGTGGCTATTGATTTCAGATGGAACCAGAGAGCAACTTGGGCAATTTATGACCGGATCATGCCAACCAAATTTTGGCCCGTCTCATCTCGGGCGGGTATTAGTTACGGTCCCACCGCAAGTTGAACAAACCGCCATCGCCGCCTATCTCGACCGCGAAACCACAAAAATCGACCGGCTCATGGAAAAAGTCGAAACCGCAATCACCCGCTTGCAGGAATACCGCAGCACGTTAATCACCGCCGCCGTGACCGGCAAAATCGACGTGCGAGGGACGGCATGAATCGGCATGCCATATACTCCGCCACTCGTTCCCACGCTCCCGCGTGGGAATGCAGACCGTCGTTCGACGCCGGTATGGATTCCCACGGAGACCGTGGGAACCAGGAAACCGCCATCACCCGCTTGCGGGAATACCGCAGCGCTCTGATCACCGCCGCCGTGACCGGCAAAATCGATGTGCGGGAGGCGCTATGAAGTTCGAAACCTTCAAAGCCGGTTCCTGGCAATCGCGCTATCAATACAAAAGCTTCGAACCGGTGCCGGTCAATCACGCGTGGGTTTGGGAAGACCCGGTCATCAACACCTTGCTGGAGCAAGCCACCCGTGCGCTGGGCGAACTGAATGCATTTTCGCTGATCGTGCCGGACATCGATCTGTTCATTCAAATGCACGTCGTCAAGGAGGCGCAAACCTCCAGCCGTATAGAAGGTACACAGACCGGCATCGACGAGGCCTTGATGCCGGAGGAACAAATCCTACCGGAAAAGCGCAACGATTGGCGCGAGGTGCGCAATTACATTGACGCGGTCAATGTCGCCATCGAGGAGTTGAGCCGCTTGCCGTTGTCCAACCGGTTACTCAAGCACACCCATGCCATTTTGATGCAGGGCGTGCGCGGCGAGCATAAACAACCGGGCGAGTTTCGTTCCAGCCAAAACTGGATTGGCGGTTCGAATTTGATGGACGCGGTGTTCATTCCGCCGCACCCGGATAATGTGGCGGAATTGATGGGCGATTTGGAAAAATTCTGGCACAACGAAGCCATCACCGTGCCGCATTTGATCCGCATCGCTATCAGCCATTATCAATTCGAGACCATACATCCGTTTTTGGATGGCAACGGCCGGATCGGTCGTTTGTTGATTCCGTTGTATTTGGTGAACAATGGTCTGCTGGCCAAGCCTTCGTTATATTTGTCCGACTTTTTCGAACGCAACCGCGCCAGCTATTACGACGCCCTGATGCGGGTACGGATGAGCAACGATTTGATTCACTGGGTTCGCTTTTTCCTGGGCGGCGTGGCACAGACCGCCAGCAAAGGCCGGGACGTATTCCGGCAAATATTGGCGCTCCGCAACGAAATTGATAACCAGTTGATCGGTTTGGGCAGTAAACGTGCCGTCAACATGAAGCAATTGCTGAATTTGCTGTACCGCAAGCCGGTGATTGTGGCGAGCGAAGTGGAAAAATTTTTGGCAGTGAGTACGCCCACCGCAAATGCGCTGATCAAGGAACTGGAGCGCATGGGTTATTTGAAAGAGATTACCGGTCAGCAACGCAGCCGGATTTTTTCGTTTGAACCTTACCTTAAATTGTTCGTTAGTTAAGTAAAATGACTTTTTCTTAACTAATCTTGGAATTAAGTTAAGAAACAATAAGGACATCTGAATGGCCCAAACCACTGAAAAAGCCTTCGAAAGTTATGTCGAGCAAATGCTGCTGGCCAAAGGCTGGCAAGCCGGTTCGGTAAAGGAGTGGGATAAGGAACTGGCTTTATTTCCTTCACAAATTTTCGAATTTATCGCCGCCACCCAAACGCCGCTTTGGGACAGCATGCACGAACAGCATGGCGCTAATCTGCAAGCCCTGTTAATCAAAGAGCTGGTTAAGGAACTAGCCATCAAAGGCTCGTTGCATGTACTGCGCCACGGCTTCAAGTTTTACGGCAAAACCTTCCGGCTGGCCTATTTCAAACCGGCGCACGGTCTGAATGCCGAAGTGCTGGCGCATTATCAACAAAACCGGCTGACAGTGACGCGGCAAGTGCCTTGCCATCCGGGCGACCACAGTACGCTGGACATGTTGTTTGCGGTTAATGGTTTACCGGTGGCAAGCTGCGAGCTAAAAAACCCTTGGACGGGGCAAAACTGGCGGCATGCAGTAAATCAATACCGCAACGACCGTAATCCGCGCGCGCCGTTGTTTGAATTCAAACAACGGGCGCTGGTGCATTTTGCCGCCGACCCGGACGAAGTTTATATGACCACTCGGCTGGCGGGCAAAAAGACATTTTTCCTGCCGTTTAATCGTGGCAGCCATCCCGGCGAAGTAGTCTGCGGAGCGGGCAACCCGCAGCATCCGTCCGGTTACCGCAGCGGTTATTTCTGGGAAGAAGTCCTTGAGCGCGAGCAGTTTCTGGACATTCTCGGTAATTTTATTTTTATCGAGCGTAAGGAAGAGAAAGTCGACGACGGCAAGGGCGGCAGCCGATTGATGCAAAAAGAAGCGGTGATTTTTCCGCGCTATCACCAGCTCGATGCCACTCGGCGATTGGTCGCTGCTGCACAAGTGGAAGGCCCCGGCCGGAATTATCTGATCCAGCATTCAGCCGGTAGCGGCAAAACTAACTCAATTTCCTGGCTGTCGCATCGTTTGGCCAGTTTGCATGACGGCAACGATCACAAGGTGTTCGATTGCGTGATTGTGATTACCGATCGGCAAGTGCTGGACAGGCAATTGCAGGACGCGATTTATCAAATCGAACACGCGCAAGGGGTGGTCAAGGCCATTGATCAGGATTCCAAGCAATTAGCGGCGGCACTGATTGATGGCACCAATATCGTGATTACCACCTTGCAGAAGTTTCCGTTTGTGTTGCGCGGCTTATTGCATGCCGCTGGCGCGGATAATATCGACGCAGCGGATGAGATGGCCAAAAAGCAGGCCAAAGCCTGGGAGCAAGAGATAGCCAAGCGTCGTTACGCGGTGATCGTCGATGAAGCGCACTCGTCGCAAACCGGGGAAACGGCCCGAGAACTCAAGTCGATTTTGGGGGCGACTGCCGCCAACGGTGAAGACGACGAAATCGATTTTGAAGACCGTTTGAATCAGGTCATGGCTTCGCGCGGCCGTCAGCCCAACATCAGCTTTTTTGCTTACACGGCCACTCCGAAGGGCAAGACCTTGGAGCTGTTCGGTCGTGTCGGCCACACCGGCAAGCCAGAACCTTTTCATCTATACAGCATGCGCCAAGCCATCGAGGAAGGTTTTATTCTGGACGTGTTGCAGAACTACACGACCTACAAGACCTATTTCAAGCTAGTCAAGGCCATGGAGGAAGACCCGAACCTGCCCAAGAAAAAGGCAGCGCGGGCCTTGGCGAAATTCCTGGTGCTGCATCCGACCAATATTTCGCAAAAGATCGAAATCATCGTCGAACATTTTCGCAACCACGTTAAACATCATTTGGGAGGCCAAGCCAAGGCGATGGTGGTGACCGGCTCACGCCTGCACGCCGTCAAATACATGCAGGCGTTTCAGGCCTATATCGAGCAACACGCTTACCACGATGTACAGGCCTTGGTAGCGTTTAGCGGTACGGTGCTCGACCCTGAAAGCGGCCAGGAATACACTGAACCAGGCATGAATACCGACAGCGTGACCGGTAAAGCGATCGGCGAAAAGCAATTGCCGGAGCGTTTTAATTCGCCCGATTATCAAGTGCTACTGGTGGCTAACAAGTACCAAACCGGTTTCGATCAGCCGAAGTTGATGGCGATGTATGTCGATAAACGCCTGGATGGCGTGCAGGCGGTGCAAACCCTGTCGCGCCTGAATCGCATGCTGCCGGGCAAGGAAGCGCCGTTCGTGCTGGATTTTGTCAATGAAGCTGATGACATTTACCGCGCATTCAAACCTTATTACGACGCCACCAGCTTACAGGAAACGTCCGACCCGGCTTTGCTAGAACAGGTCAAGCATGACTTGGACAGTATGCAGGTTTATTACTGGAACGAAGTGGAAGCGTTTGCCCGTATTTTCTACCGATCACCCAATAAGCAAAATCCGGCTGATCACGCCCATTTGCAACGCCATTTGCAACCGGCAGTGGACCGGTTCAAGGCGATAAGCGATGAAGAGCAGCGCTTTGTGTTTCGGGACAAGTTAAGCGGCTATGTCAATGTGTATGCTTTTTTGAGCCAGATCATGCCTTATGCCGATCCTGATCTGGAAATGCTGTATAGCTTTGGCCGTTTTTTATTGCCGCATTTGCCGCTGGATCGAGATAACACCAACGTCAAGCTGGGCGACGAAGTCGATTTGCAATATTACCGGCTGCAACGGGTGTTTTCCGGCGCAATCGATCTGGCGGATGAGCAAGGCGAGTACACGGTAAAAAGCCCGACCGATGTTGGCACCGGCAAAACCAAGGACGAAAAAGCCCCACTGTCGGAAATCATCGAGATATTAAACAACCGCTTTGGTACGAACTTTACCGAAGAAGACCGCTTATTCTTCGAACAAATCAGAGAAAAAGCGACCAATTCGCCAGAGGTGATTCGGTTACGGCAAGCGAATCCGTTTGATAAATTTCAGCTAGGTTTACGCCAAGTGTTGGAAGATCTGATGATTCAACGGATGAATGAGAACGACAAGATTGTTACGCGATACATGGACGACAGAGCGTTTGAAGATGCGGCGTTTGCGGTTTTGTCTAAGGTTATCTTTGACAGTATTCCTCAAACCAAGGGTTAGACCGGATTTGCCATGTTCGAGACCTACCCGTTTTTGACGGCAATAACGTCTGGCTTGCTTTCGCTGATTGGCGCGCTTCTTGGTGTGCTTGCTACCCATTTTTTGTCGGACAGGCGCAAACGGCGCGAAGAGTTAACCGAACAGAAATTGAAAGCGTATTCGGATTTTATAAATTCTGCTTCCAAGATAATCGCCGCAAGGCGGCTAGGCAATACCGAGAACGATCCCCAAGAATTGGCATTACTCAATGATGCAAAGGTTAGAATTTGTATTTGTGGGGACAGATCAGTAGTGCAAGCTTTGACTGAGTTCTGGGAGCATGGGGCGACTTTAGAAAGAGAGCCTGAAATTCTGGCTTTTACCCGGCTCTGTATGAGAATTCGCGAAAGCTTAGGGTACAAAGCCCATGATCTTTTTGACCTCAAAATATCGAGTGAAATGGTCTAATAACCCCGGACACTTCTAAAGGCAGAATTTATACTGTTAGCAGAGGTGGTCATGAGTAACGACAAAAAACACAATCGGCCAAAATACAGCCTGGAATTCAAACAAGATGCCGCCAAACTGGTTCTGGAAAAAGGCTACAGCCAACAGCAGGCAGCCGATCATTTGGGCATATCGCAAAGCGCCCTAGGACGCTGGGTACGAGCGGAACGCAAGCCTTCGGCGAACGAATCGGCGGTAAAAAAGTCTTGTCTGAATCTGGGGGACCGTGACGAATTGATCCGCTTACGGAAGGAAAATGAACAGTTGCGAATGGAGCGCGAAATCTTAAAAAAGGCCGCAGTCTTCTTTGCGAAAGAAACCGAATAAAGTACGGGTTTATTCGAGAGCAACAGAAGACCTATCCAGTCACCGTACTGTGTCGGGTCATGGGCGTTGGCACTAGTGCTTACTACGAATGGTGCACCGCCTCACAAGGCAGTGATAAAAAGCGGCAGGATCAACAGCTTACCGATAAAGTGTGTCAAATCTTTACCGACAACAAGCAGTGCTTTGGTTCGCGTCGCTTAGCGGATCGCTTGCAGAAACAGGGTTTTGCCGTCGGCCGCTTTAAAACGCGGCGGATCATGCGGGAGTTGAAGTTAAAAGTTCGCTACCCCAAACGATTTAAAGTGACCACGGACAGCAACCACAGCGAGGCCATCTCCCCAAATCGGCTGGATCGCCAATTCAAGGTCGCTCAGCCAAATCAAGTGTGGAGCACGGATATTACCTATGTCTGGACGTTACAGGGCTGGCTGTATGTCGCGGTCGTTATCGATCTATTCTCCCGCCAAGTGGTGGGCTGGGCCATTGACGACCACATGCGGACCTCGCTCTGTGTCAAGGCATTACAAATGGCCTTCTGGCGTCGCAAACCGCCACCTGGTCTGCTGCATCACTCGGATCGTGGTAGTCAGTATGCGAGTCGAGAATATCGCCAACATCTGGCCGTGATGCGCATGGAGCAAAGCATGAGCCGAAAAGGCAATTGCTGGGACAATTCGCCGACGGAACGCTTTTTCCGTAGCTTGAAGCATGAACAGCTCAACTACGAAAAATTCAAAACCCAAGAGGCGGCAAAACTGAGCGTGATCGACTATTTGGCTTTTTACAACGGCCGTCGATCGCATTCAACATTGGGCTATCAATCCCCGATCGAATTCGAGCGGGAATTTTCGAGAGACGCTGCCTAAACAAGTGTCCGGTTTTTGTTGACCATTACATTCAAAGGCTTACAGCAAAAACTGTAGGCCTTTTTTGTTTTTAGGCGTTTTTCGTTCACAAATCGTTCTCAGTGAACAGGAAAAGCGCTTATGGCAGCTATCGGAAAGTTACCAACCGGTTCTTGGCAAGTTCAAGTAAGACGCAAAGGCGAATCGCCGATAAGCAAAAGTTGTTCATCAAAAAAATTTGCTGAACAAATGGGCAAGATCAATTGAGAGCCAAGCTGATTGAGGTCTCTTTGTAGATCTTAGTGAAGCAGAAAAGGCAGCTCTCGGAGGTTTGATAGATATGCCTGGCGGCCTAAGTTGCGGCGTAGGATCGGTACGCAGCCAACGCCCGTCAAAGCAAAGTCATCGATCGGGCGGGCTCGTTATTTTACGACGCGCAGTTGCGGCTTTTGCGGCGGTTTGGGTTCTGTGGGTGTTGGCGGTGTTTCGTCGTCGGTTTCGTCCGGGTCGAATATCATACCTTTGCCGTTTTCCTTGGCGTAAATCGCCAGTACGGCTTTGCAGGGGGCGACTATACGCATGGCTTTGCCGGCAAAGCGGGCATTGAACTGGATCTCATCGTTACCGAGGTGCAGGCCTTGAATGGCTTCCGGGCGGATGTTCAATACGATACGACCGTCTTCAACGAAATCGGTCGGTAGCACGACGCCAGGGTATTCGGCGTTGACCAATAAGTGCGGAGTCAGGCTGTTGTCGACAATCCATTCATAAATGGAGCGGATCAGATAGGGTTTTAGTGGGGTCATTTGCTTGCGAGTTGCATCATGTCTTTTTCTTCGCGGCTCAAGCTTTCCTGAAAGGCTTTGCGGCCGAATAAGCGGTTGGCGTAGGCAGTGACGCCTTTGCCCAGCCCGGCGATGTCGATACCTATGCTCGGCAGCCGCCATAAAAACGGAGCCATCGCGCAATCGATCAACGAATATTCTTCGCTCATAAAATAAGGTGTGGCTTCGAAGACCGGAGCCGCCGCAATCAGGCTTTCCCGCAGCATTTTTTTGGCTTTTGCGGCTTTCTTGTCGCCGTGGACCTGGACTTCCTCCAGCAACGGGTACCATTCCTGGTCGATGCGTTTGATCAGCATTCTGGCGTTGGCGCGGGAAACCGGGTCCATTTGGTGCAGGGCGGGGTGGGGGAAGCGTTCGTCGAGGTATTCCATGATAATGCGGCCGTCGTATAGAACCAGATCGCGTTCGACGAAAGTAGGCGCGTTGCCGTTCGGGTTCAGTTCCAGCAAGTCTTCCGGCGGGTCGTTCGGATCGAAAAATTCGATGTCGGCCGGCACGCCTTTTTCGTGCACCACCAGCCTGGCGCAGTGGCTCATTATGCAGTTGGCCGAGCTGAAAAGAATCATTGCGGATTTTCGGCTGGAAATGTTTGCCACGAATTGAACCTCTTGGAGAAACCGGAATTGGATCGCGGCTGATTGTAGCATGGATGATCGGGCTTTTGGGTTGAGCGGCGGAGGCTGGAGGCGCCGTAATTCGCCGGTTTCAGCTTGGCTTGGCGGCATTTGTCGGGCTGCGGTCAGCCGAGTTTGACGATGATGTCTTCCAGCACGTTGGCGGTGGCGTGAACCTTGTCGGCGGCGTTGGAAAGGTGCCGATAGAGCTCGCGTTGTTTGAACATATTCAGATAGTCGTCGCCCTGGAATAAGTCGGCGATGGCCTTACGGTACATTTTTTCGATGCGCCGCTCGGAATGGCGAGCGGCGAAAGCATGCGGTTCCGCGCCGCGAGGCTGTTTGCCCAGCACCGCAAAGCCCTTTTCCAGGGCATTGATGCCGACTTGCAGTTCCTGCACCATGGCCAGTGAATGCCGGTCCGGCGCCAGTTGCAGCGCCTGCATTTCGTTGTAAGTACTCTTGCAATAGGTGACGATACTGTCCAGCGAGGCTATGGCGCGGTAAATATCTTCCCGGTCCATCGGCGTCGCAAACGAACTGTTCAGCGCGTGCAAATTGCGCATCCGCAGGCGGTCCGCCTCGTGCTCGTCTTCTTTTAACATCTCGCCGGCATCAATGCATTCGGTGGCCATGAACCGCGCCAGATTGTCGACCGTGACGCAAACTTGCCGACATTGCTCGTGCAATAGCCGGTAAAAATCCGCGGGTTTCGGGAAAATCTTTTGCAGGAGGCGTGAAATGGCAGACGTGTTTGGGCTGGGCATCGCGGTTCACAGGCCCAAAGCGGGCAAATGGCTGATTAAGGTATAACTCAGGCTGGCGATCAGTGCCGAGCCGGGAATGGTGATGATCCAGGTTTCCAGTATCTCCCCGGCTTTACCCCAGTGCACGGTGCGCGGCCGCTCCGAGGCGCCTATGCCCATGATCGACGCCGCGACGACGTGAGTGGTGGAGACCGGCGCGCCGCAGAACGAGCCGGCGAATATGGCGCCGCAGGCGCTCAGTTGCGAGTTCAGAGCGTGGATCGGCCGAATCTTGTAGATCGAGAACCCCAGGGTGCGGACGATGCGCCAACCGCCGGTCAGGGTGCCAGCCGTCATCGCGCCGGCACAGAGCAAGATCACCCACATCGGCACCCGAAAGCTGTCGATAGCGCCGCCGAGCAGTAGAACCAGCGTCAAAATGCCCATGCTTTTCTGAGCGTCGTTGCTGCCGTGGGCGAAGGCCAGTGACGCGGCGGTTAGCCATTGGCTTTGTTGCAGGCGTTTGTTGATGCGGGGATGGGCTGCGCGTAGTAAAAACAGGGTCAGCCGCTGCAGCACGAAACCGGCTGCAAAGCCCAATAGCGGCGACAAGCACAAGGCGAGCAAGACTTTACTGAAACCGTCGAATTCCCCGCGGCGGAGTTCCGCAAATCCCCAGTAAACCGGTTCGGTGCCGGCCGAAACCAGTACCGCGCCTATCAGTCCGCCCACCAGCGCGTGGGACGAGGACGAAGGCAAGCCGCGCCACCAGGTGAATAAGTTCCAGGCCACGGCGGCAAACACACCGGAGATGACGATGGGCAAGGCTTGGCGCTTGGGAATATGCGAAAGATCGATCATGCTGCCCAGCGTGTTGGCCACGGCCGAGCCGCCCAGCAACGGTCCGAGAAACTCGCAGCTGGCTACGACCATTACGGCTTGAAGTGGAGTCATCGCCCGGGAAGCGATGACTCCGGCAATGATATTGGAGGCGTCGTGGAAGCCGTTGGTATAGTCGAACACCAGTACGATTCCCACGGCAACAACGATAAGCGGTAGTAAGCCCTCCAATGTAGGTGGCAAGCCCGGTTAATTAGTTGATGACGTTGTGGCCGCGCTGCCGCAAGCAGTTGCGGTAAGCGTTCTTGTAGCTGTCGTTGGAATGGATGCCTTGCTGGGCTGCGCCGCCGATACCGCCTGCGGCTGCGCCGACCGCTGCCCCTCTGGCGGCGTTACCGGTTGCAGCGCCGATCGCCGCACCGCCGGCTGCGCCAATCAGGCCGCCGACGCCGGCGCCGATTGCGGTATCCTTGTAGGTGCTTGCCGATTGCGCTGCCAACTGTTGACATTCCTGCATGTCCTGGTTCAATCGGTAAGCGTTTCTGTCGTTGTAGGTGTCCACGGTCGGCGTCCAGCCTGTCGTCGTCGCGCAGCCGGAAACCAGCAATACGGTTGTCAGTACCGATTTAAGCGATAGTTTTTGCATGTCATTTCTCCTGAATATGTCCGACTCGGCGGAAGTGGGCCAGAGATTAGCCGATTTCGCACCAATTTGGAATCGGGTAAGTCGAATTGACAGTTGCGCGCCGCTTCACGTATGATTCGCAGCCTTTTTATCCGTTATCAATCAGGGCAGTACCTTATGAAAAGAACATATCAACCCAGCAAAATCAAGCGCGTCAGAACCCACGGTTTCCGTGCTCGCATGGCTACCGTCGGCGGCCGTAAAGTGATTAACGCGCGCAGAGCCAAAGGCCGCGCTTCGTTGACGGTTTAATTGTCGGCGGAAAGTTTTGGCTTTCCCGATCAGTATCGGCTACGGACGCCTGCTGAGTATAAAAGAGTATTCGCCAACCCGGTAAAATCGACCGACAGGTATTTTACGGTATTGGCAGTAAGCAATTGCCTGGCCCATTCGCGTTTGGGCCTGGCGATCGCCAAAAAAACGATAAAAAAAGCAGTCGCACGGAATCGCATAAAAAGGGCTGCCAGGGAAAGTTTCAGATTACAGCGGCAACATATCGTCGGCATAGATATTGTAGTTTTGGCGCGGGGCGACGCGGCTAACGCAGCCTCGCCCATATTGAGGAAGTCATTGGAAAGGCATTGGCTAAAACTGGTAGAGCGATGCGATTCCTGCTCATAACCCTGATCAAGTTTTACAAATACTTCATAAGTCCTTTGCTGGGGCCGAGATGCCGTTTTTATCCCAGCTGTTCAAGTTATGGCTTAGAAGCAATCCAACTGCATGGTGCTTTCAAAGGCTCTTACCTCACGCTTCGCCGATTATTGAAATGCCACCCTTTTCACGAGGGCGGCATTGATCCTGTTCCGGAAAAATTGAGTAAATAACAATGGATAACATAAGATTTGTCTTGGTCATGGCGATGTTGATGATCTCCTACATGTTGTGGGAGTCTTGGCAGATCGATTATGGCCCGAAGCCGCAAGCGATTATTTCCGAAACGCCCGTGATCGCTGGAGACGCAACGGTCGCCTCATCCGGACAGACAGCCGCTGCCGGGCAAAACCCCGCAAATCCAGCCGTTGTCCAAGCGCCTGCCGATAAAGTCATCAAAGTCAAAACCGATGTTTTCGAGCTGGAGATCGATACCCAAGGCGGCACATTACGCAATCTCGATCTGCTCAAGTACCCCCACGAAAAAGTCAACACCGTCGTCGACAAGGCCTATGCTCTGATCGGCATGACCCCGCCGGAAAAAAATCTCAACCCGATCCGCCTGTTCGACAGCAATCCGGAAAGCCTTTATCTGGCGCAAAGCGGCTTGATCGCCAATGCCAATTCCGCCGCGGCTCCGGACCACCGCAGCGTGTTCAGTGCCGAAAAGAACGAATACCAATTGGCCGAAGGCCAGGACGAATTGCGGATTCCGCTGACCTGGACCAACCAGCAAGGCCTGACCGTCACCAAAACCTATACCTTCAAACGCGGTAATTATGCGATCGGCCTGGAACAGAAGGTCAGCAACCGTTCGGCACAGGATTGGTCGGGTAAACAATACAACCAATTGCTAAGAAAGCTGTACAGCGACAAAAGCAACAACAGCTTCATCAGAACCTTCTCCGGCGGCGTGGTTTACACCGAGAAAGACAAGTTCCAAAAAATCAAATTCGAAGACATGGCCGACGACAAATACGACGTCAAGGCCAAAGATAACGTGCACAGCAAAAGCGGTTGGAGCGGCATGATCCAACACTATTTCGCCGCAGCCTGGATTCCGCCCGCCGACCAGGACGCCCAGTTTTACACCAACGATTTAGAGGATACCCGCTATCAAGTCGGTTCCCTGTCGCCGGATTTAAGCGTGCCCGCCAACGGTGAAGCTGCGTTCACCAGCCAATTGTTTGCCGGCCCGAAAATCCAGCCGGTGATGGAAGCTTTGGCTCCCGGCCTGGAATTGACCGTCGATTACAGCTGGTTGACGCCGATTGCCAAAGGTATTTATTGGTTGCTTAACCAGATCTACGGTTTCGTCGGCAACTGGGGTGTGGCGATTTTGGGCGTGACCTTCGTCATCAAGGCCTTGTTCTTCAAACTGTCCAAAGCCAGCTTCCAGTCGATGGCAAAAATGCGCAAGATTCAGCCGCGGCTGAAAGACTTGCAAGAGCGTTACGCCGACGACCGCCAGAAGTTCAATACCGAAATGATGGCGATGTACAAAAAGGAGAAGGTCAACCCGCTCGGCGGCTGTTTACCGATCCTGGTGCAGATTCCGGTGTTCATTTCGCTGTACTGGGTATTGATCGAAACCGTCGAAGTGCGCCAGGCCGACTTTGCCCTGTGGATTCAGGATTTGTCGGCGCAAGACCCGTTCTACCTGTTGCCGATTTTGTACGGCATCACGATGAAGATCCAGCAAAGCCTGAACCCGGCGCCGATCGATCCGCTGCAAGCGCAGGTCATGAAAATGTTCCCGATCGTGTTCACCGTGTTCTTCCTGTTCTTCCCGTCCGGTTTGGTACTGTACTGGATTTGCAATAACAGCTTGTCGATCATCCAGCAGTGGTACATCACCAAGCACGTGCTTGAAGAGGATGCCCACAAGCATAGTGTTGTCCCTTAATGCTTGACGGCGACACCATAGCCGCCATCGCCACGCCGCCGGGTAACGGCGGCGTCGGCGTGATCCGCATTTCCGGGCCCGCCGCGCCCGGCATCGCCGGTAACCTGACCGGCAAACCACTCCCCAAACCCCGTTTCGCCCAATTCGTATCTTTCCTGGAAGCCGACGGCCGCGCCATCGACAGCGGACTGCTGCTGTATTTCCGCGCCCCCGCTTCTTTTACCGGTGAAGACGTCGTCGAACTGCAAGGCCACGGCGGCAGCGTCGTGTTGGATATGCTGTTGCGCCGGGTATTAGCGTTGGGCGCCAGATTAGCCGAGCCGGGAGAGTTCAGTCGCCGCGCCTTTTTGAACGACAAAATCGATCTGGCCCAGGCCGAAGCGATTGCCGATTTGATCAGCAGCAGCACCGAACAGGCCGTGCGCTCGGCTCAGCGATCGTTGCAGGGCGTGTTTTCCGAAAAAATTAACCAGTTGATCGACGAATTGATCGAACTGCGCGTGTTTATCGAAGCCGCGATCGATTTCGTCGACGAAGAAATCGATTTTCTCGGCGACGGCGTCGTCGCCGGCCGGATCGCGCGCCTGCAAGCACAGATCGGCGAAATCCGCCGTAGCGCCGAACAGGGCCGGCTGTTGCACGACGGCATGACCGTGGTCTTGGCCGGTAAACCCAACGCCGGCAAGTCCAGTTTATTGAATGCTTTGGCTGGCCACGATGCGGCCATCGTCACCGACATCGCCGGCACCACCCGCGACGTGTTACGCGAGCGGATTCAACTGGACGGCATGCCGCTGCACGTGATCGATACCGCGGGTCTGCGCGACAGCGACAATCCGGTCGAGCAGGAGGGCATTCGCCGCGCCCACCAGGAAATCGCCAGGGCGGATCGGGTGTTGTTGTTGATCGACAGCAGCGACACCGACTGTACTGGCAGCGATGCCGATTTGCCGGCCGGAATCGCCGTCACCAAAGTGTTCAACAAAATCGACTTGGTCGGCGGCCAGGCTCGAATCGAACAAACCCCGCTAGGAACCGAGATTCATCTGTCGGTCAAACAAGGCCAGGGGTTGGATTTGTTGAAAAACCATCTGAAGCTGAGCATGGGCTTCAGCGAAGGCGCGGACAACGTTTACGTGGCCAGAGCCCGCCATATTCAAGCCCTACAACAGGCCGCCCAAGCCGTAGAAAACGCCGCCGACCAATTGCAGCACCAGGCCCACGAACTAGTCGCCGAAGAACTACGCCAGGCCCAAACCAGCTTGTCCGCAATCACCGGAGAATTCACCTCCGACGACCTGTTGGGCGAGATTTTTTCCAGTTTTTGTATCGGGAAGTAATCGATTTAATTCCAGTCTGTTCGGCCTGGAAGCCATTAAAGCTGGATATCGCCGTCGCTCGGCCCTAGGCCAAAGTTACTCAAGTTTATTTTATGAATCCACACGTCCACAAAACTGGCTTGGAAAACTTGGCCCATATTTAGACGCTAATTTTCAAATCCGCTCGAATAATTCAGTTGCCTTCCCTCGACCGCCACAGAGCGGCTACGCAATACCCGCCCGGTCGGGCCTACTAAACACTGTCGGCGAATTCGGCCATTTCGGTGTAGTATCGCTCTTATGCGAATGGGCGCAGCCGCTAACGAGGTACCGCTATGTTGGACACCATGAGAAAGCCGTTTTTTGCCGTCGCGCTGGTGCTGTTGGCGCTGGCGTTTTTGATCGACATCGGCGCTTCGTTTCTGGATTTCGCAGTGCCGAGCGGCCAGAAAAGTCCGGGCGATCTGCCGCGTCCGGGTTTGGGGATTCCCTACCTGGCTCTGGTCGACGGGCTGTTGCTGTACACCGTGGGTTTGATCGGCGTGTCGCTGCTGGTACCGGAGCGCATCCACGGCCGCATCCAAGGCATCGTGACTTTCATCGTCGGCTTAATGAGTCTGATCGCGTCGATCGGCATGATTATGGTCGCCATCGCCTTGTTAGGGGTCATGGTGTCGTTGCTGTTGGCGGTGCCGTTCGGCACCGCGCTGTATTTCGCCGGATTCGCCGATTTTGCCAAGGCCGCGGCGGCCTCCACCCTGGCGCTGATCATGCTGTTGAAGCTGGGCTTTTGCGGATTTTTGGTGGCGGCCCAGCAGCAGTTCCTGCAGAACAAGGGGCTGGTGTTATTGACGCTGACGGCCTTGCTGGCGAATATCCTGGTCACTTTCCTGCACGGGCTGGTGCCGGGTTTTCTGGTCAGCATCACCGACTGTATCGCGGCGCTGGTGATCGGCGTGCTGGGCGCGATCTGGAGCCTGGTGTTGCTGATCGGCTCGCTACCGGCCATCGTCAAGGCCTTGCGGGTGGATCGGGCGCTGGCCTGAGCTTATTCCAAGGTTAAGCGCGCGGTTTGCCCATCGCCGCAGGTTTCGCAGCTCAGTCTCAAATTGGCGCCTTTGGTCAGCACCGGCGCTTTGAAATGCTGCGGATTGCGGGCCGGTTTCCAACATAGCGGTTCTTCCCACTTCGAATCGGCGTCGTTCAATTCGAATCTGACCCGGACCCGGACCGGCGCCGAGTTTTGCGGACAAGCCTCCCCGGCGGCAACCGGGATCAGCAACTGGTAATTGTCGGACCCGCGCAGGTTCAAGGTTCTGCGTTCGGCTTTGGCCGGGTCGATTTTGATCAGGCAGGACTCATTGGCGCTGAGCGCCAATGAATCGCCGTCGCGCCGGCAATGGTTATCCAACGGGTGAATTTCGGCCGGCTTGATCGCCGGCGCCAGCGGCGCCAGCAGGTCGTCCATCGCACTCAGCCAACTATCCTTACTTAAACGCGAGGCCTCTTGGTTTCGGCTGCGGGCGTCGGCCGGTTTGTCGTTGGCTCGGGGACGGAACCCCAAAGCCAACGCCAGCGCAAACAGGCATAGCAATAAAACCAAGCCGATGATCACGCCTTTGTTTTGCTCCATCGATCGAATCTCCGAATTTCAATCCGTGATTACTGTTCCGCCGGTTCAATGCCGCGCGGCATGACTTTGAAGATTTGTTGTTGTCTGGTCATCAACTTGGTCAAATCGCGGTCCCAGATAATTACCGGCCGGGTCGGCGTGGTTGCCACGGTCAGCTTGATCGGAGTACCTTTATCCACGGCTTGGCCGGGAGCAGGGCTTTGCTCGATGATTGTTTGTTCCGGCTGGGCGTTAGTGGGTTGCGAGTTGGCTTCTCCCAACACCAGATTGCTGTTGGATAGGGTTTGAGCGGCGGCGAGCAGCGTTTTGCCTCTCAGGTCCGGCACGGCGATGCCTGGAAAGCTCAACACCACCGACACTGTCGTTTCCGCTTCGGCCGCTGAACCTGCAGACGGAGACTGATCCAGCACGATCGGATCGCGTTTGCTCGGATCGAATTTGAAGCTGGTTTCGAATTTACTCAAGCCGGCCTGCTTCAGCCGTTGCTGGGCTTCGTCCCAGATCATGCCTTTCAGGTCGGGGACTTTGGCTTTCTCGACCACCGGGCCGGTGTCGTCGGGCTTCATCATCAACCAAACCGCGACGCCTATGGTTAACAGCACCACCAACGCCAACACCAGAATCCACCAGGGGAATGGTTTGGGTGGGGGAGGCGGCGCCACTGCGTTCTGGATTTGCAGATAAACCGGTTCGCCGTCCTTGAAGTCATCGTCCGGCCTATCCACCGAGAACACCTGCAAGTGGAATTCGTATTTGCCGTCAGCAACCGATTTGGGGACCTGAAAATTGACCGATATTTCCTCGGTGGCGCTCGGCGCCAGCTTCCATTCGTTTGAGATCGCACCGCTGGTCGGTTTGGCGTTGGCGCCGGCCTGGATCGACGAGATCCATTTTTCTTCGGTGCCGCTACCGGTGACAACCCGGGCTTTGAGCAGCAATTGCCGGTCAGTGTAGGCGTTGGTGACGAAAAACTTGCAATTGCCGTTGCCGTTGCTATCGCAACTTACCTTGTCTGACGCTTGTTTGATACTGACGATTGCGGTCATTGTAGTTATCTCCTGTGACGTTAAATAAAACGAATACCGGCTTGTTAGTCGCCGCTGTCGGCGCTACCAGCCGCTTCGACCGAGTTGCCCGGATAGCGGGTTCAAGTTCCGCCATCGGCGACAAAACAAACCTCGCTGGTCGCGTAAGCCGGCTTTTCCTGATCCACTATTCTTTCGATCAAGCCGCGGTGCGGCCGCAGCCGTTCCGGCACCAACACGCACAAATGGAACGGCCGGGCGGCACCGTCGGCCGTGGCGTTTTCTCTCAGCTCGAAACCGGCGTCGCCGGTGGCGGTTTGTAAAAATAATTTCAGGCCGTAGGCGGTCCCGCGCCACTTCGACAGCAAGGTGGCCGACGCGATCAGTTCGCGCAAGCGCTCGATGCCGGTGGAAATCGGCGGCGCGCCGTTCGGGCGGCCGGCGCCGGATAAGGGCGACAGCCGGTCCAGATCGACCCAGGCCGCCAGCATCGGCACGAAACGCTCGTCGGCCAGATACGGGTTGAAACGGGTTTCGACGTTTTCCAGAATCGCTTCGGCCGGCGCGTGTAGCGCTTCCATAATCTCCAGAATCGCGAACAGCGGCGATTGCGGTGTCAGGCCGCGCTGGAATATGCCCGGCAGCAGGCGTTCAATCGCTTGGCGTTTCATCTTCGCTGACCACTTCGAGTTCGTGCGCGGCGGAACACAGCAACCAATTGCACGGCACGGTGACGATGTCCGGAAACCTGTCCGCCGAGCAATTGCGGTAATCGCCGGCCGCGCCGCGCAGATAAAGCCCTTCGACGCCGCCGCACAGCAATAGCGCTTTGCCGGCCGGAGCGGCGGCAATCGCATCGACGGCCTGGAACCGGCCGACATCGCGCACCGGCAAGCCGCATTTGGCGTCGGGCGCTTTCCAGGCGGGCGCGGCGGAATTGGTGTTCAGGCTCAATACGCCCAGGCGTTGGCTGGCGGCGAATACCTCTTCGCCGACGAAAGCGAGGCCGTTGCAACTGCCGGCTTGCCAGCCGGCCTGAAAGCCTTTCCAGCCCTCGTTGTTATCGCTGGTGCCGGTCAGTCGCCAGCGGAAGCAGCCTTTGCCGGGGTCGGTGCCCGGTGCGCCGATGCCGGCCCATAAATAACTGTGTCCGCCCTGGTTTTGCACCGCAAGCAGCCGGACCAGCTCGCCTTTCAAGCCGATGGCGCTGAAGCTGCCGGGACGGCCGCCGTTGTTGGACAGGTAAATGCCGCGATTATTACCGGCAGCCAGCGCGACGCTGACCAAGCCGGAGGCGTCGGCCGCGACCGCAACCGCGTATAACGGGATTTCGTTGTCCTCGGCATCGAACTGCACCGGTTTCGGGCCCGCCGCCGGGTCCCACGGCACGCCGAGTTCGAACAGGCCTTTCTCGGTGGCCAGCAACAGCGCCAGTTTGGCGTCGCGTTCGATCCAGGCCATGTCTTCGACCAGAAAATTGGTTTGCGCGTAATCCAGCCAGCTTTCGCCGCAGTCGAGCGAGACTCTGACCCGGCTGACGCCGTCGCTGTCGAGCAGGCGCGAGCTGATCGCCAGCAAGCCGGCATGTTTCGGATCGGCGCCGGCCTGTTTCGGCCAGGCCTTGATCGCGTCGATTTTTTCGCCGGCAAACCGCTCGATCAATTCCCAGCCGTCGCCGTCGTTCGAGGAGCGGAACAGCCCGGCCGGGGTTGCCGTGTACCAGGTTTTGCTCTGGAAAGCGTCGGCGCACAGGGCGGCGACATTGGCGTTCGGGGCGTGTTGCACCGAGAGCCGGACATTGTTGACCGATTTGACGCCGGGGTCGTCACCGAGGATTTTGTAGACGTCGAACACCCGTAACGGTTGGCCGAACGGCCAGGGTTGCGCCGAGTTGGCTTCGATCGGATTGATGCCGCGGTAGAGTTTGCGTAACAAGCGCTGTTTCAATTGCAGCAGGTCTTCTTCGCGGTGGGTGACGATCTGCGCCCGCACCGTGACGTTTTTGTAGCGCGCCCAACTGACCTGGCATTCGGTACCCAGCGGCCGGCGTTCCGCCAGCGCGTTTTCAATCCGCAGCCGGGCTTCTTCGCTTTCCAAAGCGTAGAGTTGTTCGGCAGTCAACGGGGCGTTGTAATCGTCCGGCGCCGGCAGGTTGGGCACGATCAGGACTTCGACGGTACCGGGTCTGGCGTGGCTCCAGATGTCGGCCCGGGTAAAGGCCTTGGCGCGGTTGGCGGCACCGGAGCAATGCACCGCCAACAGCGCGTAATCGCGGGCCGTGACCACTCGTTCCAGCGAGTGGATTTGCTGCGGGCCGCGGATCAGCGCGTTTTCCAGGGTTTCGGCGGCTTTGCCGCCGGCGGCCGGTTCCGGGTTGGTCACCGCAACGCCGACGAGCGGATCTTTCAATGTGTTCAGCGTATTTGCCGCCAGATTGCCTTCCGCGCCGCCGCCGCGCCGGTACCAAAGCCGGATTTCGCGGCCGGCCGCCGGGATTTGCGCCAGGGTTTGCAACGGCGTCATGCCGCCGGCCGGATCGGGCAGCCGCAGCGCCGGGGTAAACACGATTTTCCCGGTCAGGCGGTCGACCAGATAGATTCTGCCGTCCGAACCCGGATTGGCGAAGTTCTCGGCTTCGCGCCAGACGATGTAGGACTTACCTTCGTACTCCAGCGCCGAGGTATGGTCTTCGATTTCGTCCGCTCCGGCCTCCACCCCCACCACCAAATCCAGGCCGTCGCGGTTCGGCGCGACGATGGGCGGCCGTTTGGCGTTGACGAAAAATCCCGGTTGGCCGTTGCTCTTGCCGGCCAGTTCGCCGCGCACCCAGTCGCAGTGGTAGGCAATGCTTTCGGCGCTGGTACTGCCGGCCGGAATCGTTACCGCCTCGCTGGTGGTGAAGATCGGCGGTTCCCGCCCCGAGCCGGCGCGACCCAAGGTCACCCTTACGCCTTTCGGGATTTCCACGGCGTGGCCCAATGGTTTCGGAATCGAAAACACCAAATTGGTGACCGCGGCGGCGGGCGGTTGCAAGCGCACGCCGATCAGGTTCAGGAACTCGATATAGGCTTTTTCCGGCAAGCGGTTCAAGCGGTAGATCATCACTTCGGTCAGATGGGCAAAGGCTTCCAGCAGCACCATGCCCGGATCGCTCGGACTCAGATCGGTCCATTCCGGGCATTGCTGGCGAATGCGGTCGCGGGCTTCCTGTAGCAAATCGGCGAAGCGGCGGTCGTCGAGGTTGGGCGGCGTCAAGTAAGTCATGATTAACCTGCCACGAGTGGGTAGCCAAATAGTAGTTGGTCGCGGCCTAGCGTCCGCCGCACCCGGTAATCCAGAACAATGTCGATTCGGGTCGGGTCGTCCGGATTGCTGCCGGCGTCCAGTTTCAGGATTTCGATGCGCCGTTCCCAGCGTTCCAGGGCCTGGCGCACGAAATGGATCGCCAGGCCGTGGGTGGTGGCGTCGTTGGGCATGAAGGCCAGCTTGTCCAGACTGCAACCGTAGTCGGGACGCATGACCCGCTCGCCGGGCACCGTGGTCAACAGCATCAGGATCGCCTGACGTACCGACAAATCCTCGCTGACCATGCGGATGCCGCCGCCGGCCGAGATTTCCAGACCGGCCGGCGCGTCGGGATGCAGAAAATCGGGGTGGGCAAAACTCCAGGCCCGGAATCTGGCTGTGCTGGGCATTAGCGTTCCTCCACAAAATATTGGCCCGGCTGGCGTACTTTATACAGCACGGTGCCGGGCGGGGTGCCGTCGGTCAGGCCGGTCACACTGTCCAGGCAAACCCGTTTGCCGCCGATTCTGATCCAGCTCGAATAACCGTGCTTCACCGCCAAGGTCGAGGTACAGGGTTTGATCGCCGGGCCGGCGTTCGGACAGCCGACGATCGGCCGTTGCTCCGGATTGGTCTCGACCAACAGGCGGCGGCCGTTGACGGTGACAAACGACTGGGTCGGGACAATACCGACCAAACCCAGCTCGTGGGCGCAAACCAGCGTGGCGTCTTCGGTTAACAGTTTCATGATTTCTGCTCGAAATTAATGGCCCGGCCGCGAATCGTGATGGTGCGGCCCGGCGCCTCGATCTCCAGATCGGCCTCGGCGTGCAGCCGGGTGCCGTTATCGGCCAGTTCGAAAAAACTGCCGGAATCCAGTTGCAGGCGGATCTTGTCCGGCTGCAGTTCCACCTGTTGGCCGGATTGGGTTTGCAGCCGGATCGAGCGCTCGGAGTCGTCCAGGCTGATGCGTTGGCCGCCCGGCGTGGCCAGAAAATAGCGGCCGATGTCAGCATCGACCACGGCGTCGTCCGGCAGCGGGCTGTCGCCGTACAAGCCGCCGATGACGATGGCCTGGGCCGGGTCTTCCCGGATCAGTGCCAACAGCACTTTATCGCCCAGATTCGGCAGCAGCAGCAGACCTTTGCCTTTGCCGGCGCCGGCACAGGCGACTTCGATCCAGTCGGTTTCCAGTTCGCCGTAAGAGGGCAGCATGGCCTTGACCCGGCCCAGGCCGTCCGGATCGTCGACCCTGGTGACGACGCCGACCGTAGCCAACGAGGCGCGTTTGCGCGGCCGCAGCGGCGGCGGTGCGGAATCCAGTTCGCAGACGTAGCCCTGGCGGCTATCGAAGCGGTGGGTCACCGTGCTGAGTACGTACTGGCCGTTTACCGGTCCGGGCAAGCCGTCGAGCTTGACTGCCACTCCGGGCATCAGCTCGGGATTACCGGCGGCGATGCCCCAAAACACGGTTTCGGCGGCGGTCCTGTGGTCCAGTTGCGCCTGGGCGTAAGCTTCGGCCTGGTTGTCGTCCTGCACGCTGTCGTCGGTCGAAGTGAATTCCGGCGCCGAATCGGCGTGAAAAGCGGCGTCGGCGGCCAAGCGGCGGCCGCAGCGGGCGGTATCGGCCCGGCCGCGGCGGGCGGCGGCCTGCCACGGGTCCCAGGCCAGATTGGTCACTGCTTGCCGGCTTTTGCCGCTATTGGCTTCGATTCTGGCTTCGAACAGATTTTCGCCCAGGGTTAACACCGCGTTGCCGGGGCGGCCGGCCAGACTGGCGAACTGCAACACCGAATCGCGCAAATGGAAATACAGACCGGCGCGTTCCGCGAATTCGGTCAGCAATTCCAGATCGGATTGCTCGTGTTGCATGATCAGCCGCCAGATCGGTCCGGTTTCGTCGGCTGCGACCGCGATATCCAGATCGCCGACCAAGGTCGCGGCCAATTCGGTGACGGTCAAATCGACATAGGAGCGCGGTGCCTGGCGCTGGCGCAAGCTGTGTAGCCGGTCGTAAGCGCGGATGCGCAAGCTTAGGTTGTTGCCCGGCGCGAATTCGTATTCCAGTGCGCTGACCTTGCCTTGAAACAGGCAGCGGTCGGGACCGGTCCGAACAATCAACTCGGCGCCGTCCGCGACCGAGGCCAGCTCGCCGAGCAAATCCGGCAGGCCCTGAAATGCCAGCTCGCATTGGCTGGGCAAGGACAGGCGTTCGCTGACTTGCAGTTCGGTCAGATATTGGGCGTCGCCGGCAGACAACGGCTTGCCGGCCAATTCGATCTGCAGTTGCGGCGGGTTTAGCAGCGCTTCCATGGCTATGGCTCGGCGGCGGGGGCGGCCGGGCCGATTTCCAGCACGGTCCCGGAGGCAATGTTTAACGGGTCGGCAACGACGGTGTTGGCAAACAACTCCCGCCAGCGGCCCGGATCGCCGAGATATTGGAACGACAACAGGTCGGGGCGATCGCTGCTGCTATTGTCGGCGGCAGTATCGGCCTCCGCCAGTTCGGTTTCGGCTGCGGCAATCATGTGTTGCAAACCGCCGGCCGGGAGCGGCGCGTTACCGGGGTAAGTGAAATTTTCGATAGCCATCGCTTCGGGAAAATCGGCGTCGGTCGGCATCGGCGGTTCGTTGACCCGCAGCAGCCGCATCCGCAGCCAGGAACGCTGAGGGACGCCGTCCTGGTTGAAATGTTCCAGTCGTTCGGCGACGGCGGTGACGACGCCGGGAATGTTCCAGCTTTTGCCCCAGACGAAACGGCAGACCGGGACTTGGCCGCCGCCGCCGGTTTTGGCGTTGTTCTCGGCCAGATTCCAGAACGGCCGGGTCAGGTCGCGCACGTCCTCGCTGCCGATCGACGAGCCGGCGATATTGACATCAAACAGCAGATCCAGCTCCAAAATGGTGGTGCCGCCGCCGGTCTGGATATAGCAATCGTCGGCCAGACCGTGGCCGGTCAGGATTGCGGCCGAGGACTGCCGGGGCTGGATGCCGGCCTTGCGGCGCATCACCAGCGTTTCCGGGTTCAACAGGCAGCGTAATTGTTCGCCGCTCTGTTCCAGCACGAAGGCTACTCGTTCCATGCCAACCCCCGATGTTCCTGTGCCAGCCGGCGGTTACGCTCCAGTTCGCGAGCCATCGGCTCCCTGGGAGGCTGGGTTTGTAAGCTGTTTTCTAAAAATTGATCAGGCAGTTCCGGCCAGCGTTGGCAGCGCTGCGCGAATTGGTCCGCCGATTCGTCGGGCAATTGCGGCCAGTTTTGCCGCTGCCAGTTTTCCGGTTTGGCCGGCTGCGATTCGGTTGGTAGCGTCGGCTTGGCCGGAACCGCGCCAAGCAACGGCTGGGTTGCGGGCGGCCTGTTGTGGGAAACTGCGATCGGGTCGGCCGAGCGGGTGGCGTTGCCCTGGATCGGGGCGGTTTGCTGCGGCCTTGCCGGTACTTGAGCCAGCGCAATCAGACGCCGGCTAGCGGCCGGCGGATTTTGCCGGTCCGCTTCAGTTTGGCCGGCAAATTGCCGGGCACGCGGCGCCGATTCCGATTCGATCGTGGCAGGCCGCGGCGCTGGTTTCACTTCGAACCGATGACGAGCTGTTTGCTGTTGCTTGCGGTATGCAGCCGCAGGCGCCGGGTGGTTTTCGATCCGGCGCCGAGTCGCGGCAGCCGACGCGGGCTTTGCCGAACCCATTTCGGTTGAAATCGGCGTGGCTCGGGCCGGCGGGTCGGTGCGCGGTGTTTCAGCTCGCCGGGAGGGGCCAACGCTGGGTTCGATAGTTGCACTGGGCCGTGCGGACTGCTGGGTGTTGCTGGTTTGGTCGGGGAGTGTCGGCTTGACCTTACTGTTACGGCGCAGCCAGAGCTTGGCAGGCGAGGGCACTGGCTGGGCTTGGCTGTGGTGCCTCGCGGTAGTGGTTTCCGGCACGGGTTGACCGCCGGCTAACGGCGAGGCGGCTACTGCCGGCGCCGGCGTATTCGCTGCTCGAGCTTGGGCGGCGGGCGCTCGGCGGCTCGGCTCCGGTTCGTTTCCTGGGCGGCCGGTGCGGGTCGCGGCGCTTGGCTCGGTCGCGGTTCGATAAGCCCCGGTCTCCGGCCAAACGTAGTCTTCCAGCAGCCAAGGCGCCTCGGCTTGGACCAAAGCCACCCAGTGCGGCGGCGGTACCCTGGCGGATGAGCCTGCTACAGGCGCTGCCCCATCCTCTGCTTCGGCAAGGTCGCCGGCCGGATTGACGGTCTGGTAGCGCTCGACTAAACGATTGCCCCAGCTTTGCAGCCAGCGTCCCAGGCCAATCAGCAGCGTGCGTCCCATCGTCGTTCCCGCTTAGCGTTGTTCCAGGCCTTCGTGGGCTATTTCCAGCGTCTGGATCGCCACGCCCTGGCCCAACGATTCCAGCCGGGCGCCTTTCCATTTGCAGGGCCAGGCGTTGTGCAGGTTCCAGCGGGTGGCTTCCTCGGCCTGGCCGTAAGGCTTCAGCAAAATGATCGATATTTCCCGGCGGTCGGCCTTGCCGCGCGTCGATTGCATCAACCAATTCCAGACGTCTTTATTGTCGGAAACGCCCCAACGCAACACCACGTTGCCGTAGGCAACCCGGCCTTCCAGTTTGCGTACCGCCGGTGCGGCGCCGCCTTCCCGGTAATCGATGGTCTCGACGTCGATGCTGAGGCCGTCGATTTCGGTGAAATAGGCGCCGTTCTGGCCGCCCCATTCGAGGATGAAATTGTAATTTCGGTAAATTTCCGCTTCTGCCATGGTCGTTCTCCTGGTTGCTTGGTCGCTGATTGATCTATGCCGCGTTTTGCGGTTCTACCGGCGTCGCGCCGGCCCATTGCCCGATGCGGAAGATGATGAATTCGGCCGGTTTCACCGGCGCGATGCCGATTTCGATGATCAGTTGGCCGGCGTCGATGACTTCCTGCGGATTGGTTTCCGCGTCGCATTTGACGAAGAAGGCCTGCTCCGGCGTTGCGCCCTTCAAGGCGCCGCTACGCCACAATCGGGTCAGAAAAGCCGAGACGTTGCGCACCACCGAGTTCCACAGAATGCGTTCGTTGGGTTCGAACACGGTCCACAGCGTGCCTTTGGCCAGGGATTCTTCGACCGAGTTGAACAAGCGGCGGACGTTGACGTAGCGCCATTCGCTGCGCGAACTCAACGTGCGGGCGCCCCAGACCCGGATGCCGGAAGTCGGAAACGAGCGGATGCAATTGACGCCGAGCCGGTTCAATTCGCCTTGTTCCTGGTGGGTCAGCATGTAGGTCAAACCCAGCGCGCCGTTCAGCACTTGGTTGGCCGGCGCTTTGTGGACGTCGGTTTTGGCATAGATCCCGGCCATGAAGCCGGACGGCGGCGTCGCCACTTTCTGAATGGGATTCAGCGGGTCGGCGGCGACTACCCAGGGGAAGTAGAGCGCGGTGAAGCCGCGGTCGGAGCCGCTCGGCAACAAGCCTTTCACGGCCGGCGCATCGGCCGGTTTGGCCGTGGCGTCGCTGGCTTCTTCGCTGCCGATCTGTTTCAGCGCGTCGATATTCTTTTCGGCGTCGCGCGAGGCATCAAGGATCGCCACCACGTCCTGCCGATTCTCGCAGAAGGTTTTCAGGGCTTCCTGCGTGGTTTTGTCGGTATAGCCCGGTGCGGCGACGATGGCGATTTCGTCGATCGGTTCCAGACAATACAGGCCGGTGCGTTTGCGGGCATCGCCGACCACCGAGCCACCTTTGCCGACATTGACCACATAACAGCGCGAGCCGCCGTTACAGAAAAAGGCGTATACCGATCGGGCCAGATCGGTACTTTCGCTGTCCTCGGCCGTGAATTCGCGGACGAATTGTTGCCAGTTGTTGCAGGCGAAGGCTTCGTTTAGATGTTTATTCGCGGCGGGTGCTACGCCCAAGAATGCGGCGACTTCGGATCCCACCATTTCGATAGAATTCGATCCGGTCGAGAGCTCTTCGATATAAACGCCCGGTGTCAGATAGGTAGCCATGTCAGATCTCCAATTGCTCGAAATGTATTACTACGGGTTCTTGAGTCGAATTAGCGGGTTCCACTAATAACTCGCGTCGTTTGGCGCGGATCAGATAACCGCGACGGTGTTGGTTCGGATCGATGCCGGCAAAGCTGAAATTGCCGGCGGCATCGGTCCGGGTGTAACGGCCGGCCGCCACCAGCTCGACGTCGGTGTCGGCCAATGGAATCTCGCCGGGGCCGAGCAGGCGGCCGCTGAAAGTCGCGACCGGGCCCATCCTGACCTGCGGCGGTGCTTTGATGCGCGGCACCGTTGGTTCGGCCACAGCCAGCGCGACCGGAACCTTGATCGTAAAAGCCGGCGCCGGTTTGACACCGAAGGCTTGCCAGACTTCGAGCGGTGGCGGCGCAAACTCGTATTCGAATTCGGTTTGTTGCACGGCTGCCGCGACCAGAGTGCCCAATAATTGGTGTGCCGCGGTTTGATCGGCGGCCTGCACCGTTATCAGATAGTTCAACAGGAATTGCGGTTGCGGGCTGCGCGCGGCCGCAGATGAAGTCAGACGTCTGAAATCCAGCAGGTATAACACGACGGTCGGTTCGGCGGCCGGGATGCCGGGCGGCTCGAACGATATCCTGGCTCCGGCGGCGACGGCGCCGACCCAGGCCGATAATTTTTGGTCGGTTTGTTCGAACACTTAAAATCTCCCCCGGCCGGCAGTGCTGAATCGGCTGTACGACTGATTGCCGGAAACCCCGGTACTTAGGCCGGTTTCACCGGCAGAAAGCAACCGCGCGCCAAACCAATTTGTCTCGGCTTGGTTGGCGGCCGTTTGTCCGCTGGGTCGAAAGTAAAACTCGCCGGCGGTGTCGCCGGCGCCCTGAATCGGGCCGTACAACGGCCGTTGCGGATGGCCGAGCCGGGAAGACTGGTCGTAAACCGTTTCTTCGATCTGGTCGTGAATAGCATCGGCCGAGATCGGGTCCGGCTTGTTGTAATTTTTCAAGAAGTCTATGAATGCCGCGGCGAACACCGAATGTTTGCCGCGGCCCTTATCCAACACCGGTTCGTCGCCGCCCGAGGTCAAGTATTTGCGCGAAATCAGCGACGATTTCAGGGCAACAATCGAACCGGGCTGGCCGGTCGCGGCGGTCAATTGCGGGGTCGACATCAAGGCGGTATTGCGTAACGATCCGGAAAAACAGGAGTCGGCCACGATTAGCACGTGTCTGGCGCGCATCACTTGCGGCGCGGTGTTGCGGGCAATTTCGTAATCGCTGATCCAGGTATCGCTGCGCGGCGGCTTGTCGGCATCGATCGGTAGCCAGAACCCCGCCGTGTTTTCTTCCTGACCGTGACCGGCGTAATAAATCAGCAGGTTGTCGTTGTCGGTCGTTTGCTGGCGCAAGTCGAAAATCGCCTGCCAGATTCGCGAGCGGGTCGCCTCTTGATTCAGCAGCAGTGTGACCGAGGTGAAGCCGAATTTGCCGCGCAGCAATTCGGCCACCGCTTTGGCGTCGTTGACCGGGGTTTGCAGTTGATTCATCGCGGTGTAATCGTCTATGCCGATCACCAGCGCAAAATAGCGGCCGACAGCGGGCGCGGCGATCGTTTCGGTTTCCACGCCTTGGCCGCGCAACTTGGTTTCGGTTTGGGCGATCTGGCTTTGCAACTTGGCGATTTGGTCTTGGTCGGCTTTGGCTTTTTGTTCCAGTTCGCTAATCCGTTGCTGCAATTGCCGGTTGCGCTGTTGTTCGGCCGGATCGGGGTGGGATGGCGGTTGTTTTTTGATTTGCATCGCCAGCGCTAACTTTTCCGCAATTTGCTGCTTCAAGCCGGCTTGAGCGTTAACCAACAACAGGCTTGTCTTGGCCAGTTCAGTACGCAATTTGGCCGTTTCGGCATTGTCGTTCGCCGGCGGAGCTTGAGCAGGCAAACCGGCGGCTTTGCGATACCATTCCATCGATGCAGTGGAGTCTTTGCCGATACCCAACCCTTTTTCCAGTAAAAATCCCAGATTGGCTTGGGCGCGGGAATAGTCCTGCTCGGCGGCTTTGCGGTACCAAACCGCGGCATTGGCGTAATCGGCGGCGCGTTCGTAGAACTCGCCGAGATAGGTTTGGGCAATCTTATCGCCGGCTTCCGCGCATTCTTTCCAGACGTTGGCGACCTGCTGCAAATTGGCGGCGTCGAAGGCTACATGCTGGCCGCCGCTAGCCCGGCATTGCCATAAACTGGTACGGGCCGGGCGCGGCGGCGTGGTATAGAAAATGCCGGTTCCGACTTCGATGTGCAGTCCGGGCAGTTGGCAATCGACGATCATCCGTTCCTCGGCGCTGCGGTTGCTGCCTTCCGCCGGGTCGCCAACCCGGCTGCCGTTGACCGGGCAGCCGGCCAATTGCATGCCGCCCGAGCGCGACATGCCGCCGGCGCACCCGGCCAGCAGCAAAACGCAGCCGAGCCAGACAGCGAAGCGGCCGATTGCGCTTGCCGCAAAGGGTGTCGTCATTGGAGGCTGGCTTTGCCGTTGCATATTCAATTCTCCTAAATCCGCCGAGGTCCGTTTCATCCCACCAGCACGAAGGGCGCCCAGTAGTACGGGTGCTGGTAATCGGCCGGCGCGGCGTCGCTATCCACCGATACGCCGCGGCTGTTTAACGCCTCGCGCCGGCCGGATTTGATCGCATCCGGACTCATAGTTTGTAAATGAAGCTGTGCTGCCTGCAGCGCCGAGCTCGGTGTCTCGCCGGCCTGCAGGTGCCGGTAAAACTCGGCCATCAGCAGGCTGGTCGCCAAATCGTCGACCGGCCAGAGACTGACGATCGCGGCGCGGGCGCCGGCCGCCAGCAAACCGCGGCTGAAGCCCAACACATCGTCGCCGCCGGCGGCTTTGCCCTGGCCGGTGCGACAGGCACTCAACACCACCAAATCGGCGTTCAAACGCAGCCCGATCAAGTCCTGTACGGTTAACGCGCCGCCATCGGCCAGCAGAATCGACGACAACAACGGCGCGTTTTCCGCCAGTACGCCATGGGTGGCAAAGTGCAGCACATTGAAATCCGGTAACGCCTTCCTTACCGCGGCTACCGTCGCCGCCGGCCCGGTTAAGACGAGGCTGTTATCGTTTAACTGGGCAATGTGGGCGGCTTCGGTTTCGGCGGCCGGCAGCGCCGGTTGGGCTGCTGCATGCTCGGCAAACGGCGCTTGGTAGGCCATCTTGGCCGGATTGCCGACTGCCAACACCTTCGGTTTAGTGCCGCTATCGGGCTTGGCGAGAAACTGCAGAATGCTGGCGCTGGGCAGATAGGACAGGCTGTGGCCGGCGATCAGCGGCCGGCCTTGCCAGGGTAGGGCATGGAACGGCAGGGCATGGGTCGTACCGTAGGGTACGATGAGCAGGCGATTGTGCGTAGCGAGGACGTCGGCAAACGGTTTCAGCAACCATGCGCTGAGCTGGTCGCCGGTTTGGCGGTAGTCGCCCCGGCGTTCGCAGGCGGTATGGAAGTCGCGTACCCGGCGGTCCAGTTGCTTGGCGTCGATGTTCTGCCGCTCTGCCGTAATCAGACCTTGACTGTCGATTGCCCAGGTCAGCAGGTCTTCGCCGAGAAAGGCGTATTGCAGCAAAGCCGTGCCGGCCGGCAACAGGCCGGCAATTTGGCCGACGTCGGCGATCGGCGCCTGGCGATTGACGGAGCGGTAGAAGCTGGGATTTGCTGCGGCCAGTTGGGTTTCGGTCTGGCGCAATTGAGTCTCGGCGGCGGCAATTTTTTGTTCCAGATAGGCAATCCGGCCGGCATCCGGTGTTTGCGCGCCGCGCTCGCCGGCCAATAAGCTGCCCCAGGTCGCCAGCTTGGCCGTGTCCTGCAGCCAGCGGCGGACGCTTTCGTCTGCGTTACGCTCGGGGCGATTGGCGCCGTTAGCCATCAGGTCCAACAGCGCGCGGGCTTTGCCGCGCTCGGCATAGTGGTAGGCGGTTTGCCGATGGCTGGCTGCTGAAGCCGGTTGCAATGCCGCCAATTTCAACGCATTTCTTGCCGGCAAAAAATACAGGTATTGCGAGCTGGAGGCGGAGGATAAGGCGGTTTTGAAGTTGTCCCGCCGCAGCAATTGCCGGGAGCGTTCGAACGCATCCAGCGCTTTGGCATAGTAGTCGGCCGCCTGGGTTAAATTTTCCAGGCCTTCGGCGACTTCGCCGTAGGTTTGCAGGCTCTCCCAGGGCTTGTCCTCGCTTTGCCACCAATCTTTACCGAAGCGGCTTTCCAATTGGCCGAGATGGTTGGCCGAATCGGCATAGGCCTTGATCATGCAGAAGAACAGCGCCGCCTGCTGCTGGCTATTGCGCCATTGTTGTTGGATGCCGGCCTGGATTGCTTCGCCGCCGATCTGCGCTGCCAGCGCTTCGATGCCGCTAAGTAACGGCGATGCGCCGATTTGTTTTGGCAGATAGCGGCGGTAGGCTGTGGCGGCGGCAGGGTAGTCTTTGCGCTGGGCGTGGACGATTGCCAACTGAAAGTCGCGGTGGTGTTGAGCCGTTTTGTCGGCTGCCGCCAGTGCAATGGCAAATTGCCGCTCCGCTTCCGTGCGGTCGCCGGCATTGCGTGCGGCCAGCGCCCGGTAACACGGGGCATTGACGGCGGTGTATTCGATGGCCTCCTGCGCCAGTTGCGTCACCAAGGAGCCGGCGCCGGTATTGTCGCTGGTGGGGTGAGTTTTCAACCAATCGAGTTGGGTTTGTAGTTTGCCGGCGATGGTCTCCATATTGTCGGCGTCCATAGCGTCCAGATAGGCCTGCCACAGACCGTGCAGCGACAACAGCAGCCGCAGCGGCGCGTTGGCGTCGAGCTTGGCCGAGTTTTGGGCTGCCGATTGCAATTCGACCGCCTGTTGCAGGTGGACGATGGCGGCGTCGCGCTCGCCCAGCTTACGCAGCAGATAGCCCTGGTCCATCAGGCTTTGCACCCGCCGCGGCGTCGAACCCAGGCCGGTATACAGCGATTCCGCCAGACGAAAGCAGGCCAGCGCCCGCTCGAAATCGGCATCGCGCAACAGCCAGTGCCAACCGAGGCGGCTGTGCAGGAATCCCAGACCCAGTGCATAACTGAACGAGCCGGCGGTTTTGCCCCACTCGCCGATGCCGGCGGCGATGTCGCGCGGTTCCGGCACTTGGCCGTCGGCGACTTTCAGCAATGCGACATGCGCGGCGGCGGTCCAATAACCGTAATCGTCGCCGGCAGCTTGGAACTGCTCGCGGGCGCTGCTCGCTGTGGCCAACGCTGCGGCAGTGTCGTTTGCCAACGCCGCCAAATAGGCATGGCGCAAGCTAACTGCCGCTTCGCCGCGCGGGCAGTCGCCGGCCGCCGCGAATAGTGCCGCGGCTTGGGCGTAGGCATCAGTCGCTCGCCGGATATCGACGGCGGAGCGGTCCAACTCGCGTTCCATCGCTTGCGAAGACAAACTGCTGTCGGCGTTGGGCGGCGGGTTCAGCGCGGTATTGAATACCAGCGGCGAGGATAACGGCGCGGCGTAGGCGTCGCCTTCCGCTAGCCAGCAGGCGCCGGCACCGGCTTTGTCGCCGATTTGCAGATACAGTTGTTTGGCTTGCTGCCAATAAACCAGCGCGGTTTGCAGGTCGCCGCCGCGGCGGTAGAGATCGGCCCGGTTACGCAACACCACGGCTTGCCATGCCGGCGGGTAGCCCGTTTGGCTGTCCGGCGTCAGCATCGTCAATACCTGGTTCAGCAATTGCGTGCGTTGTTGCGGGGTCATCGGTAGCGTGGCCGCCGAATCCAGCGCCGACTGCAGCGATTTGATGCCGCCCAGCTCTTCGCCGACGAAGGTATTTTCCTGGAGCGCTTGCGCTGCCGAGACTTGGGGGCGCAATGCCGATTTACGTTTGCCGGTTTCCGCCAGCAGCGCCATGAAACGCTGGGTTTGCCCGGCTTCCATGTCGGCGACGCTGCCGCCGCTGTCGTTCGGAAAATGGTTGAATTGCTGGTAAGCGGCCATCTCGGTAAAGCTGGTCGCCCGCAGTTGGCGCAGTGAATCGGCCGGCACCAAGGTTTCGATCTCGCGGAAATGGCCGGCGGCAGCGGCCGCTTCGCCTTGCATTAAGCGGACGAGGCCCAAACCCAGCAGCGCATCGGCCAACTGTTCCGGATTTGCTGCGGTTCGGGCGGCTGCGGTTTGAGTCTCCGCCTTGGCCCGGGCTTGGGCGAAATCGTCTTTGAATTCGGCGTAGACGATAGACGTCAGCGGCAACGAGCCGGCGCCGGCAGGTTCGGCGGCAAACGCTTCTGACCAGCCCGAGACTCCGATTTTTCCGGCATAGGCGGCCACTAGGGCCGCGTATTTCAGAAAGGTGCGTCGGTCGAGGTAGAGAGAAGCTGGGCTCATGGCTCGGTTCCGGTCAGTTACCGCAGCGGCTTTTGATGTCGCAAGCCTTGACCAGGGCTTTGACGCCGGGCAGGCCGCGGGCGCTGCGGGTTTCTTCGCCGAATTGCCGGTAACGCCAGCAGGCTTTTTGGCGCATGGTTTTTCGGTCCCAGCGTTCCCAATCCTTTTTGTATTTGATCAATTGGTATTCGACGCCGATATCGGGTTTGACTTTAAGTTCTTTGGCGTTGCCGTCGTAACCGTGCGAACCCCAGGCGATCCGCTTCAGCGGGTCGACCACCATCACCACGTGGCCGTCGCCGCGTTTCGGATCGCGGTACACCAACAGGTCGCCGGTTTGCGGCGGTGTACTGTCGCAGCGTTCGAAATGCTGCGCCAGCGGGCTGTCGGTTTTGACCATGTCGGCCGTGTTCAGGTATTTGTCGCCGGCGTTGTAGGGCAGGCCGGCGCGGGTAAAGGCAAACCAGATCGCCCGCGAACAATCGATGCCGCGTTTTAAATTGTCCAGATCGGTTGCGGCGTTCCAGGCGTGGCCTTTGTAGCCGAAACCGTCGCCGGCCGCGGCTTGCGCCAGCCAATCGGCTTTTTGCAATACTTTGTAGAGTGCCGTGTCGCGGTCGTCGGGCAGATAGGGGCGGATATCGAAATGCGGGATGGTGAATTCGCGGGTCTGACTAAATCCGGCGATTCCGCGGTCGCCGGCTTTTTGAAAGCGGGAATTGGCCTCGACCCGTAATTTGATTTTGCTCAAGGTCCAGGTGGTGTCTTCCGCACTGTCGCTGTCTTGCATCTGGCCGCGGGTGCCGGTCAGATAGCGGTCCAATGCCCGATACAAACCGGTTTTGGCCGGGTCGGCCGCGCGGGTGCGGGCGCTTTGCGTCAGCAAATCCCAGCGCACCGGATTTTTTTCCTTGGTGCCGAACACGATCAGTTGGTCCCAAACATCCAAAGGCAAACCGGCGCGAAAGGTTTCGCCGGCGGCGCTGAACGTAGTCGATTCGCCCGGTTTCAGTAGTTCGCGGCGGCCGTCGGCCGGGAAACCGAAGCTGCTGCCGTCGGTGGACAGCACCACGCCGCCGACCAGCAGCGGTGCCGGTGCGTTCTTGTCCAACGTGACTTTGACGTTCCAGCGGTGGCATAAGGGCATGACCTGGTCGGCATTCGGCGCGGCTGCTTCCCACACGCCTTTGGCGCAGTCGTCTTGTCTGGCCGACGGAATCACTTCGACTTGCAGGCTCTGGTTATCGCTAAACTCGCTACCGCCTTCGCCGCGCAATTGCAGCAAACCTTTTTGGCGGGCGTGCTGCCACAAGTTGTGGGCGGCGTCGCTATCCTGGCCGAAGACGTTGCGCACCCGGTTTTCCGGGCCTTTCAGTTGTAATAAGCCGTCGGAGGTCAGGCTTAATTCGAAGTCGCCGGGGCCGTCGCCGACGTTGAGTAAGGTTTTCGCATCCGGATCGTCGGCGATCGCCTGTTTGATCGCGGCGGCGCGGTCCGGCGGCACGCCGCCGGGCTCTGACTCGGGTTTGATCCTGACATTGATGCGGACGTAGTCGTCGGCCGGCCTCACCGGCACGGCAATGTCGCCGACCGCCAGCGCAGTCGCCGCCGCATTTTTGCCGACGATAGTGGCCGTCGCCGTCAGGCCGGTCATGGTGTCGATCGCCACGCTGGCTTTGGCCTTGGCCGGATCGCGGGTATCCGCTCCGCTCAGCGCGCCGTCGTAAATACGGAGTTCGGCGCCGACGCCCAGTCCGGGTAACGGCGGACCGGCCAGTTTCAGCGGTGGCCCCAATTCGGTGACTTCCCAGGCCACCGGCGCCGTACGTGTGCTGTTGCCGAACACCGGCCGGTCCAGCTTGCCTTGGAAATAGGGGATTTGGTAACTGCGGGCGGCGACCAGGGCCGGAATTTGCCGGGCGGCCTGGGCGTAAGTCAGGGCTTGGTTGCTGCCTTGGCCGAGCACTTGCAACAAGGCGTCGGTAAATATGCCGCGACCGGCTTGTTCCAGGGCGCTGGTGCCGTCGCTGGCCGCGGTCAGCGCAATCAGATTCGGCATCGATTCCGGCGCTAAATCGCCGGCTCCGTCGCCGACGCCTTCGGTTTGCGGGGCATCGGCTTGATCCGGGGCCGGTTCGACGAAGCGGGCGACCATGGTTTCCCGGTCGCCGCGGGTCGCGGTGCCGGAATTGCAGGAGTCGAGGATGACGGTGACGTTGTCGCTCTTTTTATAGAGTTTGGCCAACAGGCCGTTCAAGCGGTCGTCAGTAAAATCGCCGATTTTGGCGCCGTTTTGTTCGGTACGCGAATCGTGCAATACCAGGGTTTCGTCCTGGCCGTCGGGTTCGTCGCCGTTTTTATCGACAGTTTGCGAGCCGTGGCCGGCGTAGTAGAACACGACGATGTCCTTTTCTTTCAAGCGCGGCAACAAAAAGCTGTCGAACGCTGCCTGCAGATTTTGTACGGTGGCCTGGTCGTCCAGCAGCATGCAGACGTTTTCTCTCGGAAAGCCGTAACCGTTCTTGCCGGACAATATTTCCTGCATCCGGCGCGCGTCTGCCGGCGGGCCGGCCAGATCCGGGACTTTGTCCGAGATGTATTGGCCGACGCCGACGACCAAAGCCAGCTTTCTGACCCCGCCGGATTCGGTGGTTTGTTCGATGGCGCAGCTCGGAATTTGTTGAATCGCGGCAAAGCATGGGCTGGCCGCTGCCAGATACAAACCCAGCAGGCTGCAACAAATCTCTAGCGCGAGGCGGTTGGAGCGTTTCATGGTTTCGACTCCCGGCGAAAGCTGTGGTCGGCGACTTTGCCGGGCCTGAGCCCGGCGCTGACTTTATTTCAGCTTGTCGACATTGTGTTTAAGTTCGTCGCGGAAGGTTTGCAGCGCTTCGGCGGCTTTGGCTTGGCCCTGGTCTCTGAGCGCCTGTTGTTTGGCCAGCAATGCTTTCTCGATCTCGTCGTAATCTTGAAAAATCTGTTTGCTTTGTTCGCCGGCTTCGCCGCGGATCGCTTCCATTTCCTGTACCAGTTTTTGGTAGCGGTCGCGGATTTCGGTTTCGGTGGATTGGGCGTCCTGCTGCCATGCCGCCAGCGATTCGTTCATTTTCTGTTTCGAATCCGCCCATTCCTGGTTGGCATCTTTGAAATAGTCGCCGAGGTTTTTGGCGGCCTCGCTGACCGCCTGTTTCATATCGGAAATGGCACCCAAAATCGCGCCGAATCCGGATTTGGGTTCCAACGCCGTCAGCACGCCGCCGTCGGCTACTGGCGGCGCGGATTCCGGCGGATTAGTGATTACGATTTTGGCCGGCGGCGGCTCGACGGCGATTGCGGCCTGGGCGTTGGCTTGTACCGGCGCGGCTTTGGCTTTTTCCAGCGCCAGCGCAATCGTGACGCCGCTGCTGATGGGGGTTAAGCCGGTGACCTTACCGATCACGGCGCCGTTAAATTCGACCGGATCGTCGGGCTTGATGCTTTTTGCATCGCTGAAATTCACGCTGACGTTGATCCAGGACGGGAACAGGTCGCAGCCTGCCAACGCGGTAACGATTGCCAATATCAGCCATTTGAAATGGGTGCTTGCCATGGGATTCTCCTAAGGTGCGTGATCGCTGGGCATTGCTGCCTCTGAATGAAAAGTTCGGTTATCGCCCGGTTTCGCCCAAGCGAATATCGATTTCAGGCAATTCCGCCTCGGCTTCCGGGACCGCGCGGGGGACGCCGATCCCGTCGAAAAACAGATCGATCCGTTTTTCGTTGCGGATTTTCAAGCCTTTGATGACCCGGCCGTTGGCTTTGCTCCATCGGCGGAATTGGGCCGGGACCCGGTCGAATTGTTGCTTGTTGACCACCGACAACAGGCTGGACTTGGCGAAGTTGCCGGTGCCGACGTTGTAGACGAAATCGCATAGCGCGGCGTATTGGCCGTCAGTCAAAGGCACTTTGGTTTTGGTCAGTACCGCGATTTGGGCGCGTTCCATGTCGGACACCAATAGCTCGCCGCCGCGCGGTTCGCTGATGCCGTTGCGGAACTCGGCCGGTTCGGTGCCGTTGCAGCGGGCTTGCTTGATCAGATGGCCGTAGCCGATGGTGCAGAAGTAGGCCACGTCGTGGTAGGGCAGGCTTCTGAAGCCTTCCATGAATTTGGTCAGGTCCAGGCCCTTGTCGTAAATCGGCCTGAGTTCCATGCCGGGCGGCAATACCGCCCGCTCGTCGGGTTCCAGAAAAATACCGGCCGTGATTTTTTCTTCGTCTTCGGCCCATTCCTGCGTCAGCGTGGTGCAAGCGGCGAGACATGAAATCAGGGCAAACGGTAGCAGGGCTTTGGCGATTGGCGTCCGTCGCAATTCCGGCCGGGCGAATGGCTGCGGCTTTGCCGGACTGCAACGGTTTGGTTGGGCGCGATCGGACGCCGGCTGGCGTGCCGCTCTCAGAATGGCTTTGTTGCGCATGATTCCCCCTCTAGCGTTGATGCTTTATTTAGTGGCCGGTACTGGTTTGCCGGATATCCGATCCGTTAGCGGCCGTTTGTTATGGTCGGGACGATCGAGGTCTTTTCGGAAAGGTCGGCCTCGACTCAGCTTTGCGTTAATGGGCCTAGCTCAAAATTGAATCTTTACTCCGCCGGAAACGATCTGGTTGCTGCCGTTTTCGATCAGTAACGCTTCGTAATCGACGAAGGCGGTAATGTTTTGCGGCAACAGCATCTGCACGCCGGTGGCCAGATTGACCCAGTTGCGTTCGGGCGCTCCGGTCGTAATTGGGTTCAGAACGGTCCCGGCCAGCGAGGCATTGATTTGCCGGCTCCGGTTTTCGAATTCGTGGACCCATTCGGCCCGAAAACGGGGGATGAATACGGTATATAAGCTGGGCACGCTGAAGGCGCGGCTGAGTTCGGCGCCGACCGTGGTTGTGAACGAGTCGATCGCTTGGCCGTTCATTTGGATGGGAGCAGAGCCCCTTAGCGCGCCGCCGCCATCTACTACGGCCGCTCCTTGTTCGGTATATCCGTCGATTTCGGTGTGGCTGTAGTCGCCGCGAACGAAGCCCCGTAAATTGAACCATTCCATTTGCTCTATGTAGCCGGCACCGAGACTGGTGAAAAACTGGTCGGCACCATAGCTGGCTGAGGCGTTACCGATGGTTACGTTGTTGGCAAGGGATGCGTTGACTGAGCGCAAGGAGTCGAATTCCAGCCGGCTGTAGCCTGCCAGAACGCTGACATAGCTTTGCGAGGAAGGAGAGTAAACCAGAAACGGAGCTACTCGGTAGGCGTCGGAGTTCAGATAACCGCTATTGAAATTCAAATCGCGGTCGGAATGCAGATAGCCCAGAGAAAGGCCGCCGGCAAATTGCTTGTCGAAGCGGTAATCCAGAATGGCGTTGGCATGTTGGGTGTTGACGTCGAAACCGGTTTGACCGCGGACATTGTTGCGGTCGCCGAAGCCGCCGCCGCCGCTAATCGAGATGCCGAATGGCCCTATGTAACTGGCATCGCCGCTGCCGCCGCCGCGTTTTCGACAATCTTCCCGGTCTTTGGCGGTTTTATCGGCCGCGTCGCAATCGTTAAGGCGTTGCAAGCGAGTATTGATTTTTTTGACGAAATCGTACGGTGACGTGATTGCAATCGAGTCTGCTTGCAGCGCCGCTTGCGGTGACAGCTGTTGTAGGGCAACGCCCGAATTTGAGCCGCAAAGCGCCTGCAGCGTAGTGATAGGGCCGCCGCACTGCGAGCTGATGGCTTGAAATACCGCAAGTTGGCCGGAACTGGCGACCCCGGCTTGGCCCAGCGTATTCATCGATCCGGTATTGATGCCGCTATCCGCATAACTCTGTGGGTTTACGGCAAGAGTTAGTGTGAAGCAAGCCAGCAGAAGCTGGAAAATTTTTTTGAGCCAAGCGATGTTATTCACGTTTCCCCCCTTGACAAAAGCCCAATCCGACGAACTGTGCGGGCTTATAGTAGTCCTGATTTGACGATTGTCAAACACTAATAATTTGCAGGTTCAATTGTCCTATCGGACTATTCGCAATGCGATGGACTAGCGAATACGGAGCGGGTGAAATGGCTGGCTTGATGACGACAGCAAAGCGTGGTAGGCGGGTATGCCGGCAAGCGTCGTCGACTAAAGCGGTTGGCCGGGAGAGGCGAATCAGATGGGACGGGATCGGCCGGTTTGCCGTTCGCAGTTATAACCCACCCTGTTTTTGACCGGTATTCCGTTCGGATTGGGCGTGTCGAAGCCGGAGGCTGCCGGCTGTCGACGCGTTTAGTAACCGGAAGGGCATCAAGAGAATGGTCTTTAGCCGGGGCGATAGATTGGTTTGGCAACGCCGCCAGTCGAGTCTGGCGGCGGGGAGTTGGGGATTACTCGGCGGAAGCCTCGCCTTCTATCAAGTGCAGCGCCGGCGCTTGGGCCGCGAATACTTCGGCGGCCAATGCCAAGGGCTTGGTAAAGCCCGGTATGGCCGGAATTTTCCAGGCCTTGCCAACGAATTTGGCCAGGATGTTCTGCAGCCAGGGTCGGTCGGAATGGGCGTGGTGCAGAATGAAACGGTAGCTTTCGCCGTCGTTGAACACGGCAAAATCCTCCAATACCACGTCTATCGTGAAATCCTCGCCGTACAAGCGGCTTTGCACATAGACCTTGCGCGCATCCAGATCGAAATTGAACTGGGTCAATTCGGCGATGCCTTTCATGACGTGGTTGGCGACCCAAACGATCAGCGAGTTGGGCGTTATTTTGATGGCGAATCGGATTAAATTGGCTGCTAAGCTCATAGTGGGCCTTCAACGGTGGATGGAAGTAAGCCGATGATTCTAATCGCAATCGAACCGCTTGGCCGCCAATTATTTTTACACCTTGTCTGACGCGGAATTGTTGAGATGAGCATACGCCGGGAACGTCTGCAGGCGGCTGTCGTCCAGCGGCTCGCCGACGGTGAAGTGATACAGGCTTTGCCAGTCATTGTCTTTTAACCCCAGTACGCCGTGTACCGCATCGTCGAAGAAGCAGCCGATGCCGGTGCCGCGCAGTCCGGCCGCTTCCGCCTCCAGATACAAAATCTGGCCGAGCAGGCCGCATTCCCAAAACAACCGGCGGTAGCGCCAAGCCTCGGCCGAGACGTTGTCGGCGAAGCGGGCCAGCATGCCCAGGCTGAAGGCGCTGTCGCTGGCAATCGGCTGATGGCAGGACAAGGTTTTCGCCGCCTGACGCACGTTGCCGGCTTGCAGTCGGTACCACTCGAACGGGGCGTCGATGCGTTGCCAGTTGTAGTCTGTGGAACAGGCGGGGCGGATTTCTGCCAAGGCTTCCACGCTGCGCGGCAGGAAATACAGGCCCGGTTCGAGGCCGTCGACGCGATGCACGAACAACACCAAATGCACCTGCGCCGGCCAGTTCCAGGCCGTGAACGGCGGCTTGGCGGCGGGGAGCAGCGCGGCGAGGATACGGTAAAAGTCGGCCAGCGGCAGCGGCGCCGATTTGCCGTTGAAATGTTGCGCGCTGCGGCGCTGGCGGATCAAACGGCTGGCGAGCTGGTCGTGGCTGACAGCGGGTAGCGAGGCGGCCGGTAATTCGAGCCGTTCCCGCAGCGTGGCGGGTTTGAGCGTGTGTTCGGCGACTTGGTCGATAATCGGCCAGCGGTAGAAGTGGCGGCCGCTCAAACGTTTGGTGCTACCGAACCATTCGGCGGACTGCAGTGCTTGCGACAAGGCCGCAGCGGAAAATTCACCCTCGGAGCCGTCACCGGTATCGATCCGGCACAACAGGTCCGGCGTTTCGCGTTCGTCGGCGACGAAATCCGCGTCGCGATCCAAACCCAGCCAAGTGCCGATTTCGGCGTCGCCGGTTTCGCTGAGCAACTCAACGTGCCAGCCCAGGCAGGCGGCGGCATAGCTCAACGCCGCCAGGGCATGGCCGATGTCGTGCTGGCAATAGCGGAATGCGCGTTCGCCGTATTTCCAGGCTTCCCGCCAATGGATGGACGACAAGCCAACGTACAAGCCGGCCGGCAAACCGGCGGCATCGAACCGGCAACGCCGTTCCAGATGGTGGTCGTGGCTGACGTAATGGTACACGCCCGGCGCCAATACCTCCGGCGCCGTGCTGAGCAGATAGGCTTCGGTCGGATGCAAATTGCCGCTGGACGGGTTGCAGCGCAAGGCCCAGCGGTCCGGGCCGAATTGCTTCCAGGCCGACAGGCCGAAACTGAGTTCCAGTAACAAGCCGAGATTGGAGACATTTAGCGGTTGAACGGGAATCAGCCCCGGCGCATCCAGCTCGGCGAACTTGCAGTCCAGTTCCGCACCTGGCTGCGGCAAAGCCAACGTTTCGCAGCCGTCGAACCGGCGGAACGGACTGGGCTGGTCGTCCCAATCCAGCGATGCCGGGCCTTTGGCGTAAGCATTCAGTTGGTGTTTGGTGCGTTGGTGGTACGCAAGTACCTGTTGGGAGTCGTCGCTCATAGCCTGTTGGTGCGAAATTGGGTGGGGCAGGGACTGGCGGCGTTGCGGAGAGGCATTGCGGCCGGGTGTCCCGCCGGTTAGTCGCGCGTGTATCAATGCGTCGTTACCGGCTCCAGGTCCGGAGCGATCAGATCTTCGGTCCAGCAACCGATCGGCCGACCCAAATTCAGTTCGCTGTCTTCGAAGCGTACCAAAAAAACGGTCAGCCCCGGGTCTTCTTCGACATGGCCTTTCATAACGATGACGCCGCGCGCTCCGGCTTCGGCCAGTATCGCACCTTCTTCGCTGTCCGGCATGCTGCCGTCGTCGATAATCGTATGCGCTGCGTACACGACGTCGCCCAAATCCAAGTCTTCTACGTTCATTCTGTACTCCTGTGAGTGGTTTGTAGCAAAGCCGACAAAATGTTGGGAAACGGCTTGCCGATCAGGGATGGCCGGCACGCTGTTGCTAGTTTTTTCAATAGCTTAGGCTGGAGAATCGCGCATGGCATGCTGGTTGCTTGAACGAGTTACAAGATCAATGCCAACCCGTTTCAGGAGACTTATCCATGATTACCCTTACCGAAAGCGCGATAAAAGCCGTGGGCCGTTTTATCAGCAGTTCCGACAAGCCCACCGGCGGTTTGCGCATCGAAGTGACCGACGGCGGCTGTTCCGGCCTGTCTTACGGCCTGCGCCTGGAAGCGAAAGAAAGCGAAGCCGATACCGTGATCGACTGCGGCGAAGTCAAAGTCTTCGTCGACCCGTTGAGCATGCCCAAGTTGGACGGCATGTCTATCGATTTCGTCGATAGCCTGGAAGGTTCAGGCTTTAAATTTACCAATCCCAACGCGGTGAAAAGCTGCGCCTGCGGTTCGTCGTTTACCACCGGCGATAACGGCGGCGCCCCTAAATCCTGTTCTTAAGTTTGCGAGGTTATTGCCATGTGGGATTATTCAGAAAAAGTTAAAGACCATTTCTTCAACCCGAAAAATGCCGGTGCGGTCGCCGGGGCCAATGCGATTGGCGAAGTGGGTTCCATCAGTTGCGGCGACGCTTTGCGGCTGACCTTGAAAGTCAACGAAGACACCGAAGTCATCGAAGACGCCGGCTTTCAAACCTTCGGCTGCGGCTCGGCGATTGCGTCGTCTTCCGTGTTGACCGAAATTATCAAAGGCATGACGCTGGACGAAGCGTTGAAAGTCACCAATCAGGATATCGCTGCCGAACTGGACGGCCTGCCGCCGGAAAAAATGCACTGCTCGGTAATGGGCCGGGAAGCGCTGCAAGCCGCCGTCGCCAACTATCGCGGTGAAGAATGGAAGGACGACCATGAAGAAGGCGCGCTGATTTGCAAATGCTTCGGTATCGATGCGGCAATGATCGAAGAGATGGTGTGGGCCAACAAACTGCGCACCGTCGAGGACGTCACCAACTTCACCAAGGCCGGCGGCGGTTGCGCTTCCTGCCATGAAGACATCGAAGGCCTCCTTGAAAAAGTGTTGAAAGAACGCGGCGAAAGCTTCGATCCGAACGCGGCTCCGGTCGCCAAACCGGCGCCGGTGGTAGCGGAGAAAGGACCGATGACCAATCTGCAGCGGATCAAGAAAATCGAGGAAGTGATCATGTCGTTCCGGCCGCAATTGATGGCCGACGGCGGCGACGTCGAGTTGGTGGAAGTGGTCGACAAGACTGCTTACGTCAACATGACCGGCGCCTGCAACGGCTGCCAAATGTCGGCGATGACCATCGCCGGTATTCAGCAACGCCTGATCGAAGTGATGGGCGAGTTCATCAAAGTCGTGCCGGCGTCGCAAATGCCGAAACTGGTGAATATCCAGGAGGCCGGTCATGCCTGATATCTATCTGGATAACAACGCCACGACCAAGGTGGACCGGGCCGTCGTCGATGCGATGATCCCCTATTTCACCGAATACTTCGGCAACCCGTCGTCGATTCACCGCTTCGCCGACGGCGTGGCGCGGGCGATCAAGAAGGCCCGCAGTCAAGTGCAGGAATTGCTGGGCGCGGAGCACGACTCGGAGATTATTTTTACCTCCTGCGGCACCGAATCCGATTCGACTGCGATCCTGTCGGCGATCAAATGCCAGCCTAACCGCAAGGAAATCATTACCACGGCGGTCGAGCATCCGGCGATTTTGAACCTGGTCGATAATCTGGAGAAAGAAGGCTACACCATCCACCGCTTACCGGTGGACAAGCGCGGCCGGATTAATCTGGAAGCCTATCAGGCCATGCTGTCGGATAAGGTTGCCATCGTTTCGGTGATGTGGGCCAACAACGAAACCGGCACCATTTTCCCAGTCGAGAAAATGGCCGAGATGGCCAATGCTGCCGGCGTGATGTTCCATACCGATGCGGTGCAGGCGGTCGGTAAAATTCCGATGATGCTGCAGGATACCAAGATCGACATGCTCAGTCTGTCCGGCCACAAATTGCACGCGCCGAAAGGTATCGGCGTGTTGTATCTGCGCCGCGGTACCCGCTTCCGGCCTTTGCTGCGCGGCGGCCACCAGGAGCGCGGCCGCCGGGCCGGCACCGAGAATACTGCATCCATCGTCGGTTTGGGAGTGGCTTGCGAACTGGCGCTGCAGCACATGGAGTTCGAGAACACCCAAGTCAAGGCCATGCGCGACAAGTTGGAGCAAGGCGTGGTCGAGGCGATTCCGCATTGCTTCATCACCGGCGACCTGAACAACCGCTTGCCGAATACCACCGACATTGCTTTCGAATACATCGAAGGCGAGGCGATCCTGATGCTGCTGAACAAGGCCGGCATTGCCGCGTCGAGCGGCTCGGCCTGTACTTCCGGCTCGCTGGAACCGTCGCACGTGATGCGGGCGATGGACATCCCTTACACCGCCGCCCACGGCACCATCCGCTTCTCGTTCTCGCGTTACAACACCATGAGCGAAGTGGACGAGGTGTTGAAAGTGATGCCGACCATCGTCGCCAACCTGCGCAAGCTGTCGCCGTACTGGGACAGTATCAACAACTGCCCGGTGGCCGACCCCGAGCAAGCCTTCCAGCCGACCTACGCCTGACGGCGAATACCGCGACACCGCTTTGATCGGCGGTGTTGCGGCGGCTTCGCCAAGCTTCTGCCCCGTCCCCAATCGCTTGGAGACGCCGATTTATTTGGAAACGAACTCCACCGTATTCAAGTCCACCTGAATTCTGATCTGGTTGTTGATCTGTTCCAGAGCCTGGCTGAGCCGGGTTTTGACCTGGCCGCCGTGGAGGGCACGCACCAGGAACTGGTCGTCTTCGCCGCTGCGTGCGGCCAGGAAGTTGTCCAGGTCGCGGCCGGGTTCGAATTCGCCGCCGACCCAGCGCAGGGCGTCCACGCAGCGACGGAAGATTTTGGGGTAGACCAGCACGCCGGTTTCAGGGCCGAGGTCGTCCAGCGTGGAGACGGTGAAACGCTTGCTGCGATCCAGTCGCCAGATGCCCCGCCGCGCGGTTTTGGCCTGCTGGTAGGCGGCGATCAGCCGGGTCTGGCTGTCGAAGGACAGGCCGCCGGAGTACAGGCCCAGGTAGGCGAGACCGCTGGCGACAGCGTGAAAATTGTAGGTTTTGCCGAGTAGGGCTTTGGTCAGTTTCACGTCCGCGCCGTCCTTGATCTTCTGCCGCGGCAACACAAAGGCGATGGGTCGGCCGTGGCCCTCGAAGCCGTCGCACAGTATCGCTGCCTCGGTTTCCCAGGCGAAGCCGCTGGGGGCGACCGCCCAGTCCCAGCCGGCGGGATCGAGGCCCAACCACTCCAGCAGACCGTTGCGGCTTTCCAGTCCGTGCGGTTGTTCGGCGCCGCCGTAGTGCAGCTCCGGCGTGTCTATCGCTTGAAAGCGCAATTGGTAACTTTCCTCGCCGCCGGCCTCGCTGGGCTGAGCGAAGCGGGGCAACCCCTGGAACAAGGTCATGTCGTCGGCGATGAAACGCATGCTGTCGCCGTCCGGCGATTGCCGTTGCCGCACGACGAGACGGCCTTTGATGTAGCGGTAATATCCTAATGACATGCTGACCTCGCTGCTGGGTTCGCGGCCGGTACGCTCGGCGCCCGGCCTGGTGGCTGGATGGGGCGTGCGGCCCGGATCATGCGCCGATTTCGGCCGGCCGGCAAATTTTTTGGGCAGGTTGAGGCGCAGTCCCCTCAGTTGAGCGGTGCGTTATGTCGGGTGGATTTATAGTGTCTCGACCATCGTGCGCACAAATTCCGGACGAATCCACTTGCCGGTAATGGGGTGAGGTGTCTTGGGCTAACAGGCCTAACTCGGATGTTCTGTGCTAATCTGCCCGGTATCGAAGCGCTGCCGCCTGCATTGTCCGTCTATGAATCAAAGCCGATCCTCTGTCAAACCGCAACCTCAAGCGGCCAACGACAGCACCGCCTTTATCGACAAAATCCGCCCCGACAGTGGCGTTGCCGAACCGGTTTATAAGCAGTTGTTGCGCCGCATCGTGCAATTGATCGAGTCAGGCGAGCTCGGCGACGGCTTTAGCTTGCCATCCGAGCGGGCCCTGGCCGAAGCGCTGGCTTTGAGTCGCACCACCGTCCGCCGCTGCTATGAAGAATTGCGGGCGCAAGACCATATCGATACCCATGGCCGCGCCGGGGTGACGGTAAAAGCGGCGCCGCAACGGATCGCGCCGGAGATGGGGCGGTTGAAGGGTTTTACCGAAGAAATGCGCGAACTCGGCATGGTGGCGTCGACCCGGATTTTGGAGCAGGGCATCGTCGAGGACCGCACCATTGCCTCGATCTTCAATCGGCCGGCATCCAACCGTTTTTTTAGAATTGTGCGTTTGCGTCTGGGCGACGGCAATCCGATGTCGCGCGAAGTCGCTTGGTACGATTTGACCCCGGCGCCGGATTTCGCGCAATGGAACGGCGACGGTTCCGCCTACCAATTTTTACAGGAACGCTGCGGTTTGAGCTTGCAACGCGCCGACCAGACCATCGAAGCCGTCATCTGCAATCAGGCGGAAATGCGGGTATTCGGTTTCGAACAGCCCGGCCCTTGTTTGCTGCTGAAGCGAAAAACCTATACCGACCAAGGCACGATGGTCGAGTACGTCGAGGGCACCTTTCGCGGCGACGCCTATACCTATCGGGTCGAGCTCAAAATGCCCGGCTGATCCGTCGAATCCCAGGCGCAGGCCGGCTAGCCATAAACGCTGTCAGTGCTGCATTGTCCGGCAAATGCGCCAAAACCCCGTCGCGCTCGGCGATAAAAGCGCCGCAAGCATTGGCTGCAAGCAGCGCGTGCTCGGGCGGGTAACGATCCTGCGCCCACAGCCATCCGGCGCTGAACGCATCGCCGGCGCCGGTGGCGTCGCGCACCTCGACCGGCCAGGCCCCGACGTGAATCACTTCCTGCCGCCCCAGTGCGACGCAGCCTTGGTCTCCCAGCGTCACGATCAACCAATCGCCTTGCCAAGCGATGGTATCGGCCATTTCCGGCAATAACTCCAGCCACCGTTCCGCCGATAAAGTCAGCCGCGCGCCGTTATCGGCAAACAGCGTCGCCGCTTCGGCGGCGTTGACGATCATCGTGTCGGTAAGCGCAAGCAATTCCGACGTAATCGGCCGCCACGGCGACGGATTCAGCACCGTGTAACTGCCGAGCCGGCGTGCCGCCGAGAACGCCGCCAAGACCGATTCCAGCGGGATTTCCAGTTGGGCGTAAACCCGGCGCGGACGCGACCGGTCCAAGGCATCGCAAACCATAGCCGGAGTGAGGTGAGCATTGGCGCCGGGGAATACGGCGATGACGTTATCGCCGCGGGCGTCGATCAAGCCCACGCCGTAGCCGGATTGCGCGGCGCAAACAATTACCCAGCGCGTATCAAGCCCCATCTGCGACAACTCTGCGCTAATTTGCCGGCCGCCGTTGTCGTCGCCGACCGGCAGCAGTAATGCCGTTTCCGCCGCCAGGGCGTGCAAAGCCACGCCGACGTTCAAGCCTTTGCCGCCATGTTCCGACCAATAACCTGCGGCCAGCAACGATTGGCCGGCTGCCGGTAAATCCGGAACTTGTAAACAATTGGCCTGTACATAGCTGCCTAAAACCAGCGTTAGCATAAAGCGTCCTGACGGAGTTAAAAAAGCCAATAGCCTAAAGCCAAACGCCGGCAGACGCACGGTAATATTTGGTATTGTTTTGGTATCCATATGGCATTACACTCCCGGCCGACGGTGGCTGGAGGCAGCGCATCGCATTTTCTGAGAATTTCGGAGCGATCATGAATCGATTTCATTACACGACATTGGCGTGCTTGCTGGTCACAAGCTCTTCCGCCTGGTCTTACTCAACTTCCGTAGAAACCGGTGCGAGTGCGGGTTTCTCGTCCGGACGGTCGCTGGCAAGCGACTTGAACACCGACAGCCACATCGACCAGGACTCTTTCACCTCGGCATCCGCGAGCATCGACGGCTATTCTGCCAGTGCGTTCGCCTCCGCCGGCGTGGGCGTGTTGAAGGCTTATGCGGGGGCCAACATCGAAAAAGGGGCGCTGGATTCGACTAGCTACGCCAAGTCACTCTTTAGCGACACCATCAAAATCAGCGGATCCGGCGCTGCGCGGTCGACTCAAATCGTGCTGAATTTTCGGGTGGAGGGCGGCATCAGCGGTATCGGTGCAGCCAGCGGTTTCATCAACTTCGCCGGCGGCAATATTACCTTTGCGCACAACTACTACAGCGCGCCTGTATATACCTGCGACACCGGCGCCTGCGATGGCGGCGCGGTCTTTTGGGTTCCCACCAATACCGAACTCGCGATTAGCGGCTTACTACAGGTAGCGGCGACTGCGGATGGCTACGGCGGATTGTTCGACCCAAAGAAACGACACGCGGAAACCGATTTCAGCCATACCGCGCGGACCTTCATCAGCGTGCTGGATCCCAATTATTCGTTGAGCAGCCAAAGCGGATACAGCTATGCAGCGGTGCCGCTGCCGGCGGCGACCTGGCTGTTCGTTAGTGGTTTGGGCTTGCTGGGTTTTGGCAAGCGTCGTTCAAGTTTGGCCGGTTAAGCCGGGAGGGAATCATGAACAGAATCTATTGCTTGGTAATGGCGAGTTTGCTATCGGTCAGCACTTCGGCGACGGCCTATTCGACTTCGGTCGAAGCCAGTGCCAGTGCGGCAAACGGTGTGGACAGCGAATTGAATGTCGATGCACATGTGGATTTGCCCGCGGTAGCATCGGCACTGGCAACTTATGAAGGCTATGCCGCCAGCGCTTTTGCCTCGGCGAATGCCGGGGTGTTGAAAGCCTACGCGGCGGCCAGCGTAGAGAGCGGAACGTCAACTTCCGCTGCATTTGCTAAATCGATCTTTAGCGACACCATCAGGTTAAATGGAGCCAGCAATCTGCGGTTTGTCCAGGTTTTGCTCAATTTTCGTGTCGAGGGCGGCATTAGCGGTCCCGGCGGCGCATCCGGATTCGTCGAACTTGGCGGTAGTCAAGGCAAAATTGACTTTGCGCAATCGTACTACTCTGCGCCTGCCTTTACCTGCGGCACCTGGTCGGGCGACACCGGGGCTTGCGATGGTACGGCTATCTTTGCCCTGCGCACCAATACCGATATTTCGATAAGCGGATTACTGAGCGTTGCTGCCGGAGCCGATGGTTACCTCGGTTTGTTCGATCCATTCAGGAAGCGCTCGCAAGTTGACTTCAGCCATACCGCGCGCACCTTTATCAGCGTGCTCGATCCAAATTACCAATTGACCAGTCAAAGCGGCTATAGCTATGCACCGGTGCCCCTGCCGCCGGCCTTGGCATTGTTCGCCGTCGGTCTGGCGGCTATCGCACCTAAGCGTCGGTTGGCAAGCATTTCGCGGTCGGTTTAGCGTTCGGCTGGTCGATGGCGTTCGCTCTGGCGCGGCTCGCAGCCTACGCTTAAAGAAACACGATACCAGCCGCAGTCTCATCTTTGGGTTGCGATACGACGTTTACCATACCCTCTCGGGGCGCCAGGCACGGTGCTTGGCGGCCCCGTCTCTTATGGTTCCATTTCACATCGATTGAGCCAGCGCGTATTGATGCGGCTGGATCAATGGCCGGACTCGGCCTAATCAGGCGGTGCCGCCAACTTCATTAGCCATTGTAGGGTTTCCGACAATGTGTTTTTTCGATTCCGGTTTTTCTTGTCGTTATCCCGCCAAACCGCAGTTGCCAATGCCGCAAAACGCCGGTTTCCGGCAGTTGGCAAGTGTTTTGCATTATCTCTGACAAAGGCGTTACCCCAGCAAAACCGCAATCGACGTTCCGCCAGAGGTGAAGAATGCAAGCTCAAAACCGACACATCATCATCGACGACACCACGTTGCGCGACGGCGAACAGTCGGCTGGCGTGGTGTTTTCGCTGGAGGAAAAGCTGGCGATCGCGGAACGGCTGGCGGGCTTGGGCGTGCCGGAACTGGAAATTGGCATCCCGGCGATGGGTGGCCAGGAACGGGCCGAAATCGAAGCCATTGCGGCGCTGAACTTGCCCTGCAATCTGCTGGTGTGGTCGCGGATGCGCGACGACGACCTGCAACATTGTCTGGGCTTGGGCGTCGGCATGGTCGATTTGTCGATATCCGCCTCCGACCAGCATATCCAACACAAATTGAAACAAAGCCGGGCCTGGGTGTTAGCCACCATCGACCGCTGCGTCAAAGCCGCAATCGACGCCGGCTTGCAGGTTTGCGTCGGTGCCGAAGACGCCTCCCGCGCCGATAGCGATTTCCTGGCGCAAATGGCCGAAGCCGCGCAAAGCGCCGGTGCGATTCGGATTCGCTTTGCCGACACGGTCGGCATTATGGAGCCGTTCGGCACCTTCGAAGCGATCCGCAAGCTGCGCAGCATCACCGATATGGATATCGAGATGCACGCCCACGACGATCTGGGCTTGGCGACTGCCAACAGTCTGGCCGCCGCCTTTGCCGGCGCCACTCACTTGAATACCACCGTCAACGGCCTCGGCGAACGCGCCGGCAACGCCGCGCTGGAAGAAGTCGTGGTCGGCCTGAAGCAACTGTACGGCTTCGAAACCGGCGTCGATCTGCGCAATTTCCCGGAATTGTCCCATCAGGTGGCGACCGCCTCCGGCGACACCATCGGCAGCCGTAAAAGCCTGATCGGCCGCGATGTATTCAGCCACGAAGCCGGCATCCATGTCGACGGTCTGCTGAAAGATCCCAACAACTATCAAGGCGTCGACCCGGCCTTGGTCGGCCGCAGCCACCGGCTGGTGTTGGGCAAGCATTCCGGCAGCCAGGGCGTGATGCATGCCTATCGGCAATTGGGGATCCAGATTAACCGCTGGCAGGCCGGCCGCCTGCTGCCGCTGATTCGCGAGTTTGTCAGCCTGCACAAACGCGAACCGCAATCCACCGATTTGAACCAGTTTTTACACAGCCTATAGCGAGGTGTGCGATGAGTAGTAACCGTCAACAATCCGTAGCGAAAACCACCGGCAAAGTCGAAGCCCCTGTCGCCAATCCCGACCAGCGCGAGCTGCCGGACGAGCGCTATCCGGGTACGTTTTTCCGGGTGCCGGGCGTGCCGATGCCGGGCAAAACCACCTGGAGCTTGGCAAAATGATGCTGTTCTCGCCGTCGCGGCTTGCGCCCAAACCCAGCCTTTGGCAGGACTGGCGGGAAGACGTGGCGTGCGTTTTCGCCCGCGATCCGGCGGCCCGCAATGTGTTCGAAGTGTTGTTCGCCTATCCCGGCGTACACGCCGTGCTGATCTATCGGGTTACCCACCGGCTGTGGCTGGCGGAGTGGAAATTTGCGGCGCGGTTTCTGGCCGCGTTCGGCCGCTGGTTGACCAACGTCGATATCCATCCCGGCGCGACCATAGGCAAACGCTTCTTCATCGACCACGGCGCCTGTGTCGTGATCGGCGAGACCGCCGAAATCGGCAATGACGTGACCATGTACCACGGCGTGACGCTGGGCGGCACCACCTGGCATAAAACCAAGCGCCATCCGACCTTGGGCAATAACGTGCTGGTCGGCGCCGGCGCCAAGATTCTGGGTGCAATCACGCTGGGCGATAACGTCCGGGTCGGCGCCAACTCGGTGGTGGTCAAGGACGTGCCGCCGTGCTGCACCGTGATCGGCATTCCGGGACGGATCATTCAGCAAAAAGGCGTCAAGATTCAAGACCCGCGCGGCATCGATCTGGACCACCACCTGGTGCCGGACCCGATCGGCAAGGCCATCAACTGCCTGGTCGAACGTCTGGACGAGCTGGAGCACAATCAAAAGCGTTTCGTCGTCGCCGAAGACACTTGCGGCAGTTGCGAAGCGGAAGGCGTCTGCCACGGCGACGAGGTGGTGCAATTGAAACAGGCGGCAGGTGGTCAGTAATGGATTTGCTGCAGTTCGAAGCCGAGGATTTGTACTACGAGCAGGAAGACAGCCCGGAAGTCCAGGAATTGATCAAGTACGCCTCCGAGCGTTACGCCACCGGCGAAGCCGAGTTGCCGCTGCTGCAAGCTTACTTGCGGGCACCGGAATCGTTAAACGTTCTGGTGTCGTTGAACCGGTTTTATTACTACCAGCATCGGCTGCAGGAAGCCTTGCTGATCTCCGAGAAAGCCTTGGTGCTGATCCGGCCCGGCATCGGTTTCCCGGCAGACTGGCGAGACGTAAACCTCGGCTTGATCAGCGACGCGCCGAAAGAGTTGTTGACCCGAATCAGGTTGTATCTGTTTACCTTGAAATCGATCGGTTTCTTGAATATGCGGCTGGAAAATCTGGAGTTGGCCAAAGCCATTTTCGAAAAACTGGTGGAGTTGGACGACATGGACCGGATCGGCGCCAAGGGCTTATTGGAAATGGTGGTCCGGCGCCAGGAAGCCGATGAAGGGATTTTCCGCTTGTTCGGGTGAAGCCGCCCGATAAATGAACCCAACCGCGATGGGCGTCGCCCGTCCGCACAATTAACCCGAAGGTGATTGCCATGAAAAAACAACTGAAGTCCGATCCGTTTCTAGCCCAGACTGCGGTAATGCTGGTGGTGTTGTTAGTGGTGTATGCGCTGGGCGAACAGCCCGCCCACCTGGATCACCTGATGATGAGGTAACGAGATGACTTTTTTGGAAGAAATGGAAGAAATGGAATCGGCCGAAGACTTTATGGTGTATTTCGGCCTGGAATACGACGCGACCGTGGTTCACGTCAACCGGCTGCATATCCTGCAACGGTTCCACGACTATCTGAGTCAGGCCAGCGACAACATGCCGGATGACGAAGATGCTTTGCGCGAGATTTATAAAAAATTGCTGCAGCGGGCTTACAGCGATTTCGTCGAGTCGGATGCCCAGACCGAAAAGGTGTTCAAGGTGTTCAAGATGATGGAACCGCAAACCGTATTCGTTTCCTTGGGCGACATTAAGACATGATTGAAGAACGCTATGACGAAGAACGGTTCGAGTTTGGCGAGGCGGTGCGGGTTACCCGCAACGTGCGCAACGACGGGACTTATCCGGGCCGGGAAATCGGCGATCTGCTGATCCGCCGCGGTAGCGTCGGTCACGTCATCGAAGTCGGTACCTTTTTGCAGGACCAGGTAATCTACACGGTACATTTTCTGGACCACGGCAAAATGATCGGCTGCCGAGCCGAAGAACTGATTCCGGCTGAAGCGCCCTGGAATCCGAGTCGGTTTGAATTTCGCGATAAAGTCAGGTGCAACCGCGATTTACCGACTGCCGATGGCGTGATAGCCTCCGGTACCGAAGGCGAAGTAATGAAAATACTGCGCGACCGTGAACCCTTGCTGTACCACGTGCGCTTTCCGGGTAAGACCATGCAGGTCCCGGAAGCCGTATTGGACCCCGCCGATCCGGCCAACTTTCGCGAACCGGAGGAGTAGCATGAATCAAGCTGCTGAAGTCATGATCGAACCTTACACTTTATTGCGGGCCTCTTTGAGTCTGTTCAAAAAGTCGCCGACGGAACTCGAGCAATTGCAGCTGCGCCAAGTGGAGGTGCAGGCCAAAAACGAATTCGAAATCGAGAGCAGGGTGCTGAGTTCGGCCGAAGCGGCCGGCGTCGTGGTATCCGACATCGAATTGGAACGGGCTTATCAGGAGATTCGCAGCCGCTTCGACGATGAAGAGGCTTTTTTGGCCGCGCTGGCAGCCAACCATCTGGACGTCGATCAGCTCCGGGCCGCGTTGAGCCGGCAATGCAAGGTCAATACCGTGCTGGAGCGAGTCGGGTCACGGGCGCCTAAGGTCAACGAAGTGGAAATCGGCATTTTCTACCACTCGCATCCGGAAAAGTTTCACAAGCCGGAGCAGCGTTCCGCCCGCCATATCCTGATCAGCATCAACCCGGATTATCCGGAGAATACCCGCGACAGCGCCCGCCGCCGGATCGAGGAGATTCTGGAAACGCTGAAACGCAAACCGCATAAATTCGCCGATTTGGCGCTGAAATATTCGGAGTGTCCGACCGCCATGCAGGGTGGGGAATTGGGCGCGGTGACCAAAGGTGTGCTATACCCCGAACTGGACCAAGCCCTGTTCGCTTTGAAGGAACAAGCCGTCAGTGAGGTGCTGGAATCCGAGATCGGGTTTCATGTCATCCAATGCCTGAAGATTAGCCCGGCCGAGACCATGTCCCTGAAAAAAGCCACGCCCAAGATTCAGCAGATCATGCAAGACCGTTACCGCCGCAATTGCCAGCGTACTTGGCTGGCCAGTCTACCCGCCGCCACTAGGAGAGCCTAACATGACAAAAGAACCCAAACATTGCTCGTTTTGCGGTATTGAAGCGTCGGCCTCCGTGCCGATGATTGCCGGCACCGAAGGCTACATCTGCGAGGCCTGCGTGATGCTGGCCAGCCAGGTGGTGTCGAGTTGGGGCAAGAAGAAGGAACTGGCCGACATGCAGGGGCCGTTGCCGAAGCCGGCGGAAATGAAAGCCATGCTGGACCAGTATGTGATCGGCCAGGATTTGGCCAAGGAAATTCTGTCAGTCGCGGTTTACAACCATTACAAACGCCTGAAGCACGTCGGCAATAAAACCGGCGGCTTGGGTGAGGCCGACCAAAGCGTCGAAATCGGCAAATCCAACATTCTGATGATAGGCCCGTCCGGCACCGGCAAAACCTTGCTGGCCTCGACGCTGGCCAAGATCGTCGGCGTGCCGTTCGCAGTGGCCGACGCCACGACCTTGACCCAGGCCGGCTATGTCGGCGACGACGTCGAAAACATCCTGGTGCGGCTACTGGACGTGGCCGACGGCCAGATCAGCAGGGCCGAGTGGGGCATCGTCTACATCGACGAAGTGGACAAAATCGCCCGCAGCCCGGAACAGGCCTTCGGTACCCGCGACGTGTCCGGCGAAGGCGTGCAGCAAGCCTTGCTGCGCCTGGTCGAAGGCTCGCAGGTCAAAGTGCCGACCAAGGGCCGGCGCAAAGACCACAGCGGTAGCGATTCGGTGATGGTCGATACCAGCAATATTTTGTTCATTGCCGGCGGCGCCTTTCCGGGCTTGGAAAAACATGTCGAAAAACGCCTGCAGCCGCCGAAAACCGCGATCGGGTTCCATGCGGAAGTCAACAACCCGGACGACAAACCCACTCTGGAAGCGATGCTGAACGCGACTCAACCAGACGATTTGAAACGCTTCGGCCTGATCCCTGAGTTTATCGGTCGTTTCCCGGTACTGGCGCCGCTCGAACCATTGGACGTCGACGCACTGATTCAAGTGCTGACCGAACCCAAAAACGCTCTAGTCAAACAGTATCAGCAGTTGTTCGCCTTCGACGAAGTCGAGTTGGAGTTTACCCAGGACGCCCTGGTGGAAATCGCCGAAAAAGCCATCGCCCGCAACACCGGCGCCCGCGGCCTGCGCGGCATCATGGAACAAGTGCTGCGGAAAACCATGTTCGATTTGCCGTCCCGCACCAACGTTCAGCGCTGCATCGTCAATGCCGAAGTGATTCGCGGCGAGGGCGAGATCCAAACGGTGGAGCGGGATGGCGTTACTGATGCCGCGGATTTGAAGCGGTTGTCGGGTGGGGAGTGAGTTTTGAAATGTGCTGCTTGGGTTAGCCGACAGGCGTAACCCAACGGTGCTGTGTCGCTGTCGCGACGGATGGTTTGTAAGTCGGTTCGCGGACCGACAGCCGCGATACTTTCTTTTGCTCCGCCAAAAGAAAGTATCCAAAGAAAGGCGGCCCGGATGCCGCTTATTCCCTGCGCTCCGAAGCTTTTGAACGGGGTTGCCTAAAGGGGCTTCCCAGCCCCTGCAGGCAACGCGCCGCATCCCTGCGGCGCCCCTGGCGGGCTGATCCGTCCAAAAGCTTCGGTGCTCGGCGCGGCATACGGGAGGGGAGTCTGCGTGGTAATGCGTTTGTAGGATGGGCTGAACAGCGTGAAGCCCATTGATCGCGTTCGTTAAGATTCAGGGATTGCCAAAATTTAGTTAATAGAGAAAACCACTATGAGCGTCAAAGAAAAAATCCTAAAACAGCTCGCCGAGAACCCGGTGATTATTTATATGAAAGGCGTGCCGAGCGCGCCGGAGTGCGGGTTTTCCGCCAAGGCGGTGGGGATTCTGAACGAAACCAAGATTCCTTACGCCTACGTCAACGTCCTGCAATCGCCGTTCATCCGCGAAAAATTGCCGTCGATTTCGCGCTGGCCGACTTTTCCGCAATTGTTCGTCAAAGGCGAATTGGTGGGCGGGGCCGATATCGTCGAGGCGATGCATAAGGACGGCAGCCTGTTGCCGTTGCTGCAAATCGCCGTTCAACCTGCCGCCGGAGCAGAACCGAGCCAAACCATCACCCATTCCGAAGTGGAAGCGCTGATTTTGGCCGAGTATCCGGGAGCAACCATCGGTATCGAAGGCGTCGGCTGCGATTTGAGTATCAGCGTGGTCAGCGAGGCTTTCGCCGGCCAAACCATGATCAAACAACACCAGGGGGTGATGGCGACACTGAGCGAGCCGCTGGCGAACGGCCGGCTGCATGCCGTGACCTTGAAAACCCATACCCCGGCCGAATGGGCCGCACAACAACCGGCTGCCAACCCCGGTTTGTTGCAGATTCAGCTTTAATTTTTGGATAACATGGAGTAAGCACTATGGCAAAAGTAGGCATTTTCTTTGGCACCGATACCGGTAACACCCGCAAATTCGCAAAGGCGATCGCCACTAAATTGGGCGATGTCGCGGACAAACCGGTCAACATCAATAAAGCCAGCGTCGACGATCTATTGGCCTACGACGTGTTGATCGTCGGCTCGCCGACTTATGGCGAGGGAGAATTGCCGGGCTTGAGCGCCGGCCACGATAACGAGAGTTGGGAAGAGTTCCTGCCAACCCTGGGTGGTGCAGACTTCTCCGGTAAAACCGTCGCCCTGTATGGGCTAGGCGACCAGGAAGGTTATCCCGGCCATTTCGTCGACGCGCTGGGCTTTTTGTACGACGCCTTCGCCGATGCCGGCGCCACCATCGTCGGCATGACCAGCCCGGAAGGTTACAACTTCAAAAAATCCAAGGCACTATTGGGTGATCAGTTTGTTGGTTTGGCTTTGGACGAAGACAACCAAAAGGAACTCAGCGAAGGTCGCTTGAATGCCTGGCTGGAATCGATCGCGTCGGCTTGGGCCTAGTTTGAGCTTGCCATGATCGAAGAAGCGGCCGTCGTCACCCGCATCGGCACAGACGGCCGAACCTGGATCAAAAGCCTGCAAAGCAGTGCCTGCAGCGGCTGTATGCAACAGCCGTCCTGCGGCACTGCGACGTTGGCGAAAGTCTTGCCTAAACGCGAATTTGCGGTCGATTCCGATATCGCGCTGCAAGCAGGAGACCGGGTCGTGGTTGCGATCGACGACGGCCATTTGTTGTTGACGTCTCTGGTTTTGTATTTGGCGCCGCTACTGTTCATGCTAAGCGGGGTTGGGTTGGCCCAGGCTTGGCTGCCTTCGCCGGACAACACCGAATATCTTCCCGAAATTGCCTTAATCAGCCTGCTAAGTGGTTTTGCGCTAATCCACCGTTGCCAGAATCTGTTATTGCTGCACCTGTGTTTCAAACCGCAAATCGTGAAAAAGCTGCCCGCCGCATGACGGCGCGGTTGTCGGATCGGCCACAATCTCCAGGTTTTGGTGTCGGCTTGTCGTAAATCTGCATTGAAATATTCCGCTAATCATTCCAGTCTCGCCGGCAAATCCGCATTAGACCTTGTGTTTCGTAAGGTTATGTCCATGGCATTGATATTGCAAATAAATCATCGAAAACCACTGGGCTTTCAAAAGGGCGACAGGCGAGTGCCAGCGCCTGCCGCCATTGTGTTTATGGCGATATCTTCGAGGTGATGAGATGAGCGAAGTTGTTCTGGTTGGTTTGATCATGGTGATCGTCGCGGCATGCGCCTTTGCACCGTTGGGTTGTTTTTTGTCGGCTTACGCCAAAGCGAAGCAGACTGACGCCGACAAGCCGTTTGCCGATAGCGGCAAGACTGGGCCGGTGGTGCCGGAGGATTCGATTCTGAGAAGGCATTTTCTCGCGCAATTGCAAAGCGAGATCGAAGCGGCTTTGTTTCCGCGGCCGACCGATTCGATGCTGCAACGCCACTACGATAGTCTGGTAGCGGCCAAGGTCGAGAGTCGGCTGCAGGCTTTGATCAAGTAACATACTGCAATCCGGCGCCGCTGCCGGGAGATTGGCCAGCGATCCCGACATCGGCGCCGTTGTCGCCTTGCGCGACACCTGCCTTAACTATTTTCTGGCGTTGTTGCCTGTGATTTGGCGAGAATAAGCCCCATCCTGACTCGATTCTTTTACCAATGCCCGATTCTTCCGATTACGCCGCGCTGTGGCTGACTTTTAAGGTCGCCGGGCTTGCCACCTTACTGCTGTTGTTGGTCGGTACGCCATTGGCCTGGTGGCTGGCCCGTAGCCCTTCGCGGTGGAAGGGTGTCGTCAACAGTATCGTTGCCTTGCCTTTAGTGTTGCCGCCCACCGTGCTGGGGTTTTACCTATTGATATTGATGGGACCGGCCGGCGTCGTCGGCAAATTCACCCAGTGGCTTGGATTCGGCACGTTGCCATTCAGCTTCGGCGGCTTGGTCACGGCATCGGTGTTGTATTCGCTGCCGTTTGTGGTGCAGCCCTTGCAGAATACCTTTGTCGCCATCGGCAACGGTCCGTTGGAAGCCGCTGCGACCGCCGGCGCCGGACCGCTGGACCGGTTTTTCTCGGTGGCGTTGCCGCTGGCCAAATCGGGATTCCTGACCGCCGGCATACTCGGCTTCACCCATACTGTCGGCGAATTCGGCGTGGTGCTGATGGTCGGCGGCAATATTCCGGATAAAACCCGAGTGGCGTCGGTACAGATCTACAATCATGTCGAGGCGCTGGAGTACGGCCAAGCCCATTGGCTGGCCGGCGGTTTGTTGATCTTTTCGTTTCTGGTGTTGTTGGTTTTGTACAGTACTAAACATACCCAGCCTTTGAGTCAGTCCGCCAAATGAACGCGTCCGAATTGATCGCTCGTTTCCAACTCAACTACGGCGGATTCGCGTTGGATGTGGATTTGAACTTGCCGGCGGCCGGCGTGACAGTGTTCTACGGCCATTCCGGGTCGGGCAAAACCACGTTGCTGCGCTGTATCGCCGGTTTGGAGCAGGCGCCGCAGGGTTATCTGCGTGTCGGCGATACCTTGTGGCAGGACAGCGAGCGCGGCCTGTTTCTGCCGACCCACCGGCGCAACCTGGGTTATGTGTTCCAGGATGCCAATTTGTTTCCGCATCTGAGCGTGCGCGGCAATCTGGATTATGCGGTCCGGCGCATGCGTTGCCGGGAAGGCAAAATTTCGCTGGAGCAGGCCATCGAATTATTGGCGATTGCGCCGTTGCTGGCGCGCATGCCGGGGCGCCTGTCCGGCGGCGAGCGGCAGCGGGTGGCGATCGCCCGCGCCTTGGCAGCCAGTCCGGATATCCTGTTGATGGACGAACCACTGGCGGCATTGGACGAAGAACGCAAGCAGGAGTTTTTGCCCTATCTGACCGGCCTCCAGCAAAACCTGCGGATTCCGATTCTGTACGTCACCCATTCCCGGCACGAGGTCAATCGGCTGGCCGACCACTTGCTGGTGATGGCGGCCGGTAAAGCCGTGGCCTGCGGACCGCTGGCCGAGACGTTGACCCGGCTGGACGGGCCGCTGGCGGCGGACCGGATGGCGGCCAGCGTCTGGCAGGGCCGGCTAGTGAGCCACGAAGCCGACTACCATCTCAGTCATGCCGAATTTGCCGGCGGCAATCTCAGTCTGCCCTACCTGGATGCCGCGCCGGGCAGCCCGGTACGGATCAGAATTTATGCGCGCGACGTCAGCATCGCGCTGCAACCGCCACAGGCTTCCAGCATCTTGAACATATTGCCGGCCGAAGTACGCGCGGTCGCCGATCTGGGCCAGGGCCAAAGCGTCGTGCAATTGGCAGCCGGCGGCGAAATTCTGCTGTCCCACATCACCCAAAAATCGGCGGCGTTGTTGAACCTGCGACCGGGGATGCCGGTGTTTGCCCAGATCAAAGGCACCTCGATCGTCGGTTGACTCCGGATTGCGGCCGTTTTCCGCGTAGCGGGCGCTGTGTTGGCGGCAGAAATCGGCTACTCTTTGCCGGAATTTTCGACGACGGCGGTCACGAGGTAGCGATGGAAGAGGATAAAACCGTACTGATGAATGCGAAGCCGGGGGGCGCGCAGGCCGATTCGGACCGGACTTTGCTGGTCGGCACCAGCAGGCTGGCCGTCAGTGTGTTGGATGCTTCCGGCCGCGCCGTCGCCGATTTTGCCTTTGCCAAGAATTTTCGCGTCGGCCGTTCCGCCGACAACGAGGTGGTGATCCAGGACCCGTCGGTCAGCCGGCACCATTGCGAAATCAAATTCAGCGGCGGCGCCTGGTGGCTGTGCGATATGAACAGCAGCCACGGCGTCTATCTGGAGGGGCTGCGGGTTTCGGGCAAGCTCAAATTGGCTTTGCCGGCGACGGTCTGTTTCGGCCCGGCGGCGTTCGTTTTGAAACTGAGCGACCCCGCCGCCCAGCAAAAGCCGATATTGCCGCAACCCGGCGCCGCAGCAATCGCCCAAGTCGAGCCGCAACCGCAGCAGCATAGCCAATCCCGCCCGCAATTAACGCCCGAGCAAATCAAAAACCGGCTATTGTCTGAGCAGGAGTCGGAAGACATGGGCGACTACACCCGGATGGTGCGCGGTTTCATCCGCGAGGACCGCACCGTCCGCACCAAAAGTTACAAGAAATGGATCTGGTCGCTGGCCGGATTGTTGGTGCTGGTGGCCGGTTTGGCGGTGTATCAGCGGTTTGCGCTGGACAACGCCCGGACGCTGGCGATCAACATGTTCTACGACATCAAGACGCTGGAAGTCAGCCTGTCGCAAGCCGACATTCGGCTGGAGCAAAGCGCCGAGACCTTGGCGCAAACCCTGGCCGCGGTCAACGACGAAAAGATGCGGGTGTCGCAGGAACGGATCAAGGAAGAGCAATTGCGGATCCAACAGGAAAAGAAACGTCTGGCCGAAGAGCGCGAGCGCTTGAAGGCGATGAAAGTCAAATATCAGGCCTATCTGCAACAAATCGATTTTCTGCGGCTGAGTTTTCCGAGCGACGAGGAATACGAGCGGGAACTGGTGACGCGGGTGGCGCGCGGTTTCGGCGAAAGCGAGCTGGAGGTACCGGAAGAGTTCGTGGCCAAAGTCAAGCAGTACATCGACAACTGGAAAAAACAGTTCCCGTCTGCAATTGGCGATTCGTAACCTGGAAGCCAACCAATATGCGCCTATCGTGCTGAGCGAGCTGGAAAAGGAAGGCTTGCCGGCTTACTTTTTGTATTTGCCGCTACAGGAAAGCAATTACGACAGCAAAGCCGTCGGTCCGGAAACCCGCTTCGGCATCGCCAAGGGCGCCTGGCAGTTTCTGGCGAGCACCGGCCAGGATTACGGCTTGGCGCCGGGGCCGTTGGCCAATACCCGCGATTACGACGAGCAGGACGCCCGTTTCGATTTCAACCAGGCAACCCGCGCCGGTGCCAAGTACTTGAAGCACATCTACGGCACCCAGGCCCAGGCTTCCGGCTTGTTGGTGATGGCCAGTTATAACTACGGCCACAACAAAGTGCGCAGCATGGTGGAAAACATGCCGGACAATCCGCGCGACAAGAACTTCTGGAAATTCATCCAGCAATACGAGATTCCGGCCGAGACTTACGATTATGTGTTTTACATCGTCTCCGCGGCCGTGATCGGCGAAGACCCGAAACATTTCGGCTTCGATTTCAAACCGCCGTTGCTGGCGGCGATGCCGGCGCCAGGCTAGCGGCGGCGCTCGATCCGCGCCGCCAGCGCCGAATCGGCGATCAGGCGGCGACGGCCGCGGCTTGCACCGATTGCAGGAAGTCTTGGACGTCGGCGTTGATCAGTTCGAAGCCCATCCGTTCGCTGAAGCGTTTTTCCTTATCGGTCGGATTTTTGCGCAAAAACCAGCCTTTCGGCTCGGTCGCACCGTAAACGATGTCGCTCATCACCATCCGCTCCGAGTCGCGGTTCAACGGTAAACCGATCAGAAGGTACTTTTTGCCTTTACGGTATTCCTTCAGAAAATCCGGAATCGCAAAGCCGCCCATCAATTCGGTAATGTAATCAACGTAATCGGCATCCGAGGCGATATAGTTGGCTTCCGGTTTCGGTGTGCCCATCGGCTTGAACAGGACCGGCAGGTTTTTGTCGACCTGCTCCTGGCTGACCTCGAAATAGCCGCTGCCGTCGTAGTGGTAAATTCTGAAACGGAACGCGGTACCGACGATGCGGGCAACGCCGACGATCAGAGTGTGTTCCTCGTCGGCGTAACTGTCCTGTAACTGGGTGTCGCGGTTGATATCGACCACGTACTTCGGCCGCCATTCCTGCAGCCAGTCGTGCAGCGCGGCGCGGGTGTATTGCGCCTCGCCGTAGGTTTTATTCAGAAATTGAGTCAGAAAGTTGCGGCCGCGTTTCAATTCCTGGTTCATTGCGGCCCGCGGAAATTCGTACATCAGCTTGGGAGCCATCGGTTTGCCGCCGTTCATTGCCAGAATCAGGCTGTCGCTGTCGGCCGGCATCGGCTCGCGGGTCAGCTTGTTTTGAGCGTCGAACAACACGCCCGGCCCCAGATACGGGATGACTTGGTTGTCGTACAAGCCGCTTAAAATTTCGGAAAACACACTGTTGGACATGTCGCGCCCCATCAAGGATAGTAAAGGATACTGGGGGAAAGCAAAATTCAATCCAATTTTTCCGGTTTGGCGGCAGGCCTTATGCGGCAAGGCGTTCGGCTGGTTTCGGCAAGGGGCGCTAGTGCAACAACCGCATAAATTTCAGTGAATTTGTCGGACATGCGACAAATCCGGTTTGAGGAAATCGTTGTGGCCGGCAAAGCCGGTGGCGACCGTTCGGGCCGAGGCGATCAACCGATACTGAATTGGGCGATCAAATCGCGCAGATTGCGGTTGATGCCGGTGATGGCCGATGCGCTGGCCTTGTTGTTTTGCGCTTCGCGGCTGGTTTGCCGCGCCAATTCCGCGGTCTGGTTGAAACTGGTGGCGATACGTTCGCTGGCTTGGGATTGCTGCAGCGAGGTTTCGGCGATGATTCGGCTTTGTTGCAATAGGCTGGCCACCGAGTCTTTGATGCCGGCAAACACCTGGCCGACTTGTTCGACGGCAGCGGCGGTGTTTTTGGCGGCGCTTTGTTGGCCGTCCATCAATCCCACCGTGTCGGCGGTGGCGGCATTCAGCTTCTCGACCAGGGTGCGGATTTGCCCGGCCGAAACCGCCGTTTGCGCCGCCAGCTTGCGCACTTCGTCGGCCACCACCGCGAAGCCTCGGCCGTGCTGGCCGGCCCTGGCCGCCTCGATAGCCGCATTCAAGGCCAGCAGATTGATTTGTTCGTTAAAACCTTGAATCACATCCAGCACGTTGCCGATGCCCGCCGCATCGCGTTGCAAGCGCTCCAATGCGCGGCCGGTGGCTTCGTTGCAGCGGTCCAGCGTGTCGATTTGCTCACGGGTATGTTGCATCGTGGACAGGCCGCGGTCGATCAAATCCCGCGCCGACGCCGTCACGCTTTGCGAATGGGCGGCATGGTCGGCAACGCTCGCAAACGAACGGTGTAGTTCGGTCATCTGGCGGGCGCCGTTCTCGGTGGCGAGGCGTTGGTCGGCGATAATGGTTTCCAGGCTTGCGGCAACCTGCAGGATATTCTGACCGTGCCGGTTTAGCTCGGACGATTCCTGGTTGATGTTGCGGATTAGCCGTTCGAAGTAATCGTGCAGTTTCAGCAGCGAATCTTTCAGCAGGTTTATCTCGGCGATCCGGCTGCTTAAATCGACCGAACCGCTTAGATTGCCGTTGGCCAAGCGGTCGACATGGCCGCTGATATAGCCGATAACCTCTGCAAGATGGCGCTTCAGATAAATCATCAAGCCGCTGATTGCGACCAGCACTGCGGTACACAAACCGACGATCCCGTACAGCACGCGTTCGTAGGCCTGGTATTCGGCGGAAATTTCGCCGCGCAATCCGTCCAGCCGTTGTTGCAGGGTACGCATTTGCTGTTCCGCCTGGTCCTGCCCGGCTCTTTTCTGGACGATCAACTGGCTGGCGTTGGCCAGTTCTTTGTCATAACGCTTCGCCAGTGCGGCGATTTCGGCCGCCGGTTCGACGGCGATATCCTCCGCCGGCCGTTCTGTTCCGGCCAGCGCCAAGCCGAAATCGGCTTCATCGACGGCTTGCGGCTTCAATAAACCCAGCAACGGCAGGCGTTGGATGCGTTCCGTTACGGCGATGAGCTGCTGCAGGTAGTGGCGTACGTTGTCCGGCGAACCGTTGCCGCGGCTAGCAAAATAACTTTGCCTGGCTCGCGACAGCGACAGCAAAGCCGTTTGCGCTTGGCCCAGCGTCACCCAGTAAAGCTGTTTGGCGTGGTATTCGGCCGGCGCCCGCTCGGCGTAATCGAGCAAGGTTTGCAGATGGCCGGCGAGTTGTTGTTCGTTATTGACCAACAACAGTTGTGGGTCGGCCAGCTTGCCGGCGGCGGCCAATTCGGCGATCACCGATTCCTGCACCTTGCGGAGCAGGTCCAGAAGCGGCGCTTTCAGATGGGCGGCGACCGTTGGGTTGGCTTCGACATCGTTAACGGTCTGGCGGACGTTGTGGTCTATCGCGGTCAGCAGCGTGGCGTCGCCGGTAGCCAAATAGGCAAAGATCGGCTGGCTGACCTGCAGGTAAAAGCCGTTTTGCTGTTGTCCGAAATATTCGACGGTCGAAAACGCTTGGTTTAAGTGGCGCAACGCGGACACTACGGCAATGGTGAAACCGCTGAGCGTAAGGATTAACAGTAGGCTGACGATCTTGGTAATTCGGCTGATGTTCATGGGCGAAAATAGCAATCGGTAATTTGGAAAATACTTGGCGGTTTAACGGACAGCAGCCGGCCTAACTTAGGCGTTGAAAGGCGCTGGTTTTGCCCCTAAACAGCAATGGCTGGATAGTGCGGGTCGTTGATTTGCCCGATTTGAGCGACTCTGGTGGCGATGCTGATATTGGCCGTCGATTGTTGGCAGAGTCGGGTGACATGGGCGTTTGTCTGTGCCCTTCCGGACCTTAGGTTTGAATCGATGCGCCGGATAACGGCCGATGGAATCCCTAACGGCAAAACCGCCAATTACCGCCACAAAAATCACCGGCGAGCTGGCCTTGGTGTCGATGTCCTTCATCGTTTCTGACTCCTGGTATGGTTAAGGCGCGGTGAGTTCGCGCGGCGGATGTTAAAACGGAATTGCGACAACTTTGTTACAGATTCGGGCCGGCGCTATTTCGATGGATAAATTGCCGGCTAGCCGGCAATTTCGGCAAGAAATTCGCCATGAGGGGTCGGGGGTGGCCGCGAATTCTGGCGTGAGGGCTAGGGAAATATTGCTGCCGACTCGGAATGCCGAAAGTTCGGCGGCGGGATCAATTTGGCGGGATTGTCAGGGATTGTTTCTGATTGATACACGGGCGGCATGCGCTGAACGCGCCGCCCCGGTGGGGGCGACGACTGCCGGTTGAACCGGTTGAGTCCCGATCTCGGTCTAGTGAGCGTTACTGCGAAATTGTTGCCGGATTTTCTGTTAATGCCAACCGCCGTACTGGGTGGTCGGGTCGCCGCGGAAACCGGAGGTGGTCTTGTTGGCGTCGGGCACGTGCGCGGTTTCTTCCGCCGCTCTGACCATGTTGCCATGGCTGTAGCCGCCCATGGCTTTGGCCTGTTTGGCGATGGCGGTCGTGGTCGGGTTGATGTCGTATTTGCCGGAGTCGGGATGGATGATCACGCTGACCAGTTCGTCGGTGCCCGCGCCGTAACTCAAAATCAGCGGCAGCGGCGTATTGGCCGGCACGGGTATCTCGAACCGCGGGCTGTTGTTCAATTCGGTGCTGGCGATCAATTTGCCGGCTTCGGAGCGCAATTTGACCTCGCCGGATTTGATCGGACCACTGTTGTTGCTGACCGCACCGGTCAGGCTGGCCGCCCGTAAAACTTGGGCGCCGGCCGGCTTGGCGACGATGGTCTTGGGTTGCTCCTGGCCGCAGCCGGCCAGCAAAGCGCCGCTCAACAGCGCCAGCGCCGCGACCGGAAAAATCAGGTGTTTGGGGTGTGTTTTCATGGGGTTCTCCTCCGTTGCCGGCTAAAGATACCCGTTTCGCCGATGGCCGACAAGGCCGCGCCCTTGCTCAGATTGCAGTTGAATAATGCCGGTAACGCCGTTATATTGCCTGGCTTTTATACTTGTAAATCAATGCTATGCCATCATTCGACATCGTTTCCGAACTCGATAGCCACGAAGTGACCAACGCCGTGGACCAAGCCAACAAGGAAGTCTCGACCCGTTTCGACTTCAAGGGCTCCAATGCCAATTTCGAACAGACCGACGACGGCATTATGATGAAAGCCGAATCGACCTTCCAATTGCAGCAAATGCTGCCGATTCTGTACGCCAAGATGAGCAAGCGCGGCATCGACATTTCGGCGCTGGAGAGCGGAAAAATCACCGATACCGGCAAGACCGCCAGCCAAACCATTGCTCTGAAGCAAGGCATCGGCAGCGATCTGGCGAAGAAAATCGTCAAACTGATCAAAGATAAAAAAATGAAAGTGCAGGCCGCGATCAACGGCGACAAGGTGCGCGTGACCGGCAAGAAAAGGGACGATCTGCAGGAAGTGATCCAGATGCTGCGCACTGAGGATCTGGAACAACCGCTGCAATTCAACAATTTCCGGGATTGATCCTGGCCGGCAGACCCTGGTGGAAGCGCGCATCGGCCATCCGGCACCGCCGCTGGCAATCGGCGAATGGCTGCAGGGCCGGCCGACGCCACTGGCCGATCTGGCCGGACGGGTGGTGCTGGTGGCGGTATTCCAGGTCAATTGCCCCGGCTGCTTTTTGCATTGCCTGCCGCGGGTTGAGGATTTGCATTGGCGCTACCAGGATCGCGGCTTGACCGTGTTGGGCCTGGCCACTGCGTTCGAGGATTTCGACAAAAATACGGTCGGCAATTTACGTTTGTTGCTGGACAGCGGCCGCGTGATCGGCGAAACCGAAAAACTGTTGCAGCAGCATGCGCTGCTCAAAGGCGAGCGGCTGCCGTATTCCTTGAGTTTTCCGGTGGCGATGGACCGGCTGGTGCCGCAATCGGCGGATAATCTCGAAGTCGAGATCGACGCGTTCGTCGCCCGACAATTGCCGGATTTCGAGAGTCGCCCGCCGGTGGAACGCCAAGCCATCCGCGCCCGGCTGCGGGCCTATTTCGGGCAACGGCCGTTCCGTCCGGAAACCTTCGAGCGGTATCGGCTGCAAGGCACGCCGTCGTATCTGTTGATCGATAGGGCCGGTATCCTGCGTGCCAGCCGCTTCGGTGCCTACGACGAGCTGGAAACCGATTTGACCGGCCTGCTCTAAAACTCGCCGGCGTTGGCCGGCTTTTTCCAACCCCCCAAGGATATTTTCGATGACCGAACCGCTGCTGATCGCCAAATCCGCCACCGCCGAGTTGCACTTGTTGCCGGCCATGGCCAATCGCCACGGCTTGATTGCCGGCGCCACCGGCACCGGCAAGACCATTACCTTGCAAACGCTGGCCGAGGCTTTTTCCGAGATCGGCGTGCCGGTATTCATGGCCGACGTCAAAGGCGATCTGTCCGGGCTGAGCCGGCCGGGCGGCGGCAATTCCAAAGTCGACGCGCGTCTGGCCGAATTGGGTTTGCCGGAACTGCAGCCGGCGGCCGCGCCGGTGTTGTTTTGGGACGTGTTCGGCGAGAAAGGCCATCCGTTGCGTTCGACGGTGTCGGAGATGGGGCCGTTGCTGCTGGCGCGGATGCTGAATCTGAACGAGGTGCAGAGCGGTGTGTTGACCGCCGCCTTCAAAATCGCCGACGACAACGGCTGGCTGCTGCTGGATTTGAAAGACCTGAAAACAATGTTGCAGTACGCCTCTGAACATGCGTCCGAGCTGGCCGGCGAGTACGGCAGTATCTCGGCGGCCAGCGTCGGCGCGATTCAGCGCGGCTTGCTGCAACTGGAACATGAAGGCGGCGAAAAACTGTTCGGCGAACCGGCGCTGGATTTCAACGATCTGCTGCAAACCGAAGGCGGCCGCGGCGTAATCAACATTCTGGCCGCCGATACCCTCTACAACTCGCCGCGGGTTTACGCCACGATGTTGCTGTGGCTGCTGTCGGAGTTGTTCGAAAACCTGCCGGAAGCCGGCGATCTGGACCAACCGAAGCTGGTGTTCTTCTTCGACGAGGCCCATTTGCTGTTCAACGACGCCCCGGCGGCGCTGTTGCAAAAAATCGAACAGGTGGTGCGCCTGATCCGTTCCAAAGGCGTCGGCGTCTATTTCGTCAGCCAAAATCCGCTGGATATTCCGGACGTGATTCTGGGCCAGCTTGGCAACCGGGTGCAGCATGCGCTGCGGGCCTTCACGCCGCGCGACCAAAAGGCGGTGAAAGCCGCTGCCGAAACCTTCAGAACTAACCCCAAGTTGGACGTCACCGCGGCAATCGGCGAACTGGGCGTCGGCGAGGCGTTGGTATCGTTTCTGGAAGCCAAAGGCACACCGGCTATCGTCGAGCGGGCCCTGATCAAACCGCCGCGCTCGCGGATCGGGCCGGCCAGCGACGCCGAGCGGCGGGAGACGATAGCGAACTCGGTGATCGCCGGCCATTACGAAAAGCAGGTCGACAGGGAATCGGCTTACGAGATTCTGAAAGGCCGCGCCGAGCAAGCCGGGCCGGCCGGAGGTGGCGATACCGGCGGCAGCGGTTTCGATTGGGGTGAGGTGTTGATGGGCGGCGGGGCCGGTAAATCGACTTCCCGCCGCGGGCGACGAAGTTCGGCCGAAACCGTGCTGGAGGCTGCAGCCAAAAGCGCGGCGCGCAGCATCGGCCAGGAAGTCGGCAAGCAAATCATTCGCGGCGTGTTAGGTTCTTTGTTGGGCGGACGCCGCCGTTAGCGGCAAACATTGCTGACACCACGCTGTCAGGAGGGCTGTTTTAGGATGGCGGCTCTTTTAAACCAATGGAGGAATCCACCATGAATCAAAATATCGCAACCTGGTTCGAATTGCCTGCAACCGACCTCGGCCGCGCCCAGGATTTTTATCGTAGCGTCTTGGATACCAGTTTCAAGCTGGAGGACATGAGCGACATGCAATTGGCGATTTTCGAAGCCGAAGACGGTGCGGTCAGCGGCATGTTGGTGAAAAGCGAGCACTATCAACCCTCGGCAACCGGAGCCGTGGTGTATTTCAACGGCGGTGAGGATCTGAGCCAACCTTTGGCTAAAGTCGAAGCCGCCGGCGGCAAGGTCTTGATGCCGAAAACGCCGATCCACGACGGCGAATGCGGTTACTTCGCGCTGGTGCTGGACAGCGAAGGCAATCGAGTCGGCCTCTACTCACCGGCATAGTCCGAAGCGGCAGCCACGATGCGCAGAGCCGACCGTCTGTTTCAGATCGTGCAGATTCTGCGTAACCGGCGGCTGGTGACGGCCAAGGCGCTGGCCGAGCGGCTGGAAGTCTCGGAGCGCACCATTTATCGCGACATCCAGGTGTTGAGCCTGTCCGGGATTCCGATCGAAGGCGAAGCCGGCGTCGGTTATGCTTTGCGTCACAGTCTGGATATTCCGCCGTTGATGTTCAGCGCCGCCGAACTGGAGGCGTTGGTGGTCGGCGCCCGCATGGTCAAGACCTGGGCCGGTACCGAGCTGGGCCGGTCGGCGCAGTCGGTGTTGGACAAGGTCACGGCGGTGGTGCCGGCCGAATTGCGCGACCGTTTGGACCGTTCCAAATTGTTCGCGCTGCGGTTTTCGCCGCGCGAAGATTTGGACGTCACGATGGACATTTGCCGCCAAGCCTTGGACGCCAAGCGCGTGCTGCATCTGGATTACCGCCGCGGCGACGGCGAATTCAGCCAGCGCCGGATTCGGCCGCTGGGGCTGTATTTCTGGGGCAACGTCTGGACTCTGGTCGGCTGGTGCGAGTTGCGCGGCGATTTTCGCAACTTCCGCTTGGACCGCATCGAGCGCGCGCTGGTGCTGGACGAAGCCTTCAGCGAAGACCCCGGCCAGACTTTACAAGACTTTATCCGCAGCATGCATTGCACACCGCAATGATTTTGTAGCCGACGGCAAGAATCGGTTTGCCGAATTCCGGCTTTTATCTATCATGGCAGATTAAGCGGTCGGTGCGGCCGCCATTTTCCTTCACCGTTTCAATCATTATCCCTACCATGACGACAATCAATATCCAACAAATGATGGCCGACAGCGGCGTTGCGTTCGGCACCAGCGGCGCGCGCGGCCTGGTCAGCCAGATGAGCGGCGAGGTCTGCGCCGCTTACACCTTGGCGTTTATTCAAGGCTTGAATCTCGCCCGCCGCGGCCAGCGTATTGCCTTGGGCATGGATCTGCGGCCGTCCAGCCCGGAGATTGCTCAAGCCTGCGTCGCCGGCATCCGCCAGTCCGGTTGCGAGGTGGATTTTTGCGGGGTGTTGCCGACCCCGGCGCTGGCCTTGTATGCGTTGGCGGAAGGCATTCCGGCGATCATGGTCACCGGCAGCCATATTCCGTTCGACCGCAACGGCATCAAGTTTTATCGGGCCGACGGCGAAATTAGCAAGGCCGACGAGGCGGCGATGACCGGTGCGACGGTCGAAGTGGAAGCGGTGGCTGCCGAATTACCGGCCGTCAATCCGGCGGCATTGGACCAGTATCGGCAGCGCTACACCAAACTGTTTGCTAGAGATTTGCTGGCCGGCTGGCGGGTGGGAGTTTACGAACATTCCAGCGCCGCCCGCGATGTGTTGAAAGAAGTGCTGGCCGAACTGGGCGCCGAGGTGATCGGTTTGGAGCGTACCGATACCTTCGTGCCGATCGATACCGAAGCGGTCGGCGAGGCGGACAGGCAGCGCGGTCGTAACTGGGCCGCCGAACATAAACTGGATGCATTGATCTCCACCGACGGCGATGGCGACCGGCCGTTGATCGGCGATGAGCATGGCGAATGGTTGCGCGGCGACATCGTCGGCTTGCTGTGCGCCAAATTCCTGGGCGCCGATACTGTGGTCACACCGGTCAGTTGCAATACCGCGATCGAAGCGTCGGGCTGGTTCAAGCAAGTGATACGCACCCGGATCGGTTCGCCGTACGTGATTGCCGGTATGGAACAGGTCGCGGCGGGCGGCGTGGCCGGCTTCGAGGCCAATGGCGGCTTTTTGGCCGGCAACGGTCTGAGCGTCGACGCCAAACCTCTGGCCGCGTTGCCGACTCGCGATTCGCTGCTGCCGGCGTTGGCACTATTGGCGATGGCCCGCGGGCAGGGCGTCAAATTGTCCGGCCTGCTGCAAGGTTTGCCGCAACGTTTTACCGCCAGCGACCGGATTCAGGATTTTCCTGCGGCCAACAGCCGAGCGTTACTGGACCGCTTGCAAGCCGACGACACCGCCTATCGCGGCCTGTGGGGCGATAGCTTGGGTGCGCCGGTAAACAGCGATACCACCGATGGCTTGCGCCTGACCTTCGCCAGCGGCGACATCGTCCATTTACGGCCGTCCGGCAATGCCCCGGAACTGCGTTGTTATGCCGAGGCTGGCGATGCCGAGCGGGCGCAAAGTCTGGTGGCGGAAACTTTGCGGCGGATTGCCGGCTGATTTTCGGCCATCGGCAATATCGCCTCGGTTAATTTGCGGTTAAGTTTCCATGGGATATCGTAGACCCGCGATAACACATAACACCAAGGAGACAACATGCAAAACAAAGCTATTTTAATCGGGTCGTTGCTATTGGCATCATCTGCGGCCTGCGCCGAAACCGGCGTTCTGGAAGGCGTGGCGAAACAGGCGGCAAAAGATACTGCGGCCGCGGTAGCGCCGGGCGCAGTGCAACGGGCGGAGCAAGCCAACCAAGCCTTGGAGCAGGCTCAGGAAGTCAAACAGGGTGTTGAAAATGCGCCCGGTGCATTGAAAAACCAGGCCCAGGAAGCGGCGAAAGACGCGGCGCAGCAAAAGCTGGAGCAAGCGGTGCCGGCCGAAGTCAAACAGGGCGCGGAAACCGTTAAAGCCGGCAAGGAAGCCGCCGCGAATCTGAAAGGCAAAGCCGATGCCGCACCCAAATCCGCCGGCGAAGCGGTCAAAGCTGCCAAAGGCAAGGCCAAGCAAAAAGCCGCCGCCAAAGCGCTGGATTTGCTGAATTAAGTCCGGTAAACGGGCGGCGGCCGTGCCGCCGCCCGCTTCTCTCTCTGAGTCGATTCGATAACCGGACAGCGAATGCCGGTATTGCGCCGGTAAACCTATTCGATACCTAAAGCCGGCCAATTGGCTATGCTTAGCGCTCTTTCCGCAGAACCTGTCGCAACATGCTTAATGCCGCCCAACTCAAAGCCTTGTCCGTTTTTGCGATATTCGCAATCATCGGTTTCGGTCCGATTTCTCCCGGTTGCTTGATCGGCATGTATGTCGTGGTCAAGCGTCCAGATTGGTTCCACCGCTTGGTGCGCGGTATTTACGATTATTCTGACAATGCCGATTTTGTTAGCGCTGCCGAAGCCCGCGCGGCCCGCATCAAAAGCTTTGCCGGTCTGTTTCTGCTGTTTTTAGTCGATATCCTGCCGCTACCGGTCACCCCGGTAATCGCCTTTGCGATCATCTTGAGTCGGCCGCGCTGGTTTTACCGGACGGTCAGGCGGGTCTACGGGCAAATGGCCTGATACGGATTGATGTCCGATTGGGCAATGGCCGGCTTTCGCCGCCGCCCGTGCCGAATCGGGCAAGCTAATTCGGAGCAGGAAAACTAACGGCATCCAAGGCCAGATTCAATTGCAACACGTTGACCCTGGGTTCGCCCAACACGCCCCATTGCCGGCCTTCGGTATTGGCTTCGATTAATTCCCGAACTTTGGCTTCCTCGATTTTTCGGAATCTGGCAACGCGTTTGACTTGGTATTTCGCCGCCGCCGGACTGATATGCGGGTCCAATCCGCTGCCGGAAGCAGTGACCAGATCGACCGGCACGGGCGCTTGATTGTCGGGATCGGCCTGTTTTAATGCCTGAATCCTGGCGGCAACGGTGTCGCTCAACGCCGGATTGGTCGGCCCCAGGTTGGAACCGCTAGAGGCAGCGGCGTTGTAAGGGTAGGGTGCGGTGGCCGACGGCCGGCTCCAAAAATAGTTCGGGTCGCTGAAGCTTTGCCCGATCAAGCGAGAGCCGATCACCTCGCCATGGGCCGTTTTGATCAGACTGCCGTTGGCTTGCTCGGCAAATACGGTTTGGGCGACCAGGGTCACCAAGGCCGGATAGACGGCACCGGTGGCCAGGGTCAATAACAGCAGCATCACCGCTGCGGGTCTTAAATAATTGGACATATTCGCTCCTTATACCCAGTTCATCGCAACCAAAAATAAATCGATCGCCTTGATGCCGATGAACGGCACGATCAAGCCGCCGACGCCGTAGACCAGCAAGTTGTTGTGCAGCAGTTGCTCGGCGCCGACCGGGCGGTATTTGATGCCTTTCAAGGCCAACGGAATCAGGGCGATGATGATCAAGGCATTGAATATCACCGCCGACAATATGGCACTGGCCGGCGTGGCCAGGTGCATCACGTTCAGCACGTTCAATACCGGATAAGTGGTCGCGAACGCGGCCGGAATGATGGCGAAATACTTGGCCACGTCGTTGGCGATGCTGAAGGTGGTCAACGCGCCGCGGGTCATCAGCATTTGTTTGCCGGTTTCGACGATCTCGATCAATTTGGTTGGGTTGGAATCCAGGTCGACCATGTTGCCGGCTTCCTTGGCGGCCTGAGTGCCGCTGTTCATCGCCACCGCCACGTCGGCTTGCGCCAGGGCCGGCGCGTCGTTGGTGCCGTCGCCGGTCATCGCCACCAGGCGGCCGTCGGCTTGGTGCTGGCGGATCAGCGCCAACTTGGCCTCGGGGGTGGCTTCGGCCAGAAAATCGTCGACGCCGGCTTCGGCGGCAATCGCCGCTGCTGTCAGCCGGTTGTCGCCGGTTATCATGATGGTCTTGATGCCCATTTGCCGCAATTCGATGAAGCGCTCCTTGATGCCGCCCTTGACGATGTCTTTCAGCTCGATCACACCCAGAGCCTTGGCGCCTTCCGCCACCACCAGCGGCGTGCTGCCGCGGCGGGCGACGTCGTCGACCAGAGTCTTCAGTTCCGCCGGCCATTTGCCGCCTTGGGTTTCGATGTGCTGGCGGATGGAATCCGCCGCACCCTTGCGGATTTGCCGACCCTCACCCCCGCCCCCTCTCCCAGGGGGAGAGGGGAGATTAACGCCGCTCATTCGGGTTTGGGCGCTGAAATGGACGAAGGTGGCGCCCAGAGAATGGATGTCGCGTTCGCGCAAACCGTACTTTTGCTTGGCCAGTATCACCACGCTGCGGCCCTCCGGGGTTTCGTCGGCCAGCGAGGCCAGTTGCGCGGCATCGGCCAAAACCGCCTCCTTGACGCCCTTGACCGGAAAGAATCCGGAAGCTTGGCGGTTGCCCAGCGTGATGGTGCCGGTTTTATCCAGCAGCAATACATCGACGTCGCCGGCGGCTTCGACCGCGCGGCCGGAAGTGGCGATGACGTTTTTCTGCATCATTCGGCCGATGCCGGCCACACCGATGGCCGACAGCAAGCCGCCGATGGTGGTTGGGATCAGACAGACCAGCAAGGCCACCAACACCGTGACGCTGATCGGGCTGCCGCTACCGGCGGTTGCCACGCTGTAAATGGAGAACGGCAGCAAAGTGACGACGGCCATTAAAAACACCAGCGTCAATGCCACCAGCAAGATGGTCAGGGCGATTTCGTTCGGGGTTTTTTGGCGCTTGGCCCCTTCCACCATGCCGATCATCCGGTCCAGAAAGCTTTCGCCGGGGTTGGTGGAGATGCGCACCACCAGCCAGTCGGACAGTACCCGGGTGCCGCCGGTCACCGAGCTGAAGTCGCCGCCGGACTCGCGGATCACCGGGGCCGATTCGCCGGTAATCGCACTTTCGTCGACCGAGGCCACGCCTTCGATGACGTCGCCGTCGCCCGGTACGAAATCGCCGGCTTCGATCAGTACCACGTCGCCCTTACGCAAGCTGGAGCCGGCGACCTTGCTGTAGTTGCTGCCGTATTTCGCTTCATCCAGTTTTTTGGCGGCGATGTCGCGCTTGGCACTGCGCAGAAAGGCGGCTTGGGCCTTGCTGCGGCCTTCGGCGACCGCTTCGGCGAAATTGGCGAACAGCACGGTAAACCACAGCCATAACGTAATCGCCAGAATGAAACCGGCCGGTTCCTCGCTGCCGCCGTTCCAGGCTTGCAGCCATAACACGGTTGTCAGGAAGCTGCCGAGGTAGACCACGAACATCACCGGATTCTTCCATTGCTGGCGTGGCGTCAGCTTGGTAAAGGCGTCGAAAAACGCTTGTTGCAAAATTTGCGGGTCCATTAAGGACGCTGTTAAGGGTTTTCTGGTCATAGTGTTACCTATATCAAATCTCTGTAGGCCGGAATAAAGCGGTTCGAGGGTCGCAAAATCCGCTGTTTCCGGCGCGTAGCCGAAGTTAATAATGCCCCAGCATTTGCAACTGCTCGACGACAGGGCCTAAAGCCAATGCCGGTACGAAGGTCAGTGCGCCGACCATCAGTACGGTGACGATCAGCAACACCGCAAACAATGGCGTATGCGTCGGCAGGGTGCCGGGACCGACCGGTACCGTCTTTTTGGCCGCCAACGAGCCGGCAATCGCCAGCACCGGAACCATCAGCCAATAGCGGGAGAACAGCATCGCCAACCCCAGCCAGAGGTTATAAAACGGCACGTTGGCCGACAAGCCGGCGAAGGCGCTGCCGTTGTTGTTGCCGGCCGACGACCAGGCGTACAGCACTTCGCTGAAGCCGTGGGCGCCGGGATTGAAGATCGAGGCCTTGCCGGCGTCCAGCATCAGGCTCAACGCGGTACCGCCCAACACCATCAAGGGCGGGATCAAGATGACGATGGCGGCCATTTTCATCTCGTAGGCTTCGATCTTTTTGCCCAAGTATTCGGGGGTACGGCCTATCATCAGCCCGGCGATGAACACAGCGACGATGGCAAATACGATCATGCCGTACAAACCGGAGCCGACGCCGCCGAAAATCACCTCGCCGAGTTGCATCAGCCACATCGGCGCCAAACCGCCGAGCGGCGTGTAGGAGTCGTGCATCGAGTTGACCGAACCGTTGGACGCGGCGGTAGTAGCGACAGCCCATAAGCCGGAATTGACGATGCCGAAGCGGGCTTCCTTGCCTTCCATATTGCCGCCGGCTTGTTGTGCGCCGATACTTTGATCGACGCCCAACGCCGTCAAGGCCGGATTGCCGTGTTGTTCGGCCGGTACCGTGACAAAGACCAACGTGCCGAACACCAAGGTCATCGCCGCCAGAATCGTCCAGCCCTGGCGGGTGTCGCCCACCATCACCCCGAAGCTGTAACACAGCGCCGCCGGGAGCAACAGAATCGCCAGCATTTCCAGGAAATTGGACAGCGGCGTCGGATTCTCGAAAGGATGGGCGGAATTGACGTTGAAGAAGCCGCCGCCGTTGGTGCCCAGTTGCTTGATGGCAATTTGCGAGGCGGCCGGGCCTAAGGCCAAGGTTTGTTGTCGAGTCTGCACGGTTTGGGTGGCCGGCTTGCCTTCGGCATCGACCATGGCTTTGCCGTCGGCGTCCAGCTTCGGCGCCGAGTAGCTGACGGTTTCCAGCGTATTCACTGTCTGGTAAGGGTTGAAGCTTTGCACCACACCTTGTCCGACCAGCACTAGGGCCAACGCGAACGACAACGGCAGCAGAATATACAAGGTGCTGCGGGTCATATCGACCCAGAAATTGCCGATGCCCTGGGCATTGCGGCGGGCGAAGCCGCGAATCAACGCGACCAGCACCGCCATGCCGCTGGCCGCCGACAGGAAGTTTTGTACGCTCAACCCCAACATTTGCGTCAGATAGCTCATCGTGCTTTCCCCACCGTAGCCTTGCCAGTTGGTATTGGTGGCAAAGCTGACCGCGGTATTGAAGGCCGAATCCGGCGTCACCGCCGGCAAGGCTTGCGGATTCAACGGCAGAACGTCTTGAAAGCGTTGCAACAAATAGACGGCCAGCAAGCCGAACAGATTGAAGACCAAGGTCGCTAGCGCATACTGCTGCCAGCGCATGTCTTGCTCGGGATCGACCCCACTCAGACGGTAACACAGCCGCTCGACGCCGGCGAACCAGCGGTTCAAGCCCACCGACTCGTCTTGGTAAACCCGCGCCATATAACTACCCAGCGGTTTGGCCAGTGCAATCAGCGCGATCAGATAAATAGCGATTTGCAAAAAACCTGGTCCGTTCATCAGAATTTCTCCGGGTAAAACAGCGCGACCAACAGATAGACGAACACGGCCAACGCCAGCCCGCCGCTTAACAGATAAATCCAGCTCATGTTTGCCCCCTCAGTGCATCGCAGCCCGCAACTAACAAAACGGTGGCGGCAAAGAAGGTCGCCGCTACCAGTAAATACAGGATGTCCATCGTTACCTCCACTCATTAAGCCGGCTTTGCAGTCGTGATTGATTGCGTAGCGATAGGGTAAAGATAGGCCGGTAAAAATGTCGTAAAAAAGACGTAAACCGGGATAAAGGAAATATAAGGATTTTGTATTTCGCCGCGGTAGCGGAATTCGAGTGGCGGATGTTATGCGGCTCTGCTATTGGAGCTCAGTGCGCGCGGCCGAATTCGAGGCCGCCGAGGTCGGAGGGTGATCAGCGGGATTTGAACGGGGGAGCAGGCTATCGGCCGGTCGGCGGCCGACAGCTTGAACATTAAAAAACGGGAACCGGGCTCCGGCGCATGCCGCAACCCGGGGAAAGCCGGGTTATGCCGCCGCCAGACCTTTGACGATGTCCAGCACCGCTTGGGCGTGGCCTTCGTGGCTGACGCCGTACATGGCTTCCACCAGCTTGCCGTCTTTATCGATAATGAAAGTGGAGCGAACGATTTTCCTTTTTTTGACGCCGTCTTTTTCCACTTCCTGCCAAGTGCCATAACTGTCGCACAAGGTGCCGTCGGTGTCGGCCAGCAGTTGTACGTTCAGGCCGTATTTGGCGATGAAGGCGCGGTGGCTTTCGCAATCGTCTTTGCTGACGCCGATCACGACGGTATCCAGCGCCGCGAATTCGTCGGCCAATGCGGTAAAGTCGTTGGCTTCTATGGTGCAGCCCGGGGTGTCGTCTTTCGGATAGAAATACAGCACGATGTTCTTTTCGCCCTGATAGTCGGCCAGATAAACCGGTTTATTGTGTTGGTTGACGGCGCGGAAGAAGGGCGCTTCCTGGTTTTTTTCTAATTGTGACATGCGATTCTCCTCTCGATTTCGGCCTGTAGGAACCGGAGCCAAGTCCGGGTGGCGCTGCGTTGGCGGGCGCCGGGTTTTCAAGACCAACGGTCGTTGAAATTGGGAGCGGTTTTTGGTTGAAACCGCAATTGGCCGATTATGAACCAAGTTTTCCGGCCCTATCTACCCCAAAAGCAGTGGGGCAAAGCCGGGACCGGATTCGAGTGGGCCGCCAGTGACGTTTTGCTAGAGTCGGGCCTTTGCTTAAGCCCACTGCTCGTCGACTTTGCCGTCGTGGCCGCAAAACACCGCGCGAGTCAGACCGCTGAATATGCCGTGTTCGACGATGCCGGGGATGGCGTTCAGACGTTCGTTCAGGGTTTTGCCGTCCAGATTGGGTTCGAAGGCCACGTCCAGCACCAGGCTGCCGTGCGAGGTCACCACCAGGCCGTCCTGGTTCGGGGTTTGCCGCAAGTTGCCGTGGCCGCCGATCGCCGCGACGCTGCGTTGTACCAAACGCCAGGCGAACGGGCTGACTTCGATCGGAATCGGGAAATTTTCGCCGATTCGTTTTACCCGTTTGCTGGCGTCAATCAAGACCAAAAACGAGTCGGCGGTTTTGGCCAGCAGCTTTTCCCGCACCAGATCGTAGCCGCGGCCTTTCAACAGCGTCAGGTCCGGCGCCACTTCGTCGGCGCCGTCGACGTATAAATCCAGACCGTCGATATGTTCTATGCCCAACAATGCCAGGCCCAACTGCTTGGCTTTATTGGCGCTGACCACCGAGCTGGATACCACTTTGAATTTCAAACTCTCCTCGCTTTGCCGGCGCGCCAGTTCTTCGATGAAGAAATTGGCGGTGGAGCCGGTGCCGAGGCCGACGATCATGCCGTTTTGCACCTGCTGAGCCGCGTAGTGGGCAACGCGTTGTTTATCGTTCATGGCCGTCTCCTCGCATTTAGGGTGGTTTTACTCTTCCAGTTTGGCGATCCGCGTTTCCAGCGCCTTGAATTTTTGCAGTAGCTCCGGCAGCTTGGCCAGCGCCGCCAATTCCCGCCAGGCCACTTTACGGTCTTTGGCCGGGCTGCCGAACACTTGCGCGCCGGGATCGACGTCGGCCGAGATGCCGCTACGCGCCATCACCACGGCACGGGAGCCGATCTTGACATGGTCGGCGACGCCGGTGCTGCCGGCCAGAATCGCGCCGTCTTCGATGGTGCAGGAACCGGAGATGCCGGATTGGCCGCAGATGATGACGTTGCGGCCGACGATGTTGTTGTGGCCCAGTTGCACCAGATTGTCGATCTTGCTGCCGGCACCGATCTTGGTCGCGCCCAGCGCACCGCGGTCGATGCAGGTGTTGGCGCCGATTTCGACATTGTCGGCGATTTCGACGTGGCCGACGTGCGGTACTTTGACGTGCTGGTTGTCGCGGAATTTGTAACCGAAGCCGTCGGCGCCGATTACCGCGCCGGCGTGGATGATGACGTTATTTCCGATCACACTGTGGTCGTAAATCACCGCATTCGGATGAATGTGGCAGTGTTTGCCGATCGAGACGTGGTTGCCGATGCGGGCGCCGGCTTCGATGGTGCTGCTGTCGCCGATGCTGCTGTGTTGGCCGATCGTGGCGAACGGGCCGACGTGGACGTCGTAGCCTAGCGTCGAGGTATCGGCCAGTACCGCATGTTCGGACACCTGGCGTTTCAGCGCCGGTTCCGGGTGCAGTGCCTTCACCGCATTCAAGAAGCTGATTTCCGGGTCCTTGCACACCAACAGGGCCAGATTTTCCGGGATATCGCTGTCGATCAAGGCTTCGCTGATAAAGCAAGCGGAGGCTTGGGTGTCTTTCAAATATTTTTTGTATTTGCCGTCGCTCAGTACCGTCACCTGATGGGCGTGGGCAGACATGATGTCGGCGGCGGAGTTGATGAAGACCGACGCGTCGCCGCCGTGTACGGTGGCGTCGCAGTGTTGGGCCAGATCCTTAATCAGCATGTCGTTTCCTATTTCCAGATTCCAATAATATGGGTGAAGTCGTCGGTCCAGGGTTGCAGACCGAAGGTCAACGGTAATTTTTGCCAGTGGCCGAGCCGGCTTTGCTGCAAGCGTTGCAGGCGTTCCGGATTCTTGGCGATCACCACCCAGTCGGTGGCGACCACCAGAGGGACATCGGTTTCCGGTTTAAATTCCTGCAGCAAGGCCGCCAGATGCAACTGGTTGACGTGGTCGGCCATGACTTTTTTCAAAGCCAGGTGGCGGTTGGTGATGTGAAACGCCAGCAGGCCGTCGTCTTTCAGCTTGGCGAAGTATAGCTGCAAGGCTTCGCGGGTCAGCAGATGGGTCGGCACCGCATCCGAGCTGAAGGCGTCCATCACCAGCAAGTCGAAACTGCGGTCGGCGGCTTTGGCCAGCGACAGGCGGGCGTCGCCGACCACCATTTCGGCTTGCGGGTTGCAGCGGCTCAGGTAGCTGAACCATTTCGGATTTTGCGCCACCTCGACCACCAGCGGGTCGATTTCGTAAAACGTCCATTGCTGGCCGGGCTTGAAGTAGCAGGCCAGCGCACCGGCGCCCAAGCCGACCGCGCCGATATGCCAATGCTGGTTTTCGGCGTCGAACTCGGCGAACACTTGGCCGATCGGGCCGGGTTTGCTGTAGTAGGTCAACGGTGTCGTCAGGTTGCCGGGGGTCAGGCGTTGTGCGCCGTGTTTAGTGGTGCCGTGGTACAGCTCGTGCACGGTTTCCGGCTTCTGGTTTTCGTCCGGGATCACGGTGTCGCGCACCGACATCACGCCGAAAAAACTGCGTTCCTGGTACAGGGTGTTGGAGGCCATGCTGTGCAGGCCCAGCGTAAACAGCAGCAACACGCCGGTCAGCGAGCCCAGCGCGATCGGGCTATGGCGCAGTGCGTAACTGACGCCGGCCAGCAGGATCAGGGCGCCGCCGATCAGATCCAGATAATCAAACAATTCGCGGCTGCTGAAATAAACGATCAGGCCGACCGCCAACACCACGGCCGGGAAAATCGGCTGCAGAAACCATTTGCCGTCGAAAAAGCCGGGCCGCAACAACAGTGCCGCGACGATCATGATCGGGTATTCGTAGACCGAGTTGAACACGAACGGGGCGACGAAGGTATTGAACAGTCCGCCCAACATCCCGGCGAACGACATCACCAGATAAAAACGAGTCAGATATTGTGGATGCGGCCGGCTTTTCGCCAATTCGCCGTGGCAAACCATTACCGCCAGGAAAAACGCGATCAGGTGCAGAATCAGGTCCAGCCAATAAGGCAGCGTGGCCGGATTGATGAAGGAATAGGCGATGAATACCGTCAATACCGCCGGCTGCGCGGCCAGCATCCACGGCCGGAGCCGGTCGGCCCAGGTGCCGAACACCAGAATGAAGGTCAGCAGGTACAAGGTCAGCGGCACGATCCACAACAACGGTACTGCGGCGATGTCGGTACTGATGAACTGAGTCAAGCCGAGCAATAAACTGGACGGCACGAAAGCCAAGGCCAGCCAATGCAGTTGTTGCAACGTCGTGGGCGGTTCGACGCCGGCATCGGCCAGCACCTCGTCTTCGGCCTTATCGGCCTGATTCCGCCAAAAACTGATGCCGCAAACCAGAATCAGCAGGCACAAGCCGACGTAAGCACCACTCCAGGCCAGCTGTTGCGTCGTCAGGCCCAAATTGGGTTCGATCAAAAACGGGTAGCTTAATAGCGCCAACAGGCTGCCGGCGTTGCTGGCGGCGTATAAATAGTAGGGATCGCCGCTGCTGTGATGGCCGCTGTGCGAAAACCATTTTTGCAGCAACGGTGCCGTGGTCGACACCACGAAGAAGGGCAGGCCGATGGCCAGGAACAAAGTCCAAACCAGCCATAGCGTCGGATTGCCGGCGGTGGGCGGCGTCGCGTCTGCCGGCAACGCTACCGGTAACGCGATCGCACTGAATATCAGCAGCGCGGTATGGATTTGCAACTGGCGCTGGCTGCCGAAACGCGAACTGAGCCAATCGGCATACAGATAGCCGAGGAACAGTAAGGTCTGGTAAAACACCATACAGGTATTCCACACCGCAGGCGTGCCGCCCAGCAAGGGCAGCAGGATTTTGCCGAACATCGGCTGCAGCACGAACATTAACGTGGCGCTGGCGAACAGGGTGGCGGCGAATGGAATGACGGGAGAAATCGAAGATTGGCGGGCAGTTTGTGCGGTGCTGTTCATTGTTATTCTGATTGTGGCCGAACGAGTCGCGGCCCATCATAAAGCATTTGGCGGCGCTTGTGGCCGCTCCGGCGATACGAGTGACCAGCCTTTGCCGCCGGGGGAAGCGAAAGGGCGGAAGTTTTGTTCGCTCGGTGACGCATTGTTCGCAGGGGCGATATCGGCCGCGTCAAGGTTTTGGCGACTTCCATCGCGGCCGGCCCCGTATTGGCGTGCCCGAGTCCGGCTGCTGGTCGCCAGCCTTCAATAGCCAACTCGGTTAGCGGGAGCGGATCGGCGGATGGCGGTTGCCGAGTGCGTCCAAATCGTCCAGGCTCATAATCGGCGAATACATCAGGTCTTTGATGTCGGTAGAGCGGGTCCAACCCAAATCCATTTCGCCGATCGCGCGCTTGGTCATTTTCAGAAAGCGGGTTTCCACTGCCGGACTGGTCGCGGTATCTCCCGGTTGGTGCATGCGTGCGGCAGAAACGACCGAGCAGCGGCAATCGCGGTCGTGGAAGGAAAATTGAAAACGAAAATTGCGGTCACGAGCATTGATGTCGCGGTTGGTCAGGAATACGAAATGGGTGTGCTTGCCGCCTTCCGGCAAGCGTCGCATCACCGTACCGGCTTGTTCGAAGATGTCTTGCGCGGCGTATTGTTGAGTGCCGGGAAAGGCGTGCAAGCGCAAGCTACCCAGCGGCAACGTGGCCTTGACCCGAATGCCGAACTCCTTAGTCAACGTTTTCGCCATTTGTGCGGCGTAATCGGCGGAGAAATCGTCTAGCGGTAGTAGATAGACATCGACCGGACCGGTTTTCTCTGCCGGCTGGGTCTTGGTCTGAGGGGGCGCGGGTTTAAAGTCGGGAATCGGCGCCAGGGTTTCGGCGGGCGCCGGCGTTTCGATCGCCGCGCAGCCGGTCATGATGACCGCGATTGCGGTTAAGAGTGCTGGAGATTTCATTGATTAGATCCTAAACGGTGAAACAGACTTGGCCGGCGGCAGCTGGTTAGCTGCGCCGCTTTAGTGGTCGAGTGAGCTAGCGGACGGTGGGGCTCGAATGCCGACCGTAGCCGGAATTCTAACGATTCGCCGCCCATGTGCCAATCTTGACTAGCGTGTTAAAGTCAGCCGCTATCCCCCGGCGCTGCTGGCGGAATAACTTCAAAACCGGTTATTGGTAGTTTTCAACATGTACAGCCCCGTTCAGTTTCAAGAGCACGACCCACAGCTTCTCCAGGCATTGATGCGGGACTACCCGTTGGCATGCCTGATTACACCGACTTCAACGGGAACGGAAATCAATCACCTGCCGTTGCTTTGGCGCGATGACGGCTCTGAGCAAGGCGTGTTGCATGGTCATGTCGCCCGCAACAATCCGGTTTGGCGCGAATACGACCGACGCCGGCCGGCGTCGGCGGTGTTCCAAGGCCCCAACGCTTACATTTCGCCAACCTGGTACGTCGGCACGCGCGAGCATGGCAAAGTTGTGCCGACCTGGAATTACGCCGTCGTGCATGCTCATGGCCGGCTGCGGGTGGTAGAAGATGCCGCTTGGTTGCATCGACACTTGGCGGAGATGACCGACGTGCAGGAGGCCGGTCTGGCCTCACCGTGGGCTTTGGCCGATGCGCCGGCCGAATTTACTGGCAATTTGCTGAACCAGATTGTCGGTATCGAAATTGCCGTCGAGCGCTTGGAGGGGAAATGGAAAGTCAGTCAAAACCAGCCCGTCGCCAATCGGCTTGGGGTAATCGCAGGATTGCAATCCAGCAGCCAGCCGCAAGCGGTAGCAATGGCGGATCTGGTGCGACGGTGTTTGGGCAAATGATTGCCGGCTGCGCGGCGTCAAGAATCTGACTGGAAATCCGTGCCGGGGCGGCAATAAATTGCGCCTTTGCCAGGCTTCGGCGGATGAAATTTTTTTGTTTCTATGTAAGTTGTTGTTATTTTTATGTAAAAGTTATGTGGCATGGAAAGTGAATGATCCGGGTAGGCGGCAATAATGCCAAACTCATTAGAGATTTATCGGGAGAACGATCATGCCATCACCAATGGTCATCAATACGAATATCGCTTCATTGAACAGCCAGAAATATCTGAGCCGGACTAACGAAAGTCTGCAAACGTCCATGGAGCGCTTGTCTTCAGGCATGCGGGTCAACAGCGCGAAAGACGACGCGGCCGGTTTGGCGATTGCCGACCGGATGACTTCGCAGATCCGCGGTATGACGGTTGCCATGCGCAACGCCAACGACGGTATTTCCATGGCGCAAACTGCCGAGGCCGGCATGGGAACGCTGACCGAAACCTTGCAACGGATGCGCGATCTGGCGATTCAGGCGGCGAACCGGGCGGCGGTCAGCAATGGCGACCGGCAAAAACTGCAAACCGAGTTTGCCCAGTTGGGCGACGAGTTGCAGCGGATTATCACCAACACCGAGTTCAACGGTAAGAAAATCCTGAACGGCTCGTTGCAAGGCGCGAACTTCCAAATCGGTGCCAACACCGCCTCGGATAACCAGATTTCGGTGACGGTATCCAATTTGTTGAGTATGTCCGGCATCAACGAGCTGTTCGGCACTAACCGCTCGATCGGTAGCGCTGCGACTTCCACGTTCGTGCGGTCCGCGATCGATGCGATCGATACCGCGATCGAGAAGATCGATATCTTCCGTTCCAACCTCGGTGCGATTCAAAACCGTTTCACGACCACGATTGCTAATCTACAATCGTCTATCGAGAACCAAAGTGCGGCGCGGTCCAGAATCATGGATGCCGACTTCGCTTCGGAAACTTCGAATCTGACCCGCAGCCAGATCCTGCAACAAGCCGGCACGGCGATGTTGGCGCAGGCGAATCAGGTCTCGCAAGGGGTCTTGAAACTATTGCAATAAACCGGGCTACCAGGCGCGAGGTATGACAGAAACGATCGATTTGGCGGATGAACAAGCGCTGGGGCCGTTAACGACGAACGCGTTCGGCGACCGCTACTTTTTCAATCTGAATCGCCACGCGTTCGATAAGCTCGGCGCGGCGGCGTTGTTCGAGACCAAGTTCGGCGATCTGTTGTTCAGGGAAGACGAGCTGAACATCGTTGTCGGTACCGATTGCGGCATGTTGTTGCAGTATTTGCGCGGCAAGACTTTGCCGAAGGGTACCCGATATATTTTTATCGAGCCGGATCGGGTATTGCAGGCCTTGCTCAGCCATGACTTGCTTGGGGAGACAGACGAACGTATCGTTTGCGTCGGTCCCGGCGAGTGGCCGCAGACCCTGCAAAAATTCAAAGCCGCCGATTATTTTTATATCGATGCGGTGAAATCGGTCAATGCGTTGTGCGCACAGGACGATTTTATCGACGAATACGCCGAGTTGAGTTGGCACGTCGCCGAAGTTCTGTCGCAACTGAACTGGCGGTATAGCGCCGAATTGGGTTCGGAAGCGTTTATTGCCCGGCAAATCGCCAATGCAGCCGACAACCGGTTGCCGGCCAAATTATTGGCAAAGGCGTTCAGCGGTAAAACGGTGGCAATTCTTGCCGGCGGGCCGTCGCTCGATCAGGCTTTGCCCTGGGTAATCCAGCATCGGCAGCAGTGCGTGGTATTTGCCGTCTCCCGCATTTCCAGGCAATTGCTGGCCGCTGGTATCGAACCGGACTTCGTGTTTTCCGTCGACCCCACCGATTTAAGTTTCGATATCAGCAAGGAAATGCTGAACTTCAGCGAAAAAACCGTTTTTGTCTGTTCTTACCACACTGTGCCGACGTTGGTCAGTCAATGGCCGGGCACGATGCTCTATCTGGGGGCCCGCTTGCCCTGGCAGAGCGACTTGAATATCAAAAACCTGAGCAGCGCGGGTCCTACCGTGACCAATACGGCCTTGAACATGGCCTACGAATTCGGTTTCAGTCGCATTATCTTATGCGGCGTCGACCTGTGTTTTACCCGCGAGGGCTTTACTCACGCCAAAGGCAGCGACGAACAATTGGCTGGGCCGCGGTTCAATCTCACCTCATTGCAAGTTGAGACCAATGGCGGTTATCTGGCGCCAACCAGTTGCGATTTTGCCCAAGCGATCAAGTCGTTGGGACGGCAGACCCAGTTGCTGAGCCGTGCCGGTTGTCGCATCGTCAACCTGGCCGAGGGCGCCGCAAAAATCGAAGCGGTGGAATACCTGCCGGCGGCGTCGTTGCTGCTGGACTCAGAACCTGTCGACGTGGATTCCATTCTGACGGCACGGCTGTCATCGGCGAGCGGCGGGTGCCAGGATCTCGAACACGTTCATGCCGAATTGAAACGCGCGCAACACCAAGTCAAAGCGATTGCCAAACTGTCTGCTAACGCCCGCCAAATTAATGACGCGATGTATCGGAGCGAGGGTACGGTCGTCAGTTTTAAAGACAAGAAAAACCTCGACCAAATCGAGAAAAAATTTAAGCGCGAATATCGGCAATACAGCCGGCTGGTCAAAAAATTCGGTATTCGCAGTTTCATCAAATTGACCAAGCCGTTCGACGATGCGGAATGGAGCGCCGAGGAAGCCCGCCAATTGGGCAACGTTTATTACGATGCCTATGCCGAAGGCGCCAATAAGTTGTTGGCTTTGATCGATGCAGCGATCGATCGGGTTTCTGCGCGTCGGCAAGAGCAAATGCCGCAGCCCGATTTTGCTCAGCTGCTTGCTCAGGCGGAAACAGACCGCAGTTACGGCCGAGTCAAATTGTGGCGGCGAAAATTCGGCGAAGAATCGTTACCGGCCGGGTTCGCTGCTGAATTTGCCGAGATGGAGCGGCGTTATGCGGACGTCTTGAGCGATCGCAATACCAAGCACATGGCTCGAGCCAAGAGCCACAGCAATCTGGCTGCGGTAAAGCATCGGGCCGGTTTGCTGTTCAAACATCGCAAAACGGCAGAACTGCGAGATTTGCTTGCCGCACTGGATAAGCACGAGCAACAGCAGGCGGCAAATTGTTACCGCTTTTTGGTCGAGGGCTATCTGGCCGAATTGCAGGAGTGCCCGGAAGATGCGTTGGACGCTTACCAGCGAGTGGTCGATTTGGGGGATGCCTTGCTGGAGGAAGCTTTGGCCAGAATTGCCGCGATCGGCGTCAGTCACGACGACGGGCAAACGGCCAGATTGGCTTTGGAGTGCTTGTCGCAATTGAATCCGGTGTATTTGCCGTTCTACGCCGAAATTCAACGGTTGCAGCAGGACATGGTTGCGGCTATCGATTCGTACGCGGCGTATATCGGGCAGTTCCCGCAAGACGTACTGGTACAGATGAAATTGGCGGCGTTGTACGGCGAATGCCGGATTTACGATGGGGCGGATATGATGCTGGATTACATTTTGCAGCAAAAACCGGATTACGCTGCGGCGTTGGCTTTGAAGCGGCACCTGTCGGAGCAGAAAACGGCGGGTTAGGGCTAAAGATTTCGCGTTGTCGGGCGATAAGCTTGGCAGTGCTATCTTTTGTTCTGGAGGTGTGCGATGGCTGATTCGATATCCGGTATTAATTCATCCAGTCTGCTGGCAGCGGTGTTGCAGCAGGCATCGAATAAGCAAGAGTTGGCGGTGGCTGTCGTCAAAAAAGGCCAGGAAGTCGAAGCCGCCCAGGGAGAGGCCGCGCTGAAGCTGATTGATTCGGCCGCTACAACTGCTGCCGGCAAAATCGATACTTACGCTTGATGCGTGTTCGCGGCGCTCAGGTTCTTTTCAAGATCAATTCCAATACCAGTTTGCTGCCGAAATAAGCCAAGAGCAGCAGCACAAAGCCAATCAGCGTCCATTGGATTGCGGTACTGCCACGCCAGCCGTACCGCAGTCGCCCGACCAACAACCCGGAAAAAATCAACCAAGCGCAAATTGACAGGACTGTCTTGTGGGCCAGATGCTGCGCGAAGATGTCTTCGATAAAAATGAAACCGCTAATCAGCGCAGCGGTTAAAAACACCAATCCTGTGCCGATCATTTGAAATAACAAGGTTTCCATCGCTTGTAGCGGTGGCAGCGCCAGCATTAGTCTTTTCGGCTGGTGGCTGCGCAGTTGTTGGTCTTGAATCGCCAGCAAGATGGCCTGAATCGCCGCGATATTCAACAAACTGAACGCGACGATGGAAGTCAGAATGTGGACGCTCATCTGCCAACTATGCGTAACCAGCGGATGGTTGGTTTCCGGAAAAATCATATCCAGGCCGATCAATGCCGCCGCCAGAGGGAATACCGCGACGCCGAGTTTTTCGACCGGCTTGTCCAGTGCGGCGCATAGTAGAAACCACGAGATGACTAGCGCTACCAGGGTCGCTGCGTTAAAGAAACTGAAGTTGAAAGGTTGTTCGCCAAGGAAGATGGTCCCGGCGTAAGCGGCATGCAATGCGGCGCCGATCCAGGCCAGGCGGATAGGCACCGGGCGGCGCTCCTGTCCGGCGAAAAGGTCCTTCGCGATGAAAGTGGCCGCGGCCAAATAGCATAAAACCGATAGGATGCCGAGAATTGCGATATTCATTGGAGTGGCGGGGCAGAATTATCAAAAGGCGTTGCGTAGGCCTTATGTTAAACTAAGCCCGAGTATTGTTCTAACTCCGCTTGAGCCGGAACGAGTCGTAATTAACCAGCTAAACAAGACGTATCTATGTTCGATAATTTATCCGATCGCCTGAGTGGCACACTTAAAAAAATAAAAGGCCAAGGCCGTCTGACCGAGAGCAATATTCAGGAGACCATGCGCGAGGTGCGGATGGCTTTGCTGGAGGCCGATGTCGCTTTGCCGGTGGTGACCGACTTTATCGAGCAAGTTACTCAGCGCGCGCTCGGCCAGGAAGTGCAAACCAGTTTGACGCCGGGTCAGGCTCTGATCAAGGTGGTGCAATCGGAGCTGATAAATGTGATGGGTGCGGCCAACGAAGAGTTGAATCTGCGTACCAATCCGCCGGCCATCGTGTTGATGGCGGGCTTGCAGGGTGCCGGTAAAACCACGACGGTCGCCAAGCTGGGCCGGCATCTGAAAGAGAAGAAAAAGAAAAAAGTCGGTGTGGTCAGTGTCGACGTCTACCGGCCCGCAGCAATCAAACAATTACAAACCCTGGCTGACGACATCGGTCTGAAGTTTTTCGAGAGCGATGCCAGCGAGAATCCGGTCGATATCGTCAATCGGGCGCTTGATGCGGCTAGACGCCAATTCGTCGACGTACTAATCGTCGATACCGCCGGCCGGCTGCATGTCGACGACGAGATGATGGCCGAGATCAAGGCCTTGCATGCCGCGATCAAGCCGATCGAAACCTTGTTTGTCGTTGACAGTATGACCGGCCAGGATGCCGCCAATACCGCCAAAGCCTTCCACGACGCGCTGCCGTTGACCGGTGTGATCCTGACCAAAGCCGATGGCGACGCCCGCGGCGGTGCGGCATTGTCCATTCGTCAAATCACCGGTAAGCCGATCAAATTCATCGGTGTCGGCGAAAAAACCGATGCGTTGGAGCCGTTTTATCCGGACCGGCTGGCGTCTCGTATCTTGGGTATGGGCGACGTGTTGTCGCTGATCGAAGATATCGAACAAAAGGTCGACAAGAAAAAAGCCGAGCAATTAGCCAAGAAGCTGCAAAAAGGTAAAAGCTTCGATTTGGATGATTTGAAGGAACAGTTGTTGCAGATGCAAAACATGGGCGGTCTGGGGGCGATGATGGATAAGTTGCCTGGTATGAACAATGTGCCGAAAGATATTAGGGAAAAGGTCAACGACAAGGATTTGGCGCATCAGATTGCCGTGATCAATTCGATGACCAAGCAGGAGCGGCGGTTTCCCGATTTGATCAAGGGTAGTCGCAAGCAACGTATTGCCGACGGTTGCGGCCTTGATTTACAAGCGGTAAATCGGGTGTTGAAACAACATCAGATGATGGAAAAGATGATGAAGAAGTTCAGCAAAGGCAATATCACCAACATGATGCGCGGCTTGAAGAGTAATATGCGCGGCCTGAGAATGTGATCGGCGCAATTTGTCCTTCACTTATTCGCAAAATCGCGTAGAATAGGTTGATTAAATTTTTTGATTCAATGTTTTTTAAGGTATTCAAATGGTAAGCATTCGTTTGTCCAGAGGCGGCGCAAAGAATCGTCCTTTTTATCATGTTGTCGTAACCGACAGCAGAAGCAGCCGCGACGGTCGCTACATTGAGCGGGTCGGTTTTTTTAACCCGCTGGCACGTGGTGCGGAGCAGCGTCTGGTGTTGGATGCTGAACGCGTTCAATATTGGAAAGCCAACGGTGCTCAGCCGACCGACCGTGTTGCCAGACTGATCAAAGACGCTGCTAAAGCTGCCGCGTAACGCTTAGTTTTGCAGGCAGGGGAGTATCTGAACGTCGGACAAGTATCCGGCGTTTTTGGTGTAAAGGGCTGGGTAAAAGTGTTTTCTTTTACCGATCCCCGCGAAAATATCCTGAAATATTCGCCATGGCTGTTACAAAAACACGGCCAGCGCCATGAATTGAAAGTTGTTGGTGGTCGCCGACAAGGCAATTTGATTGTTGCCCAGCTTGAAAATATTGGCGACAGGGATGCTGCCGCCGAGTGGATGGGTGCGGAAATTCTGATTCGCAAGCAGCAATTGCCCAAGCCTGAAGCGGGTGAATTCTACTGGGCCGATTTGATAGGCCTGTTAGTAGAAAACCAAGCAGGTTTCAGGCTAGGTACCGTCGATCATTTGCTGGAGACCGGAGCCAACGATGTCTTGGTCGTTATCGACGGCGAGACTGAACGTTTGATACCGTTTTTGCAGCCCAGCACGATTTTGAAAGTCGACTTGGTTGGCGGGTTGATCGTCGCCGATTGGGATCCGGATTTTTAGGCGGATATGCATTTCGATGTGGTCAGCCTTTTTCCGGAGATGGTCTCCGGAGCGGCAGGTTATGGCGTAACCGGGAAAGCGATAGAAAAAGGTTTGGTCGGTTTATCGGTCTGGAATCCGCGCGATTACGCGCACGACCGGCACAAAACGGTAGATGACAGGCCATACGGCGGCGGGCCCGGCATGGTAATGAAGTACCAGCCTTTATTGGATGCTGTAAACGACGCAAAACGGAGTCAGCAGCTGGATGGAGCCAAAGTTGTGTATTTGAGCCCGCAAGGGCGATTGATCACACAGGCCCTGTTGCAGGATGCCAGCACCAGCCCGCGTTTGATTCTGATTGCCGGACGATATGAAGGTATCGACGAACGATTTATCGAACATGCTTGCGATGACGAGTGGTCGTTGGGCGACTATGTGATCAGCGGCGGCGAACTTGCAGCTTTAATTGTAATAGACGCGATCAGCCGCTTGATACCGGGGGTGCTGGGCGACGAGGAGTCGGCTAAACAGGATTCCCATGCCGAAGGCTTATTGGATTGCCCGCATTACACGCGGCCTGAGCGTAGTGAGCTCGGCAATGTTCCCGAGGTCTTGTTGGGCGGTAATCATGCGGCGATCCGCCGCTGGCGAATGAAGCAAGCCTTGGGTAGAACCTGGGTGCGACGGCCGGATTTACTGGAAAAACGCGAATTAAGTGCAGAGCAGGACGCCTTGCTGAAAGAATTTAGAAACGAAGTTGTTAAATAGGGTGTGGTTATGAGTAAAATTATCGAAGAATTGGAAGCGGAACAGCTGAAAAAAGACGTCCCTGAATTCGGTCCGGGCGATACTGTGGTTGTTCAAGTCAGAGTGACCGAAGGTAGCCGCGAGCGGCTGCAGGCTTTCGAAGGCATCGTTATCGCCAAGCGTAATCGCGGTTTGAATTCCGCATTTACCGTCAGAAAAATTTCCCACGGCGTTGGTGTTGAGCGTGTGTTTCAGACCCACAGCCCTGCGGTTGGCAGCATCGAAGTCAAGCGCCGTGGTGATGTGCGCCGTGCCAAGTTGTATTATCTGCGCGATCTGGCCGGTAAAGCCGCCCGGATTAAAGAAAGACTTTCTTAAGCCGTTGCTATCCGATTGGCAGCAATCGGATCGGCTCCGAAAAAGGCGGCTATCAGGCCGCCTTTTTTTTGCCGCTCATTTTGAATAATCCATGACCTTGCATATTGTTTGGCAGCCAACAGCGGATGCGGAACCGCACACAATTGGGGTGCCGGTATTTGGTGTTGAATTGTTATTGACCTTGCGCGGGTCGGTCATCGTCGACGCCTCCTGGCGGATGCAGGCACTTCCGGCGGAGGGGGATCTGCCTGATCTGGCGCTACATGTTCGGCAATATCTACTGGATCCGGATAATACTGATTTGCAACTTAAGCTGCTAACTCAGGGTAGCGAATTCAGCAAAAAGGTCTGGAACGCGTTGTTGGCAATACCGGTCGGTCGGACGTTGACTTATGCTGAATTGGCCAAATGCTTGGATTCGGCTCCGCGCGCTGTTGCTGCTGGTTGCAAACGTAACCCTTACGCCGGAATCATTCCTTGCCATCGTGTTGTCGCAAGCCAAGGTATTGGCGGCTTTATGGGCCAGATCGAAGGCGAGTTCGTTCAGTTGAAAAGGCAGTTGCTCGACTACGAGCGCCGTTTGCGCGATTCGGAAGCATGAATTCGAGTCAGTCCATAGAAGTTTTCTTAAATGCGCTTTGGCTGGAATTCGGGTTAAGCGATAACACGCTCGCCGCCTACGGCAGCGATTTGAAGCAATTTTCTGCGTGGCTGAAGCATAAAGAGTTGCCGGCCGCGGACGAATCGGATATCAAAGGGTTTTTGGCCCACCTGCGGCAACTTGGTACTTCCAGCCGCTCCTCGGCGCGCAAGTTATCCTGTTTGAAACGGTTTTACGGTTATTTGCTACGAGAGGCAAAAATCGTCGTCGACCCTACCCAACTGGTAGATGCGCCGCAATTAGGCCGATATTTGCCGGGTTCGCTGTCCGAGAGCGATGTCGAAACATTGCTGGAGGCTCCGGAAATCAGCAGCAATTTGGGTTTTAGAGACAGAACCATGCTGGAAGTGCTGTACGCAACCGGGTTGCGGGTATCGGAATTGGTTGGACTGAGTTTTTCACAGATCAATTTTCGCCAAGGGTGTTTGCGAGTGGTCGGCAAGGGCGATAAAGAGCGCCTAGTCCCAATCGGCGAGGAAGCCCTGGATTGGGCCGAACGTTACATCAAGGGAGCCAGACAAGCGTTACTGGGCGGCCGCCAAAGCGACTATTTGTTTGTTACCGCGCGCGGCGATGCTATGACACGGCAGGCTTTTTGGCATATCATCAAGCGTTACGCCAAGCTGGCCGGAATTGACAAACACTTGTCGCCGCATACCTTACGCCACGCGTTTGCGACTCACTTGCTGAACCATGGTGCCGATCTGCGCGTGGTGCAGTTGTTGTTGGGGCATTCCGATCTGTCTACAACCCAAATTTATACCCATATCGCTCAACAGCGCTTGAAAGAACTCCATCGCCAACATCACCCTAGAGGTTAAACATGAGCAATTTGATCCATCCAACGGCTTACATCGAAAGCGGTGCGATTTTGGCGGAGAACGTACGCGTCGGGCCGTTTGCGGTGGTCGAAGCCGGAGCCAGCGTCGGTTCCGGTAGCCAAATCGGTGCTCATGCCGTCGTCCACGGCCGAGTAAAAATGGGGGCGAATAATATTCTGCACCCGCATGCCGTATTGGGCGGGCTCCCGCAGGACACCGGTTTTCAGCCGGAAACCGAGTCATGGTTGGAAATCGGCGATGGCAACGTGTTCCGGGAAGGTTTTACCGCCCATCGAGCCACCAAGGCCGGTGCGGCGACTATGATCGGGTCAGGTTGTTATTTCATGAATAACAGTCACGTCGCGCATGATTGCCGGGTTGGCGATAACACCATTTTTGCCAATAACGTGGCGATTGGCGGTCACGTCGAGGTCGGAAATAATGTGTTCATGGGCGGTGCGGTAGTGGTTCACCAATTTTGCCGGGTCGGGTCTTACGCCATTATCCAAGGTACAACCGGTATCAACATGGACGTGATACCGTTTACGTTGATCGGCGGCCGTCCGGCAAAGCATTACCGACTGAATATCGTCGGCCTGAGGCGGGCTGGGATTGCTGGCGATAGGCTCAAAGCGCTTTCCGCCGCATTCAGATTGCTAAGAAATAAAAAAAGCCTCGATGAATTGCAATCTACCGAAGAACTGCAATACTTAAAAAATTGGTTGGCCGCCGATTCGAAGCGTGGATTGCACGGTTTCATGTCGATAGCGCCGACCGATCACGACTAAAGGGAGCTAGGCCCGTTGAGAACCGCGATTTATCCGGTTCCGCACTTCGGGCAGCGATTCGGCACACAGCCAGAAATAACCGCCATGAAAATACACGTAATCGATAATGCCGGGCAAATAGAGCCATTGCTGCTGATGGCTGAGGCCGAAGTGGCGTTCTATACCGACGAGATACAGGCGCTAAATGCCGCGGAACAGGATAAGCCTGGGCTGATTTTGTTGAATTATGCGTTACGCGAAGCTGATACCGCCGAATATACCGGTTTGTTGTTGAATGCCGCTCCGGCCAGCAATATTGTGATCATTGGCAACGATCTGGCTACGGAGCAAGTGGTCAGTTGCGTGTTGGCTGGAGCCAAGGGCTACCAAAACAGCGATTCGCTGGCGCTTTATATCAATCGCATGATTCGGGCGGTAGCTGCCGGCGAAGCGTGGTTAGGGCGTAAGCTCGTCGCCAGTTTATTGGATGCGGTGCATAAAGCTTGTGTCGGCCAGGACGCATTGTAAGTTAGTAGTGTAATCCTAGTTCGAAGTAAAACATTTGACCGCTGATCGGCAGGTTATAAGGATAACTGGCGGTTGCCGGTTCCGTGCCGTCAGAGTCCAACAAATTGCGGGCCGAGGCTGTCAAATCCAAATATCCCATCAGTTTTTTCGCATTCAGCGTCAAGTCCAACGTCTCATAATCTTTTAACAGCCGGGTATCTCCCGGACTGCTTAGTCTGTGGCCGATCCAGTTGATCTGGGTTTGAATTTGCCATTTCGGCAGAAAGTTCCAGGCCAGCGCCGAATACACGTGGTGTTCCGGCACGTTGCTGACGCGAGTGTGCGTCGCTTCGTTGCGGGCGAATTGCCAGGCATAGTTACCGCGCAAATTCCAATCCGGCAGAAACTTCCAGTCCCACTCGAACTCGCTGCCATAGCCGTCCTGTCCGGATGTGTTTTGCTCGGTCAGTGTGGTCGAACTGGCGATAGGTCCGCTGATCAGGTCGTGGATTTCGTAATGGTACAAATTCAGCGCCGTTCTGAGCGTTTTGCTCGGATGATAATCGAACGCCAATTCCGTGGTGGCGATGGTTTCCGGACTCAAACTCGGATTGCCTAGAAATAGCGTGCTGTTTTGTTGGTATTGCTCCAAAAAGCTCGGCGCCCGGTAAGCTTGGCCGTAAAGCAATTTGCTGGTGAACTGTTCGTTGACATCCCAAACCAGCGCCGCCCTTGGGTTAAGCGTGCTGCCGAAGTCGGAATAGTGGTCGAAGCGCAGACCCGTGGTCAAATGCCAATCCGGGGCAAACTGCCATTCGTCTTGAAACGCTGTGGACCAGATATCGCGGTGTTGGTCGTCCAGAAACGTGAAAGGCGTCCCGGTCAGATTTTGCAGCGGACCACCCAGGCTGGTGATGCCGGCGCCGTAATTGCGGGCCTCCTCGGTGTTTAGCTCCTCGTAGCGGAAGCCGGCGATCATCCTGATGATATGGTTGGAAAAGCCCTTGTAAATACTGGTCAGTTCGAAACTGGGTACCGTATTTTTAAAACCGGCGACGAAGCGCAGGCCATTAGGAAACGGCACCAAGGCATTGATCAATGCCGGTTGTCCGGTGACGTTGCCGCTGGCATCCAATGGTAGTATCGATCCGGGAGGAAAGCCGTAAATATCTGCTGAAACGTCCGTATGCAAGAAACTGGCGTGGGCCTGCAACTCCCAATCCTGAAAATCGTCTTCGGTCGAATAACGAATGTCGGCGAGATAGTTGCTGCCGTTGCCTTTGCCGCGGTTATCCAAAGCGCCGAAAGCCCCGGATCTAAAACCGTAATCCGATTCGTTGAAGGCCCAGAAACCCAAATCCCAATGTTTGCGTTGCAGATTCAGATGGCCGTTCCAGCGTTCGTTTTGAGTTTGCATTGGCCCCGGCGCCAGGGAAGCGCGGGTCGACAGCAACTGGTCGATCTGGCTTTGCGCATCGGCTTTGATGATTCGGTCCGGGTCTACCCCATTGTGGCTGTATTGCAGGCTACCGGCCACGTCCCAGCCCTGCCATTTACCGCCGTATTGGCCCCAGGCGCTCTTGGTGTCGGCGTTGCCGCCGCGGGCGCCCACGTTAAATCCGTCGATGTCGGCCGCTTTTTTGGTGACGATATTGATGACGCCGGCGAAGGCGTCGGCACCGTAAAGCGCGGAACCCGGCCCGCGAATCACCTCGACGCGTTGAATGTTCTCCACCGGCATGATCATGCCGGCCATGTGGGTGCCTTGGTAAGGTAACGAAAAGCGGGTGCCGTTGATCATCAGCAATACTTCGGAATTGGTCTCGTTGCGGATGCCGCGCATGGTGTAGCTGTAATCGTTGGTCACAGGTTGGATCGTGACATGCATGCCGGGCACGGTTTCCAGAACTTCATGCAAATCGGTGGCGCCCATCGCCGCGATTTGTTCGGCGGTAATAACGCTGGTGACCGCTGCGGATTGGGCGATCGGTTTGGATGTGCCTGACGCGATTGTTACCGATATATTGGCCAACTCCGCCGGCGACATATCCAGTAAATCGTTCATGCTTTTGTCGGCGTGTGCCGCTTGGCTAATCAAGGTAAGCCATAAACCAGGTTTGAACAGCCGTTTTTTCAAAGCACCAGACATAACAAATCTCATAAGTCCCGTAGGGGCACCGGCTTGGCGATGCCGTAACCTTGCGCGTAATTGACGCCCAGGGTTTGCAGTAAATCAAAGATAGACTCGTTTTCGACAAATTCGGCAATTGTTTTCTTACCCATCACGTGCGCCACTTCGTTGATCGACTTGACCATCGTCAGATCCACTCGATCTTCCACAATGTCTTTGACGAACAAACCGTCAATTTTCAGATAGTCGACCGGCAGGTTTTTCAAATAAGCAAATGAAGACAAGCCGCTGCCGAAATCGTCTAAAGAAAACGAGCAACCTTTGCCGCGCAGCGATTCCATGAATTGGCGGGCGTAAGACAGGTTGCTGATCGCCGCGGTCTCGGTGATCTCGAAACAGATTTTCTCGGTCGGAATTCGCCATTTCTGGAATTGTTCGCCGATGAAACCCAGCATGGTTTGGTCCGACAGTGACAGACCGGACAGGTTGACCGAGCACATTTCCAGGCGCTGCAACAAATCCGGTGTCGTTGCCAAATACTCGAACAGCGAGGAAATGACCCAGCGGTCCAGCGGCGGAGCCATGTTGTAGCGTTCCGCCGCCGGCAGAAATGCGCCGGGCGGGATGATTTTGCCCTGGTCGTCGCGGTAGCGGATCAGGGTTTCGAAGTGTAAGGCCTCGTGGTTGTGATTCACCGGCACGATCAACTGGCCGAACAATTGGAAGCGATTTTGTTCGATACCCAATCGAATCTTCTCGACCCATTGCATTTCGCCCTGGCGCAAGGTTAATTCCTCGTCGTCCGGGCTGAACACATGCACCCGGTTCCGGCCTTTTTCTTTCGCCGCATAACAGGCGGCGTCGGCTTCCTTCAACACGTCGACCGCATTGCCGCTGGACCGGTTGATGGGGGCTACGCCGATGCTGACGCCGATGCTGAAGCTGCGGTTTTCCCAGGCGAACTGAAAGTCGCAAATCGCATTTCGCAATTTTTCGCCGGTGATGACAGCCTGATCCAGAGAGCAGTACGACATCAAAATACCGAATTCGTCGCCGCCCAAGCGGGCCAGGATATCCATCTTGCGCACTTGTTGTCGTAATAACTCGCCAAGCTGCCGTAACAATTCGTCGCCGGCCAGATGGCCGCAGGTATCGTTGACGATCTTGAATTGGTCCAAATCAAGGTAACACAACACGTGGGCGCTGTTGTCGTTTTGGGCTTGCAACACCAGATTCTGGATATGGATGTCGAATTGGCGGCGGTTGACCAGGCCGGTCAGTTCGTCGTGGCTGGCCTGGTAAGCGATTTTTTCCGACAGTCGGCGGGTTTCGGTAATGTCTTCGCACACCAGCAACATATGCGGCAGATTGTTTTCGTCCTTGACCAGGCGCGCCGTTTCCCTGACCCAAATCGTATTGCCGTTGCGGCAAACGATGCGGCTTTCCAGTTTGTGTACCTGCTCCGGGTGGTCGCGGCAAATTTGCAGGAACTGGTTGCAGTTGCCGATATCCTCCGGGTGAGAGAAGGCGAATAACGAACAACCCTGCAATTCTTCGACCCCCAAACCCAACTGTCGGGCGCCGAAGCGGTTGACCGAGATAATTTGGCCGTCCAAGTCCAGGTTGAATACCATCGTCGGGTTATTGTCGTAGAGCGCCTGATAGTTGTTTTTGACGCTGACCAGCGCCTTGTTCTGAGTTTCGACGGTATCCAGCATGTCGTTGAAAGCGTCCACCAGGATGCCCATTTCGTCGCTGCTGTGTTTTTCGGCGCGTAACGAATAATCGTGGTCGCGGCTGACTTTCTGCGCAGTACGCGCCAACTGGGAAATGGGCTTGGCGACCCGGTTCAGCAACGGCGCCGTCAGCAAAAAGGTGATGAACAATGCGACGAACAGGACCAACAGCACCACGCCGACGAATTTCAACTCCCGCCAGAAGGCGGTGCTGAGGTCGGACGACAAATACACCGCACCGATGATCTCGCCGTCGAGCAACATCGGTTGGTAAACGTACAAGGACAATTGGTCGAAGTGGGTATATAAACCTTGTTGGCTGGCCGGACACTGGTTCGCCGGATTGTCCAGTGCGGTAAACAGTCCGCCCGCCTTGTCGTATAAGCAAGCGCTGCGCACATCGGGCAGATTGGCTAAAGAGGCCAGGTTTTCCTTGGCCAGATTGGCGTCGTCGAACATCACCGCCGCGATACTGCGGTTGGCGATCAGCCCGGCGACGGCCAGCAGGTCGTCTTGGGCCTTGCGTTTGACGTCGCTGATATTGATCGTCACCAGAATCACCAGCGCCAGCAGCATCGAGAACAAACTGGATGTGATCGCGATCGTAAACAGCTTGGATTTGATCGACAGTCGAGCGAAAAACTTACTCAAGCTCTCCTCCCTCGACCAATGTGGCGACTTCGATCAGTTTGGCGCTGACGTTCAGGCCGTTTTTTTTCAACGCTTTCAGGTTGATATGCAATTTGACTTTGGTGTCGTCCAACACAAAGCCGATCATGCCGCCGGATTCGGCAAAAAACGGCTGACTGCTGACCGTCAGCGCCGTTTTAAACGAACCGACAGTTAACACCCCTGCCACGGGCTGTTCGGGGCGCAGGTCCGGATTATCGAAATAGGCGATGTCGCAATCGCGCGCCTGTTTGGCAGAGTCGAAATGGATCAGCTTGATCGGCTTATCCTGAGCGGTTTTGCTTTCCAGCGGATCAAGCAAGTGGCCGAACGGATCGTTGCCGATAATGCAAATGTTGAACGTGGGGCTGGCTTTGGCCGGCCAGGTAATGAACTTGGTGAAATTATAGAGATAGGCCGCTTTAACCTTGTATTCCAATTCGTTGTCGTCGGCGTGTGCTTCCTGAGCGATAACGCAGCACAGGAAGCTCCAGCCGAATGCGACGCAAATGCGCCGCAGTGTCCGCGCCTCAGCGAGAGAAAAAACGGAAACCAAGTTATTGCCTGCCGAAAAAAATCATGGGGCAAGGATAGTTGAAAAATCACTGGCTGCAGAAAAAAGCCCGTAGCGCGCGGATCATATAGCCGTGGTCCAAAACCCCGGCACTTTCGCGGATACTGTGCATGGCCCACATGGGCGAGCCGACGTCCACGCTGCGCACGCCCAGTTTCGCCGAGGCAATCGGGCCGATCGTACTGCCGCAGGGGAGGTCGCCGCGGTGCGCGTATTTCTGGTAGGGCACGTCCGCGTCGCGGCAAAACCGGATGAATTCGGCTTCCGACACGCATTCCGAGGCATAGCGGTGGTTAACGTTAATCTTGATGGCCGGGCCGTGATTGACGATGACTTTATGGCCGGGTTCGTAGGCGCCGGGAAAGCCGGGCTGGTAAGCGTGAGCCATATCGGCGCTGACCATAAAGCTGTTGGCCAGGGCGCGGCGGTAGCCGTCGGCGCGGTCGCAGCAGTCGGTGGCGATACGTTCCAGCACGTCCGGCAAAAAACTGCCTGCCGCGCCTTTACAGCTCTCGCTACCGATCTCTTCGTGGTCGAAAAAGGCGCAGACCAGCGTATTCCCGCTATTCAGTACCGAAGCGTCCAACATCGCCGTCAAACCTGCGTGGCAAGACGCCAGATTATCCAGCTGGCTGTCGGCGTAGAATAAGCGATCGGTGCCCCAGAATACGCCTTTTTGGGTGTCGTAGACGTTCAATTCCCAACTCAACAGACTGTCGCCGTCGATGCCGGCAGAGTCGGCCAACAGCTGGCGAAAATAATTAGCAGGCAATTGTTCGGCAGCGCTGGCCAATATCAAGGCCAACTCGTTTTGCTTTTGCAGTTTCAAGCCGTCTTCGTTAACGCCGCGGTTCATATGAATCGCCAGATTCGGCAAGCGCAACAGCGGTTGGTCGAAGCGCAGCAAACGGCTGCCGACGCTGCCGTCCGCCTGACTGAATGCGATACGGCCGGCCAGACTGAGATCGCGGTCGGTAAAAGTTGCCAGAATCGGCCCGCCGTAAATTTCGACGGCCAGACGCTGAATTTTGTCGGATTCCAACACCGGCTGCGGTTTGACCCGCAATCCGGGCGAGTCGGTGTGGGCGCCGAGCAGCTTAAAGCCTTTGCTGGCCAAGTCTTCCCGACCCAAAACGAAGGTGACCACTGAAGAGTCGTCTCGAATCACGTAATAACGGCCTCCGGCACTCAAACTCCAGGCGTCGCCCTCGTGCAGGCGCTGAAACTGAAACGCCTGCAGGCGTTGTTCGATGCAGGCTGCCGCATGCCAGGGGCTGGGGCTGGCGTCGATAAAGTCCAATAAATCCTGTACTTGCCGGTGTGCGCTCATGTTTTCTTGTCCAGAGTTAACGCCACCGAATTGATGCAATAGCGCAATCCGGTCGGTAACGGGCCGTCTTCGAATACGTGGCCGAGATGGGCGCCGCAGGAATGGCAGGTCACTTCGGTACGGCGCATGCCGTGGCTGGTATCGAGGTGCTCGTCCAAGCTCTCGTCATGCAGCGGATTCCAAAAACTGGGCCAGCCGCAGCCGGAGTGGAATTTATGTTCCGAGTCGAACAAGGCCGCGCCGCAACAGACGCAACGGTAGATACCGTCGTCTTCACAATCGGTGTATTTGCCGGTGAACGGCGGTTCGGTACCTTTTTCGCGGCAGACGCGGTATTGTTCCGGCGTCAGCTTTTCGCGCCAATATTTTTCCGGATCGTTTGAGTCGGTCATGGTGGCTATCCATATCAACGGGAGTCGACGGCCATTGTACTCAGTCTTCAGCGCTTGCTGAAGGCGGACAAATATTTTGGTTGATAATGTTAGAGAATTCTAATATTCTTTGGTCACATGGTTTTGCGGCGTATAACTACAATTATTCGATAAAGAGACCGTAATTTCGTGTTTATCTGAATATCAGCGAGGAGATTGTCATGGCAAGAATCGTAGTGTTGGGTGCAGGCATCGGTGGCGTGCCGATGGCTTACGAAATGAAGGAAACGGTGGGCAAACAGCATGAAGTGGTGGTGATTTCCGATTCGCCGACCTTCCATTTCGTACCTTCCAATCCCTGGGTGCCGCCGAAATGGCGCAAACCGGAAGATTTGAAAATCGAATTGGCGCCGGTGATGGCAAAAAAAGGCATCACCTTCATCCAAAAGGCAGCCACTAAGGTCGATCCGCTAAACAATAAAGTCGATCTGGCCGACGGTAGTGCGGTCGAATACGACTATCTGATCATCGCTACCGGTCCGCGTCTGGCCTTCGACGAGGTGCCCGGTTTGGGGCCGCATGGCGGACATACTTCATCGGTGTGCCATGTCGATCACGCGGCGTTGGCCGCCGAAGACTGGGACCGCTTCATGGCCGATCCCGGCCCCATCGTGATCGGGGCGGTGCAAGGCGCTTCCTGCTTCGGTCCCGCCTACGAATACATGATGATCATCGAAACCGAGTTACGCAAACGCAAGATCCGCGACAAGGTGCCTATGACCTTCGTCACTTCCGAACCTTACATCGGTCACTTGGGCCTGGGCGGCGTCGGCGACACCAAAGGCTTGTTGGAAAGCGCATTACGCGACAAGACCATCAAATGGATCACCAACGCCAAGGTCGACAAGATCGAAGCCGGCATGATGTATGTCACCGAAGTCGACGAAGATGGCAACGAAAAGAAGAAGCACGAACTGCCGTTCAAGCATTCGATGATGCTGCCGGCGTTCACCGGCGTCGATGCGGTGCGGCATTGCGGCGCGGAAGGTCTGACCAATCCGCGCGGTTTCGTCATCGTCGACGAACACCAGCGTAACCCGACCTATAAAAACATTTATTCGGTCGGCGTCTGCGTAGCCTTGCCGCCGGTGGAAAAAACCCCGGTGCCGACCGGTACGCCGAAAACCGGTTATATGATCGAATCGATGGTGACGGCAACGGCCCATAACATCCGCGACGAACTGGACGGCAAACAACCGACCGACAAGCCCAGTTTGAGCGCGCTATGTCTGGCCGATCTCGGCGATACCGGCGTGGCGTTTTTGGCCGTACCGCAAATTCCGCCCCGCAACACGACTTGGTCGAATCACGGCAAATGGGTGCATCTAGCCAAAATTGCCTTCGAAAAATACTTCATGCGCAAGATTAGAAAAGGCATCAGCGAGCCGTTCTACGAGCGGATGATGCTGAAATTCATGGGCGTCGTCCGCCTGAAATAGGAGGTGCTTATGTCTATCGATCGGATGGTGATGGCGTTTGCCGGCTCGTTTATTCTGGCCAGTCTGGCTTTGGCGCATTGGCATTCGCCGAATTGGTTGTGGTTTACCGCCTTCGTTGGCGCCAATTTGGTGCAGGCGTCATTTACCGGATTTTGCCCGTTGGCGATTATCCTGAAAAAGCTCGGCGTCAAATCCGGCTGCGCATTTTAGTTTGTTCCCTCTAGCCTAACCGCCGCTGGATTGGCGGTTAGGTCTTTTTCGGCTCAGATCCGACCGGAAAAAATCCGGTGGCCGCACTCTTGAAGTTTTCGTCATCGACCCTAATTTGTCGGTGTCCGGGCCGGACGGCTCGGTTACAACCAATGTTTTCAAAGCTTATTTGAATTGGGGAGAAAGAATCATGAGAGTCGAATATACGCCGATTTACCGTCCCAACCTGGGTTTGGGCCAATGGGCCGCAATGCTGGACGGCATTTTACAAAGCGACCGGCCGAATCACGATTATCCGGCCTTCGATATCGAAGTGGTCGGCGACAACCAGTTTGCGATCAGTTTGGCGGTACCGGGTTTCAGTCCGGACCAGTTATCGATCGAAACCGAAAACAAGGTGTTGACCGTCAAAGGCGAGAAACCGCAAGACGCCGAAAAACGGCGCTTCCTGCACCAAGGCATTTTTAGTCGCAATTTCGAACGCCGCTTCAACCTGGCCGAACACACCGAAGTCAACGGTGCCCATTACCGCGACGGGTTGCTGACCGTCAGGCTGGTGAAACGGATTCCGGAGGCAATGAAACCGCGGCGCATCGAGATCGATAACGTCGGCCAAGTGTTGAGTCCGGCGCAAGCGACATTGCCCATCGCATGAAACTGATCGCCAGTCGATGACGGTTTGAGCCCCGTTGTCAGCCAACGCCGGTGGCGGGGCTCTCGCCAATTTCCCTCTTTACAGCCTTTCCCTTCAGCATTCGGGCGATCAGCCGGAAAACGCTGACTGCTTGCCCGGATCTCAGTCGATGCGCCGGCATCGTCAAGTCTGATTGATAGCCGCGTCGGTTGCTCGCCAGGTCCCGGTTATTCCTTTCCCCTGTCGGCCGGTCTGGCGTCGGTTGCGCCGGGCTTTGTTTGGTCGCAATCGTCGATTGTCGGGTTTGCTACAAAAAAAATCGGGCCAAGACCTTGAAAATCATTGTCTTAGCACTTGGCACAACGGTTGCAGTAGATAGTACAAAAAACTTGGGGTTGTGCCATGAAATCGACCAAAGACATTGCCGAAATGCTGGACGAACCGGCATGCGAGCATAACAAGAAGGAAAAATCCGGCTGCGCCAAACCCAAACCCGGCTCCGCCGCCGGCGGCTGCGCCTTCGACGGCGCCCAAATCGCTCTGTTACCGATTGCCGACGTCGCTCATATCGTGCACGGTCCGATCGCCTGTGCCGGCAGTTCCTGGGACAACCGCGGCACCCGTTCGTCCGGCCCGGACCTGTACCGGATCGGCATGACTACCGACTTGACCGAGCAGGATATCGTCATGGGCCGCTCGGAAAAACGCCTATTCCATGCCATCAAGCAAGCGGTGGAAACCTTTAACCCGCCGGCGGTATTCATCTACAACACCTGTGTGCCGGCCCTGGTCGGCGACGACATCAATGCCACCTGCAAAGAAGCCACCGAGCGTTGGGGCGTGCCGGTCGTGCCGATCGACGCCGCCGGTTTTTACGGCACCAAAAACCTGGGCAACCGTATCGCCGCCGATGCGATGATCAAATACGTGGTCGGCACCCGCGACCCCGATCCGTTGCCGCCGGCCGCAATCGAAGCGGAGAAAGCCGGCATCAAAATCCACGACGTCAATCTGGTCGGCGAATACAACATTGCCGGCGAATTCTGGCATGTATTGCCGCTGCTGGACGAAATGGGCTTGCGCGTGTTGTGCACCTTGTCCGGCGACGCCCGCTTCCGCGAAGTGCAAACCATGCACAAGGCCGAAGTCAACATGATGGTTTGCTCCAAAGCCATGATCAACGTGGCGCGCAAATTGGAGCAGCAATACCGGATTCCCTGGTTCGAAGGCAGTTTTTACGGCATTACCGATACCAGTCAGGCCCTGCGCGATTTTGCCCGCGTCATTAACGATCCGGATTTGACCGCTCGTACCGAAGCCATCATCGCCCGCGAGGAAAACCGGATCCGCGAAGCCTTGGCACCATGGCGCGAACGCCTGAAAGGCAAACGGGTGCTGCTGTTTACCGGCGGCGTCAAGAGTTGGTCGGTGATTTCGGCGCTGCAGGATTTGGGTATGGTGGTGGTCGCCACCGGCACCAAGAAATCCACCGAAGAAGACAAAGCCCGGATTCGCGAGTTGATGGGCGAAGACACCTTGATGATCGAAGACGGTAGCCCGAAAGCCTTGCTGAAAGTCGTACACGACTACAAGGCCGACATTCTGATCGCCGGCGGCCGCAATATGTACACCGCCTTGAAAGCGCGGATTCCGTTCCTGGACATCAATCAGGAGCGCGAATTCGGCTACGAAGGTTACCAAGGCATGCTGGAACTGGTCCGCCAATTGGCGCTGACGCTGGAAAGCCCGGTCTGGGAAGCGGTCAGGGCGCCGGTACCGTGGAAGGCTGCGGCCAAGGTTGCCAAAGCCGCCGAACAGGCGGTGCTGTTCGCTGAGCCCGTCGCCGCTTAACCGGGGTATTTCGCCATGGCCGAAATTTTAAAACGCAACAAAGCCCTCTCGGTCAGTCCGCTGAAAGCCAGTCAACCCACCGGCGGCTCGTTGGCCTGCCTGGGTTTCGACCGGGCCATCCCGATGCTGCACGGCTCGCAAGGCTGCACCGCGTTTGCCAAGGTGTTTTTCGTCCGCCATTTCCGCGAACCGATTCCGTTGCAAACCACAGCGATGGACCAGGCCAGTTCGGTGCTGGGCGCCGATGAGAACGTGATCGAAGGCATCCGGGTCATCGCCGAAAAATCCAACCCGGCCTTGATTGCGGTATTGACCACCGGTTTGGCCGAAACCCAGGGTTGCGATGTACAGCGCAACCTGCGCGAATTTCGCGCCAAATATCCCGAATACGACCATGTCGCGGTCGTGGTAGTCAATACGCCCGATTTTACCGGTTGCGTCGAAACCGGCTATGCAGCGACGCTGACCGAAATCGTGCGTAGCTTGGTGCCGGACGCCGACCAGGCCGGCACCAAGCCCGGAACCCGCCAGCGCCAGGTCAATGTCCTGGTTAGCCCGATGCTGACGCCGGGCGATTTGGAAGCTTTGCGCGACCTGATCGAGCAATTCAATTTACGGCCGGTTTTGGTGCCGGATATTTCCGATTCGCTGGACGGCAGTTTGACCGACGACGATTTTTCGCCGGTGACGATAGGCGGTACCCCGGTGTCGGAATTGAAAACGCTGGGCGAGGCCCGCGCCACGCTGGTGATCGGCGCGTCGCTGCGCAAAGCCGGCGAACTGTTGCAGGAAAAAACCGGCGTTCCCAGCCATTTCTTCGACCATCTCTACGGGCTGCAAGCCAACGATGCCTTGATTTGCGCGTTGGCCGACATCAGCGAAATGCCGGTACCGGGCAAGGTCGAACGGCAGCGGGCGCAATTGCAGGACGCGATGCTGGATACCCATTTCATGCTCGGCCAATTGCGGGTGGCGATTGCCGGCGATCCGGATCAACTGAACGCGTTGGCGCATCTGGTCACCGGCATGGGCGCCGAAGTGGTTGCGGCGGTCGCGGCCGGCAACGCGCCGGTGCTGGCGACCACGCCGGTTGTCAGCGTCAAGATCGGCGACCTCGAAGATTTGGAAAACCTGGCCCGCGCCGGCAAGGCGCAATTGTTGATCGGTAACTCGCATGCCGTCGCCAGTGCCGAGCGCTTGGGCATTCCGATTCTGCGGGTCGGCTTTCCGTTGTACGACATCATCGGCGGCTACCAGAAAACCTGGATCGGCTACCGCGGCTCTCGCCAAACCCTGTTCGATCTGGCCAATCTGGTGATCAATTTCGCCCATGAGGACATCGAACCGTACTACTCGCCGTACGCGCAGAAGCCGGAAACCGAACGCCAAACCTGCTCGCCGTCATGTCATTAGCACGCCGCATGCAGGTATTGCATGCCCCAGACCAGAGGATGCCTATGGAAACCGCCATTAAAGTCGCTTTCGCCACCACCGACATGGTTCACGTCAACCAGCATTTCGGTTCCGCCAGATCGTTTGCGGTCTATGCCGTGGACCCGGAGCAGTCGGAGATGCTGGAAGCGGCCCAGTTCGGCGAACTGGCGCAGGATGGTAACGAAGACAAATTGTCGGTGAAGATTCAATTGCTCGAGGGTTGCGCGGCGGTCTATTGCCAGGCCATCGGCGCCTCGGCGATCAAGCAGATCGTGGCCCAAGGCATCCAGCCGATCAAGGTTCAGGAAGGCGCCACCATCAAGGATTTGATCGGCGACTTGCAACACGAAATGAAAGCCGGCCCGTCGACTTGGCTAGCCAAGGCCATCAACCAGCACAAAGGACCGAGTCCGGATCGGTTTAATGCGATGGAAGATGAAGGGTGGGATGAATAAGGCAATAGCCATTTGCCTATATGTAATTTGGGTATCGAGCCTGTCCAGAGCCTGCTTGTGCTTCGACGAGCGCAGCACGAAGGGCCCAGATTCTTAAAAGCCGGGCCGGTAAATAGTGCTGTGGGTGTCGAGAATTCGGGAGGGTTTTAGCCCCGTATGCCGCGCCGAGCACCGGAAGGTTTGAGCGGATTAGCCCGTAGGGGCGATGCATGGATGCATCGCATTTTCCGCAGGGGCTGAGATGCCCCTTCGGAAAATCCCGCTCAAACCTGAGGAGCGCAGGGAATAAGCGGCATCCGGGTCGCCTTTTCTTTGGATACTTTCTTTTGGCGACGCAAAAGAAAGTATCTCGGTTGTCGGTCCGAGAACCGACGTTAAAGAAACGTCGCGTTAGCGACACATTGAACGAATACCTTTCGGTAGCCAAGACAGCTTGACTACTTAAACAAAAAACCTGAATAGGAGAACCACCATGTCCCAACCCGCACTTGTCGTCGAAGCCGGCGATCCCTTGATGACTTCCGACATCGTCGTCGAAATGCTGAAGCAGCTTCGGGCGATGGATACCTACGATACCTACGAAGGCTGGTCGGAAGAGAAAATCATCGATCCGTTGATCATGACCAAGGAACGTAAACGTGAGATTCCGATCGTCGGCGATCCGGACGAAATCACGTTGGCCCGGGTCAAGGCCTATTACAACGCGATTGCCTCGCTGGCGGAAAAACGCACCGGCTTGATGGCGGTGCCGGTGATCAACATCACCCACGAAGGGTTCGGCCGGGCGCTGGTGCTGGTCGGCAAATTGATCGCGGTCGATAAAGTCTTGCGCGACGTGCACCGTTTCGGTTTCGGCAGTTTGGAAGAATTGAACGAGAAGACCGAGAAGATTCTGGAAAAGGCCGTCAGCTTGATCGAGCAATACAAAGAAGTGGCCGAAGCTTGAGGTGATTTATGAGTGACGAAGACATTAAAGCCTTGGAAAAAGAAGTGAAGAAAAACAAACGCCTGGCCAACGAGGCGGCGTCGGTACTGCACGACTTGATCGAAGACCGGTTGCCCGATGCCTACGGCGAACTGATGGGCGTGGCACAAGCCACCTACGATGCCTGCAAGGCCTGGGACGACGCCAACAAGAAATTCTTGGCGGCCAGCGCCACTTCAGCTTAGGAGGAACGATGAGCGAATTTGTAACCGGCGTGACCTTCGGCGGTACGGTTTGGACGCCGTCCTACGTGACCGATATCAACCAGCGCGCCTGCATCGGCTGCGGCCGTTGTTTCAAAGTCTGCCCACGCGACGTGTTCGATCTGGTCGAGAAAGACGAGGTGTTGGCCGATGCGGCTGACGACGACTACGAAGATTTCGAGGACGACGACAACAGTATGGTGATGAGCCTGAAAAACGCCGCCGACTGTATCGGTTGCGAGGCCTGCTCCAAGGTTTGTCCGAAGGATTGTTTTACGCATCAGCATAAGGCTGCGGCGTAGGTGATGGCGCTGGCGCGACGGCTGAATTGAATGCCGGTTCGCGGGCTGGCGGCCGCGATACTTTCGCTACGAAAACCATCCGTGGTTTTCGCCCTGACGGGCCAGCCTTTGGCTGTGCAAATTCGTTCGAAACGAATTTGTGTGTCGCCAAAAGAAAGTATCCAAAGAAAAGGCGACCCGGATGCCGCTTTGATCCTGCGCGCCGCATCCCTGCGGCGACCCTGGCGGGCTGATCCTTACAAAAGCCTCGTTGTTCGGCGCTGCATACGGGAAATTCCGTCCCAGTGTAGTTGGTCGGAGTGCCAGTAGATATTTTTGAAAACCGCTCATATTGGGGATGGTTTTACTCCCGTATTTCGACCCCGAGCATCGCAGTTTTTTGCTGGATTCGCCCGAAGGGGAGCGGCAGGGATGCCGCTCGTTGGCGAAGGGGCAGGAAGCCCCTTTCGCCAACCCCTGCAAAAAATGAGAAGCGCAGGATAAGGGCGAAATCCGGGTGTCGTTTCTTTTGGATACTTTTCTTTGGACAAGCAAAGAAAAGTATCTCGGTTGTCGGTCCGAGAACCGACACTCAAATCCACGTCGCGATAGCGACACCAATTTTTTTATCTTAAAAAAGGAAAGCTATCATGCCACGCCCCGAAAAACACGTATTCGTCTGTACTCAAGCCCGTCCGCAAGGCCATCCGCGCGGGTCCTGCTCGGCCAGCGGTTGCGCCGAGGTGATGAACGAGTTCATGAACCAGATCCAGGCCCGGAATCTGTTCGAGAAAATCGGTCTGACCAACACCGGTTGCATGGGGCCATGCATGCTCGGCCCGAGCGTGCTGGTCTATCCGGAAGGCGTCATGTACGGCAAAGTCACCAAAGACGACGTCAAGACCATCATCGACCAGCATTTGTTGGGCGGTGCGCCGGTCGAGGCGCTGCAAGTGCCGGCCGAGGTCTGGTAAGCCATGACCGGAGTGGCGTTTCTGGAAGAGAGGGTGCTATTTAGCCCGGATGTGCCCGAGGCGGTGAACAAGCTGCTGCAAATGGCCGTGGCGGCCAGCCATGCCGATAAACCGCTGGCGGAAAAGTACTTCCAACAGGCGCAACAGCTCGATCCGGCCTGCCTGCAGACCTATTTCGCGCTGTACAAGTTTTATTTCTACCAGGGCCGGCTGGCCGAGGCCGAGCGCGAGGCTTTGGCGGCGCTGGCGGAATCGGCGCGCCAAGGCGGGTTTCCGGCCGATTATCGGCAATTGGCGGCCGAAGCCGGGCAGTGGGATATGTATGCCAGCGACGTCTGCCTGTTTTATCTGTACAGTTTGAAAGCGCTGGGCTTCATTCGCCTGCGCCGGCAATTGGAGGACGAGGCGCGGCTGGTGCTGGCGGTGCTGCGGCAACTGGATCCGCTGGACCGTTCCGGCGGTTCGGTGATCATGCATTTGGCCGAGGCCTTGGCGGAGGATGCGGCATGAGCGAAGAATTGCAACAACAAGTCGAAGCCAAACGCAGCTTCGGTAAGGCGGTATGCCAGCGCATGACCGAGAACATCGTCAAACTGGGTTTTCCGCTGCAGACCGATCTGAGTTTGCCGGATTTCGATGCCGCGGTGTTCAGTCTGGTCACCGATCCGTTTACCCAAAGCCGGGATTTGGTGGGTTATTGGTATAACGCCGGCAAACAGCGCATCGGCCAGATCAAATTCCACGGCGACGGCAGTTTTTACGCCGAATACGACGTGGTAAAGCCGCACCCGACCAAGAAGCTCTGGTTCGTCGAGGCCATCAACGCCTGGGGCCGGCAGGACAACATCAAAACCGAAGCAAAATTGTTGGAAACTCCGCAATAAGGAGGCGCTATGGCAAATCCCAAACGCTTGTACGAATTGCTGTTGGACTATTGCAGCAGCGATGCCGTGGTGGACAATTTGATGATCGGCCTGGTCTGGACCATATGCCAAAGTCAGGGCAAGGCCACGGCCGGTCTGGCGATGAGCCCCGGCCTCGCCACGCGCACCTTGACCTGGTCGGGGACCTTGGTCGGCAAGCCGGTCACCGATCTGGCGGCCTGGATTACCGAGTGGGACCCGTTCAAGGCCACCGTGGCGATGGCAGCGATCAACAGTTGCATCAATGCCCGGCCGTTGCCGGAATCGGTGGCGCTGGATTGCCATGGCGAACACGCCAATCTGGCGGTGTTCGATTATTTTCTGCCGCAGTTGCAGGGGAAGCACGTGGTGGTAATCGGCCGCTATCCCGGCATCGAGCGCTACCAGGACAAAATGTTGCTGACGGTGCTGGAGCGGCAGCCGACGGCGTCCGATCTGCCGGACTCGGCGTGCGAGTTTTTGTTGCCGCAGGCCGACTGGGTGTTTCTGACCGGCAGCAGCATCACCAACAAGACCTTCCCGCGCCTGACCGAACTGGCCTCTCATGCCACCACGGTTTTGATGGGGCCGACCGTGCCCTGGTTGCCGCAATTGCACGAGTTCGGCATCGATTATCTGGCCGGCGTCGAAGTCGTCGACCCGCAAGCGCTGTACCACACCGCGGCTCAGGGCGGCGGGGTACGGATTTTCCATAACGGCTTGCGCTACCGGATTGCCGAGCTGGCGCCGCAACGCAGCATCAGTTGGCTGAAGCAGCAAATCGCCGATTGTTTTGCCGAAAAGTCGCAACTGACCACGGCGATGCAGCAATGGTACGACGCCGGCAACAAAGCCCGATTTCCGCAGTATTCGCTGCTCGACCAATTGAACGGTCGTTTGTCGCGCTTGGATACCAGTTTTAAATCGTTATGGGACAACTATGCCGCCGGATAACGTATGACCTTGGCTGTACCGGAACACTTCGAGCGGCACCGGTTGCTGCTGTTATACAAGGGCGACATCAGCGCTTTGACTTTATTCGCCCAGCAAGCCAACGGCAGCGTCTGTTTTCCGCAACCGCTGCCGGCGCTATCATCCGCACTGGACCAGGACAGCGGCGAAGCGGCCGGTTTGACCGTGCATCCGGCAACGCTGGTCAATGCTATCACTAAGCTGATGGGCTTCGAGGCCGATTTGCTGCAGGCCGAAGCCGGCTACAAGCAGTCGGTCGACACCCCCGGCGGCATCGTCACCGTCTACATCGCCCGCTTTAAACTGCTCGATCCGCCGCACCGGTTGATGCAAAGCCTGGATTGCCGGATGCGCACCTTACCCGAACTGCGCGGCCGGCCGCCGGCCGAGATGGAGTTGCTGCGCCGCGCCTACGAAACGATGATGGAGGGTTAGCGTGTTCGATTACATGGATTTTGGCCTGGATTCCGGCGAGGATAGCGGCGCATCGTTTTCGACCAACACCGGCCCGTATATTCCGGAGGCGCAGGACTGCATGCGCTGCGGCATGTGCGTGACCGGCTGCCCGACCTACCGTTTGACCCAAACCGACGCCGAAACCCCGCGCCAGCGGATTCGCAGCATCGAAAAAGTGTTGCGCGACGAAGCGCTCAGCGCCGACGAACGTACCCATCTGGATAACTGCCTGCAATGCCGGGCCTGCGAAACCGTGTGTCCAAGCCGGATGAAATACGGCGAACTGTTCGACCTGGCGCGGCACAAACTGACGCAATTGCAGCCGTCGTCCTGGCTTGCCGGATTGGCGCTGCGTCTGATCGAACACAAAAACTGGCGGCGCAGCTTGTTGCCGTTGCTTACCCTATATTTGCGTTCGGGCCTGCAAAAGCCGTTGCGGGCGAGCGGCCTGTTGCAAAAACTGAATCTGGCGGCCGCCGAGCGCCTAGTCTGCGAGCCGGCGCTCGGCGGTTTAGCCGGAGTTTTTCCTGTGAGTAAACGCGCCCGCCAACGCGGCCGCGTCGCCTTGTTTACCGGTTGTCTGGCCGAAAATTTCGACCGCGCCACGCTGCGGGCGGCGATCAAACTACTCAATGCGGTCGGCTACGAGGTGGTGGTGCCGGAAGGCCAGGGCTGCTGCGGCGCGATCCACCAGCATAACGGCCGCTCGGCTGAGGCACTGATCGAAAACAATATCGCCACGTTTTACGAGCTGGAAGTCGAGGCGGTGGTGTATCTGGCCAGCGGTTGCGGGGCGATGCTAACCGAATACCAGGGCGCTGATAGCGAAACCTCCGGCTGGTTCACCCGCAGTTTGCGCGACATCAATGAGTTTTTGCTGGAACATTGGCCGGACCAGCTTCAGCCGGCGGCATCCAACCTGAATATCGCGGTGCACGAACCGTGCAGCCAGCGTAACGTCTTGAAAAACGCCAAGGCGGTTTATGCCTTGTTGGCGAAAATCCCCAGCGTGAATATCGAAGCCTTGCCGGACAACCACACCTGCTGCGGTGCCGGCGGCAGTTATATGTTGAGCCATCCGGAAAATGCCGGGCAACTAAAAACGCTAAAGCGCCAGGCCATCGCCGGTTGCGGCGCCGATATCGCCGTCAGCACCAATTTCGGTTGCGCGTTTTTTCTGAACGCCGAGCGCGGCGAAACCGACCGCAAACTGATGCATCCGATTCGGCTGCTGGCCGACCGGATCTGACCAACCGCGGCCCCGCCTGCCTCGCCGCAGGCGTCGAGCCTGACTATCCCCGGCGATTTGTGTAAAATCGCGCCACTTTTTCATTTCGATAGCGCAGGCAGCAGTATGACTAAATCCATCGTTCTTACCGGCATCACCACCACCGGCACGCCGCATTTGGGCAATTACGCCGGGGCCATCCGGCCGGCGATCAAGGCCAGCAAAGACGAACAGGTCCGGCCGTTTTATTTCCTGGCCGATTACCATGCGCTGATCAAATGCAACGAGCCGGCCCGGGTCAAGCAATCCAGCCTGGAAATCGCCGCCACCTGGCTGGCGCTGGGGCTGGATACCTCGAATGCGGTGTTTTACCGCCAATCCGACGTGCCGGAAATTCTGGAACTGACCTGGATGCTGACCTGCGTCACCGCCAAGGGCTTGATGAACCGGGCTCACGCTTACAAAGCCGCCGTCGCCGAGAACGAGGAAGCCGAAGGCAACGATCCGGACAAGGGCATCACGATGGGCCTGTTCAGCTATCCGATTTTGATGGCCGCCGATATTTTGATGTTCAATGCCAACAAGGTGCCGGTCGGCAAGGACCAAATCCAGCATATCGAAATGGCCCGCGACATCGCCGCCCGCTTCAACCATATCTACGGCGAACATTTCGCGTTGCCGGAAGCGGTGCTGGAAGAAAATGCCGCGACCTTGCTGGGCCTGGACGGCCGCAAAATGAGCAAGAGCTACAACAATACGATTCCGTTGTTCGAGCCGGAAAAGAAACTGCGCAAATTGATCAACAAGATCAAAACCAACTCGCTGGAACCGGGCGAACCGAAAGATCCAGAAGGCTGCACGCTGTTCGGTATTTACCAGGCCTTTGCCAACCACCACGAAGTGGACTCGATTCGCCAGCGTTATGCCGAAGGCATCGGCTGGGGCGAGATGAAGCAGGTATTGTTCGAGAAAATCAACGACGAAATCGCCCCGGCCCGCGAGCGTTACGAAGCCTTGATAGCGGCGCCGGAACATATCGAACAGCAATTGCAGGAAGGCGCCGAAAAAGCCCGCGCCATCAGCCGGCCGTTCATTCAGCAATTGCGCGCAGCGGTCGGCATTTCCGGCTTGGCCGGCTAGGCAGCTTTGCCCGGCGGTTTGCGGTTTAACCCGGCGCAACCGGCCTAGGCTAGGATAGCCGCCATGCTGGTTTATGCGCTGCAGTCGCTGTTGTTGCCGCCGGTTTTACTGCTGGTTTTGGCGCTGGTCGGGGTGCTGGCCGACAAACGCAAATGGGGGCGGAGCATGGCGCTGACGAGTTTGGTTTTGCTGTGGTTGCTGAGTCTGCCCATCGTCGTCAACCGTTTGGCGCAGTGTTGGGAACGGGTGCCGCCGCTGCCGGCCAATGCTGCCGCAACCTTCAAACCCGGCGCACTAGTCGTCATCGGCGGCGGCCTGCAATTCGACACGCCGGAATATCCCGGCCAAATCACCTTACATCCGCGCAATCTGCTGCGTCTGCGCTATGCCGCCAAACTGGCCTGGGAACTGGGCTTGCCGGTATTGGTTTCCGGCGGCGGCGCGCTGGCGGCGGACGATGTGGCCGAAGCCGACCTGATGGCGGCGATATTGGACCAGGAATTCAAAACCCCGGTGGCCTGGCAGGAGCGCGACAGCCGCAACACCGCCGAAAACGCCCGCTTCAGCTGGGACTTGCTGAGCCAATACGGCATAAACGACATCGTGCTGGTAACGCAGGCCTACCACATGCCGCGGGCGTTGATGGCGTTCCGCCAAGCCGGCTTTAACGTCTTGCCGGCACCGACCGCCTTCATCGGCCGCAACGGCGACCCTCGCTTCCCGGACTGGCTACCGTCGCCGTCGGCCTGGGCCAACCTTTTCCTGCTGGCCCACGAAGCGGTCGGGATGGTTTGGTATCGGATTCGGTATTGATTGGGTGCATGCACAGCAGCTTTCATGCAGTATGGGTTCCCACGGTGGACCGTGGGAACCCGGATAGTGTTTAACGGCTAGCGATTAGCTCGGCGGCAGAGCGGTAACGGTGTCTGCTGGAGCGTTTTGTTGGGCATTTTGGATGTCATAGATAATGGTATCCGCACTGAAGTCCTGTTCATTCGGCCAAGCAATACCATGATGTCGCGGGTGAACCAAGCGAAAATATGATTCGTTCAAAAGCTCTTTGAATGCACTCCCTCCCAGGTAGGGCTTGACATCAAAAATGCCGGAAATACCGCTAGTTGTCTGAATCTCAATCCGATAATTATCGAGAGGAATGGCTTTTACGATCTTATCCATGGAACACTCTATCGCAATGGGTCAATTTTGAAGACTGGTTCGCCAGAAACGGCCAATTTTCAATCTGCCATTAAGTCTTCTCGGTGAATTTCTATCCACGCTTGTACCAGCTTCATTTTTGCTGGCGGTAAACTGCCATCAAGGACTGAACCATCCTCAATGGCTATCGTCGCCTCGTATTCACCTACTCAGCATGGATATGAGGAGCGCTGTGTTTCTTGTTGTCGTAGAAATACATCAAGATCAGGATTCCGTAGAACATCGAAATTGTTGGCACACTGGGCTCCTTTATTTGTTTGCCCAACGTAAAGCTAAGGGGCGCGACGTTAGGAGCGTCCCTTTGAGCGCCTTGTTGGACATCACTTCCAGTAATCGCCGCATTTGGCGAGGATCCCGTTCGGAGGTGAGGTCTTGCCTCTACTATTCCAAGGTGGCTGTAGGGTGTAAATCAGGTAGTTCTCGAGCTGCTCGGCGAATTGCTCGGCCGGAATAGCTGCAATTTCTTGGCTGTTGATTCCGATCGCAGTTGCTCGCTTCTGGACCAAGGAAACGAGCTGGCTGTAGCCAGCAAAATAGAGAGCGACGGGCTTGCAGCCGGCCAATAGCTCTTCGGCAATGAACTCAATGGTCGCCTTCTTGGTGCCGCTCGTGGTTCCGTGAGACCAGTAATGCTGCCCAGTTCGATTGTCCGGACGTATCCATCGATACAGAACTGTCTTCTCCAGAGCCTTTCCCACGTAGCGGATTTCGCCCGTTTGGCTGTACACGGCATACAGGTACGGACCCTTCACGTTCCGATTCGATAAAGGTTGTGTCCTTGGGCCGGCGTCAGGGCGCGGTCCAAGGATAGGGAACTTTTTTCCAGCGACGGCTTCTCGAGCGCGCTCAAAGGAGCCAGGCAAGATGTCAGTGAACTGCCACGCAAGATTGAAGGAAAGGTCGGAATGGCTCGGATGTTTCATTGCATTATCAGATTGTGGAAATAGGTTCGTGACGTCCAACGCGGAGTTGAGTCGTCTGCGCGGCTTTTCGCGCAGGTCGCCTCGAACGCAGGGTCAGACGTCGCTTTACCGACCAAGAAGCTCTCCTAGCGCATTGGACTTCTTGCGGTTGCATGAGCGGCAGAGCAAGCGAATGTTCTCCACTGTCGTTGCACCTCCCCGCGAAAACGGAATGATGTGATCAAACTCAATTTCATCGTCAGGAACGTGAGCGTGGCATAGCTGGCAAGTGTGATTGTCTCGACGGACTACCTTGAGCATGACATTGCGTGGGACCGAGCGACCTTCGGGCCGCGACTCCTTTGTTTCGGTTCCGCCGCTCTGGACGAAGAAGACCGGGCATGAATGTCCGAACACTTTGCAGGTGATGTCCTCTGGCTCGTACTCCCTGAGTTGTTCTGCAACCCATGGACGCCATAGGTGAAGCATTCGGATGTCGTCCCAGATGTCTTCCTCGGTCTTTGACTTGCCGTTTGCGAGCGACATCAAGTGGTCGTTGTAACGGCCTTCGACTTCTGCCTGGGATTCCCGAACGTCGGCAAACGTAAAGTACTCGACCATCGGACCGTAAGGGCAGTACTTCAGCTCCCAGCAAGGCTTACACACAGAGTCCTTCGGAAATGGCTTACGCTTTGGCATAGGGCTTGCGATGTCTAACTAGTAATTAAGTGGTTTCCGTATATCACCAAGCTGATGTTTATTTTCACTGTAACTAGTTGGTCAGCATCGGATTTTCCTGTCTGTCTATCTTCGTCGATTCGAAACGATGTTCGGGAATAGCCATTTGGCCGCCATTCAACCACTTCGCAGGATTGACCGCAACGGGACTCGCCGGCAAGCGAAATAGTTAACCCAATGGCCCGATTATTCCCGCCGCGTTGCAATCCGCTTCAACGATAGCCGGAAAGCTCCCGGCGCATGTCGTCGAGTTGCCGTTCGTGGAAGTACAGGTCTTGGCGGTGGTGATCGTAGTGGCGGTCCAGGTCTCGCAGTTCGCTGCGCAGTCGGTCGCGCTCTTTGTCGGTCAATTTGCTGTCGCGCAAACGGCTTTCCTTGTCGGACAAGTCGCTTTGCAGCTGGTCCAGTTCGTTGCGGTCTTCGTACACCGCATAGGCCGCAGCGTTGTAACGGGCAAATTGGCTGTCGATGGCCGGTGGACAGACGTGTTGGTAGCCGCGGCCGTTGAGGCCTTCGGTGAACGCGTTGTCCAGCCGGCAATAATCGCGCAGCCCTTGGTCGCGGCCGGCGAAATAAGCTGCTTGGTCGACGACGATGCCGTGTTCGCGGCAGGCGTCGGCGTGGTCGGCCAGCCGAGCGCCGGGCTCGCCGCCGAGACCGTCGCGTATGCCGACGCCGAACCAGTCGCCGCGCAGGCAGTCTTCCCGGCTCAGGCTGGCGCAACCGGAATCAAACAATAAACCAAGTAAAGCCGCCGCCAGGTAAACGCTGCGGCGGAATCGGCGGCGGATCAATTTAAGCGGCGGCTTCATCGCGGTCCAGTGCCGAGTCGCGCAGCGGCTCTTTCATGGTTACGGCAACGCACAATGCCAGTGCGGCGCAGCCGCTGACGTAATAACCGAACCAATCCGGGTGGCCCTGGCTTTTCAGCCATAAGGCCAGATATTCGGCGCTGCCGCCGAACAGGGCTACGGTCAGCGCATACGGAAAACCGACACCCAGGGCGCGAATCTGGACCGGAAACAATTCGGCTTTGACGATGGCGTTGACCGACGAGTAGCCGGAGGTGATCAGTAACGCGCACAGGTACCAGGCCAATGCGGTTTCGACGCTGCGCGCCTGCGCCAGCAACGACAGTAGCGGCGTGGTGCATAGGCTGGCGCCGATGCCGAAACCGATCAGCAGCGTGCGGCGGCCGACGTAATCGGAAATCAGGCCGAAGATCGGTTGGAGCGCCATGAACCCCAACAGGCCCAGGCTGCAGATCAGCGTGGCGTCGTCTTTGCTGAAGCCGCTGGTGTTGACCAGAAATTTTTGCATGTACACGGTAAAGGTGTAGTAGGACACGGTGCCGCCGGCCGTCAGGGCGACGACGGTGAAGACCGCGCGCGGGTGGCGCGCCAGTTCCCGCAATGCGGTCCGGCGGCCGGGGTGCTGGCGGGAATTGGCAAAGGCGCTAGTTTCGGCCATGTTGCCGCGCAGCCAGAGTGCGAGCACGGCCAGGGTGCCGCCGACGACGAACGGAATCCGCCAGCCCCAGGCGTGCAGTTGTTCGCTGCTTAACAGGTAGCGTTGCAGCAGCATCAATAATCCCAGGGCCAGCAACTGGCCGAGCACGATGGTCACGTATTGAAAGCTGGAATAGTAACCGCGGTGCTTGGCGCCGGCCATTTCGCTGAGGTAGGTGGCCGAGCTGCCGTATTCGCCGCCGATACTGAAGCCTTGCAGCATGCGGGCAAACAGCAGCAGAGCCGGCGCCCAGTTGCCGATTTCGGCGTAACCCGGCGCGCAGGCGATGATCAACGAGCCCAGGCACATCAGACTCACGGATAACAGCAGCGCGCTCTTGCGGCCTTTGCGGTCCGCCAGACTGCCGAGCAGCCAGCCGCCCAGCGGGCGGAACACGAAGCCGACGGCGAATACCGCGGCGTTATTCAGCAATTGCGCGGTCTGGTCGCCTTCCGGAAAGAACAGCGGGGCAAAGTACAGGGCGAAGGCGGCGTAGATGGCCCAGTCGAAATATTCGACCAGATTGCCGGCGGAGCCGCTCAAAATGTAACGCAGGCGCTGCCGGTGCGACAGCGTAGGATTGGCGGGCGGAAGTGCGGCGAAAGATTCCATCCCTGCGCCTGGTCGGCCTTATTCGACGGCGGGAGCTGGCTGAGCGGGTTTGGCTGCGGCTTTTTTCGGCTTTTTTTTCTGCGACCGGTATTTCAGCCGTTGCGCCTGGGTGGCGTTGTCTTTGGTGACGCGGCCGGCTTCGTTACCGTTCAGATCGACCCGAATCGCGCCTTCGACCATGCAGGCCCAATAGCGGTTGCCGGTACACCAGGTTTTGATCGCTTCTAACAAGGCTTCCTTGGCGATGCCGAGTTGTTCGGACTGTTCGACCAAGTCGTTGTGGATGCCGATTTTGAGCGGGACTTTCGGGTTGGGGCTTTTCGGGAAGATGGCCGGAAAACGTTTCTGCAACTGGCCGATGGTTTGCACGACCGGGTCGACGTCCGCGCTTGGCGCTTGGTGTTGCTTTTTCTGCTCTTGCTTTTTCGCTTTTTCGGCGGCGGCCTGTTGCGCCAGTTGATCCCGCAGCGATGCTAATTGTTCGAAGCCCATACGCAAACCGATAATGTACTGAAAAACGCGCATTGTACAACGATGCGGGCGGCGGTGAAATTTGCCGCGCATTTCATGCGGTTTATTTCGGCATTGATCCGGCTGAATGGCAGCGGTTTGCGGCTTAATTTATTTTTACATTCGGCAGACGGCGATTTACTTTATTTTGGGCATACTTGAGACTATGACTTGGATCTTTTTATGCTACCCGCGCCGGAGTTTCACACCGATGTCCGTTTTTTCGAAGTTTTCTCCAGAATTTCGCCTGGTTTTGGCAACTGCACTCCTGACCATGCTCGGTGCCTGTTCGTCCCGTCCGTCGCTGCCGGATATGGAAGATCAAACGGCAAAACTGGACCAAATGCTTCGCTCCGGTGCCTACCAACCGGCTGGCAGTTTCGAGCTGGATTCGGCGCACGATCTGTGGGTGCACGACGGCGTCGAGCTGGATGTGGAAATGCTTGCGCCGAAAATGCCGGGCCGTTATCCGCTGGTGATTTATCTGCCCAGTATCGGCGAAGACGCAAGGGCCGGTAAGTTGTGGCGGGAAAATTGGGTCAAGGCCGGCTATGCGGTATTCAGCTTACAGCCGGTGGAAATCGCCCAGGCGTTGAAACAATTGGAAGCCGAGCGTAAGTTCGACCTGCCGGACGAAGATGCCTTCGGCCCGGTCGAGGAACTGGACGCAGAAAGCCCGCCGGCGCGGGAACCCGGCGGCGACTCCTGGTTCGGCGAAAAACGGCCGCGGCAATCGCGTTCCGCGCGCAGCAGCGAATTGCATTACGTCGGCCATCAATATTTTGCGCCGGAGCGTTTAAAGAGCCGGCTCGGGCATTTGTATTGGGCTTATCGGCAACTGAAACTCCGGGCCGAGATGCACGTGCCGGTATTTGCCGCGGCGGATTTTTCCAAAGTGGTTTTGGCCGGTTACGATTTGGGCGGGCAAACCGTTTCCGCTGCCGCCGGAGAAGCGTTCGCAGCCGATATGCCTGACCGCGGCGATTTGCAGCCGCTTGCGGCCATCGTGTTGAGTCCGTCGGTGGATTTGGCCGAAGGCCAAGTGCGCGGCCGGTTTCAAAAGTTATCCTTGCCGATGTTGAGCGTTACCGGTAGCGAAGACAACGATCCGTATGCGATCAGCTCGGCGCCGGTCAGAACCGCTTTGTGGGAATACGCGCCGGCCGGCGGCAAATACTTATTACTGTTGCAGGATGGTGGGCATAAGGTACTGGCGGGGTCGGAACCGGGCGGCCGTTTCGCAGCGGCGGACCGGCGCAGTGACGCGGCGATGGCTGGAGAGCCTCCGATTGGAGGCGGTCGCCGTCGCGGTGGCGCGGGTGGACCGCCGGGCGGCAGCAGTTCCTGGTTCGGCAGTTCCCGCAGTGAAGAAGTCCGGCGGGAGCAGGGCTATAAACACGTTGCCGCCGTCATCGGCACCACAACCGCGTTTTTGGACATGATCGTTAAAAACGATGCGTTCGCCCAGGCGTGGTTGCAGGAAAAATCCAATCCCTGGTTAGGACGCAGCGGTTCGTTAAAGACGCGTTAACCGGCCGCGGCCGGCAAGTTACGCCGGCTGCCCAGCGGTGGTTAGCCAGCGCCCCCGCAGCCGGTCGCGGTGGATATACAGCCACTGGATGGCGATGATCGGAATGCCGGATTCGATTTCGCGGCGTTCCAGCATCGCGAACACTTCGTCGAATTTGATAGCGCTGACCCGGATGTCTTCGTCTTCCTCGTCCAGGCCGTGAATGCCGCCGACATCACTGCTGTCGACCCGGCCGCAATACAGCGTGATCCATTCGGAGGCGCCGCCCGGCGTCGTGAAAAATTGTTGAATCTCGATCAATTCCAGAATTTCGCAGCCGGCTTCTTCCCGCGCTTCGCGGTAAGCGACTTCTTCGGCGGTTTCGCCTTCTTCTATGGCACCGGCCACGATCTCCAACAGCCAGGCCCGTTGCGGCTGCAAGATCGCGCCGACCCGGAATTGCTCGATGATGACGACTTCGTCGCGGTCGGGGTCGTACAGCAGCACCGCCACGCAATTGCCGCGGCGGAATAATTCCCGCGTCAGCGGCTGGCTCCAGCCGCCGTTGAACAGCGTGTGCCGCAGCGTATATTGCTCGAGCCGGAAAAAGCCGTGGTAGACGGTGCGGCAATCCAGTATTTCGAAACGCTTGTCGCTCATCGGCCGTAGGTCACCCGGTAAATCACGCCCAGGCTGTCGTCGCTGATCAGCAAACTGCCGTCCGGCAGTTGCAGCACGTCGTTGGGCCGGCCTAATACCTCGCCCTTCGGCGTCAGCCAGCCGCTGATGAAGGGCTGTTCGTTGTAGGGCTGGCCCTCGCGGAATTTGACGACGTCGACTTGGTAGCCCTGCGGTTGGCTGCGGTTCCACGAGCCGTGTTGTGCCACGATCAGTTGCCGGAAATAGACGTCGGGGAATTGCTTGCCGGTATAAAAGCGCATACCCAGCGGCGCGATGTGAGCCTTGTAGCGCCAGGCCGGCGCCGCATATTTGTAGCATTCTTTGCCGGCGCCGAATTCCGGGTCGGCAACATTGCCGCCATGGCAGTAGGGAAAGCCGAAGTGTTGGTTGGTCGGGGTCCATTCGTTCAGCTCGTCCGGCGGCAGGTCGTCGCCCAGGTGATCGCGACCGTTGTCGTTGAAAAACAAATGGCCGGTCCGGGTTTCCCAATCGAAACCGACCGTATTGCGGATGCCGCGCGCCAATATTTCCAGACCGCTGCCGTCGCGGTTCATCCGCAACAGGGAACCGTAGATCGGTTGCTCCGGATCGCAGACGTTACAAGGCGCACCGACCGCGGTGTACAGTTTGTTATCGGGGCCGACGCGCAAATATTTCCAGCCGTGGTGGCGGTCGGACGGAAATTGGTCGTATACGGTCACCGGTTTCGGCGGATTGGCCAGCCGCATACCGATTTCGTCGAAGCGAATGATGCGTTGGATTTCGGCCACGTACAGCGAGCCGTCTTTGTAAGCGACGCCGTTCGGCAGGTTGAGCTGTTCGGCGATGACGAAGCGCTGGTCGGCTACGCCGTCGCCGTCCTTGTCTTGCACGGCATAGACGTTGCCTTGGCGAGAACCGACGTAGACCACGCCCTTGTCGCCCAATGCCATTTGCCGGGCGTTGGGCAGATTGTCGGCGAAAATCCGGATATTGAACCCCGGCGGCAAGTGCAATTGTTTTAACACCGCCTCGTGTTCCGGGCTGGCGGCCAGGGTCGGCAAGCTGGTAAGCATGAGCAATAGCAGGGACTTTATTCTTTTCATTTTTATCTGCCTCTGAGTAAACTTTGAATGATGTTATCACTCTATAACCTTGAATTTAATCTTTTGGCGCCCCAAATCGCCACCACACCATAACAACACAGGAAAGTTACGCCATGATGAGAATATTGCTGTTTTTGGCTACCAACGTGGCCATCATGATTGCGATCAGCATCATTTTTAACGTTTTAGGCTTGAAAGGCGCGCTGGACGCTCAAGGCGTAAATCTGAATATCGAAGGTTTGCTGGCGACTTCCGCCGTGTTCGGTATGACCGGTTCGGTCATTTCGCTGTTCATGTCGAAATGGTCGGCAAAAAGCGCGATGGGCGTGCATGTGATCGAGCAGCCGCAAAACCAGACCGAACAGTGGTTGGTCAGCGTGGTAGCGCGCCAAGCGCAAATGGCCGGTATCGGCATGCCGGAAGTCGGTATTTTCGACGCGCCGGAAGCCAACGCCTTCGCCACCGGAGCCAATCGCGACAATGCTTTGGTCGCGGTCAGTACCGGTTTGCTCAGGAGCATGAATGCCGACGAAGTCGAAGCGGTGGTCGGCCATGAGATCAGCCACGTCGCCAACGGCGATATGGTGACGATGGCCTTGATGCAGGGCGTAGTCAACACCTTCGTCTATTTCTTCGCCACCATCATCGGTTATGTGGTCGACCGGGCGGTGTTCAAAACCGAACGCGGTTACGGCCCGGCGTACTACATCACCCAAATGGTCGCGCAAATTGCGTTGTCGATTTTGGCTTCGATGCTGGTGATGTGGTTCTCGCGTTACCGCGAATTCCGCGCCGATGCCGGTGGTGCCCAATTGGCCGGCCGGCAGAAAATGATCAGTGCCTTGCGCGCTTTGCAGCGTGCGCACGAACCCGCGCAATTGCCCGGCGAGTTGGCGGCATTCGGTATTAACGGCGGCGGCGTGCAACGCTTGTTCATGAGCCACCCGCCTTTGGAAGAGCGGATCGCCGCATTGCAAAACGCGCGTTAAGCGATTTAAGGGTCGGTCCGGTCGTCGCTTCCGGGCCGGCCTTGTGTATGGTCAACCAATTCATCCGCTTTAGACTCGATCTGAGTTACGACCGGTTTCTGGCTGTTTATCAAGGTCACGCCAAAACCATCAGCGTTCTAGCCGATGACGGCCGGCGCATTCAGTTTCCGGCCGGCAATATTCAACGTTATCTCACCAAAAACGGCATTCAGGGCTATTTCGAAATGGAACTGGGGCCGGCTAACAAATTCGTCGCGCTGCGCCGGCTGGACTAGCTCGGCCTCAATCCCGCAACCCGACTCAAACCTTGGCGGCCTTCGCCCGGTACATGGCTTGGTCGGCCTGTCTGATCAACTCGTCCCAGGATTGTTTGCCGCGGCGGTAAATCGCGGTGCCGATGCTGACATCCAGCGTCAGGTAGCCAATGGCCGAGGCGTAGGGCGCGATCAGGTTTTCGTAGACTTTGTCGATTACCGCGTTTAACTGTTCCGAATTTTCAATGTCGGTCAGCAACACCAAAAACTCATCCCCGCCGTAACGGCAAGCGGTATCGCAATTGCGAATGCAGGTTTGCAGCCGGTTGGCGACCTCGCTCAATAGACGGTCGCCGGCGGCGTGGCCTAAGGTGTCGTTAACGGCCTTGAAATCGTCCAGATCGATGAACAGCAACGCGAGTTGCGATTGTTGACGGTTTGTCCGAGCCATCGCTTGCTGCAGCCTGTCTTGCAGCAATGTCCGGTTTGCCAGGCCGGTCAGTGCGTCGTGATGGGCCGCATGTAAGGCCTGGTGGTAATGTTCACCGGCTTCTTGCAATTGTTGGCTGAGTTCGGCTCGGTCGGCATTCAACGCTTCGATTTGCCGTTTCGCGTCGGCCAGTTGGCGTTGGCTCAAAGCCAGGGCTTTCTGCAATTCGGCGATTTCCGCGAAGTTTTGGTTCAGCGGTTCGCATTTGCCGGGAGCTGTGCCGCACGAGGTTGGCTTCAGCCATTGCGAGGCCGCAATATTGTCGGAACAGGAAAATGCTGGAATCGGGTTCAAAAAAAGATTGGGTTCGTTTTTCATGGTCAGCTCTGTCGGTAAAGGGATTGTGTAGGCCGTTTTCCGGCGACTTTTTTACCGTATCGATCAAGAGCCGTGCCATTGCGGATTTAATCGAATCAAGATGCTGCAATTCATTGAAATGAAATTGTTTTTATTGTAAGGCCTGGCGGGAGCACTGCTCCGGCAACCCTAGGATTGGCGCAACGGAGACGAAATATCGCTAAGCGCACGATATTTCGTATTTTTAACGCGGTCTAGTGCTTGGCCTTGACGGGCAAGTCAGCGTTGGCGAAACCGGATGTCGCCGAACAGTTCCTTCAATTCTCTCGGTTGGCAGCGCCAATATTGCCGTGGAGCGTCAACCTGTGCGCCGAGTTTCGCCGCGGCATGCCAGGGCCAGCGCGGATCGTACAGAATGCCGCGAGCGATCGCGACCAAGTCGGCCCGGCCTTCGGCAATTATGGCTTCGGCCGCTTCCGCTTCGGTAATCAAACCCACTGCAATCGTCGGCAACCCGCAACCGGCACGAATCGCTTCTGCCAACGGCACTTGGTAGTTGGGGCCTAACGGGATTTTCTGTTGCGGCGACAGGCCGCCGCTGGAGACGTGAATGAAGGCGCAACCGCGCGCTTTCAATTGGTTGGCAAACACGATGCTTTGCTCGACATCCCAGCCGCCGGCCACCCAATCGGTTGCCGAAATCCTGACTCCGATCGGTATTCGCTCGGAAACCGCGCTGCGCATCGCCGCAAATACTTCCAGCGGAAAGCGCATCCGGTTTTCCAGCGAACCGCCAAATTCGTCATCCCGCAGGTTGGCCAGCGGCGACAAAAACTGGTGTAACAGATAGCCGTGTGCGGCGTGGATTTCGATCGCGTCGACGCCGATCTGTTGCGCCCGTTGTGCCGCCGATACGAAAGCCTGCTCGATTTGCACCATGTCGAGCTGGCTCAGTTCTTGAGGTGGCATATCCTCGGGCATGAAAGCCAGCGGAGACGGGGCGACGGGCTGCCAGCCGCCGTCGTTTGCGCCCAACGGATGGCCGCCGTCCCATGGTGGCGCGGTAGAGGCTTTGCGGCCGGCGTGGGCGATTTGAATCGCAATCGGCATCGGCGAATAGCGCCGAATCGAATCCAGGATTTTACCCAAGGCCGCCGCGCAGGCGTCGGACCAAAGGCCGAGGTCGGCCGGCGAGATGCGGCCGCGGGCTTCGACTGCGGTGGCTTCGATGATCAGCAGCCCGGCGCCGGACAGTGCCAGATTGCCGAGATGGATCTGGTGCCAATCGGAGGCTATGCCGTCGACGGCCGAATATTGGCACATGGGGGCGATCACAATCCGGTTGGGTAAGGTAATCGGGCCTAAACAAAACGCTGTGAATAGTTGGCTCATGGCGTACGTCGGGAAAGTCTTGGTCGGTGAGGCGTGAGTCTATGGGCTGGCGGAGGGATTGGCAATATTGCCTGGCAGTACTGCCACACCTGTCATTCCGCTGCCAGTGCTGTCATTCCGGCATATTGAAAAAATTGATTGTGAACGGAGTCAAATAATTGATTCTAAAAATTTTATAGATATTGGCACAAGGCATGCTTTGTATAGGGTTAAGGAATTCGTTCCGTACTATCCAACGTTATATTACTGATGCAAAGAAGGATGAAAAAAGTGGACAAATATTTGCCTGGATTACGCTTAGTCTTAATCGCCCTATCCCTAACCTTGTTTGCGGAACATGCTGTCTCCGCGACATTAATCGACGACTTTTCCGATTTTCAAGCAGTCGATAACGGTAGCGACGGTCCGGTGGCCATCGTCGGTTCCGGCTTGAATGGTATTACCCGCACGCTGACCGCGACCCCGTTTTCGAATGGCGATACCTCCGAGGTGGTGGTTGAAGCGGGTTTGCTGACCGTCAGCAACGGTCCGAGCGGTGGTATTGCCAGCGTTTTCTATAGCTTCGACACGATCGATCTGGCCTCATTGGCGGGTGCATTTACGTTTGCTACCGAATTTATGGATTTGAGCCACCAAGTGCAGTTGATTGCCAATGGCAGCTCGATTTTCGGCTTTACCGATTTGGGGCTGGGCCAGCATGTCATCGCCTTTACCCAGTTTTCCGATCCAGGCGTGTTTTCCAATTTGAATAGCCTAGAACTCAAATTTCAAGGAAGAGACGCTTGGGATGCGCAATTCAAGCTGTTAGCAACTTCTAACAACACGGTACCCGAGCCGCCGGTAGTCGCTCTGTTAGCGATCGGATTGCTGGCGACCAGCTTCAGATCGCCGAAAAAAAATGTTGCTCTTCAAGCTGTGAAGCGCGAATCCATTTCCGTTTAACGTCAGGACTATTCCCCATGTTTATAAAAGCCTTGAAATCCAGTTTGTCGGCCTTGTCGCTGCTCTGCACCCTGTTTATCACGCCTTATGCTGATGCCAGCGTTTTGACGATCGATAATTTTAGCCACGCCCAGACGGCGATTGACCGAGGCAATTCGGTCGGTAGTCCGACTACCGTCAATCAATTGACCGGTACCGATTTGACCAATGCCTCGCGTACCTTTATTGCCGTAGCCAGCGGTACGACGTATGCCAATAAGGAAGAAATCGTTTCCGGCGGGAATGTATTGAAAATCGTCAACGGTGGTACTTCGGCCGGCACGGCGTCTATCATTTGGAATTTCGATCCGATCAACTTTAAGGCTTATGGCAACGCGATTTTGTTGGAGATATTGAGCATTGATTTGGGCGTGAAAGTTGAAATGGTCGCGAACGGAACTTCGACTAGCGGTGTGCAAAGTTTCAGCGGTCCAGGAAATTTTTGGCTCGGGTTCGACGCATTCAGCAATCCCGCCGTGTTTTCCAGCGTCAATAGTTTTCGCCTGAACTTTTCCGGCCCGGCGGCTTGGGACGGACAATTCCGGGTGTTGGCGACCACTACTCCGGTGCCCGTGCCTGCGGCATTCGTGTTGATGGGTAGCGTACTGTTGGGCGGACTCGGCATCCGGCGTCGACCAGGCCGCTAATTTCAGCCCCCTAAAAACCAGGCGCTGGGTTACAGGCCTGGTTTTTTGTTGTCTGAAGAATCACGTCGCTGCCTTTGTAATTTTCACTACTGGGGGTGGAGCGCAGGCATTTTAGGTTTGGCATTGGACAAGCCTGTTTTGCGCGGTAATTTCTTCAGTTAGCAAGGCTTTGCCTTGCTATAAAAATAACCGATTGCAGGGGAGAAACTTATGGGACCGTATTACCGCGCAACATCGCAAACCACAGGAGCATTTTTCGACACGTTTTACCAACACCCGATTTTGATGTTGTTTCTGGTCGCCGGTGTGGTTGGCTTAGGTGTCTGGTTTTGGCGAAAATCCGGCAAGCCGTCCGCCTAGCATGGTGTTGCCGGCGGGTGAGTAATGTGCGAACGCTTTATCGCCGGATCGAGGGTTGCTATTTAGACGGTTTCCGTTGGCTGTTGCGCCAAAAGTAAAACAAAGCCAGCGCGGTGGCGAGAGCTAACGCTGACAGCATGAATCTCGGCTCGGCTACCTGCAGAGAACGGTTGTCATCTTTGAATTTAAATTTGGTCAACACCCCTAAAGCCGGGTCGCTGATATCGATAGAGATGGATTTTGCCGGCAGGTTGAGTAACTGAAGCTCGCTACCGTCGAAAGGTTTGTTGTTACGGGTATCGGTACTGACCATGCCCGGATACAGCGGAGTTTGCGCCAATTGCGCGACACTGAGTTTGCCGGCAATTTCTTGTTCCAGTTCTTTGCTGGTTTTACCGTCGGTTTTGATTCGGATCGGAGTTTGACCGTCGATGGCAATTGCGATTTCGCCCTGAGAAGCCGAATGCGCTTTTTTGGCGGTGAAGTCGTCCAAATATTCCACGTCGGCGGTATACACCAAATCAATCGCCACCTGCACACCCTCGCTGTTGAAACTTTTATCGGACAAGTCGTACTTAAGTGATTGATTGGAATAGTCGCGAATCGTGACGTTGGTTACCGAATATCCGGCTTTGTTGGTAATCACCAGTTCTGGCTGTTCCTTGGGTTGGGCCACGGTGACCCCGCGCCAGTTAGGGTCGAGTTGGACCATGCCGTCCTTCATTGCGGTCCACAGCTTTTTGGCTATATAAGCCTCTGGTTTGTCGTGGTCCAATTTTGACGAGTTCAAAAAACTTAAACCGGTGGACCGGTAGGTTTCGCCGTCGTCGATACGCCACTCCACGGTATAGGAGAACAAAGAGTCGCTGGCCCGGCGCGGAAGCCCTGTGTGGATGCGCAGCTGGTCCTGAGCCGCCGCCGTGTTTGCCGCGATGGCGGGTTGGAATTGAACCATGAAAACCGGTAATAGCAGGGCGGGCATGAATTTACGGATCGGTGTGGGCTTCATTTCAATTCCAGGCAATGGCCGTTAAATAATTCAACGTTAGCACAAGCGGCCGGAAAAGACATACTGCACTGTATGTGGGGTAATCCGCGCGGCGCTTCCCCTGAAATTGGTGATGGTCGAGTTAGCCGCGCGATTGCAGGGCTTGCAATTCGACCGGGGTGTTGATGTTGGCAAAAATCTCGGGTGTAGCGCTGAAATCGACTTCCATCAGCGGGTGTTGCCGAAACCAAGTCTGCAATCTACGCTCGCCGCGCAGTAAGTAGTCCTTTAAATCGTCGCGTAAATGGGTCTGAATGGCCGCGAACACCGGATGTAAACGCTCGCCGTCGAAAGCTACCGCAATGTCGGCGCTACTGCCGTGTAAGGCCCGCAGCAGCTTTTGCAAATGTTCGGTGCGGACGAAAGGCGAATCGCACGGTGCGGTCAGTAATATGCCCGCCGGTGCGGTTTGCAATGCGGCGAGAATACCGGCCAACGGGCCGTCGAAGTTGGCGCTGGCGTCGCTGATCACCGGGTAGCCGAAGCCGCGGTATAGCTCCTGGTTACGGTTGGCGCTGATCACCAACGTGTCGGTAAGCGGCGCTAACGCCGCCAGCGCATAGCTGACCAAGGGCCGGTTGTCGAACAAAATCAGTCCCTTGTCTTGCTGCTGCATCCGTCGCGCCAAACCGCCGGCCAGCACCACGCCGCTCACTTTGTTTTGCCCGTTCATGATGGTAAGCTTTGCCGATGTTTAACAGAGCCGTCATTTTCGCAAGCTTGCCGCTGATTGCAAGCTGCGCCGGTCCCGCACTGCACACCGAGACGGTGACGTATTACCAGGTCGAGACCAACAAACCGTATGACGAGGTTCTGGCCGAATTGCAGGTGGCGATTGCCGAGCACAATTTTCGGATCACCGGCCATAGCCGGGTCGGCAAGGTGATTCGAGAACGTGGCGCGGAGAATTTTCCCGAATACGACACGCTACAATTTTGCAATTTGACCTTGGCGAAAACGGTACTGGACATCACGCCGCACGCCATCGCTTACATGCCCTGTAATGTCGTCACCTATCAGTTCGAGGGTAAAACCATCGTGCGTACCCATTTGTTGCCGGACGATACCGGCAATCCGGCACTGAACAAATTTGCCGGCGAAATGAACCCGCAATTGAAGCAAATTGTCGATTTCGCCGCCGAACAGTAACTTTTAACTACTATAAACAGCCAGCACCATGAAAAACTTTTTGATCCCGATGCTCAGCGTTTTGGTTTTGCTTAGCGGTTGCGCCGTCACCGAACAGAGCGCCAAACCGGATGCCGAAGCTGCCGCGGCCGAGCCGGCGCCAATTGTCAACGATTACCCGACTCGCGACCGAGTCGATTACGTTTTGGAATGCGTCGCCAAACACGGCGGCTTGACCTACATCAGCCAATACGCCTGCGGCTGCAAGATCGACAAGATCGCCGAGAAATTGAGTTTTGCCGAATACGAAGCGGCCAGAACCTTCAGCCAGATGCAGAAAACCGCCGGAGAAGCCGGCGCCGCGTTCCGCGACCCCAAGCAATCCAAGGATTTGCGCACCCGCTTGAAGGAAGCCGAAGCCGAAGCCGAGAAAGCCTGTTTCGTCAAATAAACGGCTCCGCCACTCCAGGGCTCTAGCGTCGCTAAAGCCCTTTATGATTTGCACATTTTTATCTTGCCTTTTTCGGCATGTCGGGCCTGTCGATCATGTTCAATACCTCCGCGATCCAATATCCTAAATTCAAATTGGCGATTCTGGCATTGCTGGCGCTGAATGCCGTCATCTACGGTTTTACCGATACGCTGACCAGTTTTACCGACGCCTTGGTCTGGCTGGTGTTACTGGTGATTTACGAACTGGAAGCGAACAAGGTCGAGTTGCCGCTGGGGGAAACAGCCATGCGCCGTTTACGCAGCGGTTTGATCGCGGTGATCGGGTTGGTTTTCGGTAGCTATTGGCGCGACAACGAATGGCTGGATATCGCCAATTCCGCGCTTTGGTTTGGATTGATTGCGATCTTGGAAACCGAAGTCCGCTGGCCGGACTACGTACGCAGCCACGAGCGGCTGTTTTGGCTGGCGACGATTGTGACTTTTGCCGGTCTGCTGGCGATGGCCGGGATCTGGTTGGCGCGCGGCGCCTGGTTGGACGGCTACGATGCGTTGTTATGGATTGTCGCGTTCGGTTTCATCGAAGTCGATATTTTTTATCTGTTAAAACCCAAGCACGCGGTATAGCCCGGCATGGTCACGCGCTTGGGTGTATTTGCCTTCCTATTGGCGCCGTTGCTACTGAAAGGCCTGTTCGTCGATCATTTTATCTACGAATACACCGGCACCCGTTTCCTGGGATGGGCTCGGGTATTGGCTAACGACGCGGTGGTCTATGCGGTATTGCTGTTGCTGCTGTACCTGTCGTGCTGGCCAGGTATTTGGCGTGTCGTTTCGGCACTGTTGCGCCTGCTGGCATTAGTCCTGTTTGCGATTTACTGGATCGATTATTTGGTCATCGCCAATTTCGACACCCATCTGGCACTCGGCGATGCGATCAAATACGCCGGCTATTCGCATAAGTACATTCAGCAAATTTACGGACTACCGGATTGGGCCTTGTGGGGAATCTTGCTGATACTGTTGGCTGCGATTGCCGCGTTGGTCTCGGTGCCGTACCGCCTTCCCACCGAACGCAACCGCAAACTGCCGTTGTTTGCTATCGCCGGGCTGCCGTTAATTTCCGGTTTCACTGACAACGACGTTTACGCCCACGCCTGGATTTATAAAAACGTTTTCGATTACAACCTGACCATACGTTCCGAGGCTGAGCCTTACAGCGCCGAGTTTATCCGCGGCTTTCGCTACGACGAAGCGCAAACTTGCCACGCCGAGCCGGCGCAAAGCAAAAACATCGTGATACTGATGGTGGAATCGCTGTCCGCCTACCAAAGTCGTTACTTTTCCGGGATTCGCGATTGGACGCCGCAACTCGATGCCATTGCGGCAAACCATCTGGCGTTTCGTAACTTCTATGCAAACGGGTTCATCACCGAAGACGGCGAAATCGCTTTGCTGACCGGCTTGCCGCCGATCTATTCGCCGTCCAGCTATTCCGACGGCGGTAGCGCGTCTTTTGCCGGGTTTTACGCTGTCGAACAATCGTTGCCGCATCGGCTGAAAGCGCGCGGCTACCGCAGCGAATTTCTGACCAGCGCCGATCTCGAATTCGGCAATACCGGAGTCTGGGCCAACAGCATCGGCTTCGATTATGTCGAGGGCCACGACCATCCCGATTATGCGGGTTGGGAACGGTTTCATTTTCGCGCCGCGCCCGACACAGCTCTTTACCTGCGGGCGCTGGATAGAATCGCCAAAGCTGGACCACAACCGCTGCTGTTGTTCATCAAAACCGTCAGCACCCACCATCCTTATCTCGATCCGGAAACCAAACAAAAATCGGAAGAGGCCGCGTTTCGTTATGCCGACAAACAATTGGGCCATTTTTACCGGCAATTGCAGGACGCCGGATTTTTTCGCAACGGCATACTGCTGATCGTCGGCGACCACCATTCGATGACGCCATTGAAGCAGGAAGAAGCCGCGCACTTCGGCCATTACAAAGCCTCGGCCAAAGTGCCGCTGCTGGTGGTGTCCGCTAGCGGGCACGCAGACGAGGACCGGCAATTTCAACAGACCGACGTGTTCAATACCTTGCAAGGCATGGTTGACGGCAGCCAATGCAGTAGTGCTTGGCAAGGCGTGTTGTGGGGCGAGCATGCTGCGCCGCCGCGCTTTATCGCCCACCGCCGCGGCGACAATCGCGATAAGGTCAGCGTATTCAGCGACGACGGCGACTATCTGGTGAAACTGGACGGCGATACTACCCGACTTGGTAACGCAGCGGCTGAGCCGGCGTTGAGCCGCATGCTGGTCGACAAGATCAATGCCTTGCGCATCGCCCGGCTCAATTGGCTGGCAAAATCCGCCGAAACGTCAAATTGATCCGTGCTTGTTTGATTTGCCGGGTTTTCGGCAGTTCGTGGCGCCAATGGTGTTGCAGCGCGCCGGCCATCACCAGCAAATCGCCGTGGGCCAATTCGATATCCAGTCGCTGTTTGCTGCGGTTGTGACGCAGGCGGAACAGACGGCTGTCGCCGAGGCTAAGCGATGCGATCAACGGATTGGCGCCCAGTTCCGGCTCGTTATCGGCGTGGCAGCCCATCGAATCGCGGCCGTCGCGGTATAAATTGGCCAGCACGCTATTGAAGCGATGCCGGCAAATCGATTCCAGGTCGGCTTTTATCGCCAATAAAGCTCCGTTCCAAGGCAGCGGAGCGTGGTCGACGCCGGAATAGCGGTAATGGGCGTCCGGATCGCCGTACCAAGCCATCAGCCGCGGCACTGTCAGCAAGCGGCCGAAGATTTGGATTTGCTCGGTTTGCCATGCCAGGCCGTGCAGTAGGTCTTGAAAATAACGGTCGGCGGTATTGCTCGGGTAAAACCCGTGCAGCAAATACAGTTCGCCGTCGCACGGCGCCAGATTTTCGGTGTTGGCCGGCATTGCGGCGGCGCTGTCGCTAATCATGCACCCGCCGAATCAGGCTTAGTTGACCAGTAAAATAATCAATTGTGCGGCTATGATGCGCAAAATCATCACCAGCGGATACACCGTCGCATAAGCCATCGACACCGCCGCCGACGGACTCAGATTGTTGGCGAAGGCCAGCGCCGGCGGATCGGTCATGCTGCCGGCCAACAGACCGCACAGCGACAGGAAATTCAATTTATAGAAGATGCGGCCAACCGCAGCAACGGCCAATAGCGGCAGCAAGGTAATCAGTGCGGCGCAGGCCATCCAGTAAAAACCGTCGCCCTTGACCAGGGTTTCGACGAATTGGTCGCCGGAGTGCAGCCCGACGCAGGCCAAAAACAGCACGATGCCGATATCTTTCAAAATGATGTTGGAGCTTTTCGGCAGATGCCAGGTCATCGCGCCCCAATTGCCGATCCGGCTGAGCATGATCGCCACCAGCAAAGGCCCGCCGGCCATGCCCAATTTGACCGCGGACGGGATGCCGGGCAGATATAGCGGAAAACTGCCCAACAACACGCCCAGCGAGATGCCGATAAAGATCGGCATGATTTGCGGATGGTCCAGTTCCTCCAGCGAATTGCCCAGCGCTTTTTCGATGCTGGTCAGTGCATCCTGGCTGCCGACCACGTGCAACTCGTCACCGAATTGCACATGCACGTGGCTGGTCGGCGAAAATTCGACGTCCGGCCGGTGAATCCGCGAGATCGTGACGCCGTAAAGCAGGCAGAGGTTGCCGATGGTTTCATTGATCGCCGCCTTGTTGGTGACCACCAAACGTTTGCTGTGCAGATTGGTGGCAATTTGTTTCAGGTCGATATCCGATTCCGGGCCGATCAGGATTTTCAATTGTTCCAGCGGTTCGCGCTCGCCGACCAGCCTGATCGTATCGCCGACCGTAAGCCGACTGTCCTGGCCGGCGACGTCGACCTGGCCGTTATGCAGAATTCGGGTCATGACCACGTTCATGCCCTCGAAGAACGGAATCTGGCTCAGCATCAGGCCGTTAAGATTGGGGTTTTCGACTTTCAAATCTTTCCAGATCGGTACGTGCGCGTGTTGCTGCTGGTTGTCGTCGAACAGCTTGGCTTCGTGGGCGATATCGATCTTGAACAGACGCTTGTTCAACAGCATCGCCAGAATGATTCCGGCAATGCCGAACGGATAGGCCACGGCGTAACCCAAGCCCGGCATTTTCAGGGTCTCCGGGCCGATATTGGGTAAAGTGTCCAAAACTTGTTGGGCCGCAGCCAGCGATGGCGTGTTGGTCGTCGCTCCGGAAAACAGGCCCACCGCGACCGGCATCGGAATGTCGCCGACGATGCTGATCAGTACCGCTATCAACGCTCCCAGCAAAACCACGGCGGCGGCCAGCCCGTTCAAGCGCAGGCCGTAACGAAAGAAAGCGCTGACGAAGCTGGGACCGACCTGCAAGCCGATGGCGTAAACGAACAATACCAAGCCGAACTCGCGCAGGAAGTGCATGACTTCCGGATTAATGCTGAGATGAAAATGGCCGAAGATCAGGCCGGAGAACAACACGCCGGCGATGCCGAGCTGGATGCCGGCCAGCGACAAGCGGCCCAGCACCAGGCCGCTGGCGACTACCAGACTGATGATGAGTAGCGTGTGGGGTACGGAATCTTGATTGAAAAGCGATAGCAACCAGGACATGGCCTATTCCTTAGGGATGGGATTTACGGGATTTTAGGTTTGCTTACTCAAAACGGCCTGACTATGATGAGTCTTCCCCCGCCGGTGCGAAAGCGCTGACCGGATTGTACAACAAGCCAACCAAGGGTGATCGGGATGAACAATAACTACTACAACATCAAATTATTCGTCATGCTGGGGTTGTTTGCCGCCGGAGCGAATGCGGCGGATATCAATGCCGGCAAAGCCAAGGCGGCGGTTTGCCAGGGCTGCCACGGCAGCGCCGGCGTCAGTAGCAGTCCGCTGTGGCCGAGTTTGGCCGGGCAAGGTGCAATCTACATCGAAAGCCAGTTGAACAAATTCAAGTCCGGCCAACGCGAAAACGAGGTGATGAAACCGATTGCGGCCGGTTTATCGGAAGCCGACATGCAGAATCTGGCGGCTTACTACGCCAGCTTGTCGGGCAAATCGGCGGGTGGCGGGCTTGATGCCATCTTGATCGCTCAGGGTAAGGAAAAAGCCGGCATGTGTCTGGGTTGCCACGGCAATAATGCGCAGGGAACCGGAATGGTGCCCAAACTCGCCGGCCAGCAGCCGCAATATCTGGCCAAGCAACTGGCCGATTTCAAGAAAGGTGCGCGCAAGGCTTCGCAAATGAATGCGATGGCGCAATCGTTGAGCGACGACGATATCAAGGCTTTGGCCGCTTATTTAGGATCGTTGTAGCGGCGATTTGTTCCAGCCATTTGTTTGCCGGCGGATCAGCGGTAGGGAGGTGGCGGCGGAGAACCTGGCGGTGGCGGCGGAATTCTCGCCGGAGTAACCCTTTGCGCAGGGGATTGATCAGAAAATTCTGCCGATACCGGAACCTTGTGGCCTTTGCCGTACATGCACTGAACGTAGGCATTGTCGTAGTTTTGTTGGGTGGCATAACCGGCGCGGCGGGCTTCGCCGCTGCCGGCGATGGTGCCCGCCATTAATCCGGTACCGGCGCCGATGGCAGCACCGCCGCCACCGCCCAAAGCCGCGCCGGCAGCCGCACCGACCGCTGTACCGACGGCGGCGCTGCCAATCTGGCTATCCGCGCTGGCTTGATTCGGTGTGGCGCCGACTTGTCCGCCAGCGTACTGTTGGCACAGATAATCGTCTTGGCGGAATTGCTCGAACGTCATGCCGCTGCCGGGCAAGGCCATCACGCTCGGCCCGGATGGCAGGTGGGCGCAGCCGCCGCTCAGCAAAACAACGCCGACCAAGCCGATAACGCCGTTACGTTTCATGACGCGTCTCCACTCAATTCGGCGGCGTTGGCGCGACTTGGCGCCAGCCGCCGGGGCATTGGTTGATGTAAGGGTAATAGCCGGCCGGATTGTCGCAGTAATACCAATAGCCTTCCGGCAAGGGTGCGTTGGGCGTAGCCGGTCGTTCGCGTTCGATGTAAACCGGCGGTTGGGCCGGAACCGTTATGATTTCCCGCGGATAGTAAGGATATGCCGGGTAGTAGGGATAAGCCGGATAATAAGGCCGCGGAAACACTGGGACTCCCAAGTAAAAACCGAAGCCGGGATGATAGTGGCGGCCGAAACCATGGACGTGGTGGTGCGGGCCGGCGTCGGCGCCGAATGCCAACACCGACATGACCACACCTGCGGCCAGCCAAGGCCGGAGTCTAAGTTTGTCTCTATCCATAAAATCCTCAACTGGTTTGCCGACTGGGGAACGGGATATCGATCGTGACGCGCAAGCCGCCGGCTTCGCGGTTTTCGGCGCCGATCCGGCCGCCGTGCGCTTCGATCGCGCGTTGGGCGATGGTCAGGCCCAAGCCGGTGCTTTGGGCTTTCGCCGGTGTGCCGCTGCGAAAAAACGGCTGAAATATCGCCGTTAAATCTCGATCGGGAACCCCTGGACCGGTATCGTCTACCCGGATTCTTAAGCGCGTATTATGACGGTCGAAATCGGCGGCTAACGCCACGCGACCGTCGCGCCGGCAGTGCTGGACCGCGTTGCGCAGGACGTTTTCGACGGCTCGGTGCAGCAATTCGGGCAGGCAATAGCCGCGCACGTCGCCGATCCCGGAATAATCCAGTGAAATTCCGTTCTGTTGCGCTTCGAAGCCGACGTCCTCGACGATATCGGCCAACAAGTCGGCAATATTGAGCAGTTCGAACGTTTGCTTATTGATCCCCGCTTCCAACCTGGACAACATCAGCAGTTCGCCCACCAAGTCGCTGATGCGCTGAGACTCCCGTTCGATGCGCTCCAAGGTTGCCGGTAATTTTTCCGGCTGTTGCTGGGCCAGGCCGATTGCAGCTTGAATCCGCGCCAACGGCGAGCGCAATTCGTGCGACACGTCGTGCAGCAAATGTTGCTGGGCGCCGACCAAATTGCCGATTTGCTGGGCCATGTGGTCAAAATCCCGTCCCAAATCGCTTAATTCGTCGCGGCGCCGGCCCATGCCCAGGCCGATACGGGTATCCAGCCGGCCTTGGGCCACGGCATGAAAGGCATTGCGCAGATTGCGGATCGGTCTGGCGAAGTACCATGCCAGCAGCGCGCTAAAAACCAGGCTGGCGACGCTGCCGGCCAGTATCGGTGCAATGGGCGACGGCGGCGTGCGCGGCGGCGGGCGGCGATTGTCGCGGTCGGGCGGCGGGCGTTGGCCGGGGCCAGCCAAGCCCAGCAGGTCCGGCGGATTGGGCGGCAGGGCCATTCTGAAATTGTCGGCGAAACCGTTTTCCGGCGACGGTACGAATAACAGATAACGGTGGCCGTCGTCGGCTGAGACCATGCGGATCGCGTCCGGATATTGGCCGTCTGCGTAAAGCGTCCGCGCCTGTTGCAAAATCTCGGCCGAGACTTCGCGGCCCAACAATTCCCGGTCCTGGTCGTCTACCGCGTAAATCGGCGGAAACCGTTCCTGGCGCAAAGCATGGATAAAATCGCGCAAACCGGCGACGCCGCTGCGCGGTAACAAATTGGCGGCAACACTGACCATCGAAGCGATATGCCTGACGTTGATCCCATTGGGTTGATTGGTGCGTTCCGCTTGTTGTTGCGATTCCCGCAGCCAGAATATCGTGCCGACGCCGATGCCCGCCGTCAGCCAGGCCAGCCAGAATGCGAAAAAGAACTTCCAGAACAAGCGGCCCATCTCAATCCTTAACCAGTTGGTAGCCTTGGCCGCGCACGGTCTGGATGTAGGAGCGGCCGTCGGCCTGATTGCCCAGTTTCTGGCGAATACTACTCATGTGCACGTCTATGCTGCGGTCGAAGCGGGCCAGCGGCCGGCCCAAGGCTTTTTCCGACAAGGCTTGTTTGCTGACCACCTGGCCGGCCTGGCAAGCCAGCGCTTCGAGTAGATTGAATTCGGTGCTGGTCAATTCCAGGGTTTGGTCGAACCAGATCGCCTTGCGTTTTTCGCTCCAGATTTGCAGCGGTCCGACCAAAATCGGCCCATGTTGCCGGAGGTCGGCCGCAGCCTGGGTTCGGCGCAAAATCGCCCGGATTCGGGCGACCAGCTCGCGCGGTGTGCAAGGCTTCGGCACATAATCGTCGGCGCCGGATTCCAGGCCGATGATCCGGTCCACATCGTCGCCTTTGGCGGTGAACATCAGGACCGGCACCCGGCTCTCCAGTCTGATTCGGGTCAGGATTTCGGTGCCTTTGATGTCCGGCAGCATGATGTCCAAGATGACCAATCGGTGTTTGCCGGACAGGGCCTGTTGCAGGCCGGAATGGCCGGTCATGGCGATGTCGACTGCGAAGCCTTCCCGCTGCAAATATTCGCTGAACAGCCCCGCCAGTTCCTCATCGTCGTCGATAATCAACACGTTGCTCATCTGCTTTGACTCCACCAAAATTCGATGCCGCATGATAGCGGTTGCCGGCGCAATCGCGCCAACCGCTTTTACTTGATTTTACTTTGCGCTAACCGCAGTTAACTCCCTGTTTGCAATACTGGATTCCGGCATATAGCTGCTCGGCGTTGCCGTTTATCCGATCAATCCAAGTCACGGAGTTGTTATGAAGAAGTTCTTAATTGTTGTAAGTCTGTTGCCGCTTGCCGTCGTCGCCGGCCCTCGCCACGGCGAACCTCGTTGCGAGGGCGGTTTCGATTCGGCTCATCATGGCGAGTTTGTTGCAGGCGAGCATCTGCCGCACTTTCTGCGGCCGCTGAATCTGAGCGATGCGCAACGGGCGGAGATCAAAAACCTGTTGCAGAACCGGTTTAGCCAGGGAAAGGAGAAGATGGGCCAGGGGCGGGCGATGCACGAGGAGTTACGGAAACTGAGTTTTTCCGCCGACTATAGCGACGAGAAAAGCCTGAGCCTGGTCGAAAAGTCGTTGGAATTGCACAAGCAAGCCGTGTTGGATAAGGCCAAACTCGAGAATCAGATCTATAAACTGCTGACCCCGGAGCAACAGCAGAAGTTACAAGCCGAGCTGGACAAAGCCGAACATTGAATCACACTGTTAATTGCCCATGATCCCAGGCAAGGCATGCTGGTCGGGGAGTCGGTGGATTGAAGGCCGGTTGGCGTCGGTTGACCAGGATTCTTGGCTCGGTGTGGCCGGTGTGCACCAAAACGGAAAATTGTTAATGACCAAACAAGCATAATTTCGTAAAATCTCGCTGTTTTTATCTCTCCGGAACGGGATCGGCCGCAAGGCTTATCCCGTTTTCTACATCTAAGGTGGCCAATCTTGAATAAACCCGCATTACTGGTATTAGAGGATGGGACTGCGTTTCACGGCGTTTCGATCGGCGCCGATGGCTGTTCCGTCGGGGAAGTGGTATTTAATACGGCGCTGACCGGTTACCAGGAAATCCTGAGCGATCCTTCCTACGCCAGACAAATCGTGACTCTGACCTACCCGCATATCGGCAACGTCGGCACCAATGCCGAGGACGACGAGTCGGCAAAAGTATTCGCCAGCGGTTTGGTGATTCGCGACTTGCCGTTGCTCGCCAGCAGCTGGCGCCAGCAACAAACCCTGCCCGAATATCTGCAACAGCACAATGTGGTGGCGATCGCCGATATCGATACCCGCCAGCTGACCCGCTTGCTGCGCGATAAAGGCGCCCAACGCGGCTGCGTCATGGCCGGCGAAACCGTCGATATCGCAGCGGCCGTCCGGGCAATCGCCGATTTCCCAGGTTTGCAGGGTATGGATTTGGCCAAGGAAGTCACCACCGGCCAGGCCTACGAGTGGACCGAAAATGTCTGGCGATTGGGCGCCGGTCATGAAACCGCACCGGACTTGGTCAAACATGTCGTCGCCTACGACTTCGGCGTCAAACGCAATATCCTGCGGCTATTGGCGAACCGAGGCTGCCGGGTCACGGTAGTGCCGGCGAAAACGCCGGCGGCCGACGTATTGGCTCTGAATCCGGACGGGGTGTTTCTGTCCAACGGCCCCGGCGATCCGGAGCCTTGCGATTACGCGATCGAGGCGATCAAGGTTGTTTTGGAGAAAAAAGTACCGGTGTTCGGGATTTGCCTGGGCCATCAATTGTTGGCGCTGGCCAGCGGTGCGAAAACCGAGAAAATGAAATTCGGCCACCATGGCGCCAACCACCCGGTCCAGGACTTGGCTAGCGGCCGGGTCATGATCAGCAGCCAAAACCACGGGTTTGCGGTCAGCCCCGACAGTTTGCCGGCCAATCTGAAAGCCACCCACGTGTCGCTGTTCGACGGCAGCTTGCAGGGCATCGCCCGCACCGACGTACCGGCCTTCAGTTTTCAAGGCCACCCGGAAGCCAGTCCGGGGCCGCACGATGTGGAATCGTTGTTCGACGATTTCATTACGCTGATGGACCAGTCCCGTTAAGCCCAGTTTTTTATAGAGTGATATGCCAAAAAGAACCGACATAAAATCGATTTTATTACTGGGCGCCGGACCGATCGTCATCGGCCAGGCCTGCGAGTTCGACTATTCCGGCACCCAGGCCTGCAAAGCCTTGCGCGAAGAAGGCTACCGGGTGATTCTGGTCAACTCCAATCCGGCGACGATCATGACCGACCCGGACATGGCCGATGCGATTTACATCGAGCCGATCGACTGGCAGACCGTCGAAAAAATCATCGAAAAAGAACGCCCGGACGCGATTTTGCCGACCATGGGCGGCCAGACCGCACTGAACTGCGCGCTGGCCTTGGATAAGCACGGCGTGCTGGCCAAATACGGCGTGGAAATGATCGGTGCCACCAAGGAAGCCATCAACAAAGCCGAGGACCGCGACCTATTCAATCAGGCCATGCGCAAGATCGGCCTGGAAGTGGCCAAATCCAAAGTCGCCCACAGCATGGAAGAAGCCTTTGCCGCGCAGGAAGAGGTCGGTTATCCGACCATCATCCGGCCCTCGTTCACGATGGGCGGCAGCGGCGGCGGTATTGCCTATAACCGCGAGGAATTCATCGAGATTTGCGAGCGCGGGCTGGATTTGTCGCCGACCAACGAACTGTTGATCGAGGAATCGATTCTGGGTTGGAAGGAATTCGAAATGGAGGTGGTGCGCGACCGTAACGACAACTGCATCATCGTCTGCTCCATCGAAAACTTCGATCCGATGGGCGTGCACACCGGCGACTCGATCACCGTCGCCCCGGCGCAAACCTTGACCGACAAGGAATACCAAATCATGCGCAATGCCTCGCTGGCGGTGTTGCGCGAAATCGGCGTCGATACCGGCGGCTCCAACGTGCAGTTTGCAGTCAATCCGGATAACGGCCGCTTGATCGTGATTGAAATGAATCCGCGGGTCAGCCGTTCCTCGGCCCTGGCTTCCAAAGCCACCGGTTTCCCGATTGCCAAAGTCGCGGCGAAACTGGCGGTCGGTTTTACGCTGGACGAGCTGCGCAACGAAATCACCGGCGGCGCGACGCCGGCTTCGTTCGAGCCGAGCATCGATTACGTGGTGACGAAGGTGCCGCGGTTCGCGTTCGAGAAATTCCCGCAAGCCAACGACCGGCTGACCACCCAAATGAAGTCGGTCGGCGAAGTGATGGCAATCGGCCGTACCTTCCAGGAATCTCTGCAAAAAGCCTTGCGCGGCTTGGAAGTCGGGGTCGATGGTCTGGACGAAGTGGCGGATTTGACCGATTCGAACGCCCAGGACATTATCCTGCGCGAATTGCGTTACCCCGGTCCGCAACGTTTGTGGTACCTGGCCGACGCATTCCGTAGCGGTTTGAGTTTCGCAGAAATCCACCAGGCCTGCAAAATCGAACCCTGGTTCCTGGCTCAGGTTGAAGATTTGATCTCCACCGAAAAGGCGCTGTCCACCAAAACCCTGGCAACCTTGGAGCCCGGCGAATTGCTGCGGCTGAAACGCAAAGGTTTCTCGGACAAGCGTCTGGCGAAATTGCTGGAAACCAAAGAGTCGGAAGTGCGCAACGTCCGCCACAAGAAAGGCATTCGGCCGGTGTTCAAGCGCATTGACTCTTGTGCGGCCGAATTCGCCTCCGACACGGCTTACCTGTATTCCACCTACGAGCAGGAATGCGAAGCCAAGCCGTCGGACCGGGAAAAAATCGTGATCTTGGGCGGCGGTCCGAACCGGATCGGCCAAGGTATCGAATTCGACTATTGCTGCGTCCATGCGGCCTTGGCGCTGCGCGAGGATGGCTATGAGACCATTATGGTCAACTGCAACCCGGAAACCGTGTCGACCGACTTCGACACCTCCGACCGCTTGTATTTCGAGCCGTTGACCTTGGAAGACGTGCTGGAAATTATCGATCTGGAGAAGCCCAAGGGCGTTATCGTGCAGTACGGCGGCCAAACCCCGCTGAAACTGGCGCGTGCACTGGAAGCTGCCGGAGCGCCGATCATCGGCACCTCGCCGGACTCTATCGATTTGGCCGAAGACCGCGAACGCTTCCAAAAATTGCTGGAGCGCTTGAATCTGTTGCAGCCGCCCAACGCGACCGCGCGTTCGGTGGAGCAGGCCGTCAATTCTGCCAAGGAAATCGGCTATCCGCTGGTGGTGCGGCCGTCCTACGTGCTGGGCGGGCGGGCGATGGAAATCGTGTTCAACGAAGACGGTCTGCGTCGGTATATGAAAGAAGCCGTCAGCGTCTCCAACGACTCGCCGGTATTGCTCGACCGTTTCCTGGACGACGCGGTGGAAATGGACGTCGACGCGATTTACGACGGCGAAACGGTGCTGATCGGCGGTTTGATGGAACACATCGAACAGGCCGGCGTGCATTCCGGCGACTCGGCCTGCTCGATTCCGCCTTACGATTTGCCGGCCCATTTGCAAGATCAGTTGCGGGCGCAGGTGGCGAAAATGGCCGAAGCCTTGGGTGTGCGCGGGTTGATGAACACCCAGTTTGCGATTCAAGGCGAGACCGTATACGTGTTGGAGGTTAATCCACGCGCGTCGCGGACTGCACCGTTCGTCTCCAAAGCCACCGGTTATCCGCTGGCGAAAATCGCCGCGCGCTGCATGGTCGGCAAATCGTTGAAAGAGCAGGGCGTGACCGAAGAACGCATCCCCGAGTATTTCTCGGTCAAGGAAGCAGTGTTCCCGTTCATCAAGTTCCCCGGCGTCGACCCGTTGTTGGGGCCGGAGATGAAGTCCACCGGCGAGGTAATGGGCGTCGGCAAAACCTTCGGCGAAGCCTTCGCCAAGTCGCAACGCGCTTGCGGCGTGGATTTGAGTCATAGCGGCAAAGTGTTGATCAGTATTCGTGATGCCGATAAACCCAAATTGCCGGAATTGGCGAATATGCTGATCGCCAAAAATTACGAAATCGTCGCGACTCCAGGCACCGCCCGCGTGTTGCGCGAGGCCGGGATCGCTTGTAAAGACGTGTTCAAGGTCAACCAGGGGCGGCCGCATACCGTGGATATGATCAAGAACGGCGAAATTCAGATGGTCATCAACACGACCGACGGCGCGAAAGCGGTAGCGGATTCGTTCACGATGCGGCGGGAAGCGCTGCAGCGCAAGGTGACTTATTACACGACGATGGCCGGCGCCAGAGCGGCTTGTTACGCGCTGGGTGAACTCGATGCCGGCGACGTCAATTGTCTGCAAGATTTGCATAACAGTTTTAACGGATGAAGCAAAAAGGGGAGCAGTAAATGCAAAAATTTCCGCTGACGGTGGCTGGCGCCAATAAGCTGCGCGCCGAGCTGGAGGAATTGAAAACCGTGATTCGGCCGCGGATTATCCAGGCCATCGCCGAGGCCCGCGAGCACGGCGATTTGAAAGAAAATGCCGAGTACCATGCGGCGCGCGAACAACAAAGTTTTGCGGAAGGGCGGATTGCCGAAATCGAAGGCAAGTTGTCCAATGCCAATATCATTGACGTGACCAAAACCGATGCCAACGGCAAGGTCGTATTCGGCGCGACGGTGGAAATCGAGGATCTGGATTCGGGTAAGGTTGTGACTTACCAAATCGTCGGCGAGGACGAAGCCAATATCAAGGAAGGCAGGATTTCGGTCGGATCGCCGATCGCGCGGGCCTTGATCGGTAAGGAAGTTGAAGATGTCGTGACGGTGAAGGCGCCGGGCGGCGATGTCGAGTACGAGATTATTTCGGTCAAATATATCTAGCCGGTTCGAGCGGGGAGGCGCTGCCTCCCCAATAGGCTATTTTTTCGGGTTCTGCCGGTAAACCACAGCAATTTGGCCGATAGACTGAATCAGCTCGGCTTGGGTTTCAGCGCAAATTTGTTCCGAGATCACTGCGCGTTCGTCCCGGTCGGCGCGAATTTTAATTTTGATCAGTTCGTGCGCATCCAGCGCGACATTGATTTCTTTCAGCACCGCTTCGGTCAGGCCGGCCTGACCGATGATCACCACCGGGTTCAAGGCATGTGCCTGGGCTTTGAGTTTTTTCTTTTGGATGGGATTCACGCAGTTTCCTTGACTTCTAAAACCGAGCGATTTTACACGAATAGAAAATATGGCACGCAGCAAAAGTAGCCAGCAGTGGATGCAGGAACATTTCCAGGACGAATATGTCAAGAAAGCCCAGGCCCTGGGCTATCGCTCGCGGGCGGTATTCAAGCTGATCGAAATTCAGGAAAAAGACAAAATCATCAAACCTGGTATTAATATAGTTGACCTGGGTGCGGCGCCCGGAGGTTGGTCGGAATACGCCAGCAAGATCGTCGGCAAGAAAAGTAAAGTGATTGCGCTGGATTTGTTGCCGATCGAACCGATCGAGGGTGTCGAATTCATCCAAGGCGACTTTCGGGAAGACGAAGTCCTGGAAAAATTGTACAAAGTGCTTGATGGTGAGCCGGTGCACTTGTTATTGTCGGATATGGCCCCCAATATGAGTGGTAGCCGGGAAATGGATCAGCCGCGCTCTATCTATCTCGGGGAATTGGCATTGGACGCCGCCCAGCGGATTTTAGTCAAGGGTGGGACGTTTTTAATAAAAATGTTCCAGGGCGGCGGTTTCGACGAGTACTATAATCAGGTGCGGCAGCAATTCAGCAGCGTCGCAATCAGAAAACCCAAGGCTTCGCGAGCGCGGAGCAACGAAGTCTACATTCTGGCGAAAGGTTTTAAATGAACCGGCGAAATGCCTCGATTACAGGCGGTCCCAGCCGGTAGGGTGCGAGTACTCCTGATACAATTACTCGGTTTTTAAATATGTTGGCCATTCCTGGCTGGAGCGCGTAACTTGAGCGATATGATTAAAAATTTGGTTTTGTGGGTGGTCATCGCGGTGGTATTGATGGCCGTATTCAACAATTTCGGGTCGCGGGCGGTTCGTAGCGACGCCAATTTGTCGTATTCGCAACTGATCGACGCGGTTAAAGCCGGTCAGGTTCAGCAAGTCGCGATCTCCGATAATACGGTCAAAGGCCGCATGCACACCGGGGATAAGTTTAAGACTTATATGCCGAACGACCCGCATTTGATCGACGATTTGTTGGCGAACGGGGTCGAAATCACCGTGCAGCCGCCCGAAGAACCGTCGATGCTGATGCAGATATTCGTGTCGTTCGGCCCGATTCTGTTGCTGATAGCGGTTTGGGTGTTCTTCATGCGGCAGATGCAGGGCGGTGGCGTCGGCGGCCGCGGCGGTGCGATGGGTTTCGGTAAAAGCAAGGCCCGGATGCTGGACCAGGATCAGAACAAGGTCACTTTTGCCGACGTCGCCGGTTGCGATGAGGCCAAGGAAGAAGTCCAGGAAATGGTCGACTTCTTGAAAGACCCGGCCAAATACCAGCGCTTGGGCGGTAAAGTCCCCCGCGGTGCGCTGATGGTCGGACCTCCGGGTACCGGTAAAACCTTGTTGGCGCGGGCAATTGCCGGCGAAGCGAAGGTGCCGTTCTTCACCATTTCCGGTTCGGACTTCGTCGAAATGTTCGTCGGTGTCGGTGCATCCAGGGTGCGCGATATGTTCGAACAAGCCAAGAAGCACGCGCCATGCATTATCTTCATCGACGAGATCGACGCGGTTGGTCGTTCCCGCGGTGCCGGTCTCGGCGGCGGCAACGACGAGCGCGAACAAACTTTGAACCAGTTGCTGGTCGAAATGGACGGTTTCGAAGGCCACGAAGGCATTATCGTCATCGCAGCGACCAACCGCTCCGATGTATTGGATAAAGCCTTGTTGCGTCCCGGTCGTTTCGACCGTCAAGTGGTGGTCGGCTTGCCCGACGTCCGTGGCCGCGAGCAGATTCTGAACGTGCATTTGAAAAAAGTGCCGATGGCGGACGACGTCAAAGTCAAATACATCGCCCAAGGCACGCCCGGCTTTTCCGGTGCCGACTTGGCCAATCTGGTTAACGAAGCCGCATTGTTTGCTGCCCGCTTCAACAAGCGCTTGGTCAGCATGGTCGATTTGGAAAAAGCCAAGGACAAATTGATCATGGGCGCGGAACGGCGCTCGATGGTGATGGACGAGAAAGAGAAGAAAATGACCGCCTACCACGAAGCCGGTCATGCCATCGTCGGCCGCTTGGTGCCGGACCACGATCCTGTCTATAAAGTCAGCATCATGCCCCGCGGCCGGGCTTTGGGTGTGACGATGTTCCTGCCGGAACGCGACCAGTATAGTGCCAGCAAGCGTAAGTTGGACAGCATGATTTCCAGTCTGTACGGCGGCCGTATCGCGGAAGAACTGATCTTCGGTTGGGAAGAAGTGTCTACCGGTGCGTCCAACGATATCGAGCGTGCCACCGAACTGGCCCGCAACATGGTGACCAAATGGGGTTTGTCGCAGCGCCTGGGGCCGTTGGCTTATAGCGAAGAAGAGGGCGAAATCTTTTTGGGCCGGTCCGTGACTCAGCACAAATCGGTTGCCGAGGAAACTTCGCATACCATCGACGAAGAGATTCGTTCGATCATCGATCGCAACTACGAGCGCGCCGAAACCATTCTGAAAGAAAACATGGACATCCTGCACGCGATGGCAGAGGCGTTAATGAAGTACGAAACCATCGACAAATACCAAATCGACGACTTGATGTCGAGAAAACCGGTTCGCGAGCCCAAAGGCTGGGACGATACGCCGTCGCCAAGCGATGAGCGGAAAAACGACCATTGGGATCAAAAAAGCGGCGATGAATCGATTGGCGGTGCAGCCGAACAGGGCTGATAGCGCCGCATGGAATAACAAGAGAGGCTCCGGCCTCTCTTTTTTTTGGTTTAAATAAGGTAGATTCGAGAATGGCAAAAAAATATTTCGGTACCGACGGTATTCGGGGTAAGGTCGGCGAGTACCCGATAACCGCCGACTTCATGTTGAAACTGGGCTGGGCCACCGGCAGGGTCTTTGCGCGGGAAGGCAGCGGCTTCGTCTTGGTAGGCAAAGACACCCGGATTTCCGGCTATATGTTCGAATCGGCGCTCGAAGCCGGTTTGTCGGCGGCCGGCGTCGATACCCGGATGTTGGGGCCGATGCCGACGCCGGGTATTGCCTATTTGACCAGGACGCTGCGGGCCAGAGCCGGCATCGTAATCAGCGCTTCGCATAATCCTTACTACGACAACGGCATCAAGTTCTTCTCGGTCGACGGCGCCAAATTGCCGGACGAAGTCGAGCACCAAATCGAGCAATATCTGGACGCGCCGATCACAACCGTTGAGTCGGCGAAATTGGGTAAGGTCAAGCGCATCAGCGACGCGGCCGGACGCTACATCGAATTTTGCAAGGCTACGGTACCGCCGCATCTGGACTTCAAAGGCATGCGCATCGTTATCGATTGCGCCAACGGCGCCACTTACCATATCGCGCCGCACGTGTTCAGCGAGGTCGGGGCTGAGGTGGTGACGATAGGCGCCGAGCCGGACGGCTTGAATATCAACGACGAATGCGGCGCTACCAAACCGGAGTATCTGGCTGCCAAGGTGCTCGAGTACCGCGCCGACTTGGGCATCGCGCTGGACGGCGACGGCGACCGCGTCATCATGATCGACCATAAGGGCGAGATCGTCGACGGCGACGAACTGATCTACATCATTGCCAAATCGCGCCTCGACGAAGGCAAATTGCTTGGGCCGGTAGTCGGTACGCTGATGTCCAATCTGGGTATGGAACACGCCTTGAACGCATTGAACCTGCAACTGCTGCGAGCCAAGGTTGGCGATCGCTATGTAATGGAAATGCTGACGGAGAACAAAGGCATGTTGGGCGGTGAAGGTTCCGGCCATATCATTTGTCTGGACAAAACCACCACCGGCGACGGCATCGTCGCGGCATTGCAGGTGCTGGCGGAAATGCAGCGTACCGGCAAAAGCCTGCACGACCTCAAATCCGGTATGAAGAAATACCCGCAAGTGCTGGTCAACGTCAGAACCGAGAAAAAAGTCAAAATCGAGGAAATCGACAGCATCAAGAAAGCCGTCGAAGCCGTCGAGAAAAAACTCGGCGACAAAGGCCGGGTGTTGTTGCGTTCGTCCGGCACCGAACCATTAGTCCGGGTGATGGTGGAAGGTGTCGACGAAGACGATGTCACCCGTTACGCCAACCAGTTGGCGGCAGACGTGAAGAAGGCCATTGCGGCTTGAATAAGCGGGCTTATCCCGATATCATATGCGGTCTTATTTAGCTTGGAGGGTGCAATGCGTCGATCTTTGATTATGGGGAATTGGAAAATGAACGGCTCTCGGGAAGAGGGGCAAAAGCTGGCGCAAGCCTTGGCCGACGGCCTTGGTAACGTCGAGCAAGAAGTTGCCGTGTGCGTTCCATTCGTCTACCTGTCAGATATCCGCACGATATTGGCGTCCTCGCCAATCGCCTTGGGTGCGCAAAATGTGGCGGACCAAGCGGCTGGCGCCTATACCGGTGAAGTATCCGCGGCGATGCTGGCCGATGTCGGCTGCAAATACGCTCTGGTCGGCCATTCCGAGCGCCGCAGCTACTACGGCGACACCAACGCATCCGTCGCCAAACGTTTCGCTCAAGCTTTGAGCAAAGGCGTGGTGCCGGTATTGTGCGTGGGTGAAACCCTGGAAGAGCGCGAGCAAGACAAAACCTTCCAAGTCGTCGACGAGCAATTGGACGCAGTGATTGCCGAAGCCGGCATCGAAGCGTTCGAAAAAGCGGTCATCGCTTACGAACCGGTGTGGGCGATCGGTACCGGCAAAGTCGCTACCGACGAGCAAGCGCAAGAAGTGCACCAGTACATTCGCAAACGCATCGCAGACAGAAATGCTGCCATTGCCGAGAAAGTACAAATTTTATACGGCGGTAGCGTCAAACCTGATAATGCCAAAGGTTTGTTTGCGCAGCCGGACATTGATGGCGGTTTGGTGGGCGGTGCATCTCTCGATGCCCAAGGCTTCCTGCAAATTTGCCATTCGGTTTAGTTCCATCCGATTAAGGTCTTTATGTTGTACCAAATTATAATAATTATTCATATCTTCCTGGGCATAGGCATCATTGGTTTGGTGCTGATGCAACAAGGAAAAGGCGCGGATGCCGGAGCAACTTTCGGCGGCGGCGCATCCGGTTCGGTGTTCGGCGCCCAGGGTTCCGCATCGTTCCTGTCCAGAACCACTGCAATTTTCGCGACCCTGTTTTTCATAACCAGCTTGGGTCTGGCGGTGATGGGCGGTTATCAAGGCAAAAAGACCGACATCGTTCTGGAATCGGCTCCGGCAGCGGCAGAATCCGCTAAGTCGGAACTGCCGTTACCGCAGAGCGCTGCCGAGGTTCCGGCTGCAGTGCCGGGCGTAGTCGACGCCAAAATCCCCGAAGCGCCGGCCATCAAAGAAGTCGAAAAACCGGCCGCGCAATAAGTGTTAATGCCGACGTGGTGAAATTGGTAGACACGCCATCTTGAGGGGGTGGTGACGCAAGTCGTGCCGGTTCAAGTCCGGCCGTCGGTACCAGATGAGAATGCACTGAGGTGCATAGAAGTACAAAAACCCGCGAATCTTCCAGGTTTGCGGGTTTTTTATTGTCCAACGATGTGCAAAGAAATGCAGTAACTTTTACAGTAACACCGAATTGTAATGGTCAACAAAAACCGGACACCTGTTTAGACAGCGTCTTTCGAAAATTCCCGCTCCAATTCGCACGGGATTTGATGGCCTAGCATTCAATGTGATTAGCGTTTAGGAACCTCTGATTAATGCAGTTTTTCAAGAAAAATCGATGGCCAACCTATTGATTTAATTGATGCTGAAATTTGGCATAACGAATTAATCAGAGGTTCCTTTATTGAGATAGTCGATCACGCTTAGTTTCACTGCCTCTTGGGTTTTGATTTGTCCTAGCTGACCATTGTCGATTACATCGTGGTACACGAGCTATGCCATTTACACCAGCGCGATCATTCCGAGGCCTTCTGGAACGAAGTGGATAAAATAATGCCGGATTATGGCCGGCGTAAGGCATGGCTGCGTGATCGAGGGGTTGCCTTAGCGATTTAGTATGCGCCGGACCGGCCATAGCAAATGAATTGTCTATAATCAGGCTTGGCGAATTTATTTTACCGAGCAGCCATGTCCGACAACCACTCAAGCAAAGCTATTCTTTATGCCTTCACCGCCAATTTGGCGATTGCGCTGACCAAGACCGCGGCCGCGGTTTGGACCGGGTCCGGTTCGCTGGTGGCCGAGGCGGTGCATTCGTTTGCCGATTGCGGTAACCAAGTGTTGCTGTTCATCGGCATGAAGCGGGCGGTGAAGGAACCGACCGCGCGCCATCCGATGGGCTACGGCCGCGAGTCCTATATCTGGTCGATGATGGTGGCGATTACCTTGTTCTCGGTGGGCGGCCTGTTTTCGATTTACGAGGGTATAGAGCGTCTGCACCACAACCATGCGGTGGAAAACGCGGAGATCGCAATCGGCATCCTGGCGGCTGCCGTGGTGATGGAGGCACTTTCATTGAAAGGCGCGTTGGGGGCGATGCGCGGCGAACGGGGCGAGCGCAGTTTGTGGCGTTGGTTTCGCGAGACCCATTCCAGCGAGTTGATGGTGGTGATAGGCGAAGACCTCGCCGCCTTGCTCGGCCTGATCCTCGCCGCCGGCATGCTGGGTTTGACGTTGCTGACCGGCGACGCGATTTACGACGCGATCGGCTCCATGCTGATCGGCGGCTTGCTGATTCTGGTGGCGCTGGCGGTGGGCCGCGAGGTACACGCCTTGCTGCTGGGCGAAACCGACCGGGAGATTCGCGATGCGGTGGTGGATTTTCTAAAACAGCAACCGGTCGTGGTTCAGGTGTTCAACGTTTGGGCTGTCAGTCATGGTAACGACGTGATGCTGGCGATCAAGGTCGAATTGTTGCCGGATTTGACCGTTTCGCAGGCCGTGTCGCTGAGCAACTCGTTGGAGAAGAACATCAAAGCCAGCCAACCGCGGGTGAAATGGGTGTTTTTCGAAATTGATAACGCCGATTAACCGACTTTGGTTTCAAGTTTCGAAAGACCGTTTTTCGGCGAAGGCCGCTTGCCAATCCTGCTCGAATTTGGCGACGGCGGCATCGGTGGCCGGCACCTGCAACATCTGCCGGGCAATATCCGGCGGTAACGTGGCCGAATGCACGCCCAGCTTTAACACCTCCAAAACCTGGCGCACGTTCTTGAAGCTGGCCACCAACAGTTTTGCCGGCAGTCGGTAACGCTCGACGAACTGCTGCAAATCGGCAACCACGCCGAGGCCGTCGCAGCCCAGGTTGTCGATCCGGTTCAGATAGGGGGCCAGATAATCGGCGCCGTTCATCGCCGCCAAGATGCCCTGCTGCGCGTTGTAAATCGCCGTCGCCAGCACCGGAATGTCCAGTTGTTTCATGCGTTTGATCGCGGCCAAACCGGCGGCGTGGGCCGGAATTTTGACCACGATGTCGTAGGGCAGCGCATGCAGGCGTTCGGCTTCGGCGACGATTTGGTCGGTGGTATTGCTCAACACCTGCACATGCAGCCGGCAGGCCGGACCTAAAATATCGCTAACTGCCGGCAGCAGCGCAGTCAAACCCAAGCCGCCGGTCGCCATGATGCTGGGGTTAGTGGTAATGCCGGCCAAAGGCAGAATCGCCGCTAGCGCCCGGATTTCGGAAATATCGGCGCTGTCCAGATAAAGTTCGTACATAGTGCTTGCCTAAAAATAACGTCAGGCCGGCGATTATTCAGAATGGCGGCGGCAAAGGCAACTAATGACCGGTTTTAAATGATTTAACCGCTCGTGCTGAGCTTGTCGAAGCACAACAGCCTTTCGACAGGCTCAAGGCGAACGGACATTAAAACTTCACAAGGCCGGACCATTAATGCTTGGCGAGTGCCTGTTTGATTTTGTCGGCCAGGGCGGCGACGCCGCGTTCGGTGACTTTGCGGTGATTGCCTTTCAACTCGATATCGAATTGATAGGCCGCCGTTTCGGTGTTGACCTTGACCAAATCGCCGATTAAATACGAAAACAAAAAGCTGGGCTTGCTGTGCTGCCCGACCAGCACCCAGTCGGCGCCGGCCGCGCGGCCCAGTTTTGCCGCCTGGTCGGCGTAACGGAACAGGTAACCGAAGCCGGCATTGGCCGCGGCTTGCCGTTGCGGCGCAATCCTGACGATTTCGATGTCGCCACCCTGGCTTAAAGCCTGTTCCAGCAAGGGACGGATGCTGCCGGTGCGAGCCACTTCTGCCGGCGTGTTCGGCAGCGAGGTCAGGTCGTTGGCTTCGAAGTCCAAGATCGCCAGCCGTTGCGCGCTATGGCTGCAGGGGCTTAACAACATCCATGCGGCGCAACAGAGCGGTCTCAACATGGCGCACCTCCGCTCAGGCCGCTGCGGCGCATTGGGCGCGGTACAGTTCCGCGAACTCTGTCATCCCCAAGCTGGCCACGATTTGGCCGGCGTCGTCGAGAATTTCGTAGAACACGCCGCCGTCGCCGACTATTTGAAACAGCACGATGACATCGATTTCGCCACCGCCTTCGCGATGCGGTTCTTCCTTGGCCGGGCTGACCGTGTAACTGCCGGTGGCGCGAATTTCCTTCAACGAACCGTCGGGGTGGTACAAGCGGTGTTCGCCCTGGACGACAAAGGTCTTGTTCAATACTTTGTGGCGGTGCAGCACGATCTGGCGGTTAGCGGCAAATTTGAACAAAACATCGACGCTGCCGCGGGCTTCGTCCAAGTCCAGAATCGAATAGGTCAAATGTTCGAAGCCGGCCAGGGTTTGCCAGCGGATACGGCGGTCGTCGAATAGGTACGCGGTCATAGTGCTCTCCAATGGGGTTGCCGAAATAGCTGGGATAACTGCGGCCACAGCTTAGCGACAGCGCATTGGTCTGTAAGCCGAAATTTGCCCGGCGGATACGGGCAAATTGCCCGGCGTATGCGGCGGGCTTTGCCGGCGGCGGTGCGGCTTTTAGAATGAAGCGACTTTTTGGTGTCCGGACCGGCGGAATATGGCATTACATTGGCATTTGTTGATTCGAATTGTGCTGGCCGGCCTACTGAGCTTGCTGGCGGTGTTGGGGTACGCTTTGTACCAGAGCCACCAGTTGGCGGAGCGGAACGCGGCGGAAGTGGCGGATGGCGTAGCGCGGCAGTTGGAAGCGCAATTGCTGTTGATCGATGCCGGCCTGGGGCGCGGCGGCAGCTTTCCGGATTTCGAGTTGTGGAAACAGGCCGGCGGCCAGGCCGGTACTTGTCTGGCCTACCAGCCGGAAACCGGCGGAACCCCGCGTAGCCTGTGTTACGGCGGCAAGCCGACGGCGCGGAATTGGCCGTCGGGTTTCGAGACCGCTTACCGTAGCCTGTTTCAGCCCGGCCTGCCGGTATCGCGCAGCATCCGCCGTCAGGGTGGGCAATTCGGCGTGCTGACCTTCGCCGCCAGCGCGGAAACCGAAATCGCCGCCGCCTGGCAGAACGTACGCGATCTGGCGACTTTGTCGGCGGTGACCCTGGCCGCGGTTTGCGCTTTGGTGTATTGGAGCGTGCGTCGAGCGTTGCGGCCGGCGCAAACCATCGTCCGCGGCTTGACTACTTTGGCGGCCGGCGATTTGGCGCACCGCTTGCCCGGATTCGGACTCGACGAATGGCGGCGGATCGGCATCGCGGTCAATGCCTTAGCCGAATCCCAGCAACAGTTGCTGCAACAGCGGCGCCAACTGGCAGCGAAACTGATCCAGCTCCAGGAAGACGAGCGCCGCTATTTGGCCCGCGAACTGCACGACGAATTCGGCCAATGTCTGGCCGGTATCAACGCTGTGGCCAGCTCGGTGAGATTCGGCGCTACCGAACTGGCGCCGGATTTGGCGGCCGAGGCCGAACAAATCAATGAAATTGCCGGCGGTATGTTGCAGCGCTTGCGCGGCTTATTGCAACGGCTGCGGCCGGCCGAGCTGGAGCAGTTGGGCCTGGCGGCCAGCTTGCACAGCGCGGTCGCGGACTGGAATCGGCTCGCAGCCGGCAAGACCGCTTACCGCTTGCACGTGGTCGGCGACTGCCGCCACTTAACGGACCAGCAGGCGTTGGCTTTATTCAGAATTGCCCAGGAATGCCAGACCAATATCGCCAAACATGCCGTCGCGGCAAACGTGAGGCTGGCGTTGCAAATCGATGAAGGCCGAGCCTTGCTGCAGGTCGAGGACGACGGCGTGGCGCGGGAGTTGCCGCTTGCTGGCGGCGGCCTGGGTTTGCTTGGCATGCGCGAGCGGGTTGCGGCTTTGAATGGCGAACTCAGTCTGGCAATTGCCGAACGGCACGGTCTGCGGGTTGCGGTGAGCCTGCCGCTGGCCCCGGAGCCGGAAGCGCAATGATCGCCATCCTGTTGGTCGACGACCACGCCGTGGTCCGTGCCGGCTACCGGGCTTTGTTGACGAAACAGCCCGATTTGCAAGTCATTGCCGAAGCCGCGGATGCCGCCGAGGCTTACCGGAAATACCGGCAGCAGCCGGCGGATTTGGTGATTACCGATATTTCCTTGCCCGGCAGCAGCGGCTTGGAGTTGGTTGCCCGCTTGCGCCAGCTGCAGCCGGATGCCAAAGTTCTGGTATTCAGCATGCACCAAAATCCGCTTTTTGCCGAGCAGGCCTTGCGGGCCGGGGCCCTGGGGTATGTCAGTAAAAGTAGCCAGCCGGAGGAGTTGCTACGCGCGGTGCGCGAGGTAGCTGCCGGACGCCACGTGTTGAGCGCCGATATCGCCCAGGCCATGGCTTTGGCAAAGTTGGGCGACGGCAGCCCGGCCTTGCGCAGTTTGACGGTACGCGAGTTCGAAATTTTGCGTTTGCTGGTGGCCGGCCATAGCGTCGATGCCATCGCGGCGATTTTGCATATCAGTCCGAAAACGGTCTGCAATTGTCATTATTTAATCAAACGTAAACTCGGGGTCGGCAGCGACATCGAAATGACCCGTCTGGCCATTCAATGGCAGGTGCTGGATTTGGCGGAGCTGGCCGGCAAATAACGGTTTGCGCCGTTAAGTCAAGCTCGGCGTCGTCCCGGCAGGGAAACAGGGCTCCCGCCAACGCGGGAGCCACGGTCGTTAAGGGCCGCTGTAACGGCTGTTCGATTTTCATCAATTCTTAATCTGTTCCTAATCGGGACTTCAATTACGCGCATTAGAATCCTTGGCAATGGAATTTTATATGGAGCGTTTTATGTTAAGAGCGGTAACTGTTGCATTCGCGGGATTATTGACTTGTTCGGCCGCATTTGCGGATGGCCACGGCCACGGGCGTAAGCATGGGCATCATAAACACCATCATCACGACCACTATGTCGAAGTGGAACGCGCCTACTATCCGGAACGCGTCGTCCAATATGTGCCGGCGCCGCAACCGGCTCCACGCTACAACAGTTACGACCAGCGCTCCACCCAGGGTTTGGTCGGCGGTGCGTTGGGCAGCATGGCGGGTTATGAGATGAGCAAAGGCGACCCGTTGGGCGCGGGTATCGGTGCGGCGGCGGGTGCGTGGCTGGGTAACGGGATGAGCCGTTAGTTCTTTTGCTACGTTGGCAGTTTGTCGTCATGCCCGCCAAGCTAACCAAAGGGTACAAGCGCGGGCAGTCAGCGCCATGGAGGGTCAGCGTCGATGCCTAAGATACGGAACTAGGCGAATCGGTTTTAGCGTGGCGGAATAGCCCAGGAGTCGGAATGTCGCACAGAGTATTGGCAGGGCGCTTGAAAGCCCGGAAAACCAAGAAAGAAACCCACGACAGTTGCAGCAGGATAGAGCGGTTGTTGAATGCGTTGCTGTTTTTCATCGCCGTCTACTACGGCTACTACGTATTGTCCTTCTCCCACCATCTGGTTTGATGTCGGGCGGCCCGTTCCCGGCTTTCGTCACAGAACGGGCCGGCCGGACTTAATCACTGTTTTTCCATGGTCTTAATGAAGGCGTCCGCTTCGTTAATCGACTTTTCCATTTCCACCACCAGCGCCGAGACGTCGGATTTAACCGAGTCCAACTGGCCTTTCAACGACGCGATGGCTTGGGCGTTCAGGTTATGTTTGAGGTAGAGCACCTGGTCTCTGAACACGCTCAACACCGGTTCGATTTTGGTCTCCGCTTTCCGCATCGCCGTAATCAATTGCTTGTAATGGGCTTTGGTGGCCGTCAGCTTTTGCTGGCTGTCGCGGCGCAGTTTCGGATTGCTGTACTGGCTTAACTCGGTTTCCCATTCACTGAACAACGCCGCGGATACGTCTTCGATATCCGCTATCCGCTTATTGACTTCAGCCGCTTTGCTGACGCTGGCTTCGTATTCGCCGTTCAACTTGTTATAGGTCGCCTCCAAGTCGCCGCCTTTGAAGTTGGTGACGAAGGTGAATTGCTCCAGCGCCGATTTGAACTGTTGTTTGGTTTCTTCCTGGGTATCGCGGGCCTTTTCCACCCGATGCACCATCACATCCCGCTTCGGAATGCCGATTTTTTCCAGGCCGCTGTAATAGACCTTGGAACAGGCGGTGGCCGCCAGAAGCAGGCAGCATAAAAAGAGGCGTAAAAATTTCGGCATAAAAACTCCCGTTGAACTGGCCGGTCATTATAAGGCGGAGCAGTTGCCGGACAAGCGGAAATCGGGGGCGTTAGGGCGACGTTGTAATAGCAAGCCGTTATATCGGCATGGCTGTAGGAAATCCGTTCAAAAGCTCCGGTGCTCGGCGTGGCATACGGGAGAAACAGCGTCGCTGGCTTGAATGGCTTTGAAGATTCTTTTGGGATTAGTGGAGTAGCTCCGAATAGCGAAGCGTATTCGGAGGAACGAGGGATATTCCAAACAGCGTTTGGGCAATCTGCGAGAGTGCACACTTCGCAAAGATTTGGCCAACATGCGTCCGATTACGCTGCGCTAATCGGACCTACGAGCTCTGTCTGGTTGACCGAAAGGTTAGCCATTCTGTGACCGTCGCTCAACATGATCCCTGATCAAACGCTGAACGGTTGCCAGATCGTCATCGCTCTGAATTGGATAAGGAGTCCATTTTTCGTCTGCGTTATAGGTCGAGATCAGGAAGTTTTTTCGTCTGGGGTGTAGATAAGCAACAACCCTGCCGTCGACCTTAATGGAGATCGCATATTTCAACGGATCAACAGAAGTTCTGCCTTGCCACATATCTTTGATTTCTTTAATAGCAGATGTGGCGCGTGCACGGGCTTCCTGATCTGTTATGTAGTCGAGGCGATCATCTTGCTTGTGAACGATCGGTGCTTCGAGCACAGACGGGATGGACTGCTCAGAGAAGACCGGAACAAGTTGTTTCGAACCTTCAAGCTCTAAGCAAGAGTATGTGAAGAGAGAAATATTGACGTCCAGCCATTTACATCGATTTATAAGTGCTTGGGAAAATGAGGGCGCCATTAGGAGCATACGAACAGGTTGAGCAGGGTCAATGCCATGGTCTGGGTGCATTCGGGCATATGTTTCGACCCCTGTATTTACATGATTGAAATGGTCTAATAACCCCGGACACTTCTAAAGGCAGAATTTATACTGTTAGCAGAGGTGGTCATGAGTAACGACAAAAAACACAATCGGCCAAAATACAGCCTGGAATTCAAACAAGATGCCGCCAAACTGGTTCTGGAAAAAGGCTACAGCCAACAGCAGGCAGCCGATCATTTGGGCATATCGCAAAGCGCCCTAGGACGCTGGGTACGAGCGGAACGCAAGCCTTCGGCGAACGAATCGGCGGTAAAAAAGTCTTGTCTGAATCTGGGGGACCGTGACGAATTGATCCGCTTACGGAAGGAAAATGAACAGTTGCGAATGGAGCGCGAAATCTTAAAAAAGGCCGCAGTCTTCTTTGCGAAAGAAACCGAATAAAGTACGGGTTTATTCGAGAGCAACAGAAGACCTATCCAGTCACCGTACTGTGTCGGGTCATGGGCGTTGGCACTAGTGCTTACTACGAATGGTGCACCGCCTCACAAGGCAGTGATAAAAAGCGGCAGGATCAACAGCTTACCGATAAAGTGTGTCAAATCTTTACCGACAACAAGCAGTGCTTTGGTTCGCGTCGCTTAGCGGATCGCTTGCAGAAACAGGGTTTTGCCGTCGGCCGCTTTAAAACGCGGCGGATCATGCGGGAGTTGAAGTTAAAAGTTCGCTACCCCAAACGATTTAAAGTGACCACGGACAGCAACCACAGCGAGGCCATCTCCCCAAATCGGCTGGATCGCCAATTCAAGGTCGCTCAGCCAAATCAAGTGTGGAGCACGGATATTACCTATGTCTGGACGTTACAGGGCTGGCTGTATGTCGCGGTCGTTATCGATCTATTCTCCCGCCAAGTGGTGGGCTGGGCCATTGACGACCACATGCGGACCTCGCTCTGTGTCAAGGCATTACAAATGGCCTTCTGGCGTCGCAAACCGCCACCTGGTCTGCTGCATCACTCGGATCGTGGTAGTCAGTATGCGAGTCGAGAATATCGCCAACATCTGGCCGTGATGCGCATGGAGCAAAGCATGAGCCGAAAAGGCAATTGCTGGGACAATTCGCCGACGGAACGCTTTTTCCGTAGCTTGAAGCATGAACAGCTCAACTACGAAAAATTCAAAACCCAAGAGGCGGCAAAACTGAGCGTGATCGACTATTTGGCTTTTTACAACGGCCGTCGATCGCATTCAACATTGGGCTATCAATCCCCGATCGAATTCGAGCGGGAATTTTCGAGAGACGCTGCCTAAACAAGTGTCCGGTTTTTGTTGACCATTACAGATCGTAATAATCGAGGCACTGCATAAGCATTGCATCGTCTTCAACCACCTTCAGCTCTCCAACAACCAAAGACTTTCCACTGTCGATTAAGAGCACATCAAGTCGCCCGTTCGGTAGCCGATTTTGGTGTGAAATATACGACATACCCTCTTCAATTAACCCGGAGTGTTTACGGATAAGCTCTTCAAGTTGGCGTTCTGAAATATCAATCTTCTTATACATAACAGATGGCATTTGGAAATGGTTAGCGTTCGAGGTAACGGAAGTCTTGCGGCTTGCCGCAAGACTTCCCCTTGACTGAGGGGTTAGACGTCGGCGGGTTAAGAGCCCTGACCGAACGCCCGCCAAGGGACTTGAAGTTAGGCATCGCCGGTCACCACGAGCTTCGTGTTGAGAGAATCAAGTGATTCGACAAGTTCACGGTGAAGACTATCGGCCTTGAGCTGGGCTGACTCCTTCTTGAAATCTGAGGGGTCGCCATAGCGAAGCATGTGGCGCTTGTAGTAGGAATCGAGGGCCTTGAGTTCCCTATGCGCCTCCTGGGAGAAGAATGCGCTGCCCCGACTCTTGTCGACTTCAGCAATGAGGTATTCGAGGCCGTGACCGAAGTCGCTCTTCAGCTTTGGCTCGTACTTCTCGTAGTCGTGCGCTAGCAAAAGGGCCTTGCCAATGCACTCCAGTCCTTGGCACAAGAGGTGCAAATAGACGAACCGATGCCCTTCGTAGGCTTTCACCAGTGCTCCTGCCATGACGAAGCTGCGGCCCTTTTCAAACATCGGAACGGTGACGTGAACGGAGGTTGCCATGAGATCCCTAACAACTGATTAGATAGTGTATACCATCCCAAATCGGATGCTATCTGATTTGCGATAGTCAGGAGAAAGCTTAGCAGGGAATGCGATGGGCACAAAACCCGTGCCCATCCTATGTCAGACAGGGATCAAACGTTATACGGCGTAGAAATCCAATCCCTCAGCACCGCCTCGTCCCGTTCCGGCAAGTAGGCGAAATCCCCGGAAATGTCCTTGTACACCGATTCGGCGCTGTGGGTGGATACCAGCTTGCCTTTCAGCATGTAGAAGAACCAGGCGAAGGGGTAGCCGGCCTGGCGGTCGAAGCGGCTCAGCACGTTGCTGAGCGAGCTGCCTTTCTTGCCGGCGAAGTCTTCCAGGTGCGGCAGGTGGTTTTTGTGGGTGTTGACGATTTCGACGTTGACGATTTGTTCGCCGAAGCGGCCGGTGTGGCGGTAGGGGCGGATGACCCAGTCCTCGCTCATCCGGTGTTTCTGGCCGGCGCTGCTGCGGTTCCAGTCGTCCATGAAGCGTTGCACCGGATGCTCGCCGGGGTGGCGTTCGTTGATGACTTCCATGAACAGCCTGACGTCGGTCTTGCGCCGGTAGGTGTAGCGGGAGTGGCCGAAACCGTAGCTTTCGATGCAGAACGGCTGGATCGGGTCGATCAGCTCTTCCAGGTCGGCCGGCGGATTGGTTTCGTCGATCAGCATCCGGTCCGAGACTTCGTGGGTTTTGTCGATTTCGATCAGGGTAAAGTCTTCGGCCTTGTCGCCGGTTTGCACGACGAAATACAGGGTCTTGCCGGTCTGGCGGGTGGCGATCAACTGCAACTCGAGCGCGTGGTCGATCAGGGTTTGCAGATTCTGGCCGCACTCCAGGTAGGTGCGTTCGGCCCACTCGATGATGTCGTTGGCGATGCGGGAGCCGTTCATGTCGACCACGCCGCCCAGCTTGTACCACTCGTCGCCGGTCAGGGCCAGATGAATCGGGTAATCCGGCACCAACGCCTGCAATTTGCTGAGCAGCAGGTCGTCGGTTTGCCCCGGAATGACTTTTTTACAGCAGTCGGTGATGTCTTGTCCGGCAAGATTGAGTTTGGCTTCAGTCATGATCGGCTTCTGGAGTAGAGGTTGATTGTAAACGTTGCCGCACCAGTTCGCGCACGTCCGGTTCCGGGTCGTCCGCCAGCGCGACCAGTTCGGCCGGATCGGCCTTCAGCGCCGCGGTATAGCGCACTACCCAGTCGCTATCGTGCAACAGCAGCGCCGCATCGTCGGCCGGCATGCGTTCGGCGACGATGCGGCGCACGTCGGGCGCCGGGTCGTTGGCCATCAGGCCCAGGCTGACTTCCGGCAGGCGTTCCGCGACCCGCTTGCGCACCTGCAAATCCTCGTCCTTGATGAAGCGGAACAGCCGGCCCGGCGGCAGGCGCTTGGCGACGGTGAGGCGGACGATGTAATCCGGATCGTCCGCCAGCCGTTCCAGATTGTCGGCGTCGATCCGATCGGCCACGGTCATCCGCACTTCGCGATCCGGGTCTTCGATCAGCGCCGCCAGTTGTTGCGCGGGCAGGCGGAAGGCGACGGCGCGGCGTACCACCTCGTCCTCGTCTGCGATCAGCGGCAACAAGGCTTTCAGCGGCGAGTAACGCACGGCGATGGCGCGGCGCTCCCAGAATTTATCGCGCAGAAAATTGACTGCGTACACCGGGTTGACGCGGAAGAAGCGGTCGATTTGGCGGCCGCTTTGGGCGGTAACGCAGGTATCGCCGGGCATGCAGCGGCCCATCAGCAAGGTTTTGCCGCGGAACGGGCAAATGCTGCAATCGGCGATCGGTAGGCTGACGGGACGGTCCGCGTCGCTCATGCCGCCTCCCTATTCGGGAATGACTTCGGCGATGACGATGCCTGACGCGTGTTCGTAGTTACGGGTCAGACACAGGCAATGTTCGCGGCCGTCGACCAGATACAGATTGAAGCCGCTGCCTTCCAGCAACGGTTCGTGGTTGGGAATGTCGTCTTCCATGCAATAGGTGAAGTGGATGCCGGGAAATTCGCCGCGCAATTCGGTGACCACGCTTTCGCTCAGCGTGGTGCCGTTGATGCGGTCGGCAATGGTTTGCAGTTGGTCTGGACTGATCATCTTTAAGATTCCTGTTCGAAACAAATGCGTGGTGCCGGGGCAATCCCCATCGATTTGGCCAGCCATGGCGGCGGGGTTTGGCTCAGCACGCTTTGCAGTTGGTGGATGACTTGGTTGATCGCTTCGCCTTGCTCGGTTTTAATCGGGTGCAGGCCGTACCTGATGATTTTGGCGGCGGCCGGCCCGCCGATCGAGGCCACATACAGTACGCGGCAATCGGCGATCAATTGCGCGCGGTAGGCGTTTTTGTCGTCGTGGCGGCGTTGGGCGTCGCTATCGACGCTGCGGATATCGATCAAACGCGCTTCGCTAGCCGAAACCTGATACACCAGGAATTGGCGGCAAGAGCCGAAATGGCCGACGACTTGTTGCGGATCGTCGCTGCCCACGGCTACCAGGATGGAGCCGGGCAGGTCGGCCAAGCGCGGTTGCGGCGCCGGATTGGCGTGCGCAGTCGGGCGTTGCAGGAGCGTCAGTGCGGTGCGCACCGAATCGGCATCGGTTTTTACACCGAAATTGCCGAGCGCTTGATGCAATTGCGCTTCGCCGAGTTGGGCGAGCTTCGTTTCGTCAAGCACGGGGCCGGCGCAGGCGCGCAACACCGAGACGAACAATTTCGGCGAGGTATCGGGCAGGGCGCGTGCGGCCAACCCGATCCTGAGAGCCAGTTCCCGGCTTAAGCTCGACCGGTCCATCGCTCTAGGCCGCTAGCGGCAGAATGCAGTTGTCGATCGGGCAGACTTTGACGCATTGCGGTTCGTCGTAATCGCCGTTGCACTCGGTACAGGTTTTTTTGTTGATTTCAAAGACGATGGCGCCTTCCTTGATCGAATCGGTCGGGCACACCGGCAGGCAATCGCCACAGGAAATACACTCTTCGGCTACGATGTAAAGGGACATGGCTTTATTCCTCCGCTAAACGTTTCGCTTGTAACGTGGTCGGGATTTTCGGTGCCGGGGACAGCGGTTCGAAGTAGTATTTCGAGCCGTCGCCGAGCATAACTTCGCCGCCCCATTTGTCGGCGGTATCGAACTCCAGGGATTCTATGGTTTCTTCCAAGTCTTTTTTAGCAATGTAGAACAACAGCTTACCGTCTTCGCGCTTTCTAAGCATGACGCTGGGCATGGGGATTCTCCTTTGGGATAGCGTGAGGCGGGCAATTGCCCGCCTGGCAGGAATGGCGGTGGGCGCCTGGCGGCGCCCACCCTACGCGCTTCGATCTTAGCGGATCAAGTCGTAGTTGTAGTCGGTAGTGCCCATACCTTTGGTTTCTTTGTCCAACTGCTCCAGAACCGCATTGACCAGGGTGGTCAGCACATACATGCCGCCTTCGTAACCCAGGGTGGTCATGCGGTGCAAGTGGTGGCGGTCGAAGATCGGGAAACCGATGCGGATCAGCGGCACTTCGAACTCTTCACCTTTGTAGAAGGTGTCGCGTTGGATGAATTTGCCGTAGCTGTTGCCGATCATGAAGTCCGGTTTGTTGGTGAACATCAAGGAACGGAAGTGCCACAAGTCGCGACCGATATGTACCGTGGCATTTTGGCCGTAAGGAGATTCGGCCAGGATCGCTTCGCAGGCTTTTTTCCAACGTTTGTTGGCGTGGTTAACCAGCACGTCGCTGACTTCGGCACCGAATTCCAGCAGCATTTTGGTCATGCCCAAGGCAAAGTCGGCGTCGCCGTACAGCGCGAATTTTTTGCCGTGCAACCAGGCGTGGGAGTCGGTGATCATGTCCACGTAACGGCCGCGCTCTTTTTCCAACGATTCCGGAATGGCTTTGCCGCTCAGTTCGGAGATTTTCATCAGGAATGCGTCGGTCCATTCCAAGCCCATCGGAATGTTCAGTTTCGGTACGTCGTGATTCCAAGTGGTTTCGGCGAACTTTTTGGTTTTTTCCAATTGCCAGGGTTGCAGCAGCACGGTGGTAATCGCGTTCGGCGCATCCTTGATTTCGTCCATGGTGGTGCCGCCGGAATACATCCGGAAAGTACCGTCGGCCGGAGTATCCAATACTTCGGTCGGATCGCTGAGCAGGGTATAGCCCACGCCCATTTCTTTCATCATCCGGTGGATGATGCGGTAGTTGCCCAAATAGGTTTCGAAACCGGGTACAAAATTGATTTTACCGTTTTTGCCTGGCTCTTTGCCTTCCATGCTTTTCAGCGTGAAGTAACGCGCCATGCCTTCGAACATGTTGTCCCAGCCGGTGGTGTGGCTACCCACGAAGCTTGGGGTGTGAGCAAACGGTACCGGGAAGTCTTGATCGACGTGGCCTTCTTTTTTGGCGTTGTTGATAAACGCGTTCAAGTCGTCGCCGATAACTTCCGCCATACAGGTGGTCGATACCGCGATGATGTCCGGTTTGTACAAGGCTTTGGCGTTTTCCAGGCCGGCGAACATGTTTTTCTGACCGCCGAATACCGCCGCATCTTCGGTCATGGAGTCGGAGACGCAAGATACCGGCTCTTTGAAGTGACGGTTGAAGTAAGTCCGGAAGTAAGCGACGCAACCTTGCGAACCGTGCACGTACGGCATGGTTTTTTCGAAGCCCAGTGCGCACAGTACCGCGCCCAGAGGTTGGCAGGCTTTAGCCGGGTTGATCGTGATCGCTTCGCGGCTGAAGTTCAGTTCTTGGTATTCCTGGGTGGTGGTCCATTGGAATACTTCGTCGATTTGATCTTGCGGATGACGTTCTTCGTACATCGCGCGCTTGTTGGCAAGATTTTCCTTGTATTCGTCGGTACGGAATAAAGGATAACTCGGTTGGATATTGTCGACTTGTTGGCTCATGATAATCTCCTAAACGCGCCACTAATCTGTGGTCCGGCGTTGAATGGATTGGGTCTGGAGGGTGATCGCCGTTTCGACGTCCACCCATCGATCTGGGAAGGTGAACGCGATACCGCGTCCACCCTGCCGATTAAGCAACCGCTTTTACCGCTTCGCTTTCGGATTCGGCTTTTTTCCAGGGCACCTGGATTTGTTTCCAGCAAGGGTTGTTCAGGGTCATATCCATATCGCGGGCGAAGATGGCGAAGCCGTCGTAGCCGTGGTATGGGCCTGAATAATCCCAGGAGTGCATTTGCCGGAATGGGATACCCATTTTTTGGAAAATGTATTTTTCCTTGATGCCGGAACCGACCAAGTCGGGTTTGACCTTTTTCACGAATTCTTCGAATTCGTAGCCGGTGACGTCGTCGTACAACAAGGTGGCATTGCCCATTTCCTTGATGGTACGGTCGTAGTCATCGTTGTGACCGAATTCGTAACCGGTACCGACCACTTCCATACCCAAGTCTTCGTATGCACCGATGACGTGGCGTGGACGCAAGCCGCCGATGTACAACATGACTTTTTTGCCTTGCAGGCGTGGTTTGTACTTGGCGATAACCGCTTCGTACTCGGCTTGGTAACGAGCGATCACGCGTTCTGCGCCTTCTTTGATGGTGTCATCGAAGTGAGCGGCGATTTTGCGCAAGCTCTCGGCGATTTTGGTCGGGCCGAAGAAGTTGTACTCGATCCAGGGAATGCTGTACTTTTCTTCCATGTGCCGGGCGATGTAGTTCATCGAACGGTAGCAGTGGATCAGGTTCAGTTTCACTTTCGGGGTTTTTTCGATCTCGGCGATGGTACCGTCGCCGGACCATTGCGCAACGACGCGCAGACCCATTTCTTCCAACAAAGTCCGTGAAGCCCAAGCGTCACCACCGATGTTGTAGTCGCCGATTACCGCGACATCGTACGGAGTGGTCGGGAAGCTATCGTCGCCGTCGCGTTTGTCCAACACCCAGTCACGAATCGCGTCGTTGGCGATATGGTGGCCCAGAGATTGGGATACGCCGCGGAAACCTTCGCAACGCACCGGCACCACGGTTTTACCGATGTCTTTGGCTTTGTTTTTGGATACGGCTTCGATGTCGTCGCCGATCAGACCGATCGGGCACTCGGATTGCACGGAAATACCTTTGTGCAATGGGAATAAAGCTTCGATCTCGTCGATACATTTGGCCAGCTTTTTGTCGCCGCCGAAGACGATGTCTTTCTCTTGGAAATCCGAAGTGAAGTTCATCGTACCGAAGGTGTTGACACCGGTGGTACCGACGTAATAGTTACGGCGGCCGGCGCGGGAATATTGGCCGCAGCCGACAGGACCGTGGGAAATGTGGATCATGTCCTTGATCGGACCCCAAACCACACCCTTGGAACCGGCATACGCGCAACCACGGATGGTCATCACGCCCGGCAAGGATTTACGGTTTGAAGTAATGCATTTATTGGATTTTTCCAAGCTTTGATCGTTTACCGCCAAGTGCTTGGCGCGGTCTTTCTTGGCTTTCTCAGGATAGACTTCCAGCACTTCTGCGATCAGCGCTTCAGTCTCTTCTCTTGTCATGGCAGCCATGATGTTTTCCTCCTAATGTCGTGGGTAATCCCCCAACAGACAGTTTTTGGGAACTGATAGGGTGGCGGGCGGTCAACCGCCCGCCGGTTTCTAGCTAGACTTATTCTTCAGCGGCGGTTTTGCCAACCAAAGATTCGTCTTCTTCTTCCATCAGACCGAAGTTCATCAACAACTCTTCCAGCTCGTCCATGCTGATCGGAGTAGGGATCACCAGGTTTTTGTTGTTCAGAACTTTTTGAGCCAAGGCGCGGTATTCGTCGGCTTGTTTGGCGGTTGGTTCGTACTCGATAACCGTCATACGACGGATTTCGGCACGTTGTACAACGTTGTCACGTGGTACGAAGTGGATCATTTGAGTGCCCATTTGTCTTGCCAACTCTTCGATCAGTTCGTCTTCACGAGCTGTTTGACGAGAGTTGCAGATCAAACCGGCCAAACGAACGCCGCCTGAGTTGGCGTATTTGACGATACCTTTGGCGATGTTGTTGGCCGCGTACATGGCCATCATCTCGCCAGAGCAAACGATGTAAATTTCTTGCGCTTTGTTTTCGCGAATAGGCATCGCGAAACCGCCGCAAACAACGTCACCCAATACGTCGTAGAACACGAAGTCGAGTTCGTCGTCGTAAGCGCCTTCCTCTTCCAGGAAGTTGATCGCGGTGATAACACCACGGCCGGCGCAGCCAACTCCTGGCTCTGGACCGCCTGATTCAACGCATTTAACGTCGCCGTAGCCGACTTTCAACACGTCTTCCAGTTCCAAGTCCTCGACGCTACCAGCTTCTGCAGCCAAGTGCATGATGGTGGTTTGAGCTTTTGAGTGCAGGATCAAGCGAGTAGAATCGGCTTTAGGGTCGCAGCCGACGATCATCACTTTTTTACCGGCTTCCGCCAGAGCGGCAACCAGGTTTTGGGTAGTGGTGGATTTACCGATACCACCTTTACCGTAAATAGCGCATTGACGTAGTTTCGCCATGGTCTTCTCCTCTTGAGTGGGTGTTGTTAATAACAACCTGATAAGAGCAATGGCCGTGCCAATGTGGTATTTGTTTTTATGTTGTTGATTTTAAATGATAAAAAATTCTGATTTTCCGGTTTGGCATGGTGGGGTTGGCAACATTGTTTGTAGGGTCTTGTTATTTAACCAACATAAAAAGCGGGGTTTTTGGGCGGGTACGACTCCCAGGCCGCCGGCCCGGAGTCGATTCGGTAACGCAATGTCGCGTTTGGTGATTTCAGTCGGCTTGATTCGAAAGCTAACGGGACAGCTGTTTTTCCAAGGTCACAAGTCCTGCTATTTCGCTTAACGGCGCAAAGCCTAGCCGTTTGTAAAGACGTATCGCTGGATTTGAGGCGAAGGCCCTGAGCCGGATTGTGTCAATCCCTTGTTTTCGGGCCAACTGTTCCGCGCTGGCGATGGCATAGGAGCCTAGGCCAAGGCCTCTGGCGGTTTCGATAATTTGCAGATCGCGGATATACATTGCCGGCGGCTGTTGAGTAAGCCGGAGAAAACCCACCACGACGCCGGAATGTTCGATTGTAATGTTCTCTGTGGTGGGCCAACTCTCACGATATAGTGCTGTGTCCCATTCGCGGCCTAGCGACCGGTAGTAAGGTGCCATGTTGTCCCGGGTTATATCGTGCGCCAATTGCCACTCGTTCGCAGCGGAAGGCCGCATGGAGATAAGCTCAGATTGATTCAACCTGGATTTCTCAGCCGACCGATTACCCATCACCGCTGCTGCCACCCCGATCCGGTATCGACAAACTGGCCCGGCGCAGCTTGGTTGATGACTTTTTGCGCCGTCAGCCGCGCGACCTCTTCCGGGCTGACGCCGTTCTTGGCGGCGATGCGTTGGTATTCGGCCTGACGTTGGGCGTTGATGTTGTCGACCAAGGCTTTGACTTCGGCCGGGGCGTCCGCTTTGACCAGGCCCAACAGGCCGTTGCTGCGTTCGCCGACGGTGCCGGCGGCTTTCAGTTGCGCCAGATCGGCGGCTACGGCGGAGAAGGACAACATCAAGCCCAGGGCCAGGGCGGATAACAGGGATTGTGCGGTTTTCGCTAACATGGGGACTCCTTAGAACAGGCCTTTTTGGCTGGAAATCAAATCGTCGACGTCTTTTTCCACTTTCAGGCGGATTTCGTGTTCGATTTTGACGTTCATGTTGATCTCGATCGGTTTGTCCGGGGCTTCGAGTTTGACGGACGGCGAGCATCCCGCCAGTATCCAGACGGCCCAGACCGGCAGTAGGTACTGCGCTGCTAATTTCATTATTTTCTCCTCTCGGCCGCCGGCGGCAGCGTTGGTTATGGTTTCCCAGCGGGCTGGGCTTTGGGTTGGGTCGTTTGTTGTCCGACTTCTTCCAGTATCGCGCGTTCGAAATTGCCGGCCACCAAACCGCGGCGCAATAGCTCCGGCAATTGGCCGCTGATGTTCAGGTTAAAGGCCAATGGGTGCCCGGACAGCACTTGCGGATTATGGCCTTCCAGGCGCAAGCCGATCCGGTAATCGCCGTTGGGCTGGTAGTTTAATTGAGCTTGCAAGCGATGGTAAACCAGGTTGCGTAGCGCTTGAAACGCCAGATTGCCGTCGTCGGCCGGGCTTAGGTAGCGCAAAGTACCGGGGCGGGTGCCGGACAGGGTGCCGTTTTGCAGCTCGATGCTGTCGGTCGCCAGCGTTAACGGCAGTTCGCCGTCGACGCTGCCGGTTCCGGACAATTGTGGATAATCCAGGCTGGCCAATAGCTGGGCCAGATCGATTTGCCGGGCTTGCAGGGTCAAGGCCAGCGGCATCTGGCTAATATCGAACGTCGCCGGTGCCAGTTCCAGCTCGCCGCCGAAGATGGCCAGCCGGGCCCGCTTCAGATTCAGTTCCGGTTCCCGGTAGGCGGCGTCTATCTCCAGATCGCGGCCGGTCAAGCCGTCGCCCAATTCCAGCGTCCGAATCCGGGCGCTGAGTTCGCCGCTGCCGGCGCCGAGGTCAGGGACGGCGACGTGGATATCGCTGTGCAGCAAGCGCGCCGGTCCGGCGGTTAACGCCAAATCGGAGACATCAATGTCGGCTTTGCCGCGTTTGAGTTGCGCTTGCCAATAGATTTGCCAGGTGGCAGCGATCTGGCCCGAGGCCACGTTCCAGTTGCGGGCGGTTTCCGGGAGCCAGGGTTTGGCCAGGTCGAAGGCTTCGCCGGCGGTCAGCGCCAGCCTGCCGGTAATCTCGGCGGCCGGCTGCGGTTGTCGGCTGATCGCGGCGTTGGCTTCGGCCAGAATGGCTTTATCGCGAATCAGCGACAAACGGCCCTGGCTGTGGCCGAAGCCGTCGGAACTGTGCAAGTCCAGATTTAATCGGCTGTTGCCGAGTTGCGCCGCCAACGCCGTCGGCGCGCCGGCCGGCCGCAGCTTGGCCGGCAGCAACGGCGTGCTTGCCAGCCAGGCGGCGATGTCGCCCAGTGTGCCGCGCAGGCTCAGCTTGCCGGCAGCGCTGCCGAAGCCGGAGCCGTCCAGCGTCAGAATCCGGGCGCGGTTCGCGCCCGCCAGCGTCAGGTCGAAATTACTCATGTCGGCGGCCAAATCCAGGGTCAGGCTTTGCCGGCCGTCCTCGAGATTCAGCCGGTAAGCGGCGGGCGGCGTCAGTCCGAATTGGGCGCTGCCGTTGAAATTGCTGTCGCCCCAGGGTGTGGCGATTTGCAGATCGAGCTGGGCGATGCGTACCGGCGGCAGCGGCAAGCGCTGGCGCTCGGCGTCCGCAGCGGCCGCCGCGGGGTTGTCGGCAGCGGGCCGGTAGTCCAGCTTCAGCGTCGCGCGGCCGATATCGACGGCATCCACACCCAACGGGTCGAGCCGATAATCGGCGGCGACGTTTTCCAGCGTTACTTGCAACGGGCCGGCGGCGGTTTCCAGCGCAAATCCGAACCGGGCCAGTTGCACCTGCCCGGCGTCGAATTGAAGGCCGGATAATTCGGTTGCGGCCAGCGGACTCAATTGCAACGCCCGGATCAAGAGCCGTTCGCTGATCTGAAAGCGCAGGTTCCAGACCGCAGCGCCGAGTATCGCCAGTAGCGCCAGCAAAAATAACCACCTGTAGCGTTTGGCGGGTTTGCTGGCCGGCGGCGAAGCGGGTGTGGGCTTCATTGCTTGGAATTATTGGCGTTAAAGCCGATGAGCGGCGCCAGCAGGAAGGCGCTGCCGACACCGGCGGCCAAGGTCACGCCGAAGGCATGGACGATGGCGGTGGAACTGCTTGCCAACAAACCGTAGCCCAGCAGGGTGGTGAAGGCCGACAAGGCCACCGCCAGCGTGGTCGTATCGCGCTTGTCAACCGTACCGGCGGAAGCAGCTGCCATATGGAAGAACACCGCATAGTCGACGGCAACTTCCAACACCAACAGCAACGCGAACAGATTGAACAGCGTAAACAATTCGCCGAACCAGCCCAACGTCGCCAGCGCCGTTAACATCGCCAACAGCGGCACCGACATCACCTGCCCGCCGTCGCGCCAGCCCAGGCGATAAATCAGGATGCCCAGAATCAAGCCGCACACCCCGAGCAACAGCACTGTAACTCGCTGCCGGTAGCGCTGGAATAAATCCGACAATTGCGATACGTGGTCCACCCAGACGACGCCGGGCAAATCGGCCAGCGCTGGTAGCGGCGCCAGATTGGCGATGCCGGCTAAAGTCACGATGCTGCGGCAAGCCTCGGCGTTGCAGCCCAACCACTGCTGGCGCAGATTGGGGTTGGCGCTTGCCAGCCATTCGTCCAGGCTCAACGTTTTTGATTCTGCGGCTGCGAAATTTTGTAACTCACTATCGATTGCCGTTTGCTCGAATCCGAGGTTCAGCATATAGCGCTGCAACAAATCCGGCCGGTAAACGCCGGTTTTTAGTAACTGGTAATCGGCTCGTTGTTGGGTCGGGTCCGGCCAGTGCGAACTGACGCCATCGAACTGCTTGAGTTTGGCTTGCGCGGTTAGCGGTGCCAGCGCGTCGAGCAGGCCGCGTTCGTTGCGGTACCAGTCGGCCAGGTCTGCCCCGGAGACCAGGAAGAATTGGTTGTCGCGGCCGATCGGCAGTAGCCGTCTGATTTCGGCGTCCGCTGCGGTAATTTCGGTTGGGGCGGTTTGCAACAGGCGAACGTCGTCCTGCGCGCGCAACTGGCTCAGGCCGCCGACCAGCAGTAGCCCGAATCCGGCGCAGAGATAACGCCGATGGCGGTGTAGCCGTTCCGGCCAGTTGCGCTGCCAGTAGCCGGCCAGACTCAGCATGCCGAATTGGTGTTGCGGCCGGAAGCGGGTGAGCAGAACCGGAAACAGCATGACCACGGTGAGCCAGGAGGCGACCAGACCCAGTGCCGAGAACAGCGCCATTTCCCGCAAGCCCGGAAACGGCGAGAAGCCGAGGCCGGCATAACCCAACAAACTGGTCAGCAAGCCGAAGGCTATGCCCGGCAGCACGTACGTCAAGCCGCGGCGCGGCGTCCAGTGCGGCAGGCCGAGGCCGTCGCAAAAAAAATGCAACGCGTAATCGACCACCACGCCGATCAAGCTGGAGCCGAATACCAAGGTCATTATGTGCAGTTTCGGGACCAGCAGCAGGCTCAAGTTCCAGGCGGTCAGCAGGCCGACGCCAACGGCCAGGCAACACAGCAGCAAGGGCCGGGGGCTGCGGAAAGTCAGCCAGAGCAGCAATACCACCCCCAGCGTCGAGCCGCTGCCGATGGTGGATATTTCGTGTTGGGCCTGGTGGGCGCCGTAGGCGGTAAACAGCGGCAGGCCGGTCGCCAGCAGTTCGCCGCCTTGTTGGCGCACTTGGTTTTGCAAACTTTGATTCAGGCTCAGCAAGAGTTCCAGCTTGTCGAGTTTCAAATCTCGGTCGGGCAATTCGCCGACCAGCAGGGCCCAGACCATCTGTCCGTCCGGCACCACCACGGCGCCGTGTTCGATATTCAGTTGCAGTGGGTTTTGCGCGGCGAAGTAGCGGCTGAACAGCAACAACGGGTCGTGTTCCAGATTGGCGGCTTGCAACTGGCCGAGCGGGCTGTACAGCGTTTCCAGATTGTCGCGCAGCAAGCGCTCTGGATCGTGCTGCAAGGCTTGCCGGGTTTTTGCGTCCAGCAGTTGGTAGCGGTAACTAAACAGTTGCAGGTAACTTTGCCGGTACTGTTGCTGCGGAATTTGTAAGGTCAACTCGGCGAATAGCCCGCTGGCGGCGAGGCGCGTCTTCACCGTTTCAGCCAGGGTTAGCGCTTGACCGGCGTTGGCAGCGCCGGCCAGCCAGACCACTTTGCGGTTGACGGCCTGATTGTGGCGTTCGATGGCGTTTGCAACCTCCGGCCGTTGTTCGGCCTGCGGCAGTAGCGCCAGGAAGCCGGTTTCCAGCCAATCCCGCCGCAGATTTTGCAGGGTCAGCCAGACCAGGGCCAGCATGCCCAGCAGCCACAGCGCCGCGTAAAGTCTAGGGCGATAGACGCGCAAATTCGGCCGCCTGTTGCGGGCTGAGTTGGGCTGGGCGGCTGATCTGATCGAAGCCGATCCGCGACACGTTGCCGCCGGTTTCGCGAATTTCCACGCTGCGCAATTCGCTGTCGCCGGCCAGGTAAATGGCGGCGATGGCTTTGCCGAGCAGCGGGTCTTTCGGCAGCAATGTCAGGCGCCAGGAATCGGCTTGCATCTCGGCGCTGGTGCTGAAGTCTGCGCTTAGCTCGGCGAAATCGCCACCGAGCATGGCCGGAAACACGCGGCCGAAACTGGCCGGCAGGGCTTGCTCGCCCTGGCTGGTGATTAAGCGGTTTTGCCCGATCAGCAGCACCGACTCGACCGGACTGACGGTTTTCCAGATCACGCCGCGTTGCTGCTGGAAGGTGAATTCGCCTTCCGAAATCAGCGGTTTGCTCAGAAATTTCAGTTGTTTTTCCTGGCGGAAATGGCCTTGGACGATTTCCGTCGGCGTCAGCCGGGATTTGACGGCGGCCAAGGCGTCGTCGGCCTGGGCGGCGGCGGCGGATAGCCAGAGCAGCAGGGCGGATAAGGTTTTCATGGTTTTTCGATCCCGAGTTTGGCGAACAAAACCGGCGGCGATTCGAAACGCATTTCCCGGGTTTGGATATCCACCGCCACTTGTACGCTGTGGCCCTTGCATAGCCGGCTGCCGCTGGCGTGGTCGCGGATCAGATAGTCGATTTTCAGCCGGTTTTCCCACTCGCTCAGCGTGGCGCGCACCAAAATGCGCTGGCCGAAACGCGCCGGTTTTATATAGCGCAGGTGCAAGTCGATGATAGGCCAGAAAAATCCCGAATCGCGCATTTGCCGGTAGTCGTAATCGATGCTTTCCAGCAAGGCGCAGCGGGCGATCTCGAAATACTTGCAATAGTGGCCGTGCCAAACCACTTCCATCATATCGACATCGTGGAACGGAACCAGAAACTCGACTTCGGTGGTCAATTTTTCGGGCATGGCGTTACGGATACAGTTGCCATTGCTGCTGCCGAATCGCGCTCAGGCAGCGGCGCAAATCGGCTTCCAGGGCCCGGTCGTCGGTCAAAAACGCTACGTGTTCGCGGACTTGGTGCAGGGTGGCTTGCAACATCGGTCCGCCGCGGTCCAGGCTACCGCGCAATTCCAAGGCCTGGCAGCTCGCGATCAATAACGCTGCCGCCACTTGTTCCGTCAGTTCCAGAATCCGGATGCAGTCGCGGGCGGCGATGGTGCCCATGCTGACTTTGTCCTGGTTATGGCATTCGGTGGAACGGGAGAACACGCTGGCCGGCATGGTCAGTTTCAAGGCTTCGGCGGTCCAGGCCGAGACGCCGATTTGCACTGCCTTGAAGCCGTGGTTCAAAGGCGCCTGGTCGCCGCAGGCGCCGCTTAGATTGGCCGGCAGGCCGTGGTTGAATTTGGGGTCGACCAGTTGCGCGAGTTGCCGGTCCATCAGGTCGGCCAAGTTGGCGACGGCGGTTTTTAAAGTGTCCATCGCCATCGCGATGTGGCCGCCGTAAAAGTGGCCGCCGTGCAGGACATGCTCGCCATCGGCATCGATCAACGGATTATCGTTGGCGCTGTTCAATTCGGTTTCGATCAGTTGCCGCAGCCAGGGCAGGGCGTCTTCCAGCGCGCCGATCACATGCGGCGCGCAGCGCAGCGAATAGCGGTCCTGCAAGCGTTTGTCGTTGCGCGGCGCTTCGCCGGTGATTTGCAGATCGGAGCGGACTCGGGCCGCAACCCGCATCTGGCCGGGATGCGGCTTCAACGAAAACAATTTGGCGTCGAAGTGGTAGGCGTTGCCCAGCAAGGCGGCCACCGTCAGGCTGGTGATGCGGGTGCAGAGTGCGGCCAGATAGGCGGCGCGGTCGAAAGCCAGACAAGCCAGGCCGGTCATAGCCGCGGTGCCGTTCATGATCGCCAAAGCCTCCTTGGGTTGGAAGCGTAAGGCTTCGATCTGCAATTCGGCAAACACCTCTGCGGTCGGGCGGCGTTGTCCCCGGTACAGCACCTCGCGCTCGCCGGCCAGCACCGCCGCCAAATAAGACAAAGGCGTCAAGTCGCCGCTGGCGCCGACCGAGCCTTCCTGCGGAATCAACGGCAAAACGTCGTGTTGCAGCAATAGTGCGATTTGTTGCAACAGCTTGAATCTGACTCCGGAATAACCTTGAGCCAGACTGGCCAGCCGTGCGGCAACAATCGCGCGGCTTTGTTCGGCGTCGAAGTGATGGCCCAAACCACAGCCGTGAAAGGTGTACAAATGAATCGGCAATTCTTCAACTCGATCGGCCGGAATGGCGACCGTGCAGGAGTCGCCGTAGCCGGTGGTGACGCCGTAGACGCAGCCTTCTTCCTGCAATAGCCGGTCGACGAAGGCGGCACCGCGGTCGATGCGGGCGGCAAAGTCCGGATTATCGCTTAACCCAGCGCCACGACGTTGGCGGGCCAGATCGGCGATGGATTCGATGGGCAACGGCGAGCCGTCGAACAGTACGGGCGGCAGTGGGGTCACGGCGTCGGTGTGCGATTCGAGTGGAGCCGGAAGCCGGCCGGGTAGCGTAAAGATGAAATGGACATGCCGGTTGCGTAAATCAAAACGTCCGGGATTTTCGCATATCCCGCGGCGGCGGGTTAACCAAGTTTATTCGTTGCTGAGCGCGGCTTTTTTGAAGACTGGCTCTAGTAATTCGCCAAGGTAGGTCTCCGGGTCTCGCTAAGTTAGAGCTACTTCAAAGAACGCCGGCGCAATGCTCGTAACAATGAGCCGTGCAGAAAGCAAACTCAGCGAGTTTAGCTTTCCGTGCATTCCATTAACTCGACGGCGATAACGCAAAGCCGTCACTGCAACAGGTTGGATCGGTTGGTGTGCCTGTTGCAGTTCATATGATATAAAGGTGACCGATATGAAAACGCTCAACAAGATTGCGGCGGGCATTTTTGCCATTGCTGCAAGCTCCGCCTCTCTGGCATTCGCCGCAGATACCTCTCAGTTGCTTGGCAAAGATCTCGACCAAAACCGCGATTTGGTCAATAGCGTCATGCATGGCCGCAACTACATGGTTCAAGTCGATCAGGCCGGTAAAATCAAACAAATCATCGATACCGGAGCCAACGGCGACGGCAGCGATCCGATGCAAGCGGCAAACGCCGGCGGCGCGGTGCTGGCCCAAGCCGCAGTAACTTCCGTCGAATTGCCGGTCAATTACGAAGGGCAACACGCCATCGATTTTTTAGGGGCCGAATTGGCCAAGGTGGCTGACGGTTACGGCCTGACACCGGACAAATTGCGGGAAATGCTACTCAGCGACGATTCGTTGCGGGTCGATGAGAACAATCGGATGTTTTACGTCGACCAAGATGCCGGTAATCCCGGCGCGCACGAACCCGAAACGGCGGGCGGTGCAACCACAGCGACGACCAGCAATACCACGGTGCCGATCGCTTCTACCGCGCAGCTGGCCAATGCCTTCAAATTGCATAGCAAACCGGGCGCGAGCAAAACCATTTATCTTAATTTCGTCGGCTACACCGCCAGCAAAACCGCTTGGAGCAGCTCTACCATCACCGCGCCGGCTTACGACTTGAGCGGTAACCCGGCGGTATTCGACGACAACGAACGCAGCAATATCATCAGTATCTGGAATCGGGTGGCCGAGGATTACATTGCCTTCGACGTCGACGTCACCACCGAGCCGCCCAGCAGCGACGCGCTGCTCCGCACCAGTTCCGCCGATACCAGTTACGGCACCCAAGTCGTGATCACCAAAACCGGCACCATCAGTTGTAACTGCGGTGGTGTCGCCTACGTCGGCGTGGTATCGATGGTGAATAACACTTACTACCAACCGGCATGGGTGTTCCAACAATCGCTGGCCAACAATGAAAAATACATTGCGGAAGCGATATCGCATGAAGCCGGCCATACCCTGGGCTTGTTGCATGACGGCCATAATTCCGGGACCACCACGGTAGGTTATTACAGCGGCCACGGTACCGGCGAAACCGGCTGGGCGCCGATCATGGGGGTTGGTTACTACAAAAATGTGACTCAGTGGAGTGCCGGCGTCTATCCTGGTGCCAATAACCAGCAAAACGATCTGGCGGTGATGGCATCCGCCGGATTTAATGCGCGCATTGATGATTTCGGTAATCTTTTCGGCAACGCCAGCTCGTTGAACAATACCGCAACCGGCGCCACAGCAAATATCAGCACGTTCGGTGTGATCGAAACCGCTGCCGATATCGATATGTTTATCGTCAATACGGCCGGCGGATTGGTGAATCTGAGCGTGAAACCGGCGGCGAAAGGTCCGAATCTGGACGTTAAAACGACGCTTTACAAAGCCGATGGCAGCGTGGTTGCGACCAGTGCGTCGGAAACCTCGTTGGCGGCAACGATCAACAGTACGGTACCTGCCGGCGTTTACTATCTGGCGGTTAGTGGCAGCGCTCATGCCGCTGCCGGTACCGATTATGGCTATCCGACCTACGCCAGCTTGGGCCAATACAGCATCACCGGCTCGTTCCCGGTTGCCAATGCCGGCGCCGCCGCACCGGCTGCGGTGATCGATGCTTCCACCTTGAGCGGGCCTAGCGCATTGACCGTCAATTTCTCGGCCAACAAATCCATCGGCAACGGCAATATCGTCAAATACCAATGGAGCTTTGGCGACGGCGGCAGCTCCACCAGTGCCAACCCGGTCTATATCTACAAAACCGCCGGGACCTTTACCGCAAAACTGACCGTAACCAACCAGTACAATTTGACCGATACTAAATCGGTGCAAGTGGTTGTCATCGCGCCGGCAGTGAAATCGGTATCCGTTGGCTCCGCCAGTTTGATGGTTGCCAGAGGCTCCACTGCTACCGGGATGATTTTGCTCAGAGTGGTTGATGCCCAAGGCCGTCCGGTGCCGAATGCGGTGGTAACCGGCACCTGGTCGGGTGCGCTGTCCGGTTCCTCGGTTGCTAAAACCGGAACCGACGGTATCGTGTTTCACACCTCCAAACCGTCGAGACAAGTCAGGGCGGCATCCGGCGTGTATACCATCAACAGTATTTCCGCTCCCGGTTATACCTATGCCCCGGCGAAAAACTTTAGATCGGTATTTACTCTGACCTGGTAACGACACCGGGTCCGGTTTCCGCCGGCCCGCTGGGAAATACAGCGTAGGCCGCCGTTCTTTTGAACGGCGGCTTTTTTATGTCTGCCAGAAATCGTAGAAATTGAACCATTGCAACGGCGCTTGCAATGTATGCTGTTGCAGCCGCTGCGCATAAAGTGCGGCCGCTTGTTGGATAACGGCATCCCGCTGTTCGCGCCGCCAACTCAACGCATCGCCGATTCGTTCGAACACGATTTGGTGTCTGCCCTTGCACTTGACGCAAAACAGGTAATACACCGGGCATTTCAACAGGCCGGCCAATACGAACGGCCCGAGCGGCAATCGGGCCGGCGCCCCCAGGAAATCGACGGTCAGGGTACGGCCGCCGTTGACCGGCGTGCGGTCGGCCGCAATCACCACCAGTTCGCCCTGTTCGATTTTTTCCGCCAGCAGCATGGCCGTGGCGGCATTGATTTCGGTGACTTGCAATAGATTCATCGCACTGTCCGGGTTGTAACGGCGGAGCAGGCGATTGAATTTTTCGGCGTGCTTGGTATGTACCAATACCGTGATCTTGACGGCAGCGTCGCGGTCGGCCATGACCCGGCATACTTCCGGATTGCCCAGGTGGTTAGCCAGCAACAAGGCGCCACGGCCGTCGGCAAGGTCCGCCAATAGTTGTTCGCGGCCCGAGAATTCGACATCGTTTACCGCGATCAGACCCGACCAGGCCGCCAGTTTGTCGATGATGGCGTTGGCGAAGCCGAGGAAGTGGCGGTAGCTATCGAACAGGCTGCCGGATAGCTTCACCTCGGGCTGGAAAGCCGCCAATCTAGCCAAGTAATCGCGGCTGGCGCGTCTGGCCGCGGAATTTGCCAGCCAGTAATAGGTCACGACCGGGTAGAGAAAGACTTGCAGCATCTGCCGTCCGCACAGTCGGTAGACCGCAAACAACAGGTGCATACCCCAAGCCAGGCTCCAGTCCCGCATTTGCGACCAATGCCGCTTGGTTCTCATCGCCAATGCCGCGCCAGCAGGCGGGGGAGACGAAGCAGCATGCCGCAAAACAGGCGGGCGTGGGCCGCCGAAATCTTCAAGTTGTCCCGCCATAGATCGAAATGCGAAACGCCGTCCAGGGGGTAGCGAACGGCGGTCGCCAGGTTGACCGCCTCCAGTCCTTGCCAGTACAAGCGCACTACGATATCGATATCGAACGCCATGCCGGGCGCCAGCCGGCTGCCGGCCAGCAATTGCCCGACCGCCGCCAATGGATACAGGCGAAAGCCGCACATGCCGTCGCCGATAGCAGTCGACAAGGTATTGACTGCGATCCAGAAATTGGTGATTTTTCGGCCATGAACCCGACTTTTTGGCGCGTCGCTCTGGTATTGCGGGGTTCCCAAGATCATTTTTTCCGGATGTTGGCAGCCCAGCTCCAGAAATTTGGGAATATCGTCCACGTCATGTTGGCCGTCGGCGTCGATTTGCAGCGCATGACTGAAGCCCTGGGCGATGGCCCTTTGAAAACCGTCGACTACCGCCGCGCCCTTGCCGCCGTTACTCGGCCGTTGTAGCAGAGTGATCCAACTGCGGTGTCGGGCGGCACACTCGATCAGTACTTGCCGGCATGCCGGACTGCTACCGTCGTCGACCAGAATGCAAGGTAAACCGAAGCGTTTCAATCGCGCCAGCAACGGCACGATCGCACGTTCGTGGTTGTAAACCGGGATGACCAAACAGGTATTCATGATGGGTCCGCTGCGTATGTCAAACGGCCGGAACTATAGACTTGTTCGGCTTGGCTGAATCGGAAATTCAATTTGTTGCTGTCGCGGCGCCAGTCCAGCGTTAATTGCAATTCATAATCGGGACGGACCGGTTTAGCGAACTTGACGGCTTCCAAACGGCTAAACGGCGCGTTGATGTTAAAAAGTTGTTTGCCGAAATGCTCGGCCCAGCCGATCTGCACCACACCGGGCAGAATCGGATAACCCGGGAAATGGTCGGCAAAATAGCGCAGCTGGCGCGGCACTTTCAAACCCAGCACCACGGTGTCCGGCTGCAAGTCGGCGGTTTGCAACAGCGGCATGCGGTCGTTGCTCTGTAACAAGGTTTGCAGCAATTGGCTGTCCAGTTTGGCTTGCACGGTGGTCGGCATGGCGGACAGAAATAGCCACTTGCGTGGAATCAACACCGCTTCGAACCACGGCTGCAAAGCTTCCTTCAGCTTGCCGATCAAGGCTTTACGGCCGTGGGCGGCCATCGCCGCATTACCGGCTGCGGACAGTACCGCACAGACCGCCAACTGGTCGCGGCTGCCGGCCAAAGCCAGGGCATGGACTTCGCTCAGCCAGGGGTTATCCGCCAAATGCCGTTCCAATTCGGTTAGAGACAAGCGTTTTTCTTCGATTTTGACGATACGGTCGCGGCGGCCGTGCAACAGGAAACGGTCCTTGCTTTGCAAATCCAGCCTGTCGTCCAGCTCCAGTGCGTTCTCATCCGGCAAATAGGGTGAGCTCAGGTAGGCCTTGCCGTCGGTTAGTTCGAGACTCAGGCCGTCGAACAATTGCCAGACCGGATCGGGATAGCGGCGCCAGGCGATGCCGCCGGTTTCGCTGCTACCGTAGATTTCCAGCGCCGCCCGGCCGCAATGGCGCTTAATCTGTGCGGCGGACTCGGCCGGAAGCGGGCCGCCGGAACTGAAAATGGCGGAAAGCCCGGCCAGACTGGGCCACGGCGCATCGGCCGCCAGCCGCTTCAAATGGGCCGGGCTGGCGACCCAGCAGGCCGGACCGGCTGCGGCTTGTCGAGCCAGATGTTCGGCATCCAGCGCCGTTTCGCTGTGGAAGGTGCGGCCGGCCGCTAGCGGCCACAACACCCGGAACAGCAGCCCGTAAATGTGTTGCTGGCTGACCGTTGCCAGAATCCGGCTGCCGGCCAAATCCCGGCCCCAAAGCCTTTCCAGCGTGTCGACTTCGGCTTGCAACTGTCGGAGGGATTTGCTTATCGATTTGGCCGCGCCGGTCGAGCCGGAGGTGAAAATCGCCAGATTGTTCGCGTCCGGCTGCAGACGGCCGAAAACCGGCATGCTCCCACGCTCTTGGTCTAGCCGATAATCGAAGCCGGCTTGCCAGTCGCCGATCAGCCGGCAGCCGGCCTGTTGCAGTTGCTGCGCCGTGCCGGGCCGGTTGTTGGCGGCGAGCCAGACCTGCTTGCCGGCGTGCCACAGCGCGCACAACAACACCGCAAACGGGTAGGCGTCGTGGCAGAACAAGGCATATTTTTGCCTGTTTTCAGCGGACAACGATTCCCGCCAGTCATCGACCGCCGCGCGAAATTCGGCGAAGCTGTAATCGCGGCCGCCGTGTCTGGCAACGGTTCCGCTCCGCTCGGCACTGAGTAAATCGGCCAGCGCAATCAAGAGCTTATTCCGGTTTCAGCGTGCGCAGCCTGACCCAATATTCGCCGGCAAACAGCAATCCCATCAGCAGGTAAGCGATCAGGCCGTTGTATAGGCTCCAAAACTGGAAACTGCTCCACAGCGCGGTCGCCGCAGCGATGCCGCCGTTGATGATAAAAAAGCCGCACCAGACCTGGGTCACGCGCCGGGTATACGACACGCCTTGCGCCGGCAGATCGGGTTGCTTCAACCGGGCCAGACGTTCGACGATCGAAGGTGGATGCAACAGGCTGGCGCCGAAAATGGCCAGCATCACCGCATTCACCAGCGCCGGATAAAAGCGCAAGGCCACGGCCTGATTGCTCCAGATTGCAAAGCCGGCGTAGGCCAAGCCGGCCAGCAACAATGGTTTGCTCCAGTCAGCGCGGATCAGGGCCAAGCGCAACAGCAACATCACGGCGAGCGCCAGCGCGATGAGCCGGGGTTGCAGGTATTGCAGGCCGAAATACACCGCCGCCGGATACAGCGCGGTTAACAGGCCGATCAGCGCATTCAAGCCCGGCGCCATCTCAATCCTGCATCAGGCGGTGGACGGCCTCGACCACGTCGCCTATGGTGCGCGCGGTTTTGAAATCCTCGGGTTTCACCATTTTGCCGGTGAGTTCTTTCAGGCGCACAATCATGTCGACCGCGTCGATACTGTCGAAATCCAGGTCTTCGTAGAGGCGGGCTTCCGGTTCTATGCGGTCTGGATCCATTTCGAACATTTCCACCATGATGTCCTGGATGGCGGCCAAAATTTGTTCACGATTTTTCATAAGCTGTTAACTGCGCGCGGAATCGATAAATTGAGCCAGAGCCGCAACCGACGAAAAAATCTGCGCCACGTCGTCCTGTTCGGCGTCGATTTTAACCTGGTATTGCTTGCGGATCGCCACGCCCAATTCCAGGGCGTCGATCGAATCCAGCCCCAGCCCGCCGTTAAACAGCGGCGCCGAGCTGTCGATGTCGGCGGCGTCGATGTCTTCCAAAGCCAGCGTATCGACGATCAGGCGTTTTAATTCAGTTTCGGTGTTGCTCATAAGCTTGGCGTTGTTCGGTGAAGTAATCCAGTAAAGTTTGGGTCAGCCGGCGCACCGCGATCGAGTGCGGTTGCAGTAGCCGGTACTCGCTCAGGTCGATGTCGTCGCCGACGTCCATCCGTAAATGAAACCGCCGCGGCGGAATTCGGTACCAGGCCAGGTTCTTGGTCAAGGTGCTGGGGGTGCAGGTCAAGGTCACCGGGGTTAACACGCAGTCGGCGGCCAGGGCAATCGCGGCGGCGCCGCGTTGGAAGCGGTAGGCCTGGTCCGGTACCGAACGGGTGCCTTCCGGGAACACGATCAAACCGCCGCCGCCGTTCAGCCACGCCGCACAATCGGCGATCATGGTCTGAGAATCGGCATTACTGATGTAGCCGGCATGCAGGATCGAGCCGCGCATGGCCGGATTGCGCCACAAGCTGGCTTTGACGATGCAACTGGCTTGCTTGATGCGGCTGAGTAGAAACACCACATCCACCAAGGTCGGATGGTTGGCGACGACCAGTTGGCCGGGACGATTCAGTTTTTCGCCGCCGCAGATTTGGTAACTCATCACGCCCAGCCGGTGCATCAAGCCGATAAAGGCATAAAAGCTCAGATGGACCATGGTTTGGGCGCGGCAGGCTTTGCGGCGGCGGTCGCCGGGCAGCAGCGCCAGCAACGGAAACACCACCAACCACAACAGCACACCGCCGAGGCCGAAACAGGCGAAGCTGATTGCGGTTGCCGCCAGTCGCCAAAGATAGTTGATGTTGTGACTCAGAGTTTTTGCCATTGCCAACCGCGGCCGCCGTTTCCCAAATGCAATTCGGATTGGTCGGCGGCCAGGAATTCGATAAAGGCCGGCAATTGTAGCGGTTGCTCGCCATCCTGACGAGTCGAGCTTGTCGGCGAAAACGCCAGCGCCAGACCGGGGCCGGTAAGCGCCAGCCGCAACGCAGCCGCGCAGGGAAACGGTAACGATGCCGCAAAACCGGTCGCAGGAAAGAAATCCGGCAATACTTCGTCGTAATACACCAGCAGGACTTCGCCGTGTCCGGCGTGTAATAAGCCTAGCGCTTCGATCAGGCCCGGTCCGAGCCCGCCGGCGCCGGGGGCGACGCAATTGATTTCGCAGCGGTTGGCGTAGGCGATTGAAAACAGGCCGGCAATCGCATTGTGTACCGACAGGCTGAACGCGGTCGGCGACAATTCCTCGCCGCGCTGCAGATCGTTCAGCATGTCCAGGCATTTGCCGATTTCGCCGTGCGACGAGCTGAACACGGCCGGCATTGGTTCGCCGGGCGTCAGGCATTGCTCGACGACGAACATCGCCGCCTTCGCCAGCGGGCTGAGCCGGCGTTGCAAGGGTTTGGGCGTGTATTGCAGCGGCGGCGGGGGTTGATGATCCGGCGGCTTCCGGCCGGCCGCAAATTGTTGCCAGTCGTCCTGGGTTTGCAAGCCCGGCGCCCAGGCGCTCCAACGGCGGATGATGAACGGGTAGGCCATGTTGCGGAAGTCGGTTGACGCTGGCGCCGAAGCGGCGGGGAGCAAATTATAATCGGGAACTGAACTACCGCGCGCGGGTCGCCGTTCAGAGGATTCGGAACGAGAGAATTTGGACGGGTGATGCAATACTAACCGAAGCCAAGGCCGAACGGTGTAATTGGGTAGGGCAATGGGATGGACTCCTCCCTCCTAGCGGCATCGGGTGCCAGAGGGATAGACTAAAGCTATCCGACAAGCGGAAGGAGGAGTCCGAGATGAATGTTAAACGTATAGGAATTGATTTGGCAAAACAGGTGTTTCAAGTGCATGGGGTCGATAGCCACGAACAGACCGTGCTGAAGAAAAAACTTAAACGCGAGCAAATGCTGCCGTTTTTTCGGGACTTGCCGGCGTGTTTGATTGGCCTGGAAGCCTGCAGCAGTGCCCACCACTGGGGACGAGAACTCGAAAAACTGGGTCATACCGTCAAATTGATTGCGCCGCAATTCGTCAAACCCTATGTCAAGGCGAACAAAAACGACGCCAATGATGCGGAAGCGATCTGCGAAGCGGTCTCGCGACCAACGATGCGTTTCGTAGCCATCAAGACGGTGGCTCAGCAAGACCTACAGGCCACGCATCGCATACGCAGTCAATTGGTCAGTCAGCGCACCGAGAAGGCCAATCAAATTCGCGGCTTGCTGGCCGAATACGGCATCGTCGTCGGACAACGCCTGGAAACCTTACGCAAAGCGCTACCGGGCTTATTGGAAGATGGTGACAACCACCTGACCAGCCACTTCCGAAGTTTGCTCAACGGTTTAAAAGACGATTTGATCGGCCTGGATGAGCGCGTCAAAGATCTGGATAAACGCATTCAACGCCAAGCCGATACCGATCCGGGCGCCAAACGTCTGCAGCAAATTCCGGGCATCGGCCCGATTACCGCCACAGCCCTGGTCAGCGGCGTGGGTGACGGCAAGCAATTCAAGCGTGGACGGGACATGGCGGCTTGGCTGGGCTTGACGCCAGGTCAACATAGCAGTGGCGGCAAGGAACGGCTGTTGGGCATCAGCAAGCGCGGCGATGCCTACTTGAGGACCTTGTTGATTCACGGCGCACGGGCCGTGCTCAAAGTCGCCGGGCAAAAAGACGATCCGCGCAGCCGTTGGCTGCAAACCCTCAGCGAGCGGCGTAACAAAAACATCGCCGCCGTCGCCTTGGCCAATAAAAACGCTCGAATTGCTTGGGCGTTATTGAGCAAGAACATCGACTACCAACCGGACCGAGACCGGCCGGCTGGGGAATCGGCTTGGGCCTGACAGTAAACTGTCACGCCCAAACCGATTGAGATAAAAGAGCAATCCACTCGATTGCGAAGCATCACCCTGATGGCAACCGGACGAACCGGCGCTGGTAAAACCTGACTATTGAGTTGTGCCCAAGAGCACGTTAGGGCGATAAGGAACCAGCGCGCGAATAGCCCATTATGGCCAGAGCCTATGATGCTCAAGTAAGGCCGGATATACGTGTGCAGTCGTACCTTTTACCAACAGAAGTGATTTGCTTGCAAAACGGGAGGAGTCCATATACGTCAATAAGCTAAGCCGTATTGCGCCGCAAGTTGGCTTTTAATTATGCGGCGTATTACGCTATCGCTAATACGCCTTACGCGGGCTGACATATTGATCCTCACTGACCAGAAATCAATTCGGTCTCAGAATCCTTAGGCAGGTCAAATATCTCATCCTCCAAAGATAGTTCTTTGACATAGTTTGCGAGGGTGCGACCATCCATGTGCCAAAGCCCTAACGCTCTTGCAAACTTCCTTGCACCGGGATCAAAGTCTGAAGTTGTCCAAAATGCGAACAGCGTTGGCGATAGGCGTAGTAGATCTCCTTGGAGTAACAATTCGTGGTGGCGAAGAATGGCAGCCCCTACAAACTCTCTAATGTTGACCTCCCGCACTAAGTTGCCAGCCTTATATCGCTTTGCCTGACCAATTACAGCAGCTTTGCAACCAACGGGTACACCCAACGCTGAGGGAACAATATTTATTCTGAATGCCTGAAAATCAATTCCACCATCAACGGTTTGCCGAGTTGCATGAGAGGTTTCGGCACCGAGTGCTTTTAAAATACGAGCACACACAAATTCAAAATTCGCAGGTGAAATTTTTCTCAAGTGCGATAACACTTCACGCGAGTTATTTTCCAGAGATTTTACGTACGGATTAGTAGGGTCATCGTCAATTTCGTAAATCGGCAATGTTCCATCTATTCTCCATTCAGCCGCTTCGTTTCTCAGAAGCTCGGCTATATGCTGTAAATTTTCCTCGACTAACTCATAAAGAGTAGTTTCAGAAATATTAGGCCAGTTCTTCTTTATTCCCGTGATGATTACTGAATCGAGAGAATTCCACGATGCTTCAATTAAGACTTCTTTTGCCCATCCAGCAAGAACTTGTGATGAAGGTTTAGCCATATTGCAATGCAAACTTAATTAATCAGCAACTTTCTATCATTCAGAGCTTGATTAATGCGTGCAACCAATTCCTCTAGGCTCTTGATGGTATTTTCATCCATGCTACGCAGAATATCTGGCGTTAATGACTTGATTGCCGAAGTGGCGGCTACTACTTTAGGGTACCAGTCTTCGGGATGATCAACTTCGTAACGTGCCAGGGCTCGTGTCAATGAACCTTCTGAGCCTCGAAGAATATTCAGCGCATTCTCATCACCAATAATCTGGGATAAGTCTCGAACACTTTTTGACTCTGGTAGCTTTGGAATTGGATCGTCCTCACTTTGAGGAGCCATCCAGCTATAAAACTCAGTTAACTTTTCTTCTTCTGTAAAACGCTCACTCTCATCACTCCAGCCCAGCCAGTTGCGAAGGTTTGAGCGCTTAAACACTTCCTCGAAATAGCTGTACATTTTTGGTTCGGCGTATTCACCATACTCCTCATCAATCTTCATTTGCTCCAAAGCCAAGAAACACTTATAAGCACTATTGGCGGCACGGGTTGAAAGACCAAGACTCTGTGCTGCTTCTTGCGGTGTCATACCGCTCTTTCTAAGTGCATGAACTGCTTTCGCTTTCTGATAAGCTCCCCATTGCTTTACCCCAGATACATGGCGTAGCCCCGGTAATATTAAAGTTGCAGTTGTAGTAACGGCAGAATCATCTAATAGTAGACATTCAATTCTTGTTAAATTCTCAAGCTTTTCATCATCAAACGTTTCCTTGCCGATGTCATGCAAATTTATTAGCCATTTAAGCGCAGTAACTCGACGGTTCCCTTCAATTACAACATATTTAAGTGGTACCTCTTCAGAATTACCTTTCCATTTGCGAACAACAATTCTATCCATGGGAAGGAAACCTATGGTTTTGATAGTATCGCGTAGTTCAGCGACATCAAAGAGAGGGTCCCTCATTTTGTCAAACGTATTGGCTTGGACCTTGATATCTAGAAAACGGCCCTCAGGAATAGGATTTAGCTCTTCGCCCAATTCAGAAAAACGTGGATTGTTGGGATCTAATAGTAAATCGGACAGAGTGACATTAATCGTAGTCAATAGATTGGAAAGATTTTTCATGGCCATATTCTGCAAGAAAGTTAGTTATTTTTGTAACTAAGGTTGTTATTAATAGCGTTACGTAAAAGCGGATAGAATGACGAAATTATAAACCATTGCAGTCATTTGAAATCAAAGCTCAATGCCAGTAACGGGCCGCTACCGACCACTCACCACTTCGCTCCAACCGTCGAATTTCTTTCGGCAGAATAAAACACCAAAATTCGGTATCCCGGACCGCGCTCCGGCTTTTAAATCAGCTTTGCGCTGCTTTTCACCGATAAAACGGCGCAGTTCCCAATGGTGCTTTACTCAAACGCGCTGATGACTTCGCTTTCCTGTTTGCCGGCTTCGATCCAGGCTTGCGCTTCCGGGCTGTGCAACACGGTTTGCACATAGGCTTCGGCGTCCGGGTTGGTGACCAACTGGTAGGTGTGGAAGCGGAACGCCACCGGTGCGTACATCGCGTCGACGATGCCGAAACGGCCGAACAGCCAGGCGCCGTCTTTGCCGTGCCGGCGTCGGCATTGTTGCCAGATTTCGCCGATGCGGTCGATATCCGGCTGCACCCCTTCCGGCAAGTGCTTCGCGGCCGGCGTGCGCCGACAATTCATGCCGCAATAGGTGCGCAATGCGGTGAAACCGGAATGCATTTCCGCCGCCAGCGAGCGCGCCAACGCCCGTTCGGCAAAATCGTCCGGCCAGCCCTGGGTTTGCGGGAAGCGTTCGGCCAGATACTCCAGAATGGCTAACGAATCCCAAACCCGCAGTTCGCCGTCCAGCAATACCGGGACTTTGCCGGACGGTGAGTATTGCAGGATTTTGGCTTTGGATTCTTCCTGGTACAGCGGAATCCGGATCTCTTCGAACTCGATATCGTGGTGTTTCAAATAAAACCAGGGCCGGAACGACCAGGACGAGTAATTTTTATTGCCGATAACCAGACTCAAACTCATATCGATAAGCTCCCGTGTATCAAGATTCCAATGATGCGCCGCGGGCCGCGGCCGCCGGGTCGCAATAATGCGCCATGACCCGGCAAATTTTACCGGCGGCGTCGATTTCCATCGTTTCCGCCGCCAGCAGGTCGTTCACGCTACGGTACAACAAGGTGACGCTACCGACACCCGGCAGGACCTGCAATAGCGTGAAATGCAATTCGGGGAATTTGGCCAGACCCTGGGCAAAATAGGCTGCCAAAGCCGGTTTGCCGCGCAGGCTGCCGTCCGCGATATCCATGAGTTTGACGATGAACGGGCTGCGAAACTCGATCGCGTCGGCGTAGTGTTCCATGATCTGCGCCAGGTCGCGGCTATTCCAGGCCTGGAGCCAGGCGTCGGCCAGTTTGTCGGCTTGTGGTTGGGTAAGCATGTGTTGAATCGTAAGTTGCCGGAGTGGTGGTTTGACGGCCGGACGGGTTCGGCGTCATCGTTTGCCGTTTAATTTAACAGCATTCCGGCTAACGGGAAAAGCCATTATGCCTATTCTCGCCGCTGCCGCTGTGGTCAGGTGCTACAGGCAATGCCGGCGCAACGGGCCGGCGGGCTTCGGTTCGCGGCCGGCGGCCGGGCCGGAACCGAAGCGGTGCGGATTATTCCTGTTTGTCGTTAATCAAGTCGTAGGTGATGTTCGGATTCAGACCCATCGGCCAGTAAATCAACGAGAACGGCGGCCAGAAAATGGAAACCACCCGGAATTTGGCGCGGAGCTTGCCTTCTTTCACCACCTTGCCGTCTTTCTCTAGCCGGTAAGGAATACCGCCGCCCGGCGGCATGCCGGCTGCGGTCCAGAAGAACGGCCGGGTCGTGACTTCGCCGTTGGCTTTAATGTCCACCGGTTGCGGTCGCTTGTACAGATACAATTGCGAGCCTTCCGGTACCTTGAAATGGCCGGTAGTGGTGCAGCCCACCAACAGGCTCAAAAACAGCGCGAGTACGATCTTGTTCAGCATGGTTGTCTCCTGGGTTGAATAAAACGTTACGGTTTATTTTCGGAATAGTTCTATCAGTAACGGGCGGATTTTGTTTTTGGTGCGGCCAACGGCGGACGGCCCCAAGCTGGCGTTATAGGAGGCCATGCCGATCTGGCGGCCGTCCTTGTTGACCGAGAATTCCGCCAGCGACAAATATACGCTAAAAGTCCAAAACCAATCCCAGGACCATTGCGCCTCGTAGCTCATCGTATACGGACAATCGCCGCCTTGGCCCAGCAGTTCGGTTTCGATGGCGTGTTCCGCCAACTGGGCGCGGACTTCGGGCAGGAAGTCCTCCATATAGGTTTTCGGATTTTCCTTGATGCACAGGCGGCTGATGGTTTCGGTGGCCGGCACCGGTTCGATCCGGATCACCGGCGAGGCACAACCTTGGGCGGCCAATACGGCGACCAATAAACTCAACTTTTTCATACGCTATTCCTCCACCGGTTAAAAACGTTTGAAAATCAGCGCCGTATTGATGCCGCCGAAGGCGAAGTTATTGCTGATCACGTACTCGGTGTCCACCAACCGGCTTTGGTCACGAATATAGTCCAGATCGGCGCAGGCCGGGTCGACCTGCTCCAGATTCGCGGTCGGGTGAAACCAGCCGGCGTTCATCATCATGATCGTTGCCCAGGCTTCCAGCGCGCCGCAAGCGCCCAGGGTGTGGCCGGTGAAACTTTTCAATGCGCTGATCGGGGTGTTGCCGCCGAATACTGCGAAGGTGGCGCGGCTTTCGGCGATATCGCCATGTTCGGTGGCGGTGCCGTGGGCGCTGATATAGCCGATGGCCGACGCCGGCAGGCCGGCATCCTGCAGCGCCAGCCGCATCGTGGTTTGCATGCTGGCTGCGTCCGGCTGGGTCACGTGCAGGCCGTCGGAGTTGGTGCCGAAACCTGCGACTTCGGCGTAGATATGCGCGCCGCGGGCCAGGGCATGCTCCAGTTCCTCCAGTACCAGCGTGCCGGCGCCTTCGCCGATCACCAGACCGTCGCGGTCGCGGTCGAACGGCCGTGGGGATTTGTCCGGTTCGGCATTGCGCAGACTGGTGGCGAACAGGGTGTCGAACACCGCCGCTTCCGAGGCCGACAATTCGTCGGCGCCGCCGGCCACCATGACCTGCTGCTTGCCGTATTTGATCGCTTCGTAGGCGTAACCGATGCCCTGGCTGCCCGAGGTACAGGCGCTGGAGGTGGTATACACCCGGCCGTTGATGCCGAAAAACAGGCCGATATTGACCGGCGCGGTATGCGCCATCATCCGGATGTACGAGGTGGCGTTGAGACCGTCGGTGGCGTGATTCAACAGCATATTGCCGAAATCGGCGATCGCCTCGAAACTGCCGGCGCAGCTGCCGTAAGCGATGCCGGTATTGCCGCTGCCCAGACAGGGGTGATCTAGCAAGCCGGCGTCGACCAAAGCCAGTTCGGTGGCGTAAGTCGCGAGCAGCGCTACCCGGCCCATGCTGCGGGTTTGTTTGCGGCTGTAGTGGGCCGGCCGTTCGAATTCCACCGGCGCCGCCAGCCGGGTATTCAGGCCCCGGTATTGGTCCCATTCGGCGAGGGCGCGTATGCCGGTACGGCCGCTTTGCAGATGCTGGGCTATCGTCGGCCAGTCGTTGCCGATCGGCGACAAACCGGCCATGCCGGTAACCACCACCCGCTTCAACACAGGCCTCCGTTCACCGCAATCACCTGGCGGGTGATGTAGCCGGCGTCTGCCGACAGCAGAAATGCCACCGCCGCGGCAACTTCTTCCGGGCGGCCGACCCGGCGCGCCGGGATCATTTGTTTGATTTCGTCCAGCGGCAAGGCTTCGGTCATGTCGGTGTCGATCAAGCCCGGCGCCACGCAATTGACCGTGATTTCGCGCTTGGCCAGTTCCAGCGCCAGGGCTTTGGTCGCGCCGATGATGCCGGCTTTGGCCGCGCTGTAATTGACCTGGCCGCGGTTGCCGATCAAACCGGAAACCGACGACAGGGTCACGATCCGCCCCGGTTGCCGCCGCCTGACCATCGGCATCACCAGCGGCTGCAACACATTGTAAAAACCGTCCAGATTGGTGCGGATCACGCTGTCCCAGTCCTCGCCGGTCAAGGCCGGAAAGGCATTGTCGGCACTGATGCCGGCGTTGCAGACCACGCCGTAGTAGGCGCCGTGGGCTTCGACGTCGGCGTTCAAAATGTCGGCGCATTCGCTGCGGTTGCCGATATCGAATTGCAGGATGCGCGCTTGCCGGCCCATCTGCGAAATTTCGGCGGCGGCAGCCTCGGCTTCGGCTCGCCGGCTGCGGCAATGCAACACCAGGTCGTAGCCGCGCCCGGCCAGGTAAAGTGCGATGGCTTTGCCGATACCGCGGCTGGAGCCGGTGACGAGAACAGTGTTATTCATCGGGTAAGGATTGGTCGGATCGAGGTTGGTAGACATTCAGCTTGGCGCTGATTTCGATATTGTCGCCGCTAACCCGGCAATCGAAAACGCCTAATTGCTCGTCCTGTACGATTTTTTCGATCGTCACGGCCAGTTCGCAGCCGACCGGCAATGTGCCGACATTGCTTTGCAGCAGGCGGCTGCCGAGCAGGAAACCGAGACGGATCGGCTGGCCGGCCTGTTTGGCTTGCAGGCCGACATAGGCGCCGATGGCTTGCGCCATGTATTCCAGCGCCGCCCAGGCCGGTACCGCGCGTTCGTCGCCGAACAGCAGGCCTTCGCCGCGCACGGTCAGCACCGCGCTGAGCCGGTCCTCTTCAAAGCTGACTACCCGGTCCAGCAATACCATGTCGCCGGTATGCGGCAATAACTCGGCGATGTCCCAATCGGTCACGGCTGTCATGCCTGCGCGATCACGATCGAAACGTTGCTGCCGCCGAAGGCGAAGGAGTTGCTTTGGCACACTGTTAACGGCCGGCCCAGGCTCTGGCCCGGCGCCACCCAATTCAACGGCGGCAGGTCGGGGTCGATATCGTCGCCGTTGATGTTGGCGATCAGGCGGCCCTGAGCATCGTTGCTTTGCAGTAACAACCAGCAAAAGCCCAGTTCCAGCGCCGCCGCCGCGCCCAGGGTGTGGCCGCTCATGCCTTTGCTGGAACTGACCGGCGTGTCGGCGCCGAACACGGCATGTACGGCCTTGCTTTCCATGGCGTCGTTCAACGGAGTCGCGGTGCCGTGCAGATTCAGATAATCGACTTGCGCCGGTGTCAGGCCGGCCTGGTCCAGCGCGGCCCGCATCGCGGTTTGCACGGCGGTGCCGTCCGGATCGGGGGCCGAGAAGTGGTAGGCATCGCTGGTCGCCGCCACGCCGCGCAAGCAGACCGGCCCCGGCTGTTTGCTCAGGATGAACAGTGCGGCGGCTTCGCCGATGTTGATGCCGTCGCGGTGGCGGCCGAAGGGTTTGCACAAGCCGGCGCCGACCGATTCCAGCGCGGCGAAGCCGTTGACGGTCAAGCCGCACAGGCTGTCGGCGCCGCCGACGATCACGGCGTCGCACAAGTCCATCGCCAGCAGCCGTTGTGCCGAGGCAAAGGCCTTGCCGCTGGAGGCGCAGGCGCTGGACAGGGTATAGGCCGGTCCGCGGACTAGCAGATATTCGGCCAGAAAATCGGCGCCGGCCCCCATCTGCTGTTGCTTGTAGTGGTAAGCGGGCGGCAACCGGCCGTACTCGGCCTGATAAGCCAGAGCCAGTTCGGTATTGCGGACCCCGGAGGTGCTGGTGCCGAGGGCGATGCCGATCCGCTCCGGGCCGAAGCGTTCGCGCATTGCTTCGATGCCGGGGCGAATCTGTTCTGCCGCGGCCAACAGCAGTTGGTTGTTGCGGCAGGCGTACACGGCCAGTGTGTCCGGTATTTCGGGTAGCGGTGTTGTGACTGCGCCCAGGTACTGGCTGCGGCCCGGGCTGAATGCGTCGCTCGGTTGCAGCCCGCCGCGGTCGCCGCGCCACAAGCCGTCAAGAACCTCCTGTTGGCCGCTGCCCAATGCGCAGAGGATGCCTAAGTCATTCAGGTAGCAGTTCATAGCTCAGGGTATCGATGGTCAAGCGATAGCGGTAGCGCAGGTTAGCCAATTCCGCGTGCCGCGGCCAATCGGCTTCATTGGACAGATAAACGATTTCGGCGATTTTTTCCGCGTCTTGGAACAGTTCGCGGCGGTTGGCATCGGTTTGCAGATGCCAGCCGGGCGGGAGATTGTCTTGCAACAGCGCGACAGGCCAATAGATCAATTGCATATCGGCGACGATGGCGCGCGGGTCGACCGCATCCGGCAGCAACGGATTTCTATCCAATGCCAAGTTTTCGCCGTCGTAGCTCAAATTGAACAAACTCAGACCGTCTTTGCTGGTGCCGGCCATTGCGATGCGTTCAGCAGTCAATTCCAGTGCGCAGAGCAGGCTGTCGCTGCCGCCCGGCCAGGTCGCGGTCACCAGTTGCAGGATGTGTCGGGCCGGGCCCAACGGCGGCGCCAAGGTTGGCGCGGCGGTATCCGCTGCCGGCGGCACCGGTGCGCATGCTGCGGCCAATATCAGGGTAAAAGCGGCCGGCAGGCCGCGGCGGAGGGCTTGCAATACCGCCACCTTATTTGACGGCGACTAGATTGACCAAGGTCGGTTCCGGCCGCTGCGGCAGGGAAAAGCCGAACCATTCCAGCGCGCCGATATCCGGCCGGCTCCACCACAAATAGGGTTTGGAGATGGCGCTATCGTCCAGTTTGAAGCCGCTGTCGCGGATCAAGGCGATGTATTCATCGGCGGTTTTTTGCACCTGCATCGGATGCCGGAACAGCAGCCGAATCGGCAGGGAATGGATGAAGCGCTTGCAGGATTCGGCGAACAGCAGCAGGCCGCCCGGTTTCAAGACCCGGTGGAATTCCTGCATCGCGCGCCGGTGTTGCACGATGTGGTGGAAGCTTTGGTGGCAGAACAGCAGGTCGAAACTGGCGTCCGGATACGGTAACTGCTCGGCATTGCCTAAAGCGACGTCGACCGGGCAGGCGCAGCCGGCCCCGGCGCGGACCGCGTCGGCCAGCAATGTCGGATCGATTTCGATGCCGGCGATATGTTTGGGTTGGAACTGCTGCTCCAATAGCGCAAACGAATTGCCGCGGCCGCAGCCGATATCCAGAATCGCCGGCCGGAGCGGGGGAGACGGCAACAACCTGGTCAGATCGGTCAGTGCGATGCGTAGTACCCGCTGCCGCCAGATGTAGGTATTCAGAAACCAGATGCCGAAAGCGCTTTCCTTGACCCAATAAGTGCGCGGCGTCCCCGCCGGAGGTGGGATGAGGTTGGCGCTGGACATCTGCCGGGCTAGGGCCTATTTGGCCTGAACTCTGTAAATGGCGTAGGCGGCGAAACTGACGGTCAGAATGTAAATTACGGCTGAGATCACAGGCATTTCCTCGTGGATGGTTGAGTGCAAACTTTTAACATTAATTTCCCGCAATGGGAAAGGGATTTTTCTGGCAGTGGTGGCAGCCGTTGGTTTGTAAGGCCGTGAGCGCCCGGCGAGCTTGCTTTTCGCATTGAAACAAAACCACTCCGGCCGGCCGAAGGCGCTAAAATTGACCGGCGGCTGCCCGGCCGCTTAATTCAGCAAACGAGTTTTAAAACATGGCCAAGAATGTATCCGCCCAAGTCAATTTGACGCTCTACGGCCAGCCGGTGGCGTTGCAGTTCGCGGTCCCCGCGGACAAGGTGACGCCGCTCGGCGTGCTGCCGGCATTGCAGCAGATCGATAACCAATTCGTCGATACGGCGGTTGCGGCCTTCGTCGGCACCGACCAGGCCATTTCCTGCCAGGCCGGGTGCGGCGCCTGTTGCCGGCAGGTGGTGCCGCTGGCCGAATTCGAGGCTTACCACATCGCCGCCTTGGTCGAACGCTTGCCGGAGCCCAGGCGCAGCGAGGTCAAACAACGTTTTGCCGACGGTTGTGCGCAGTTGGACCGGATCGGCTGGCTGGAGCGCTTGCAGCAGCAACTGGAGCAGGGCACGACTCACGACGCCGTGCAGAGCCACGCGCTGGAGTATTTCCGCCAGAACATCGCCTGCCCGTTTCTGGAGGCTGAGAGTTGTTCGATTCACCCCGACCGGCCGCTGGCCTGCCGCGAATACCTGGTCACGTCGCCGGCCGAGCATTGCCGGGAGCCGTCTCCGGATACGGTCAAACACATCGAATTGAAGTTTCAGGTCTCGCGGCTGGTGCGCAAGCTCTGGAAAACCAAGCACATCACTCAGCCGGATTCGGTGCCGATGATCTACGCCCTGCAATGGGTCAAGACTCACCCCAACCAGTTTCCGAAAAAACGCGGAGCGGAGTGGATGCAGGAGTTTTTCGAGTATCTCGCCAAGCCTTGATTTTCAGTTCCGAACGTCAGGCGCTGCCGCCAATCCCGCCGGCGCCTGTTCTATGCTACGCTAGCCAAGAGCTTGAGTTCGGACGTTATCCGGTTGCCGGATACGGCGCTCCGTCCAGCCGATCGAAGATTTCGTGCATCAGTTTGAATATCCCGTCGAAGGAGGCAACATGTCCGCAAACAGTGCCGCTCTGCGCGCCGCCCAACTGCTGGTAACGCTGTTGACGATACTGGCCATCGGCAAGGCGGTATCGCTGGTACCGATGATGGACCAGCTGGAATTGTTCTGGCATTTCAAGGCCGGGCAGATTGTCTGGTTCGCAGCGAAACTGGCCGCTCTGGTGCTGTTTTACTTTTGCGCCAGTCTGGCGCTGCAAACGGTGCCGGACCGCGGCGGAGTGCTGGTGTTTGCCAAGGATATTGCCGAACCGCTATGCGCGTTGGCGATACTGGTTGCCGCGCAAAGCCTGTTTTGGGAGGTGCTGGCGCCCTTCGTCAATGCCACCGGCAAAACGATTTATTACGGTAGCGTATTGACGTTAATCGTTGGCGTCAGCGTTTGGCTGGTATTGCGCGCCTACCGCCAAGCCGACCGACTGGTTCTGGCACTGAGCGATTGGGCCAGGCTCCGGCCGTGGCTGGCCGCCGCCGACAAGCGCCGCTGCCGGCAATGCCGCGCGGCGGTATCCGCCACGGCCAAGTATTGCGGGGAGTGCGGCAGCTCATTGCAGCCAAGCCTCCACTGCTATGCTTGCGGTGCCTTGGTTGGTGCGGAGCAGCGCTATTGTCCCGATTGCGGTGCCGATTTACAGCACAGCGCCGCCTCGGCACAGCCGCCCGCAGCGGCAAACGGCGAATCCGCACCGTAGGCCAGCTACACCGGCGGACCGCGGTGTTTCCCGATACGCTGGTAGACTGACGCTCTCGCAACCAGCAATAGCCGGCCCGCCATGTCAGACTTGAAACCAACCCCGCTTGCCGCCCTCCATCAGCAACTGGGCGCCAAAATGACCGCTTTTGCCGGCTACCAAATGCCGGTGCAATACCCGCGCGGTATCATCCACGAACACCTGCATTGCCGCAGTCGGGCCGGCTTTTTCGATATTTCCCATATGGGCCAATGCCTGGCGCTTGGCGATGGGGCGGCTGAGGCCATCGAAAAGCTGACGCCGGGTGGCATCCTCGATTTGCCGGTTAACAGCCAAAAATATTCGGTACTGACCAACGACCACGGCGGCGTCATCGACGACATTATCGTTACTCGGCTGGCGGACGGCGTCGGTCTCATCGTCAATGCCGGTTGCAAGGACAAGGATTTTGCCTATCTGCGGGAAAAATTGGCCGGCAAAGCTGCATTTCGGGAACTGGCCGACCAGGCCTTGTTGGCCTTGCAAGGCCCGGAAGCGGCTGCGGTAATCGCAAAATTTTCGCCTGACGCCACGGCGCTGCAGTTCATGCAAGTCTGCGACACCCGCATCGCCGGTGTAGCTTGCAGCGTCAGCCGCAGCGGCTACACCGGCGAGGACGGCTTTGAAATCTCGTTGCCGGCTGCGGAGGCCGAACGAGTCGCCAAAGTGTTGCTGGCCGAGGACGGCGTCGAGCCGATAGGTTTGGGTGCCCGCGACACTCTGAGGCTGGAAGCCGGACTTTGCCTGTACGGCCATGAATTGAACGAAACCATTACACCGATCGAGGCCGGCCTGGGCTGGATTTTCAAGAAAGGCCACACCGATTTTCCCGGCGCTGAAACCATTCTGGCGCAGCGGCAAAACGCGGTCGGCCGCCGACGCGTCGGCTTGCTGGTGGACGGGAAAATTCCGGTTCGGGATGGCGCTGTCTTGCTGGGTAACGCTGATAGCGAAGTTGGCATCGTCAGCAGCGGCAGCTTTTCGCCGAGTTTGAACCGGCCGATCGCGATGGCCTTGGTCGATCAACGCGTCGCCACAACCGGCACCCGCCTCAAAGCCCTGGTGCGGAACTCGGCAATCGATTTGACAGTCTGCCGGCTACCTTTCGTGCCGCATCGGTACCACAAACCTGGGAGATAAACCCATGAGCCATCGTCTCCGCCTCGATCAACTGGAAATGCGCGGTAACTTCATTCAACGCCATATCGGCCCAAGTGCCGAGCAAACTCGGGCCATGCTGGCCGAATTGGGCCTGGACGACCTGGAACAAATCGTCGACCGGGTGCTGCCGCCCGATATTCTTAACCACGAGCCGTTAAAACTGACCGGGTCGATCAGCGAGCGGGCGGTGATCAAGTACCTGCGCGCCATGCGCGAACGCAATAAAGTCATGGTGTCGATGATCGGCATGGGTTATTCGGACACGATCATGCCGGCGGTGATCAAGCGTAACGTGCTGGAAAATCCCGGCTGGTATACCGCTTACACGCCGTATCAGGCCGAAGTCGGTCAAGGCCGGCTGGAAGCGTTGTTGAATTTTCAGCAAATGATCATCGACCTGACCGGCATGGAGATCGCCAACGCCTCGTTGCTCGACGAAGCCACAGCCGCCGCCGAAGCGATGACGATGGCGCGCCGCTTGGCGAAAAGCCAAGCCAACACGGTGGTGATAGACCAGAACTGTCATCCGCAGACCATCGCCGTGGTCAAAACCCGGGCCGGCTCGCTCGGTTACGAGGTGGTGGTCACCGACCCATTCAACGGGCTGGAGCGGCACGAGTTTTTCGCGCTGATCCTGCAATACCCCAACAGCGGCGGCGAAATCCACGATTTGACCGAAATTACCGCGTTGGCCCACGCCAAATCGGCGCTGGTCACTGTCGCCGCCGATTTACTGGCTTTGGTGCTATTGACGCCGCCGGCCCGGTTCGGCGCCGACATCGTGGTCGGCAGTGCTCAGCGCTTTGGTGTGCCGATGGGTTACGGCGGCCCGCATGCGGCGTTCTTTGCCACCCGCGATGACTTCAAACGCTCGATGCCGGGCCGCTTGATCGGCGTCTCCAAGGACAGCCACGGCCAGGTCGCATTGCGGATGGCCTTGCAGACCCGCGAGCAGCACATCCGCCGCGACAAGGCCACCAGCAATATCTGCACCTCGCAGGTGTTGCTGGCGGTAATCGCCGGTTTTTACGCGGTTTACCACGGCGCCGACGGCTTGCGCCTGATCGCCGGCCGGGTGCATCGTTACGCCCAGATTCTGGCCGCCGGCTTGGCGCGCAGCGGTTACCAGGTGTTGAGCCAGTGTTATTTCGACACGATTAGAATCCGTGTCCCCAACCGGGCGCGGCGCTTTGCCGCTCAGGCTGAAGCGGCGAGCATCAATCTGCGCGTGATCGATCCGGATACCTTGGGGATTGCCTTGGACGAAGCCACCACCCGCGACCATATCCGCGCGCTCTGGCAAATCTTCGCCTCGCCGATCAGCGAATTGCCCGACATCGCCGCGCTGGATGCCGGCCTGGCGGAATGCGTTCCCGCCTCGTTGTTGCGCGACGATGCGATTCTGAGCCATCCGGTGTTTAGCTTGTACCACTCGGAAACCGAGATGATGCGCTACATGCGCCGGCTGGCGCGGCGCGACATTGCCCTGGATCGAGCGATGATTCCGCTCGGTTCCTGCACGATGAAACTGAACGCCGCCACCGAAATGCAGGCCATCTCGTTTTACGAATTTGCGGCGATGCATCCGTTCGCGCCGCTGCACCAAACCCAGGGCTATCAGCAGTTGTTCGCCGAACTGGAAGACATGCTCTGCGACCTGACCGGCTTCGATGCCTTCTCGTTGCAACCCAATGCCGGTTCGCAAGGCGAATACACCGGCTTGCTGGTGATTAGGAAATACCACCAGGTCAACGGTCAAGGCCAGCGCAACATCTGCCTGATTCCGGCTTCGGCGCACGGCACCAATCCGGCCAGCGCCACCTTGGCCGGGCTGCAGGTCGTGGTCGTGGCCTGCGATGATCACGGCAACGTCGATGTCGCCGATCTGCGCGCCAAGGCCGCGCAATACCCAGACACGCTGGCGGCGCTAATGATTACCTATCCGTCCACCCACGGTGTGTACGAACAAGCGTTTCGGGAGATTTGCGACATCGTCCATCAACACGGCGGCCAAGTGTATATGGATGGCGCCAACTTCAATGCGCTGGTCGGTTTGTGCCGGCCGGGCAAGATCGGCGCCGACGTGGCGCATTTGAATCTGCATAAAACCTTTGCGATTCCGCACGGCGGCGGCGGGCCCGGTGTCGGCCCGATCGGCGTCGGCGCGCATCTGGCGCCGTATCTGCCGGAGCATCCGGTCGTGGAGGGCGTCAATCCGGCCAAGGGCGAGCACGGCACGGTGGGTACGGTGTCGGCGGCGCCGTGGGGCTCGGCCAGCATTCTGACCATTTCCTGGGCCTATATCGCGATGATGGGCGCGACCGGCCTGCGCCGCGCCACCTTGACTGCGATCATGAACGCCAATTACATCGCCCGCCGGCTGGCGCCGCATTATCCGATTTTGTACACCGACGCCAACGGCTGGGTGGCGCACGAATGCATCATCGATTGTCATGCCTTTAAAAAAACCGCCAACGTCAGCGTCGAAGACATTGCCAAACGCCTGATCGATTACGGCTTTCATGCCCCGACCGTGTCGTTTCCGGTGCCGGATACCTTGATGATCGAACCCACTGAGAGCGAAAACAAAACCGAGATCGACCGTTTCTGCGCGGCCATGATTGCGATCCGCGAAGAAATCCGCGAGATCGAAACCGGCAGCGCCGACCCGGAAAATAACGTGTTGCACAACGCGCCGCATACCCACCGGCTGTTGCTGGAGGACTGGAAGCTGCCGTATTCCCGGCAAAAAGCCTTCTTCCCGGACAGCCATCAGCACGACGACAAATACTGGCCGCCGGTTGGGCGGATCGACAGCGTCTATGGCGACCGCCATGTATTTTGCAGTTGCCCGCTGGATTGGGCGCAAGCCGCGACGGAGTGTGATGCCGAAACTCATTAACCAGCCGCTGGCCTTCGTCGACCTGGAAACCACAGGCGCCACCGCCACCAAGGACCGCATCACCGAAATCGGCATCGTCCTGGTCGACGCCGACGGTGTGCGGGAATGGAATCAATTGGTCAATCCGCAAACCCGGATTCCGTTGTTCATCGAACAAATGACCGGCATCAGCAACGAGATGGTCGCCGAGATGCCGAGCTTTGCGCAAGTAGCCGGCGAAGTGGCGGAATTGCTGGATGGCCGGCTGTTCATCGCCCACAACGCCCGTTTCGACTATGGGTTTTTGAAGAACGAGTTCAGTCGGGTGGGCATGAGCTTTCGGCCGCAAGTCTTGTGCACTGTCAAACTGTCGCGGGCCTTGTATCCGCAGTTCCACCGCCATAATCTGGACAGCCTGATCGAACGCCACGGTTTGCAAGCCAAGGACCGGCACCGGGCTCTGGCCGACGCGCAATTGATTCATCAATTCTGGACTCAGGCTTGCGAGCAATTTTCTGAGGAAACCGTCGATGCCGCGGTGCAGCGTCTGGTCGGCCGCTCCAGCCTGCCGTCGAATATCGACCCGTTATTGATCCACGATTTGCCGGAAGCCCCCGGCGTCTACCTGTTTTACGGCGAGAACGACCTGCCGCTTTACATTGGCAAAAGCGTCAACATCCGCAACCGGGTGCTGGCGCATTTCGGCGCCGACCACAAGAACAGCAAGGAGATGAGCCTGGCCCAGCAATTACGCCGCATCGACTGGATCGAAACCGCCGGCGAGTTGGGCGCGCTGTTGCTGGAAGCCCGCTTGATCAAGGACAAAACCCCGGTGCACAACCAGCGCCTGCGTCGCAAAAACGCCCTGTGCGCCTGGCAATTGCAACAACAGGGCGAACAGCTCAAGCCGGTATTGAGCTGGGCCGGCGAGCTGGATTTCGGCGCCCAGGACAATCTCTACGGCCTGTACCACAGCCAACGCGACGCCCAAAAAGCCTTGCGCGGCGTCGCCGAACAGCACGGTTTGTGCCTGAGCGTGCTGGGCTTGGAGAAAACCGCCGCTGGGAGGCCGTGCTTCGGTTACCAGATCAAAAAATGCCGCGGCGCCTGCGTCGGCAGCGAAGCGCCGCTGGCCCACGCGGCGCGGGTGCTGATCGCCATGCAAAAACTCAAACTTGCGGTCTGGCCGTATCCGGGCGCGATTGGCGTCCGCGAAGGCGAGGAACTGCATGTGATCGACCGCTGGTGTTACTTGGGCACCGCCAAAAATGACGCGGAAATCGCGGAGTTGCTGCAGGCCGGTGTTCCGGCGTTTGATCGGGATACTTATATGCTGCTTAGTAAGTCGTTGAAGAAGGCTGAGGTTTTGGCGTTGTCGCAGACATTGAGAGTGGTTGGTTAACATTGCCATTGCGGTCATGTTGTCGCCGGGGAAATGGATCGCGAGTCCGTGGTGCTTGAATGGCGGATGGCGCTTTGCTTATCCGCCCTACGGCCGGTCGAGGATATGTGTTGAACGGAGAGAAGTGCATCGGTCGCGATTGATGCGCCTCCTGCCGTCGGAACATCTTATCTGCGCACGTTATCGAGTTCGCTATCGAGTTGAAGGTGGTTGGTTGAACGTTACATAGATCCTATTAAGCTTCGCTAATCGGACCTTATGGTTCCTAACATCTAATTGAATTTAGACGACACTCTTCTGATTCTGCTCTGCAAGAATTTACACAAGGAGAGCTTGCTTTTATACCGCCATCCTGTGCTTCACATCTTTTTGCACACATTTCAAAATTTAAATAACATTGTCGAAGCTTAGTATCATTGGGGCAGTTTTGGGCAAGCAATATTGCATCTGATGATTTGTATTTTTCGACTGAAGAATCTTCGGCGCGAACAGATATTGTTGCGGTCGACAACGCGGTTATAAAAACCAAATAAAAGCCTTTCATGTTAACTCCAATAAAATCATAGAATCACGCATGAGAAATTGAATAGACATGCTATTCTTCTGCTCTCCAAACTAATGCTGTTCTTGCACATACTTCATTGCCATGACGACCGCGAGTTGTGACAATAACGGTTAATCTTGTTTTTGTTACATCATCTACTGTGGCAGATACAGAGTCGTATTTGCCAAGATCTGTAGTTACACCATTTAATGTTATTTCAGGTATAGATGTAAAATTGCATTTTTTTAACGATATGACGTATGGCTCTTGAACAAGTGCTTGGCATCCTAAATCACCGCCAGATAGTTCTAATGTCCCTTGGCATGCAAGAGAATAACTGGATAATAAATAGCCAGACACTAAAATGCGGAATTAATTTTATTAAGAGTAGTTATTTTTAAGTTCGATGTAAACATGATATTTTTTTAAAAAAATCAATTATATTTTCTCAATATATCGTATCTAACAGGTTGGTGAAAAACTCTTTTTTACAACCAATCGAGCCTATATTTAGTGTTACGAGGTTGGCTTTGACTAAATAAAGGCCTCTTCTAGCTGAATTAGTGGCTAGAGTATGGTTTTTCACCAACCTGCTAGTTCAAAGTGATTAGATAGTAAAAATTCTGCTGTATCATTATCACGAACGCGTGGCTAATGCAATAATAATTTCCTGGCTCGTAAGGCGGAACGCGCCAGGCTGTAGGATCGTAGGGCGGATAAGCGAAGCGTCATCCGCCAAATTGGCTAACCTTTACCAATGCCAAACTATCGACGTAACCGCGTCCCTGGCGGAATTTATTTCTTCACGGTGAATTTGCTCGAACGCAAATCCCGGCTGCTGGTCGATCATATCGACAAACTCAGGCATGCGGTGCGCATTGTTCGGGAAAAACAACCTTTTTTCTCGTTCCCACGCGCTGCGTGGGAATGTCGGGCTTGGCCGCGTTGCGGCATGCGTGACTGCGGCGCGAAACATGTGGGTTCCCACGCGACGCGCGCGAACCCACGTAGTAAGCAAGGCCGTAAGGCGCAAACCTGAGGGCATTGCGCCGTATTACACACAGCCTGATATGTTACGCACCGCATACCTTTTTCTCTCGTTCCCATGCGCTGCGTGGGAATGTCGGACTGGCCGCGTTGCGGTGTGCGTGACCGCAGCGCGGGCATCCAGCGCCATGGACGGTAGCCCCAAGTTCTTCTTGTAGCCTGGATTTCCACGGCGGACCGTGGGAATCGCAAAGGCGCATTTGCCAAAATCCCCCCAACATCTTTCTATGCGACTAAACCCCCGGGCGACTGGGCTGATTCGTTAAGTCCGGGTTAAGCGCGTTCACCGACATTGGCTACGCGAACGACTACACGCCTGCTTCAGACCGCCCCCATGCCTCGCGCAAGACCGATTTTCGGCAAGTTGGCAATCCGCTAGCGAAGGACTGTGTCCGTTGCGCGGCAAGCCTGTTTACGGCAGCAGCGATTCCGCAATCCCAGCGTTTGCCGCATTGGCTTGGTGTACCGAGCCAATGGCGAGAACAAGCTGACCTTTAACTAAACCGCGAAACGGAGATTTGATCATGCAGACTAGAATCCTTCACTATGCCGCTCTGGTATGCAGCATCTGCTTGACGGCTTGCAGCGCTAAAGGCTATCGAGGACCCGAGTTACCCGACAATCAAGTCGCCACGATCGAGCTCAAAGCGCCTGCGCTGTCCAAGGTACCTCTATTCTGGGTGTTTCCGTTGAATATGCTGCTATGGTTTTCCGAACACTGGAACGAAACCTCTTGGGGGCCCAATATTTTTGTTGGCCGTATTGAATTGGATGATCCCGACACAGGAACTTGGGATGTAAATGCATCGAATAAAGTCAAGCTGGACCGATTCAGTAAAGTCTATGTATTACCCGGCCTTCGTAGCGTAAGAACGATGGAGACCGCCATCGTTGAAAAAAAAGTAGCCGGCGATACCACTTCCCAAACCGGTTCCTGCGAATGTAAGGAACAGGAATTCAATAACCAAAAGCAAAAAGTCTGCGAAAAAAAGACAACCAGTTCAACGCCTTATGTCATTACCGCGCGAGACACAACCTGCACTTTGTTATTCCATGCTGTCGCCGGGGAGACTTATCAGGCTTTCAACCGGAACGGACGGCTAAAGTTGCAACATCAGGATGGCAAAATCGATCATGACGTAGTCTGCGAAAGCCAGGACCGAATTAGTCGTGTAAACGAGCCAGGCATCAGCAGTAGCCCGTGTTCTCCTTGAAAAATCAAGTAGTCGGAAACGATAGGGTTCGCGCAATTACAATCGGCCACTTTGGCAACGGTTCCGTTTTGCGGGTTCCCATGTTTTGGCGTAACAAGTCGTAGCCGTTTTCAATGCGGGGTGGGTTCCCGCGGAGGACCGCTCGCCGTTATACACATCTCTGTTTGATAACCGTCATTCCGGCAGGGATTGCCGGAATCCAGGCTGCAAGGATCGCTTGAAGTTGCCGTCCATGGCACTGGATGCCCGCGTCCCGCGGGCATGACGGCACTTGCTGTATAACGATGAGCGGAGAGCCGTGGGAACCGGAAGAAATGCCTGCCGGATATTAATCGCGGCAGGCGCTAAGGGGTCGCCTGCGGGAGTGGGAAACCGCAGGACGGGGTATGGGGATTGCTTTGGATTAAGCTTTACGGCGGCGCAAGCCGATCATGCCGGCGATTGCCGAACCGAACAACCATACCGCGCCCGGAACCGGCACCGCAGCCGGTGCCGCAGTTAGCATGATGGTCCGGTCGATACCGTCGGCCGGATGTTGCACGTTGATGTAGGCTTTGTTCGGGTTGAATTTATCGAAATACAAACCGGTGCTTTCGGCGCCGGCAGTAGTCAAGCTGATCCATTTACCGATCGACTCGGCGACACCGTCGCGGTTTTCGTCTTTAGCGAACCAAACGTCTTCCACACCGCCGTCTTGATCTTCGATGATGTAGATGTTGCCTTCGGCGTCGATCGCCAAGTTGTCGGCATTTTTAAATTCGCCGCCAGCCGCCAAGCCTGTCGCCATATCGATCGTGTTGCTGTCGGCAAACAGTTTGACTTCACTGGTACCCAAATCGATCGAATAAACACGGCTACGGCCATTAGCGGTGTTACCGTCGTTATCGGAGTCGGTGGTAGTGAAATACAAGAATTGGTTACCGTTGTCCAGATTCTGGATTTCCATGTCTTCCGGGCGGTTGAAGCCGGTGCCTTTCACGGCAGCGTTATCTGCGCTGACTCGGCCATCGATTGTGCCATCGGCCAACTGGCTAGAAATCCCGGCCAATACGCCGCCGTTAACATCGGTGATCGCTTCCCAAGTCGAGGCGCCGGTGATCGCCGGCGCGTTGTTGCCTTCGAATTGGCCGCCGGCGCCAACTTTCAAAGCGAAGGTTTGACCAGCGGCAAAAAAGTCGTTGCCATTGGTGGTCAACGGATTGGCCGAAACATATTTGTAGACGGAACCACCGTTCAACTCATCAACGAAATACAGGTTGTTGTTCTTGTCGAACGCCAATCCCTCGTGAGAAACGCGGGGCAGAATCGAACGTTGGATGAAGGTACCGCCGTTCGCGGCCGCGGTGGTGGGATTGGTTACCTCGAACAAACGGCCTTTAGAGCTGCCGGCGCCCCAGGATTCTTCCGCAGTCAGATAACCGCCCCATGGTGTCCACAACGATGCATCGCCGGATACGAAACCTTGGGTGCCTGGAGCGACGATGGTAGTGGTGCGGGTGTTGTAGTTGTTATCCCACAAATCGATACGTTGCACACCGCCGGTGCCGGTTTCGAATGGCATGAACAAATAGCGGCCGGCGTTAGGGCCGGTTTCGTTGGCGGCGATCATGTCCCAACTGCCTGAGTTAGAACCTGGAACCAAGGTATTTTGGGTTTTACGGTCAGCGATGGTTTGTTGGCTAAAGTTAGGCGAAGACAATTTGTACGGCGTGGCGGAGCCAGGATTCAGCGGCGTGGTGTTGCCGGTCATCGGCGTGAAATTGTCGAACTCGGTGGCAGCCGCGTGAGCGGTAGGTGCGATCAGGGTCGCTACAGCGGCCGAGATCAGAGTCAGTCTAAAAGCGTTCATGATTGGTATATCCTTGGGGTTACTGAATTATGTTGTGTTTGGCTAAGAACTGCGTCGCAGAACTCGCAACACAAATGTTAACCAGCTCAAAAGAAAACTAAGTTTCAGTTCTGTTAAGGTTTGGTGACATGTAATACGCGGCTGAAGGACTGAGCGTTGCCAGGTCGGCGGCACGGCGTCGGCCGAGCGTGTTTGGCTGGAATCTCAATCCGCTGCATCGAAAAATTGGCCGGGGCCGCGAACCGGCATAGCGGCGCCGAGTTCTGGAGGAAGCCCCCAAAGGTTGCAGAGCTGTCGACGCCGCGTTTTACCTTGGATTCAGCAGGGAAACAGGTTTTGCAGGTGGCGTTTGTAAAACCGGTTTTTCGAACGCGCTTTCAGAAAGTCGCTGAACAGTTGCTCCGGAACGTGGCAGAATTCCTGGGCTGGACGGTCTTTGAAGGCAACCCGCATTTTGTGGGTATCTTTGTCGTAACCGACCACCTCTATCGTGCTGGATTTGACGGCTTGCATTTGCATAATGGCCTCCGCTGGATTCAGGGTTTCGATGTGGCGGTCAGGCATGCGGAAAAGCGAATAGTTCCGGGCATATTCCGATTTTGCCGCCAGGTATTTCAATTATTTGCGCCAGCGGCGATCCGGCCGCTGGCGCCCTTTGTTTCAATCGACTTTTTGGAGCTTACACGATGCAAACTGTACTGATCACCGGCGCCAACCGCGGCTTGGGTCTGGAATTTTGCCGGCAATATGCGGCAGCCGGCTGCGAGGTGATTGCGGCTTGCCGCCGGCCGGAACAGGCGGCGCAACTGCGGGCCTTGGCCGGCCAATATTCGAATATCGAAATATCAGCGCTCGACGTTGCCGACCTGGCTCAAATCGAAGCCTTGGCCGCTAGTCTGGCCGGGCGCAAAATCGACGTGTTGATCAATAACGCGGGGGTCTACGGCGATCAATCCGGACGCGGTTTCGGCAAACTGGATTACCAAACCTGGGCGTCGACCTTGGCGATCAATGTGATGGCGCCGGTGAAGCTGGCCGAGTGTTTTCTGCCGCATTTGCAGCGTAGCGAAAAACCGTTGATCGCCTCGTTGAGCAGTCTGATGGGCAGCATGGCCGATAACACCAGCGGCGGCAGCATTTTGTACCGTTCCAGCAAGGCCGGTTTGAATGCGGCGATGAAAAGCCTGGCGATCGATTTGCGTTCCAGCGGTGTCGGCGTGCTGATTTTGCATCCGGGCTGGGTCAGGACCGATATGGGCGGGCCGAATGGCTTGATCGATGTCGAGGAAAGCGTCAGCGGCATGCGCCGGCTGATTGCCGGATTCGAATTGGCCGATAGCGGTCGCTTCGTCAAATACGACGGTTCTGCGCTGCCTTGGTAGGCTCGCTGGTTATCCGATCCCCGCATTAAATTGATCGCTGGTGTTCGGTTTGGGCCGCGCGTGTCCCTGGCTCAAGCAATAACTGCAAACGATATTCGAGGTCGGGGTTGATTGCCGGCACGGCCACCGGAAAATGCGCTACCGACGCATCGGATGTTGCAAAAACGGCTATGCTTCAAGTTTGAAGGGCTTCCCATTTTTACGGCCGAAACTGAGGTTGTGTCGACCGGCGGCGGCCGAATTTGGAATAGCCGGAATTGGTTTGTTGACAGAGCGACTGCATTAATCTCAGATGATTCACAAAGCCTATTTGGCCGTTGTTTTTGCCGGTTTCAGCGTGTTGGTCCCAACCGGCGCCGACGCAGCGGACGTCGAACGGCAACCCGTGACCGAGATGGATACGGCGGATCTGTTGAACATTCAGGTCATTTCCACCCGCAAGAAATCGCAGGTGACCTCGGTTTCGAAAAAGGCCGGTTATGTCTCGAACGCACCGTCGGCGGTCTATGTAATCAGTAACGAGGACATCAAACGCGCCGGCGTTACCAGTGTGCCGGAAGCTCTGCGCCTGGCGCCCGGCGTCGACGTGGCACGGGTCAATTCCAGCAAGTGGGCGGTCAGCATCCGCGGCTTTAACGGCATCTTTGCCAACAAACTGCTGGTCATGATCGACGGTCGTAGCGTGTACAACCCCGGCTTTTCCGGTGTGTATTGGGATGCTCAGGACGTGATGCTGGAAGATGTCGAACGCATCGAAGTGATCCGCGGGCCGGCGGCGACGCTGTGGGGCGCGAATGCGGTCAACGGCGTGATCAATATCATTTCCAAGCGGGCCGAGGATACCGGCGGCGGTTTAGTTACCGGTGGCGGCGGTACGCTGGAGACCGGTTTCGGCGCCTTGCGTTACGGCAAGCAATTGGGCGACAACAGCTTCGGCCGGGTTTACGTCAAGGGCTTCCAGCGCGACGGCCTGGAGCAGGTTGAGGGCTTTGCGCCCAGTGCCGACCGCTGGGATAAGCAGCAAGGCGGATTTAGAATCGATTCCCACCTGTCCGACCGCGACGAATGGACCTTGCAAGGCGACCTTTACCGCAGCGGCTTGAGCCAAAACGCGCTATTGCCGGTGCTGAGTTCGCCGTTTCAGCAGGGACTGATCGAGAATTTTTCGACCTCGGGCGCGAATATTCTGTCGCGTTTGCGGCACACCTTTTCCACTACCGCCGAATACAGCCTGCAGTTTTATTACGACCATTCCGAACGTGGCAACCACACGTTTGCCAAACAGTCGCTGGATACACTGGATCTGGATTTTCAAAACAGTTTCGCCATCGGCGAACGGCAGAACGCGATCTGGGGTGTCGGTTACCGGGCAAATCTGGACGAATTTTCGGACAGTCCGTTGATTCAGCCCACACGTTTGCAGCGGGATACTCACTTGTTTACTGCATTCGTGCAGGACGAGATCATGTTGGTGGACGACAAGCTATGGCTTACGCTGGGGTCCAAGTTCGAACACAATTCCTATTCCGGGTTCGAAGGCCAGCCCACGGCGCGATTGATGTGGGCACCGACTTTGGAACAACGAATCTGGGCGGCTTTCTCCCGCGCCGTGCGGACACCGTCCCGGGCCGATCACGATATTCGTTTTCTCAACGGTGTGCTTCCCACGGAGGTTCCGGGATTGGGGGCCTTGCCGACTGAAGTCGTGCTGAACGGCAACCGGAGTTTTCGGGCCGAAGACGTGCTGTCCTACGAATTGGGCTACCGCTTCGCCTGGGCCAGCCAGGCTTCGCTGGACTTGACTGCGTTTTACAACGACTACGATAACCTGACCGCTTATCAGATGGGGACGCCGTCATTGTTGGCTGCGCCGGTATTGCACCTGCTACAACCGGTCAGCGTTACCAATCTGGGCAAGGCCGATACCTACGGTTTCGAAGCGGCAGCCGTCTGGCAAATGGCGGACTGGTGGCGCTGGGATGCCAATTACAGCCTGCTGAAAACCGAGTTCGGCACTCTCGTCGGCTTGGCGCAACAGGCCAGCCCGCAGCATAACCTGTCGCTGCGCGCGGCAATCAACCCGACCGATCGGATTTCGCTGGATTTCTGGTTGCGTTACACCGGGCCGCGTAGTGTGGTCGGCAACGGAGCCGGCAACCAGTTGCGGCAACTTAATGGCCGCGCCAGCTTCGATACCCGCCTGGCTTGGAAAGTCCTGCCCGGCCTGGAATTGTCCTTGGTTGGCCAAAACCTGTTGGACGACGGGCGGCTGGAATACATCGACGAGTCCGGCATCATCCAACCGGGCGGGGTTTCCCGCGGTGTTTACGGTAAGCTGGCGCTCGAATTTTAGCCGGTTGCGTCGCACTCAAGGCAGGAGGCGCCGTCGGTGCGGTTCTATGCCGGCGCTTGCTGGCTTGCGATCAAAAAATCGATAAACGCACGGGTTTTGCCGGGCATCAGCTTTCGGCCGGGAAACACCAGCCAGGCCGTGGTTTGCGGTAAGCACCACCCCGGCAGCACACGTTGTAATTCCCCACTTTTTAAATAGGCTGCCGCATAGGAAACCGGAGCGGCAACGATGCCGCGGCCGCGGCAGGCCAGCTTGACCAGCAACTCCGGCGAATTCGCCAAAATCCGGGCCGGCGGCAAGCCCTGCCAACTTAGATTGCCGCAGTCGAGCTGCCACAGCGGTTGCTCGCGGTAGCGGCCGGGCAAAGTCAAGGCATGATAGCGGCTCAAGTCTTCCGGCTGTTGCGGTTGCCCGTGCCGTTCCAAATACTCCGGCGACGCATACAAGCCCCAATCTTGTTGGCTCAATCGTTTGGCGGTCAAGCTGGCGTCGTCCGGCAGTTCACCCATCCGAATCGCCAGATCGAAATTTTCGCCGACCAGATCGACACGGCGGGCGGATAAATCGATTTCCAAGGCAATTGCCGGGTAGCGCTGGTTGAAGTCGGCCAACACCGGCACCAGGAATAAAGTGGCAAAGTCGTTCGGTAGCGAAATGCGTAAGCGGCCGCTCGGTTCGGTTTGCCGGTGTTCCGCCCAGGCTAGCGCGGCGTCGATTTCCTCGCCGATCTGGCGGCCGTGCTGCAGCAGGCGCAAACCGAACTCGGTCAGATGTAACTGGCGGGTGGTACGCTGCAATAGCCGCTCACCCAATTGTTTTTCCAGATGGCTGATACGCCGCGACAGGGTCGATTTCGGCAAGCCCAGCAATTCGCCGGCCTTGGAAAAACTGCCGGCATCGGCAATTTTGGCGAACAGCCACAGATCGTTGGCTTCGATGCTCATCAATTGTTCCTCCTGTGGAACAATGTTATCCATTTTTCGGTCTTCTGCCCATTATCGCCGCAGCGTATAGTCATCCCGACTTCAACATTTTGGGAGACCGACATGAACATCCTGCAAATCAATTCCAGCATTCAAGCCGAAAATGCCTATTCCAGCCGGTTGGCCGACAGTTTGTCCGCCGAACTGCGCCGGCAATTTCCGCAGGCGCAATTGGTGGTACGCGATTTGGCAAAAACGCCGCATCCCTGGCTGGACCAGGCCGCGTTGATTGCATTCAACACCCCGGCCGAGCAGCGTACCTCCGAGCAGGCGCAGCGGGTGGCCTTGGACGATACCTTGATCGAAGAGATTCAAAGAGCCGATCGGATCGTGATTGCCGCACCGATGTACAACTTCGGCATACCGGTGCAATTGAAAGCCTGGATCGATGCGATAGCCAAGGCCAGAGTCACGTTTCGCTACACCGAACAAGGCGTGGAGGGTTTGTTAAAGGGTAAAAAGGTGTACGTGATCCAAACCGCCGGCGGTATCCATCGCGGTACCGCAGCCGACAGCCAAAGCGCATACTTGCGCACGGTATTGGGATTTTTGGGCATGACCGACGTCGAGTTCGTTTACGCCGAAGGCCTGGCGCTGGGCCAGGATGCGGAACAAACTGCGCTTAGGTCCGCTGAAGATCGAATCGTGGCTTTGGCCGCTTAAATTTCCAGCGAGAGGGGATTAGTCATGACTACACAAATCGAACAAAGCCAGACCGTGTTGCAGTCGCGGCATATCGAACGGCTGGTGGAGGGCAGGGCGACCTCCGACGGCGCCGGCGTCAAATTGACCCGGTTGTTGGCTCAGGATCTGCAGCGACGCTTGGACCCGTTTTTGATGCTGGACGCGTTTGCCAGCGAGTCGGCCGACGATTACATTGCCGGTTTCCCGGACCATCCGCACCGCGGCTTCGAGACCTTGACCTACCTGGGGGCCGGGCGGATGCGCCATAGAGATAACGCCGGCCACGAAGGCTTGCTGGAAACCGGCGGCATGCAATGGATGACGGCCGGCCGCGGCATCGTCCACTCGGAAATGCCGGAACAGAAAGATGGATTGTTGGCCGGGTTTCAATTGTGGATCAATCTGCCGGCCGCCGCCAAGATGATTCCGGCCGGCTACCGGGACGTGCAAAGCCCGGAGATTCCCCAATTCACCGTGGCTGGCGTGCAGGTGCGGGTGCTGGCCGGCGCCAGCCACGGCGTCATCGGCGCAATTCAACGGCCGACTACCGAACCTTTGGTGCTGGATCTGGCCCTGCCGGCCGGAACCCGATTCGAGCAGCCGTTGCCGGCCGGACATAACGCGTTTTTCTACGTTTATGCCGGCGAAATCGAGGTGGCCGGACGGAATGCCGGTTTACGGCGGATGGCGGTGTTAAGCAACTCCGGTGAGGCCGACGGCGTGGTAATCCGCGCGCTGCAGGACAGCCGGGTCTTGCTGGTCGCCGGTGCGCCGCTGGGCGAACCCATCGTTCAGCACGGGCCGTTTGTCATGAATAGCCGGGAGCAGATCGAACAGGCTATATTCGACTATCAAAACGGCCGGTTTGCCTAGCGCGATACCGATCGGGGGATGGAATCAAGTCTGCCTGCATTTCCGTGGGCAGGCGGTTGGTCAAGGCCCGTCCGGGGTGAGAACCGAGAAACGGGCGGCGCCACGCATTTCCGGTCGTGCCGGTTGCGCGGAATCGGTCCAACGCCGGTGGCCGGAAACCGTTCCGGGTTTCGGCTTGCCCTGCTTTTTGCCAGACGGAGGTTATTAATAGTTCGTGGTACCGCATCAATCGGTGTACAGTACCCGCCATCACTGGCCTTGTGACTTAATCGTCGTGCGGTATCGAGGAACGATGCCGAGAGGGGGAGTATGGCAAAACGCAGAAACGATTTATCCATTTGGCATTCGTGTTCGATTGGCTAAGCTTATGCAGCTCTAATGCTTTGTGCCTAACTTGAATCGAATCCCCATCGCCATGCCTTGTTTGACCGGAAATTGCCGAGTTGCGTTACTCGTTTGCCTGTCGCTGAGCGCCCCTGCGCTCAGCGCCGAGGCCGCCGCCGCAGCGGAAACCGAAGACGAACAGGCGGTATTGTTCGGCGAGTTACCCTCGGTATTCAGTGCCTCGCGCCACGAGCAGCCGATCACCAAAGCTCCCGCCGCAGTCGATGTCATCACTTCCGAACAGATCAAACATTACGGCTGGCGTACCGTTGCCGCCATGTTGGGCAGTCTGCCCGGCTTTTTAAGCGCCTACGATCGCGCTTACCAACGCGTCGGCGTGCGCGGCTTTGCGCCGCCGGGCGATTACAACACCCGCATTCTGGTGTTGATCGACGGCCACAGGGTCAACGAGAGCTTGCAGGACTATGCCGGCTTGGGCCGGGATTTTTTGGTAGACGTCGAAAACATCGAGCGGGTTGAAGTGGTGCGCGGACCGGCGTCGTCTCTGTACGGCAGCAGCGCGGTATTTGCGGTGGTCAACGTCATCACCCAGCGCGGCCGCGATCTGCAAGGCGTGCGGCTGGGCGGCGAAGTCGCCAGCTACGACAGTGAACAAGGCCAGGTCAGCTATGGGCAGAAGTTCGCCAACGGTATGGAAGGCCTGCTGTCGGCCAGTTATTACCATAGCGACGGTCACCATTCTTTGGACTACGGTAATTTGGGTTCTGCCAATGGGTTGGACCAAGAGCAAGTCGAACGCTTGTTCGGCAAGTTGGCTTGGGGCGACTTTACGTTGAGCGGCGGTTACATGCAGCGTAAAAAATACCTGCCGGCCGGCAGCGCCGGCGCCGATTTCGGCGTGCCGGATAGCCACTACGACGACCGCCGGGCCTATGCCGATTTGAATTACCGGCATACCTTCAGCGGCGATTGGGAGGTTACCGGCCGCTTGTTTTGGGACGGCTACGAATTCGAGGACGACTTGAACAGTCGCCCGGCCCCGCAACCACTGCTCACCAACCAGGATTCCTGGCAGGGCAACTGGTTGGGCGGTGAAGTTTTGTTGAGTCACACCTTTTTCGACAAGCACCGCGTGACCTTGGGGAGCGAATACCGCCGCAATTACGTTCAGCGCATGGCCAATTACGACGTGCAGAGCGGTTTTCAATGGGCGGACAACCGTTTGAACAGCAGCATTGCCGGCGTATACCTGCAAGACGAGTGGGAGATCCTAGACAATTTGAGTTTGCACGCCGGTGCCCGTTACGACCATTACGACAACTTCGGCGGTACCGCCAACCCGCGTTTGGGCCTGATTTACCAGCCTTTCGCCGATACCACGCTCAAGCTGCTTTACGGCACTGCATTCCGTGCGCCGAACGCCTTCGAAACCTACTACACCTGTTGTTCCGGCAGTTGGATCGGCAATCCGGATTTGAAGCCGGAGCGGATAGAATCCTACGAAATTGTCCTGGAACAACGCATCAACGAGTATTTCAACCTTCGCTTCAGTCCTTACTACAACAAGCTGAGCAATCTGATCAATCAGGTCGATGCCGGCGGCGTCAGGCAATTCCGTAACCAGGGCAATGCCGAGGCGCACGGCCTGGAAACCCAGTTGCAGGGCCGTTACCGCAGCTTCGAAGGCCGCCTGAGTTATACCTACCAACAGACCCGGATCGCCGGGCTGGAACAGGCGCCCAATTCGCCGACGCACATGGTCAAGCTCAATGTCAGCGCACCGTTGTGGCAGGATAAATTGTTTGCCAGCTGGGAGCTGCAATACGTCAGCCAGCGGGCCAATCCGGGCTATGTCCAGACCGGCGATTACACCGTTAGCAACTTGGTGCTGTTTTCGCGCAAGTGGCTGCCGGGGGTTGAATTGACCGGCGGCGTTTACAACCTGTTCGACGAAAATTACACCGATCCGCGGATTCCGCCCAATGCCAATCTACCCGATCAGATTCCTCAGGATGGTCGCAATCTGCGTCTGAGGTTGGCCCTTGAATTTTAAATCCGCCGTAGCGTTACGACCCCGGCTCGCTATAGGCGGATGGCAGTGGCTGCTGTTGCTGTGGTTGCGGGCCAAGCCACAATTGAGCAGGAGTTGCGCCCGGATCTGTTTGGGCGTCGCTGCCTTATGCCCCTTCGGTAAAACACTCGCGACCGACATCCTGATATTGCAAAGCCACGATTCCGCACCGTATCGACAGGCAGTGCAGGGCTTCAGCGATGCGTTGGCGCAACACGGGGTGCACGCCCACATCGAAACCCGAACCGTCGGCGACGAACCGGCTCCGGTGGTAGCCGAACGTCTGCGTGCGGAAACGCCGCACTTGCTGTTGGCTCTGGGTACCCCGGCCACGCGCGCTACCTTGGCCTCCGGCCAATCGGTGCCGATTGTGGCCGGCTTGTTACTGGATAGCGAAGAGCTTCTCGGCCAACCGCGTTTGACCGGCGTCGGCCTGGAGTTTTCACCGGCGTTGCACTGGCGATGGTTGCGCCGGCTGTTGCCCGACGTTCGCCACATCGCGGTGATTTTCGATCCGCGGCGGGGGGAGCCGACATTTCATGATCTGCAGCAATTGGCTAAGGCCGACGGCGTGGAGTTGGTGCCGGCCCCGGCGGCAGCGCCGGAAGAACTGCCCCAGTTACTGAAACAATTGCCGGCCCAGCTCGACGCGTTGTGGGCGGTCGACGGTGTGGCGGCTTTCAACGCGGTGGCGGTACGCGAATTGCTGTTGTACTCGTTCCGCAACCGCACGCCGTTGATCGGTTTGTCGGAACAATGGGTCAGGGCCGGGGCGATATACGCCTTGGATTGGGATTACGCCGATCTCGGCGCTCAGGCGGCCGATCTGGCCTGGCGCATCCTCGCCAATGGCGCCGCGCCGTCCAGTCTGCCGCCGCAGTCGCCGCGCAAAGTCAGGGTCATATACAACGGTCGTACCCTGGAGCACATGAAATTGAGCTTTCCGGAACGGTGGCTGGGAGAAATCAGCGAGGTGTCGCCATGAGCCGGAGCTCGATCAAGATGGCGACCCGCTTCAATCTGCTGAACGTTGCGTTGGTGTTGGTGACTGCGCTCAGCGTCGGCTTTATTGCCACCTACACTCAATTGACCCGTCAGTTCGAAGCCCGCCAGCAGCACAGCCTGGCTTTGGCGATGATGCTGGCCGAGACCAGCGAATACGCGGTGTTCACCGGCCAGGGCAAATTGCTGGAACGGCAACTGGAACGGCTGCGCAAGGTGCCGGGCTTGGCCTATGCGGTGATTGTCGACGCTCAGGGCCGCGAATTGGCGCGGATGTCGGTCGACACCCAATACGATTCCCGGCCGCTGCCGCAGTCGGGTAAAGGTCCGGAGAGTTTCTGGGATTGGTGGCAGGCTTCGCACCGCCACGGTTTGCTGGAGATTGTGCGGCCGATCACCAGCGGCGGCTTTCAGAACGAAGACGCGCTGTTTCTGCAAACGCCCAGCAGCACGGTGATCGGTGAAGTGCGGCTGGTAATGAATCTGGACGATTTCGTCGCGGTGGTGCGCCACGCCGTGCGTTGGGGCTTGCTGGTGGTCGCGGTGATTTTGCTGATCGGCTTGGCGGTGTCGTTAACCATGACCGCCCGGATTGCGTCGCCGTTGAAGCGATTGGCCGATGCCGCCCATCAATTGACAGACGGCCGCATGCAGCCGGTGGAACTGGACAGCGGCGGCCCGGAAGTGCGCGAGTTGGGGCGGGCCTTCAATCTAATGGTGTCGTGGTTGGCCGATTACCGCACCGAAGTGCAAAGTTATCAGAGCATGTTGGAACGCCAGGCTTTTTACGATGAGCTGACCGGGCTGGCCAACCGGAATTTGTTGAAGGACCACTTGCAACTGGCGTTAAGCCAGACCCATCGTCGGCGCAGCTCGATGGCCTTGCTGTTTCTGGATCTGGATCGCTTCAAATACGTCAACGATACGCTGGGCCACTCCTTCGGCGACCAATTGTTGCAGGAAGTGTCGGATAGGCTGCGGCATGCGGTCAGAGCCGGCGATACGGTCGGGCGTATGGGCGGCGACGAATTTGTAGTCATTCTCGACGGTTTGAGCCGCGAATTGGCCGAGGCCCGTCGCGATGCCGCACGCTTGGCCGAGCAGATCGGCCACACGTTGCACAAGCCGTTTACGATCCGCGGTCACGACATCAGTACCAGCTTCAGTATCGGTATCGCACTCTGCCCGCATGACGGCGACGACAGCGAAGCCTTGATTCGCTATGCCGACTGCGCCATGTACGACGCCAAAACCCAGGGCCGCAATACCTACCGCTTTTACGAGCCGGCCTTGCAACAACGCGGTGCACGGCGCTTGAATCTGGAAAGCGGTCTAAAACGCGCCCGCGAGCTGGGCGAACTGATGCTGTATTTTCAACCCAAATACGATAGTGCCCGCGGCCGCCTGATCGGCGCCGAAGCCTTGCTGCGTTGGCAGTACAAACACGAGATGATCTCGCCGACCGAGTTTATTCCGCTGGCGGAAGAAACCGGTCTGATTCTGCCTATCGGCGAATGGGTACTCGAGACCGCTTTAAATACGCTGGCGGAGTGGCGGCGGTTGAACTTGGTCGATGCCGAATTCCATATCGGCGTCAACGTGTCTCCCGCCCAATTCTGGCATTCGCAGTTCGCCCCTCGCACCTTGGCAATCTTGCAGCGTTGCCTGCCCGAAGGCCAGGGCGCGCTGGAATTGGAATTGACCGAAAGCTGCCTGCTCAGGCCCTCCGAGGAAAGCCAGCGGACCTTTAATGCCCTGCGTCAGGCCGGCGTGCGGTTTGCCGTCGACGACTTCGGCACCGGCTATTCCAATCTCGGCTATTTGAAACAGTTCCCGCTCGACGTGTTGAAGATCGACCAATCTTTCGTCCGCGACTGCATCGATGATATCAGCGATGCTACCATTATCCGCGCCATCATCGCCATGGCCCGCGGTTTGGGTCTGGCCGTGATTGCCGAAGGTGTCGAGACCGCCGAGCATGCCGAGTTTCTGAAAAGCGAGGGCTGCGACTTGCTGCAAGGTTACCTGCTGGCCAAGCCGATGCCGGCCGACCAATTCGCCGAATTTTGCCGGCAATTGGCTTTTCATCCCTACTTGGGTAACGCTGCGGCAAGCCATTCCGCCGACGCCAAATTGCTGCGTTAGCCGGTTCGATGTTGGCAAAACTGTCGGCCTGCAAATATTTCGAGCGCGCTCCGCAAGCATATTAGATACTCAACAGCATTGACCCTACTGCCGGAGGCCGCCATGTCCGATTGCCGCTTAGCCAAATCTGCCCGCCGTACCGCGATCGCTTGCGGTTTGTTGTTACTGGTATCCGCTGCGGCCGGCCATGCCGCCGACTGCGACATGGCGCAAGCCTTCAAACAGCCGGACGGCAATGCCAAAACCGGCTTCACCCCGGTCTGGTCGGATCGCGAGGCCAAGGCGCTGTTTTTCATCGAAGGGTTGAACGTCAATACCGACGGCACTCGTCGCTCGTACAGCGTCGACGATTTTTGGGGTGAGGAAACAGCCTTGAACAACCTGTGCAACGCCATGAGCGACGCCTGCGCCGGACTGAGTAAGGACGGGCTGCGCAGCCGGCGGTTGCTCACCCAAAAAGCCTTTGCAAACGGATGGCCGGCCGAGCTATTGGCTCAAACCAAAATCGCGTCGGCGATCATTCCGTTCAAGGGCGGTAAACCCTGTCCGCCGGTGGACGGATTTTTGGTGTCCGCCACCGCCTTGCACAAACCCAATGTGGCCGACGTCTGCGACATCGGCAACTATGCCGATGCCTTGGTCACGCCAGCGCTGGTGCTGCCGAAAAATCCCACTAAGAACACCTTGTCGGAATTTGCCAAACGCCATGCCAAGGTCGGCGATTTGGCCGTGGCGCTGGTGCCGGGTAGTTCCGCACCGGTATTTGCCGTGGTCGGCGATACCGGGCCGGCGAAGGAATTGGGCGAAGGCTCGGTTGCCTTGAACGGCAAATTGCTCGGCAAAAGCGCGGCGCCGGCCAACTACCAGGAGGTGCGCGGCAAGGGCGCATTCAAAGGCAAGGCCTGGACAGTACCGCAAGCGCTGGTGCTGATCTTCCCGGCCAGCGGCGACAGCGCCGATCCCTACCTGACGCCGGAACGCATCGACGCGGCGGCGCAAAAACTGTTCGAAGATTGGGGCGGCGTGGCACGGCTCAATGCCTGCGCCGCCGATTACGGCAGGTAGCGGCGTTCGACAGCTTGCAGAGCGTCGCGCAGCCGCCGGTTTTCGGCTTGCAAGCGTTCGATTTCCGCTTGTAGACCGGTCAGGCGCGGTTGAATCTGCGCTTCGGTAAAGCGCGGCGTGATGTGCTTCGGACAATTCCAGTCGTAAGCCTTAACCGCAATCACGATGGCCCGCTCGACGCCGGCTTCGACCGGCAGCACCGTCGGCCAGTCCGCCGCGCCCAACTCGACGATGCGAGCCACGCCCCAAATTTTCAGCCGGCGCCGTGCGGCGTAGTCCATCAGGATCATCGCCACCCGGCCGTCGGCGTCCAGATTGCCGACGCTGATGTATTGGCGGTTGCCGCGCTGGTCGGCATAAGCCAGCGTGCGCGGGTCCAACACTTTCAAGAAGCCGGCGCTGCCCCCGCGAAACTGCACGTAGGGCCAGCCGGTTTCGCCTACGCTGGCTTGGTAAAAGCCGTCGCGCTCGGCGACGAAGGCTTGCTCGGTCTCGCCCAGCTCGGCGCGGGGATCGGCGGCGGTTTCGAAACCGAGATTGCCCTCCCGGCTGCCGTAGCGGCGCTGTGCGGCGCGCACCGAATCGGTAAAACAAAGGTCGGCAAAGGCTCTGGACATGGCGGTTTACCTCGATTACGGAATGGTGAAAATTGTTCTGTACCCTGGATTCCCGCGAAAGCGGGAATCCAGGGTCACGGACGGCAGGTCTCGAGCCGTCCGCGGTGCTGGTTTTCGGCTTACTCAGTTAGCATGGCCAAATGGCATCAAGCCGACGCGCTCGGCCGTTGCCCGACCCGCTCCCGCCAACTGAGCAGATTTTTGCAGGCGTCCGGAACGCCGATTTGCATAAAGTCGATCAACTTCAGCCCGGCAAACAGCGTGATGTCCGGCATCGTCAAGTGCTCGCCCAACAGGTAGCGCTGGCCGCGCAGCACGCCGTCGAAATAATGCATGCCCTTGATCGCCACCTGGCGTTGGTACTCGCCCCATTCCTTGATCTGAATCGGCTCCAATTTGCCCAGACCGGCGGTGGCGTGGTGAAAATAATCACCGGCGGCATCCAGCACCAAGGCCTCGGCGCGGCGTTGCAACATGTGGATTTGTGCACGCTGTTTGGCGGTTTCGCCGGTCAAAACCGGCGTGCCGGCGCAATGGTCCAGATACTCGGTAATCGCGGTACACTCGGCAATCGCGGTGCCGTCGTCCAGCACCAGCACCGGTACTTTGCCGACCGGATTGAGTTGTAAAAACTCCGGTAGCTTGTGTTCGCCGTTCGGCACATTCACCTGCACAAACTCGATGCGGTCAGTCAAACCTTTTTCGGCGGCGGCCATTCGAGCGCGCAGCGGATTCGGGAAAGCGCGGAATTCGTAAATTTTCATAAAAACCTCGGTAATGTTCGGATTGATGGATCGGTATTGCGGCCGGCTTTTGCCAACCGCGGGGACAGTGTATTGATTACGCCTAATAAACAGAATACAGATAAATTACAATTGACTATTCCGAAAATAGGAATAAAACTGGCGCGTGGCGACCGTTAAAGCGGCGATAGCTCAACGCACTCCAGGAGGCAAAATATGGACAAACTGCAAGCAATGACGGTGTTCGTTACGGTCGCCGAAGCGCAAAGCTTCGCCGGCGCCGCGCGGCGGCTGGCGATGTCGCCGCCGGCGGTGACGCGGGCGATTACCGGATTGGAAGAACGCTTGCAGGTCAAACTGTTGCAACGCACCACCCGGCTGGTGCGGGTGACCGACGCCGGCCAGCGCTATCTGGAAGATGCCAAGCGGATACTGGCCGACGTGGACGCAGCCGACGAAGCCGCCGCCGGCATCAACGCGGAGCCGGCCGGCCAGTTGGCCGTCACCGCGCCGGCGCAGTTCGGCAAGCTGTACGTGATGCCCGGCATCGTTGACTACCTGCAACGCTATCCGGCCATGCAGGTCACGGCCTTATTCGTCGACCGGGTGGTAAATCTATTGGAAGAAGGCATGGACGTGGGCATCCGCATCGGCGAATTGCCAGACTCCAGCCTGCGGGCGGTGCGGGTCGGCCAAGTGCGGCCGGTGGTATGCGCGGCACCGGATTATCTGCAACGCCACGGCGCGCCGAACGACCCCAGCGAACTGGCCAAACACACCCTGATCGCCGCCGGCGGCCTCGGCGCCGGCCCGGACTGGCGCTTCGGCAGCGGCGCCGACGCGCACAGCGTACGCATCCAACCCCGATTAGTCACATCCACGATAGACGCCGCGATCGAAGCCGCCGTGCAAGGCCTGGGCCTGACCCGCCTGCTGTCCTACCAAATCGCCCCCTACCTGGCCAGCGGCCAGTTGCAAACCGTGTTAAACCGCCACGAACCGCCGCCGATCCCGACCCACGTCCTGCACCGCGAAGGCCGCTACGCCTCGGCCAAGGTTAGAAGTTTCGTCGATTTGATTGCCGAGCGTTTGAAACGGGAGGCGAGGTGGTTGTGAGGCGGTTAAGCGCGGCGTTGGCCACGCCGCTGTCTGTAAGACCGCCGGTCGCGGCATCCCCGGCAAGGGTTCGGCGTGATTTGTTCAGCGGCGGGTTTCAAGACAACCGTCCGGCCGATTCAAGATGATTTTTTAGCGATGCTTTCGTAACTTGCAAGGACAAGAAAACGCACATAAGCTGGCATTCAAAAATCCAGCTGCGATTTACCCCTCAAGGCATACAAGCTTGCGTAATCGCACATTTCTTGTCCATCCAAAACGCTCATCTGTTTGGCTATCACAAAATTCCGCTATGCAAGCAGCATCGCGATCCGTTTGATCGGTTGCTGTTGGCAAGTGCTTACCAGGAAAATTTGATTTTGTTGTCCGCGGACAATCATTTCGCCCTTTACGAACAGTGGGTTCAGGTGTTTTGGTCGCAGTGATGGACGATCTGCGTTCTCGGGTTATTTTCCTGTGCGATAGGATGACTCCGTCAGGCACATCGTTTGCGACCGTTGCGCCTCGCCGCTGGCTCGGCGCAACCTATGTGGGGTGCGGGCTTTATTGCGTTGCATAAGTTGCTAATGCTGGACCTGCCCCCGGTCTTTTGCGAACGGCGAACCTCTGCCGGTCAGGGTAAGCCGCCAAATAATTTAACTGACGATTTAAATCGATTTTTCCGGCTTGGCCGCTTGCTGTTTTAATACCGATAGCGCAAATTCATACGCTTCGGGGAAATCGATTAAGGCCGCGGTACTGTTTTTTTGGATTTGCTCATATAAACCAAACTGGGTTTTATATTTCAAATTACCGATAGCCATCGGGCCTATGCTCAAAAAACGGGTGCCGGATACCTCCGCGACGACACCAAGGTCGTTAAGACCGATGCCGGCCACTCCGCTAGGTGGCACCGCATTGGTATCGGCTGCCAGGATCAGGTTCTTGGCATGCGCCAAGGAGTTCTCCAAAATGCGCACCCCGGCTCTTACTGCACTAATAATGATTTCGGCTTCCCGGACCACGATGTCTTTTTCGTCGTTAGTCTGCGCGGACACCCATTCGACTTGAGCGTTGTAGCGTTCGCAAAAGCGTTGCGCCGATCTTTCGTCGTCGTCGGCAACCAGTTGGCACAGTTTTACCTTTGCGCCCTGTTGCGTAGCCAATATAGCTGTGCAAAGACCAACCGGCCCCGTGCCGAATACGGCCACTTTCTTTCCCGACAAGCCTTGGCCGGTCTTGTCGTTCAGAACCTGTTCGATCAAGGCGACAATACTTGCGGACGTGGTATACGCGCCATTCGGATCGGCGAATACGCCAACCTTGAAAGGTCCGACCATGGCATTTTTGGCATTCTGAAACATGTCGGTCGCCATATGCACATCGCGTCCGCCGATGAAAATGCCGGTGTCGTTAAAGCGGTTGGGTGGGCGACAAAAAATGGCGTCTTGAACCATTGCCGATACTTGCTTAGGTTCGACTTTGGTAAACGGCACCACCATATCGAAGCCGGCATCAGCAGCAATGGTGACATCGAATGGGCTGATGTTTTCGCTAGGCGTTAAAAAATACAGAATTCTTTTGGTCATGGTCGATTGGTCCGGGTTAATTTTAAAGGTGGTTTTAATATAGTTGATACCGGACTATTTACTGCGGGCTCTTAAAAAACTTGTGCTTCGGAGCGAGTAAGCCCGGTTGGCACGGTTTTGTACCCACCCTACGGCTGCTGCAGAAGTTGCTCGAATGCTAGACCTGACCCCGGTCTTTCCCGAAGGTCAGAAGCTTCGTCGATTTGATAGTGTAGCGCTTGAAGCGGGAGGCGAGTTGGTTGTTTCGAGGTCAACATGCCTCCGATTAGGCTACCGCTAATCGGAGCGATCTATTTTAGGAAAATTTTTGAGGTAGTTCAGCTTGGTAAACACGATAAGCATCCTTAGTAACATTCAGCAAAAGTTTAATGAGGGGATTCCAGTCAGAATCCATTATTTTAAGTTCGTTATTTGGATAGAGTTGATGAACAAGTTGATTTCGTATTCTGTAAATCTTTATAGCCAATGCTTCGTGAGATTTCTTCTGATCATCGGTGCCATCAAACGACCAGCTGTTTTCAGCAAAACTAACGCTCTGAATACCACTGGTCTCAATTATTTTCTCATCGATATCTTTGAATATTCTGCATAGCGAATCTTCCTCACGCTTTCGCCACCCAAGCTCATCGATACAATGTCTTGCTAATTCATAAGCTGGGTTTGAATAAGATAATTTATTTTTTAACATTATGCTGCGCGGCATAACATATAAAACCTCAATGCATCGATATAGCTCAATAAATGCATGCTTATAATGCGTTGCGGTTAGCGATAAGAAAATGTTTTCCTTTAGAACTGGGGAGTCCTCCTGCAGCATGGAAATATAATCACTAATCAGGGGTTGCATCGGTAGCTTAATAAATTCTTGGAATTGAGAGCAAATAAAGTAACCTGTTTCAATGTAATTTCTACCGCTATAAATGCTATTGGCATCTATTTTAAATATCGCAAAGATCTCGATAAATTTTATTAGATCATAAAAATCATGTCCTTGATAATTTTCATCATATTCATCAAAAAATATTTCGTCTAGCTCTCGTAAATCTAATGGTGAAATTCTTTGTAAATTGGCTTCGGTAGCTATTACTAAAAATAGTCCAGCATTAACTTCTTGCTCAACTATGCCTAAAGACTCTAAGTGTCTCGATATTTCTTCATAACTCGGGTTGGTTTTATTTATTTGGGTTAGTACTAAATATTCGATGTTTTCATATAAAAACCTGCCAATTTTTACGTTATGTAAGATGTAGTCTACTTCTAGTCTTGATGCGTTACGAAATATTTTTAACTCCTCGCAAAAAGCTGATTTATTTTTGTTTTTTAATATTTTCATGTTATCAATATTAGAAACGCTCAAACCATCTGAAAGGAGGTTGAAAATGTTTCTGCTATATTGAATTAGGCCTCTACTCATTATTTAGCCGCCCAACAAGGTTCCATTGATGTAAGTCTGTCTGCGTAAGAAAATAATGTCGAAAAAGCTTTGAAGAAAAAATCTCTTTCAAATTCGCCGATTTTACCGCTTCTTCGACTAAGCTTTTCGTTCAAAAAAGACAATTCAAGAAATGAATCAAGTTCAGCTAAATTCTTTTGATTTAGAACATTCACCAAGTTTTCTATATTAGTAGAAAGTGTATTTGTCTTATTGTCAGCATCGTTGTCATCATAGGAAAACCCTGGAGGCCCAAAAATATAGACTGAAGCAGCCGCAATGAACCCAATACCCGCAGGTGCGCTAGCAAATATATCCCGACCGGATTCAAATCTTTCACCAATCGAATTTGCTGAGCTTGTGAGTTTGGTGAAAGCTTCATCTAGTTTCGCCATGTTTTTTAACGAACTTATAAACCTAGGTAAAAATGATTTGCTTGCTGTCGCCTCGGTGGCATCCATTCTTGCAAAATCCTCGGCTACTCGTTCTTTAATGTCAACGTCAGTCTTACGCGACGAAAACGCTAGGAAATATTCGATTAATCGTTCGCTTAAATATTGGCCAGCATCGGTTCGATTTCTACGCTCTTTTTCGTCAATAAAAAGGATATTTATGTTCGGAACCTCCTTTTCAATTTCCGTTAGAATTGGTTTGTAGATTGTTTCAAGTTGACGTTTCATATCCCAAGGAACCTGCCCAGTATTTAGAACAAGCATTCGATATATGAGCTCATCTATATGACTTGAGAGCCAGATTTCGATTCTGATAGGATGACTGGAAATTTGGCCGTCTTTATTAGCCTCCAAAATTGCAGTGGTTCTTTGCATGCCGTCAATGATCGAAAGATCATCCTTATTGACTTTATTGATGAAATCACTCATGTCTTCATCTGACTGAATATTTTTAGCAGTACTGAATTGACTTTCAGTAAGTACCGCACCTATAACCATTGGAGGGAGAATAGCGCCAACTTTTATGTCGTTTACCATACGATTTCTTATTCTTATCCCCGTTTTGGTTTTCAGCGGAGCCCTCTGGCCAGCTAGTCCACCTCGGTCTGAATAAACACTTTCAACAAGAGTCAAATACTCATTAACAGTTGTTGTGTAAATACAAGATAGACAGTTAGTACGCCGGTCTTCCAATAAATAATTTTTACTCATAATGTTGATCTCATTTTATGTAGCTCAATATATTAACCTCATGGTAGTGTATCTTGCACAGTTTGTGTATGCCGCACATCGGGAACGGAATTTTCCCTGCGACTGCTTTCCAGGATCGATCAGCCCTTCAAAATGGGGTATGGTCCGGTAGGGTGGGCACGGTTTTGTGCCCACGCGGATTGAAGCGGTGGGCAAATTTGCCCACCCTATAGCTGCAATTGAAGACTGACAGCTCCACATCTCACGCCGATTTGACTGCCCCGTGAGGATTTCGTGATGTTTCCGTTTGCACAATGGCCGCGCCATTTGGCATTCACATTCAGGAGAATCACGATGCAGAAAAACCATGCTTTCGCGCTGTCGGCGCTGTTGTTGGCGGCCGGCGCGGCGCCGTTGAGTTCGGCCGAGGCGGCGCAAGTTACCTTGAGTTTCAGCAATTTGTCCGCAGCCAACGGGCCGGCCTTGAGTCCGTTCTTTATTGCCTTGCACGACGGTTCGTTCGATGCCTTCGATGTCGGCACGACCGCCTCTTCGGCCATCGAAGCGATCGCCGAATTGGGCAACGGCGGCGGCTTGTCCTCGGCGTTCGCGGCCAGCAGCGCGGCGGCGGCCGGCGGCACCAGCGCGACGGTGACGGCGTCGGTCAACGCTTTCGGCCCCGGCATCTTCCTGCCCGGCGGCAGCGGCAGCGTTACCTTGAATCTGGATCCAGTAAAAAACCGTTATCTGAGCTACTTCGCGATGGTAGTACCGTCCAACGATCGGTTTGTCGGTAACGATTCGCCAACCGAAATCGAATTGTTCGACGCCCAAGGCCATTTCACCGGTGGCACCTTCGTCGAGAACGGCAGCAGTATTTGGGATGCCGGCACCGAACTGGACGGCACCACTGGCGCGGCCTTTCTGGTCGGCTCGAACGCATTAGACAGCCCGGCGCAAAACGGCACGATTCAAGCCAACCACGACTTCTCCGTCTACGCCGGCTTGCCGACCGCGGCCGGTTACAACTTTACCGACCTGCCCGGCGCCAACACACCGTTGCTGCAAATCACGGCGGTGTCGCAAGTGCCGGTACCGGCGGCAGCGTGGTTGTTCGGCAGCGTGTTGCCGTTGTTCGGTTGGCTGCGGCGGCGCGCGCCGGCTTCTGCTTTGTCGGCGTGAGGCGGGCGGTTCGTTTTCTAGCCGCGATGAGGAGCTAAAGATCGGACTGGCCGAGTTGGCGGCGGGAAAGCGTTTTCCCCCTTCGGTTTTTCGCCGCCAGCTTGGGTTGGCTTGGAGTACAAATCTCGATTTGTACTCCGGTTCGCCCCATTCGCGCTCGAACCAAGGCAGTTCGCGGTTCGGCGATATGCTGCTGAGGTCGGGCTGACGGACTTGGCGGCGAGGCAACGATCTCCCGGTACGGCTATTTGCTGTCGGTTGCTTCCGGCTTGGCGTGCAAGTCTGGATTTATACGCCGGCTTGGCGATGCGACGCGTCAAAACCCATCGCCATAGCCTTGATTTTGCAGGCTGGCCGGTGGTTTGCCGGTCTGAAAGCGCATTTTCAATTCCAGCGATACACGCAATTCGGCGGACGGCAAGGTCACTACCTGATCGGCCGGCTGTTCGGCGGCGTCCGGATGCCAGAAGGTCAGGCGGTAGCGGCCGTTCGGCAAGTCCAAGCTCCAGCGGCCGTCGTTATCGGAAACCGCCAGATAATCCGCGTCGCTGACGTAGACGTAACCCAGCATCCAATCGTGAATGTTGCAGCCCAGTGCGACGATGCCGGGTTGACCGAATACCACCGGCTCGGGCGGCACGCCGCTGTATAACTTGATTTCGAAGCGCTTGGCCGGCGAGAACGAATAGACGTGGTGCTTGATGGCATCGCTGTTCGGAAAATACACCGGCGTGCCGCTACGCACCGCCAACACGTGGGGGATGAATTCGCGGCTTTTCTGGTCCAGCGCCATCGCTGCCGGCGGCGGCGCGGCCTTGACCCGGCCGGCTTCGTCCAGCGCCTGTGCCGCCACCACCAGATTGGCCAGTGGCAGGCCGCCGGCTTCGGCTGTGCCGGCCAATTCCGCGGCCGGCGCCACCGAGGCCCACGCCGTTAAAAAAACAGCCGGTAGCCGACTTGCCACAGCGTCTCCTCCTGATATGCCGCTTCGCCGCGCTCCAATCGGGCCGGAAGGGCGCTGAAAATGCGGCTGAATTCGAGGTTGAATTGATGGCGCTGAGCGAAGGTCAGGTTGTAATTGACGGTCCAGGCCTGGCCGTGTTCGCCGTTGCGGTCTTGCGGCAGGTAGTCGCGTTCGTCGCTGCCGAAGCGCTCGTAGCGCACGCTGAAGCGGCCGTCGCCCAAAGGCCGGCTCAGTAGCCAGCTCGCCGACCAAAAGCCGACATCGACCGCGTGCAAGTCGTCGATCAAGTCGCCCATGCTGGTACGTCCGCGCATCCCTTGACTGATCAGCGTGATTTCCCACGGCAATTCGGCCTTGGCGCCCAGGCTCCAGAAACGGGTGTGCCAGCCGTATTGGCCGGCCGACAGCGCCGCCGGGTCGGCGTTGTTGTCGTAATACAAAGCCCGCAGTGTGTAGCGCTGTGGCCGTTCGGCGGCGATGCCGGCGTAAAAGCCGGGCCGGCCGTCGACTTCGACGAAGGTTTGGCTGGCGTTCGCCTGCTTTGGAAACAAGGCCGGAATGCCGATGCCGTCCGGCAGGCGCAGGCGGCCGGTCAAGGTCGATTCGAAGTCGTGCAGACTCCAGCCGCGCCAGGCCAGCATCAGGCCGGCGGTGTCGTTGTTGGCCAGCCCGGCGCCGAACACGCCCAGTCTGTCGCCGGCCTCGGTTTGGTAATCCAGGCGCAGCTCGCCGCCGAAGGCGTGTAATTCCTGGCCGACCCAGGCGTTGATGGTCGACGAACTCAAGGTGTAAGGGCTGCTCCAGGCAGTGCCGGTGTTCTCCAGCGAAATCGGCGGAAAGAACATGCCCAACCTGCCGGCGAAACGCCAGCCGGCGGCGCCGACCGGCCGGTAGGCCAAATAGGCCTCGGTCAAATCCAGCGGTGCCGATTGGCGGTCGGCGTATTTGACGGTGGCATTGACCATCCAGTCCCAGTCCAAGCGCACCTGCAAGGTAGCGGCGGCTTCGTTGACCCGCCAGCGGTCGTGCTCGCCGCCGGCCCGCAATTTGCCCAGGCCGTGTTCCAGCTCGCCGGGCGCGGCGTCGCTGTGCTGGTAGCGCAGGTCCAGCAGGCCGTGCCAGGTCAATTCCGGAAATTGGCCGTCGTCGGCTTGGCAGATTGGCAAGCCGGTAACAGCGAGTAAGGCCAACGACAGTTTCAGCCGCGATGAAACCCCGCTGTTCCAATTGGGCGGCGTTGAGATAATCGAGGACAGCCGGATCACGGAAAACGTCGCCGATTTAGGGTTTGCCGCCGGCGTCGCGCGCCATATCCGCCAGCGGCAAATCGAAGCGAAATTCGCTGCCGACGCCGAGCGTACTGTCCACGTCCAAGCGGCTGCCGTGCAATTGGGCGATCTTGCCGACCACGATTAAGCCGAAGCCGCCGCCGTCGGCGCGGGCGCGCCGGGCCAGCGGCGAGTCCCAATCGCACAAGGTCGGCAAGTATTCCGGGGAAATTCCGATACCGGTATCGGCAACCGAGACGGCGACGCGGCCGTCCGCCGGCCAGGCGTCCAGCCTTACCGCACCACCGGATGGCGTATGGCGCAGCGCGTTGTCGATCAGATTGGTCAGCAGGCGTTCGATCAGGCCGATGTCGGCGACGACCGCCGGTAGCGCCGGGCGCAATTCGGCCCGTAAGGTCACGCCACGCTGCTCGGCCTGCAAGCGGTATTTTTGCGCTACATCTTGCAGCAATTCGGCCAGATTGAACGGCTCCGGATTCAAGCTGGCATCGTCGCATTCCAGCTTGGCTAGTTCGAACAATTCCTGCGCCAGCCGGCTGACTTTTTCGGTCTGGCGCAACGCGGTGTCCAGGAAATGCCGCTGCTCGTTGGCCGGCAAGATATCGGCCTTGCGCTGCATCGTTTCCAGAAAGCCGCGCAACGCGGCCAGCGGCGTGCGCAAATCGTGTGACATGGTCGCCACCAGCTCGCGCCGTTCCTGGTCTTTCTGGCGCAATTCGCCCAATTGGCCGGCCAGTTGCGCGGCGCGCACGAAGGTGTCGGCCAGCCGGCCCAGTTCGTCGCTCCGGCCGGTCAGCGCAGAAGACGCGAAGTCGCCGTTGACTACCCGTTCGCCGGCCCCGGCCAAGGCCCGTAGCGGCCGCGACAGATTACGGGCGATCACGACGCTGCCGGCCAGCGTCGCCAACAGGCCGAGCACCAACACCCCGGCCGCCAGCAACAGCATCCGGCGATAACCGGCGAAAGCGTCGGTGAACTTGATTTGCAGTAAGGCAACGATGCCTTGCGTCGGGTCGGCGGCCGGCAAGGGCAGGATGCGGCCGAGATAACGGCCCTGAGCGGTATCGACCGTGGCCGCCAGCGTCCGGTCGGCGCCGCTGTTCAGCAAAGCCAGGGCCGCGTCCGGCGCGGAGCCGGCCAACAAGCGGCCGCCGTCGGCATTCAGCTCGGCCAAGCCGATTTGCAGCGGCAATAGCGAATTCTGCCGAAACTGGGCGATGCGCGGCTCGTCGACCGCCTGCGCCACCGCCACCCAACCTACCGGCAGCGGCGCCAGCACCGGCACTAATGCCCATTCCTGCAAGCGGCCGTCCGTGACGGCGAACCACACCGCCGGGTTGTTGCCGTCGGCACGCGCCAAGGCTTGCGGATAGGGAAACGGCCGGCCCTGCCATTGGCCGGCGCTGTCGGCGACGACGTTGAATTGCGGATCGATGAAAAATCCGCGCCGGGCACGGACGCGCAGCAGCAGGTTTTCCAGCGCCGAGGCGATCGTGGCCGGATCGCCGCCGGTCACTGTGCTGCGGAAGCCGAAATCGGCGACCAGCAAGCCGGTCTCGCCGGCCACCCGTTCGGCGCGCTCGACCAGCAACTGGCGGAAAGCTTGTTCGGCGTAGCGCAAATCCTGATCAAGCTGGCGTAGCAGATTGTCCCGCACCGCGACGTAAATGCAGGCCACCGTCAAGGCTTGCACCGCGACGAACAGAGCGGCAAACAGTAAGGCGATGCGGCTTTGGAAACTGAGCGTCATGCGCCGAGGTCGTCAGGACCGGCGAATTTGTAGCCGACGCCCCATACCGTCAGGATTCGCGCCGGTTTGGCCGGATCGGTCTCGATTTTGGCGCGCAGCCGATTGATGTGGGAATTGACGGTATGTTCGTAGCCGTCGTGGCTGTAGCCCCAGACCTGATTCAGCAGTTCCAGCCGGGTGAACATCCGGCCGGGATGGCGAGCGAAAAAATGCAGCAAGTCGAATTCGCGGGCGGTCAGCGCCAGCGGCTGGCCGTCCAATAGCACCGTGCGGCTTTGCGCATCGATCCGCAAGCCGTGGCCGACGATGACGGCATCGGTTTGCTCGGCGGCCGGCCGGCTCAAGGCTTCGACTCGGCGCAACAGCGCGCGAACTCGGGCGACCACCTCGGCCAAGGCGAACGGCTTGACGATGTAGTCGTCGGCGCCCATTTCCAGGCCGACTACGCGCTGCACCTCGCTGGATTTGGAACTGACGATGATGATTGGGGTATACACCGGCTCGGCCCGCACCCGCCGGCAAATTTCCAGGCCATCGACGCCGGGCAGCATCACGTCCAATAACAACAAGTCGTAAGGCTTGCCGGCGATTGCCGTCAGCGCCGCGTCGCCGTCGGCCGCCAAGTCCACATCGTAGCCTTCGTCGCGCAGATTGGCGGCCAGCAGCCCGGCGATGTCGGGATCGTCTTCAACCAATAATAGGTGTTTGGTGGGCGGCATCGGCGGTGGCTTGGTTCAAAATAACGCCGATTATCGGCCAAGCGCCGTGTTAGCGCCATTCACGAAAGTTTCGCGGCGGCGTGATAACTCCGTGAGATTTGGTCGATTAGGTCCAGGCTGGGCTTGGCCGTTGCCCGGTCGTTATCGGCGATCGCGTCTGCCAGCGGTAAATACCGCAATTTCGGCGGGCGGGCGCTGCAGAAAATCGGGCGCTTGGCGGCGGTCGGCTGATCACAAAAACGTCAAATTCATTCGGGACAATGACTGTGTGCCGAACCGGTGTTAGGTTAGACGGGTGCTTGCTGCTTGACGGACATATCTGAAATCGTTTTTTTAAAAGGCTCCGGTTATCGCTGGTATTCCGTTGGTACCTTCTGCGGCATAAAGCCTGAGCCTGCCGCAGCCTTATGCGATGTTGCTTTTCGGTCGCCCTAGCCAATGGCATAAAGGCGAACCGGTATATAAGGGCCTTTTAAATTGTGATTTTGGAGAACTGCAATGCCGATGAACCGCCGCGAATTTCTGACTGTTTCCGGTAGCGTTGCCGCCGGCCTGATGTTGCCGAACCCGGTCCGGGCCGAAGCGGCGACCGGGATTAAAGCCGTCGCCTTCGACGGCTTTACCGTGTTCGATCCGCGGCCGATCGCGGTCTTGGCCGAAAGCCTGTTTCCCGGCCAAGGTCAGGCCCTGGCGCAAACCTGGCGTACCCGCCAGTTCGAATACACGTGGCTACGGACCCTGATGGGGAATTACGCCGATTTTTGGCAAGTCACCGCGGAAGCCTTGGACTTTGCGGTCCGCCAACATCATCTGGATGTAAGCGGCGAAAAACGCGACCGCTTGTTGCAAAGCTTTCTGAGGTTGGAACCTTGGCCGGATGCGAAAGAGGCCTTGCTGCAAATGAAGGCCGCCGGCCTGCGGCTGGCGTTTTTATCCAATTTCACGGCAGCGATGCTGGACGCCTGCGTCAAGCATGCCGGCCTGGAGGGGATTTTCGAAGCGCATCTGAGCACCGACCGGGTCCGCGCCTTCAAACCGGACCCGCGCGCCTATCAAATGGGAGTAGACGCCTTCGAACTGCCGCGCGCACAAATCGCCTTCGCCGCGTTCGGCGGCTGGGATGCGGCCGGGGCCAAAGCCTTCGGTTATCCGACTTTCTGGGTGAATCGGGTACAGGCGCCGCTGGAAAATCTGGGCGCGGCCGCCGACGCCACCGGGATCACTCTGCACGAGCTGGCTGTTTTCGTTAAACATTCGGCTTGAGTCGGTAGTCCCCGTCAGCCGGTTCATAGCCAACCAATATCGTTATCGCAACCCCGAGTTTCCGGATTAGTTTATAAAAATCAATTGGATGGCGCTTGGCGTGTGTCCGGTTGATATTTTGAGGCAAACATTGTTTGCCTCAAAATTAGCGGGTTCGTTAGAATCGGCCGGCATGTCAATCGACTTAAATTGGGAGGGCGTATCGAACATTCAAACCGACAAACGATCGGTGTGGCCGATGCGCATCGACACCGCATGCTGCCGCAGGCCCTGGCGGTGGGGGTAGGCGCCGGTTTCATTGCGGTCTGTTTTCGCTTGTCTCTGGATGGCGGTGAAGCCTACCGTCAGCAATTCCTGGCCCACGTTGCAGGCCGGCACGAGTTGGGTATCGTCGTTCTGTTCGGTATCGCTTTGGCCGCAATCGCCGTTGCCGCCGGCACGGTAAGTTTGCTGGCGCCGGAAACGGCCGGCAGCGGCGTCCCCCAATTGAAAGCGGATTTGGCAGCTAACCGGCGGCTGCGTTGGGTTCGTATTCTATTTGTCAAATTCTTCAGTACCTGGCTGGGCAACAGCGCCGGCCTGATTTTGGGGAGAGGCGGCCCCAGCGTGCAGATGGGGGCGGCAATAGGGCAGGGCTTGTCCCAACTTGGGTCGGGGAGAAGCCCGCGGGACTCCGCCATTTTGTTGGCAGCCGGCGGCGGCGCCGGTTTGGCAGCCGCTTTCAATGCGCCGTTATCCGGTCTGACCTTCGTTTTGGAAGAATTGGACAGGCGTTGTTCTACGTTGGAATTTTTCGTGGCGGCCGTGGCTTGTTTGTCCGCCGATATGGTATGCCGAGCGTTGTTGGGCCAGGACGCGACGTTCCAGATTCCGTTCACCCCCGCACCGGCCTTAACCCAACTCAGTGCATTTTTGCCGCTGGGCGTTTGCGCCGGGCTGTTCGGCGCATTATTCAATTACCTGATGCTGCGCGGCCGCTCGCTGGCCGATCTGCGCGGTTGGCGGCGCTGGCTGTGGTGGGCCATGCTGGCCGGGCTGGTGACGTTCACGGCGTTCCGTAGTCCTTTGCTGCTGGGCGGCGGCCAGGCCTTGATCGACCAACTGCTGAACCGGGACGGGTTTGCCTTGCAGATTGTCCTGGCCTATTGGTCGATTCGTTTCGGTTTGACCGTAGCCAGCGCAAACTCCGGCGCCGCCGGCGGCATCTTCATGCCGGTATTGGCGCTGGGGGCCTTGCTGGGCTGGGCTTTCAGTTTGCTTATCGGTCCATTGTTGGACAACCCGGTCGATCCGCGCCTGTTTGCAACGGTCGGTATGGCCGCGTTTTTTACCGGCGTGGTGCAGGCGCCGCTGACGGCGATTGTGCTGATTATTGAATTGACCGGCAATTATGCGCTGATCCTGCCCTTGTTCGTCGCTTGTTTCATGGCGCTGCTGATTGCCGGCTGGTTGAAAACCTCGCCGATATACGATGCACTGATGAAGAGCGCCGGCGGCCGGCGTTGATTCAGCGTTGGTAGCTTCATTTTCACGAAGGGGAGCGTGGAATCTTAGCGGATCGATTGATTCGCTATTGGCCGGCCTATCTCGTCGGTTGCCGGAGGTGGTTGCTGAGTTGCCGGCGGAAACGATCGAAGGCGATACCCCTTCGCTCTGACCGGGTCGGTGCGGCCCGTAAACTATTTGCCGTCGCCTTTGCTGCCGAACTCTTTGATCGTATTGGTGAATTGCTTTAATTGGGCGTCGATGCGGCCGTTGAACGAGTCGGGCGGATAGGCGCCGCTGGCGTCGGCGGTGCCGACTTCGATGCCGCTCAACAATTCCATCGCTTCGTCGACCGTCGTGACCGGATAGATATGAAATTGCCCGGCCTGGGCGGCGTGGACCACGTCCCAGCGCAGCATCAGATGCGGCACGTTACTGGCCGGAATGATCACGCCCTGGCTGCCGCTCAGACCGCGGGCGGCGCAGATGTCGAAAAAGCCTTCGATTTTTTCGTTGACGCCGCCAATCGGTTGCACCTGGCCGAGTTGGTTGACGGAACCGGTCATCCCCAGATCCTGGCGCAGCGGCACTTGCGCCAAAGACGACAGGATCGCGCACAACTCCGCCAGCGACGCGCTGTCGCCTTCGACGTGGCCGTAGGACTGCTCGAACACCAGGCTGGCCGATAGCGAGAACGGGCTGTTACGGGCGTAACGGGCGGCGATGAAGCTGGACAATATCAGCACGCCCTTGGAATGGATCGCGCCGCCCAATTCGGTTTCGCGTTCGATGTCGACCACCTTGCCGCTGCCCATCCGCGTCGTCGCCGTGATCCGCGACGGCTGGCCGAAGCTGAACTCGCCCAGTTGCAACACCGATAGGCCGTTGATCTGGCCGGCGACGCGGCCTTCGGTGGCGATCATGATCGTGCCGCGGCGGATGGTTTCGTACAGCCGCTCGCGCAATTGGTCCAGCCGGTGGTTTTTCTGGTCGATGGCTTGCTGCACGTCGCTGTTGGCGATCGCGGTATGGCCGTTTTCGGCGGCCCAATAGTCGGCCTCGGCCAACAGGTCGCGGATGCTGCGCAGATGAGTCAGCAGCTTTTCCGAGTCGTCGGCCAGCCGCGCGCTGTGTTCGATGATGCGCGCCACGGCCGACCGGCTCAACGGCCGCAGTTTTTCGCGGCGGGCGATGGTGGCCAGCAGGCGGGCGTATTCCAGTGTGTTGTGTTCGCGGTCGATATGGCTGGCAAAGTCGGCGGCAACCTTGAAATAATCGGCGAATTCCGGATCGTAGAAATTCAGCAGGTAATACAGCATCGGCTCGCCCAGCAGCAAAACCTTGACATCTAGCGGAATCGGCTCCGGTTCCAACGAGGTGGTGCTGATCAGGCTCAGTGCCCGCTCCAGCGATTCGATGCGGATCTCGCCGGCTTGCAGCGTGCGTTTCAGGGTTTCCCAGGCGTAGGGTTGCAACAGCAACTTGCGGGCGTCCAGGATCAGATAGCCGCCGTTGGCCTTGTGAAACGCGCCGGGCTTGATCATCGTGAAGTCGGTGACCAGCGAGCCCATTTGCGCCTGATGGTCGATGCGGCCGAGCAGGTTGGCGTAATTGGGCAAATCTTCGCACACCACCGGCGCGCAGCGTTTGTGGTTCAGGCTCACCATCAGGTTGACCCGGTAGCGCTTGAACGGCGCCGGTTCCTGCGGCAATTCCATGAATGAAAGCACCTTCTCGCTATGCGGCATGAAGTCGCGGACATGGTCGATGATGTCCTGCTGCACCGCGCTCAGATAGTCCTGCACCGCCTGGTTTTTGGCGTATTTTTGCTTCAATTCGTCGATGGAATGGTGCACGGCCAATTCGGCGACTTCCCGGTTCAAGGCCTGGATCTTGCGTTTGGTTTGCTTGCGCCATTGCGGAAATTTCTTCAGCGCATCCTGCACCTTTTCCTGCAAATCCAACACCGTGTCGTGAAATTGATGCTGGCGCTCCTTGTCCAGCTTGTTGAATTGGTCAGGGGTGTAGGGTTCGTTGTTGTCGTCGGCCGGCAGGAAGGCGTAGCCGTTCGGGGCCTCGGTGAAAATGATGTGGGCTTGTTCGGCTTCCTCGCGCAACTGGTTGATGGCTTCCTGCTCGCGTTGGCGCGATTCGTTTTCCAGCTCGCCGGCGCGCGAGCGGTACTCGTCGCCGTCGAAGGCGGCCGGGATGCCGACGCTGAGTTCGTCGATCAACTCGGCCATATCGTCCTGAAAGCCCTTGCCCTCGCCGGGCTCCAGCCGGATCGCCTTCGGCTTGGCCGGCTGGCTGAAGTTATGCACGTAACACCAATCCGCCGGCGGCGGTTGCCGGCAGGCCTCGTGCTCGGCCAGTTGTTTGATCGTGGTCATTTTACCGGTGCCGTCCGGCGCCAGCGCGAAGATGTTGTAACCGCTCTTGTCGATGCGCGGGCCGAACTTGATCGCGGCCACGGCCCGGTCCTGCCCCAGCAGCGTATCGACATCGTCCAGTTCGTCGGTGGTGGTAAAGCTGAACTGCTCCAGCTGGCACGGTTTATAGAGTTGCGACGGCTCTAGCGGTTTGATGGTCATGGCCTGTGTTCCCCATCCGGTCTTGGCGCGGCGTTGGTCTGTGGATTCGAGTTCCGGTCCGGCAGAATAGTGTAGCGATCTGGGCCGGAGCATGTTGCAGGATAAGCGGATTCAGGTCAAACGGAATGGCTGTGGGGTGTGGGGTTTTCCAGCGTGGTTTATGGCGATTTGGGTTTGTAGTTTGAAGGTTAGGTGGATGGGTTAAATTTGGTGTCGCTGTCGCGATGGTTTTTTGATGCCGGTTCGCGGACCGGCAGCCGCGATACTTTTCTTTGCTTGTCCAAAGAAAAGTATCCAAAAGAAAAGACACCCGGATGCCGCTTGTTTCCTGCGCGCCGTAGCTTTTATCGAGGGTCGGCAGAAGGGGCTTCCCAGCCCCTCCGCCGACGCACCGCATCCATGCGGTGCCCCTTCGGGCTGATCTCGATAAAAGCTCCGGTGCTCGGCGCGGCATACGGGAGAAAACCCCGCCGCTATATTCGAATCCGGCTAATATTTGTGCAGTTTTGTAGGGCAATGGGATGGACTCCTCCCTCCTAGCGGCATCGGGTGCCAGAGGGATAGACTAAAGCTATCCGACAAGCGGAAGGAGGAGTCCGAGATGAATGTTAAACGTATAGGAATTGATTTGGCAAAACAGGTGTTTCAAGTGCATGGGGTCGATAGCCACGAACAGACCGTGCTGAAGAAAAAACTTAAACGCGAGCAAATGCTGCCGTTTTTTCGGGACTTGCCGGCGTGTTTGATTGGCCTGGAAGCCTGCAGCAGTGCCCACCACTGGGGACGAGAACTCGAAAAACTGGGTCATACCGTCAAATTGATTGCGCCGCAATTCGTCAAACCCTATGTCAAGGCGAACAAAAACGACGCCAATGATGCGGAAGCGATCTGCGAAGCGGTCTCGCGACCAACGATGCGTTTCGTAGCCATCAAGACGGTGGCTCAGCAAGACCTACAGGCCACGCATCGCATACGCAGTCAATTGGTCAGTCAGCGCACCGAGAAGGCCAATCAAATTCGCGGCTTGCTGGCCGAATACGGCATCGTCGTCGGACAACGCCTGGAAACCTTACGCAAAGCGCTACCGGGCTTATTGGAAGATGGTGACAACCACCTGACCAGCCACTTCCGAAGTTTGCTCAACGGTTTAAAAGACGATTTGATCGGCCTGGATGAGCGCGTCAAAGATCTGGATAAACGCATTCAACGCCAAGCCGATACCGATCCGGGCGCCAAACGTCTGCAGCAAATTCCGGGCATCGGCCCGATTACCGCCACAGCCCTGGTCAGCGGCGTGGGTGACGGCAAGCAATTCAAGCGTGGACGGGACATGGCGGCTTGGCTGGGCTTGACGCCAGGTCAACATAGCAGTGGCGGCAAGGAACGGCTGTTGGGCATCAGCAAGCGCGGCGATGCCTACTTGAGGACCTTGTTGATTCACGGCGCACGGGCCGTGCTCAAAGTCGCCGGGCAAAAAGACGATCCGCGCAGCCGTTGGCTGCAAACCCTCAGCGAGCGGCGTAACAAAAACATCGCCGCCGTCGCCTTGGCCAATAAAAACGCTCGAATTGCTTGGGCGTTATTGAGCAAGAACATCGACTACCAACCGGACCGAGACCGGCCGGCTGGGGAATCGGCTTGGGCCTGACAGTAAACTGTCACGCCCAAACCGATTGAGATAAAAGAGCAATCCACTCGATTGCGAAGCATCACCCTGATGGCAACCGGACGAACCGGCGCTGGTAAAACCTGACTATTGAGTTGTGCCCAAGAGCACGTTAGGGCGATAAGGAACCAGCGCGCGAATAGCCCATTATGGCCAGAGCCTATGATGCTCAAGTAAGGCCGGATATACGTGTGCAGTCGTACCTTTTACCAACAGAAGTGATTTGCTTGCAAAACGGGAGGAGTCCATATACGTATTAGCGATAGCGTAATGCGCCGAATGCTTTAAGGCCGACATGAGGCGCAATACGGCTACGTTTATTGAACGCCCTACGAAAATTGCACGTTGCGGCCTTAAATTGTATCTTTGAAAAACCATTTAAAAACAAACATGCTACCTAAAGTAATCGTTCACTCAGATTGGAGTATCAGCCCGAACAAGCGTTGGATGTGCCAAGCGGTCCTTGATGGCAATACTTATCGTTTGTCAGCACCTGTGCAAGTGAACAGCCCCGATAAATTGGTGAAGAATCAACTTTATCAAGCCAAAGATGGTGGAGTTATATTGGGATTTGATTTTCCGATTGGTTTCCCGAAATCCTATGCAGGTCGTGCTGGTATTGATAAATTTATCGATGTGCTGCCGGAATTGGGAAGTGGTCAATGGCGAGATTTTTTTAAACTGGCTGAACGATCTGAGGAAATATCAATATACAGGCCATTTTATCCATTTCGTTCTGGTGGAACTAAGCGCAGTCAACTTGTTGAAGGGTTAAAAGTAGAAAGTTTTACGGAGCTGTTGAGGCGTTGCGAATTAGGCAGCGAGAAGCGGAACGATGCATGCTCATTGTTTTGGACATTAGGCGGAAATCAAGTCGGCCGGGCCGCAATTTCTGGATGGCGTGAAATTCTGATTCCTTCGTTAAGAACCATGAAAACTGATATAGCCATTTGGCCTTTTGATGTACAAATGGATCAATTAACTGAATTCAATTCCGCCGTTATAGTTGAAACTTATCCTGGAGATGCGTGCGTACAAATTGGATTAGGAGCGGCGGGGCGTGGTTGGTCAAAGCGGAACAGGGAGCATCGCATTAGTAAAGCGCAGGCCATAAAAAAAATAGCAAGCGAGTTGGGGCTTGATATTAAACCTATTGAGTCCGCTATTGATGATGGTTTTGGTAATTCTGATGTTGGAGAGGACCAATTTGATGCATTAATTGGCTTACTTGGCATGTTATCAGTTGTTCTGGGAATACGGGATGACGGGTTACCGGAAGATGAGTCTGTAACAACGGTTGAAGGTTGGATATTTGGACAAAAAGTAAATTAATATTTATTAGGGCTTACTGTAATGAATTCGGAATATTATTCGTTAGATTTAATCGTTGAAAAATTAAATAAGCACAAACAGCGAGCGACATATGGAGCTGTTGCAGGTGTTTTGCGAAAACTACCTATAAGCCTGATGAAGGGATATGAAAAATGTCCTCGCTATTCTTGGATTGTCTCCGAAAAAACAGATCGCCCTACAGATTACACTGTAGAGCAACTTCATCCTGAATTGGATTCAAAAACATTCACGATTAAAACATCGAAAAATCTAATCGAATGGCTTATGAAAAACCCATAGTTTGATGGGCAAAAAGGTTTTCCACTTATGCTTCTGCCCTGCATGTGGTGGAGTAGCTTGGTTTTGATTAAGAAATGCATGATTATGTAGTCACCTCGGATCACTCTTTTTCGGGATTTCTAGGAAATTTTTTAAAATAGGTTTGATTGATAATGAAAATCGAAGATTCTTATCTTAGATCACTAGAGATAATACACATTCACTTTGAATATAGTCTTAGACAAAACCAACAAGCGGCAAAGCTTGTATGGAGGTTATATCAATCCGATCCTAATTTGTTGCTTGATGTATATGCTAATATTTTTCGCCAATTTCGGGCAGATAGTCCCAAGCTTTTGACTGATGACACTCAGGCTAAAATCCTTTCGCTATTAGATAGGCCTTTATCTTCTTCTGAGTCAGAAAGTGCGATACTAGAGAAAGTTTACTCGTCAATAAACTATGAGTATGCTCTTGCTAGACACCTTCTAGCGCGCATGCCAAAATTGGACTTCTTAGGGCTGCTTGAGCTGCATGAATCCAGAAGACTAAGTCATCCAGTATTAGGAGAGTATAAGCTGCTTGTTTCAATAGGGACAGCCTTGTTTGCCCTTTGGAATAAATCTGAAATAGAATTGTTAGGAGATGTCCAGATAAGACTTCCTTACGATCATATTCCAGGGGAATGGCAAAACGCATTTTGGATTATTATATTTGGTTTTTCCTTGTTGGCTGGGATATATTTCTTTGTAATTTACTCTCATAAACAAAGGATTCACAAATCAGTAAAAAATATATTTGAGGCAGGGAGAATAATTTCAGAATCCGAGAAAAGATTGAAACAGAAAACAATTTACAAACGTCTTCCTTGCTTTTCTCATTCTGGTAGTCTGCGTAGGCGATAAAAGCTTCTTCGTTCGTTGAAAATCTTCACTTCGCTAGCGCTCCGTTTCCAAGATTTTCAGCGGCTGCAGGGATACCGCTCGTTTTCGGGAGGCCAGGGATGGCCCTTCCGAAAACCCTCGGCAAAAGCGAGAAGCGCAGGAAATTGGCGGAATGTCGGGTGGCCTTTTCTTTGGATACTTTCTTTTGGCCACGCAAAAGAAAGTATCGCGGTTGTCGGTCCGCGAACCGACGTTAGAATAAACCGTCGCGTTAGCGACACAAAATTACATCCAGTCTACGCTCGGATTTACCCAATTCTAACCAAGTCTCCGCCGAATCCCACCAAAACTCACAACCAACCCACTAACAAACATAACCAAAGCCCCCGGCAACGGCACGGCGGTAATATCAAAGCTACGGCTGGCATTAATTCCAACCGGACCTTGGTTCAAAAAGATCAGACCTTGATTGAAGTCGGATAAATCGGATGCGATCGCCAACGTCACTTGGCCGGCCGCCAGCGCTTTGAAATGCAAAGTCGCCAGATTGAACGTCGATGCGGTCGAGGGGTTACTGCCGATGCCGGGAAACGCCGAGCCGGCGGCGTGCAGATTGACCAGCAAGCTGTCGTCGGAGAACAGCGGATTGATCGTGCTGCCTTGAAATTCCACCAGGCCCGAGATCGAGCTGGCGGCGTTCAAGCCGAAAGCCAACAGTTCGTCACTGCTATCGGCCGCGAACAGATCATGCGCGACCAGATCGATAGCGAATACATCGCCGACGCGGATTGAATTGCCGGCGGTTTCCAGGCTGAAGGAGAGAGTGGCTGCCTGGCAATGGGCCGTGGTCAGCAACAGGCTGGCGCCGCATAGCGCCAGAATACGAAGCAAGTTTTGCATATTGTGATCCTAAAAATTAATCAAGGCCGCCGGCAAACGGTTTGCCGGCGGCCAGCCGGAGTTATTGGGCGCGAATGGAGGCGGTATAGCTGTTGAAATGGCCGTACCAGATTCGATAATCGGCGTACGTCACGCAACCGCTCATGTCGTAATCTGCTTCGGCGTTAAACCCTGTCTTACCCACGCATTTCCCGATTTGAGCTTTAACCAGACCGGCGTCGCTGTTGTCGACATCGCCGTCGTTATCCAGATCGCCGGGGACGAAAAGTTTGACCAGCAATGGATCGTGGTCGGAGGAACGGTAGGCATCTGCCGCGTAAAAGCTGGTGACTTGATTGGCCGATTTGAACTCGGTGTTGTAATCCAGCGCGCGCGGTTCGTCGGCGTTGATGTGCCATTCGCCAGCACTTTTGACTTGCGGCGCTAGCGGGCTATTGGCCAGCGCATGGTCCAGATAACCCGCAGCGCCGTCGAACACGTAGCTGTAAGCAGCTTGATTGCCGACGAAGGTTTCCAGCAGGTTGCGGTAGCCGGCGTTTTTCAGTGCGGTAATCGGGTCTTCCTGGGCATAGCTGTTCAGGTCGCCGACGATCAAGTTGTTGGCCGCGCCTTGCTGGGTCGGGTCGCCGGCCAGCCAGCTAGCCAGGGCTTGCGCGGCATCGGCGCGGGTTTGATTGCAGTTGCCCTGGCCGTCGCCGGTATCCGGGTCGTTGACGTCGTCGCAGGCTGAACCTTTGGATTTCAAATGGTTGACCGCGACCGTCAGCAGCTTGTTGGAGGCCTTGTCCAGAAAGGTTTGCGACAGGGTAGGGCGGTTTTTGCTGTCGATGAATTGCGGGTTAACAGACGAATCCAGAATCGCCACCTTACCGGCCGCTGTGACTTTCGCCGGCTTATAAATGATGCCGACCGCGATTTCGTCCGTGCCGACTTTGCTCAGGCCCGGATTGACGAAGGCGTAGGTGCCGGCGCCGGCCAGTTGATTCAAGCCGTTGACCAGGTCGGCGATGGCGCTGGTGCTGCCGTAGCCGTCGTTTTCGATTTCCATCAAGCCCACCACGTCGGCATTCAAGGCATGGATGGCCGGAATGATTTTGGCGCGCTGGCGGTTGAATTCGGCCAAGGTATTGGCGCCGCGCGCGGTCGGGAAGCCGCCGCCCAAGCCGTTACCGTTGAAGTAATTCAACACGTTGAAGCTGGCGACTTTCAACGAGCCCAAACCGGTTGGCGCCGGGTTGGCCGGACGCGCGTTGCTGGCGCTAAACGCCAACGGTTGGGTCGGCTGCAAACGGTAGACGCCGAAATCGTAGGCCAACACGCCGGTGGCGCCGGTTACCGTAGCGCCGGAGCGCAGGCTGTTGGCCGCGCTCAAGCCGGCCGGTTGCGGATAGATCACCGGATCGGGATTTTGCTGGTTGCTGCCGTCGTCGACCAACAATTGGTTCAATTCATTTTGTGCAGCAACATCGTTGGCGGCTTGGCCGGGCGCAGCGACTTGGGTCGGCGTCCACAAACGGCCGCCGGACGACAACAGCAATTCGCCGTATCGGGCCAGATTGTAATTCTCGGTTACGGTCAGGGTTTGCGGCAGTTGTACCAGCATGCCTTCCCAACGTTCCGGTTCGTTATTGGCGTTGTCGAACGGCAGGTTGATTGTCACCGGCTCGGGCAGGGCGTTGCCGCTGGAACACACTTCAACAGAAGTGACGTTTTCCAGCCGGGTCATGCCGAAGCTTTCGGCGACGCTGCCGACGATGTGGACCCGGTCGCCGGCGTTGACCGGCGTATTGGCCAGCACGAACAGGCCTTCGGAAGTGGCCGGATTGGCGTCGGCATCGCTGCCTTGTTGGACGAAGAAACCATTCAAATTGCCGCTGCCTTGAAAGTCGGCGCTGACCACGGCTTCGACGTGTTGCGCCGTGCCGTTCAGCGGGCTGACGCCGCCGCTGCCTTGAATCGCGCTGATCAAGGTTGCCGGCTGGCCGCACTGTGACGTGGGCGGTGGCGGCGCGATGCCGCCGAAGGTTTGGTCGGCGTTGGGATTACCAAAGCTATTGGCCGCTACCGTCGTCCAGGCGAAATCTTCATAGCTGCTGCCGGCGCCCTTTAATTGCAGGGACTGGCCTACGGCGACGCTCGACTCGCTGACGCCGATATCCACGCCGACTTTGCCGGCGGCTGGGCCGCCGACTGCGGTAAAGCTGCCTTCATAAGTTAAAAATTGTACGACCGTGCTGCCGTTGACCAGCGCAATGCCGTCCGGCGACCCGTTCTGGATACCGTCGGTCGGGTAACTGAAGCTCAGCGTGCCGAAGCCGGTGCCGGTCTGATCGGCAATGACGCCGCTCAGCGCTTTGGTGTTGTAACTGGCGCCGCCGTTGCCGTTGTACAGTACCAGCGACCAGCCGCTGAGGTTGGTGCCGGCCGGGCCGGCGATTTCGATGGCCTCGCCGGTGTCGGTTCCGGCGTTGTCGTAATGGATTTCGTTGATAAATACCGGGGTGGCGGCTTCGGCAGTAACCGAAGTGGCGAGTGCGCCTAGCGCCGCTAGCAGCGGCAAGCGGCTAAGTGGGTTTGCGATCATGGTCGGATAGTCTCTGTATGGCAATAACAGCGAACAGGCTTGGCGCCTGGCCGACTCGCAGAAAATCCCGCCGCTGGTTCAAGGGGGTAGCGCCGAGGCGGGACCGGATGTAACAACCGATTCTGCAAGCCCGGTCGCATTTTGCGGGATAAGCCGGAGCCGCAGGTTAAGATACGGTGACGGTTTGCGGAAGTTTTGGTGAAACGTATTACACCGGGGCGGGTGGGGCGATGCCTAGCCGGCGTGGGGCAGGCCAGGTTCCGCGTGCGCTTCCGGGTTCGGTTTTTCCTGTTTCAACCAGTTCACCAGTTCCAGGCGGCCGTCCGCGTGTTCGACGATGGCGGTGCAGCTTTCGACGAAGTCGCCGGTGTTGACGTAGGTGAAACCTTCGATTTCCTTGATTTCGGCGTGGTGGATGTGGCCGCAGATCACGCCGTCCAAGCCTTGGTTTTTAAGGGTGCGGACGATGCTTTCCTCATAATCGGAGATGAATTGCACCGCGTTTTTGACCTTGAATTTGACGAAGGCGGCCAACGAAAAATGCGATCGGTAGCCGATCAGTTTTTGGCAGATGCGCAGGAAGCGGTTGATTTCGATCAGCCAGTCGTAACCGACGCTGCCGATCTTGGCCAGCCAGCGGTGGTGTCTGGCGATGGTGTCGTATTCGTCGCCGTGCACGATCAGGAAGCGTTTGCCGGCGGCGGTGGTGTGGATGTCGGAGCGCTTGACCACGATGTCGCCGAATACGTAATCGTCGTATTCGCGCACGTTTTCGTCATGGTTGCCCGGGACGTAGATGATCTGGGTGCCGTGGCGGGCTTTGCGCAGAATTTTCTGGATGATGGTGTTGTGCTCGCGCGGCCAGTACATCTTTTTGGATAAGGCCCAAAAGTCGATGATGTCGCCGACCAGATACAGTTTTTCGCTGTCGTTGTGTTTCAGAAAATCCAGCAGCGCTTCGGCGTGGCATTGGGTGGAGCCGATGTGCAAATCGGAAATCCAGATGGTTCGGTATGTAGAGGCAGTCATAAATACGCCGGGTATGGATAGCGGATGGGCGTATTTTTCTGGCTGTTTATGACAGCAGTATGACGACTTGCCGAGCTAGGGTTGCCGGTGGTTGATTTTGCCGGTATTGTCCGCTTGTCACAATTCCGTCATCCGTGCCAGGCCTGTACCTGGCTAAGCCACGCCAGTCGGGCGTTGGTGTCACATTCTTGTCATTTTGGCCGGTTAAACTTCGGGGTGTAAAAACTGCGCGTTAACCCGATAGAGGCTTGGCCATGACGACTCCGACCGACACCAGCGGCAATCCGCATACCTTGCACGAATACGACAACGACCTGAATCATTTGTACGGTCTGTTGCTTGAAGTGACCGACTTGCTGATCTACCAGTTGGAGCAAGCGATGCAGGCCATGGATTACGGCGATGCCGAACTGGCGCAAAAAGTCATTTCCCGCCAAAAAAAGCTGAAACATTTCGAAAGCAAGATCGACGATGGCGTATTGAGCGTGATTGCCCGGCATTGCCCGGTGGCCAACGATTTGCGTCTGGTGTTGTCGGTATCGAAGATCTCGGCGGAGTTTTCCAAAATCGGCGACGAAATCGGCGAATTTGCCAGACTGATCACGGTGTTGTTCGATCCGAATACCAGCGATCCGAACGAAAAATTGCTGGCCGACATTGTCAAGATGGGCGGCTTGGTCAAGTTGATTCTGGACAAGTTGATGGTGGTGTTCGAAAACCGCGACTCCAAGCAAGCCTACGCGCTGTTGCAATGCGACCAGCTCTGCGAAAACGAGTTGCAGGAAGGGATCAAACACCAATTGGCTTATGTGCTGCACGACGCCCGCATGATCCGCCGGGCGCTGGACATCATGCAAATGATGAAAATTTTGGAGCGGTGCGCCGAGCATTGCCGCGTCATTGCCGAACATGCCGTGTTTATGCTGGACGGCGTCGATATCCGCCACGGCGGCCTGCTGCGCCAGCAAGCGCCTAGTCAAGGCGACGCTTGACCGGCGGTTGGATCAGTACTATCCGGAGTTTAACCATGAGTCTGACATTGCCGTTTCCGTTTTACGGGTTTGCCGATTATTGCAACGAGCTCAGAGCCTTGGGTATCGATCCCGGTTATGTGATGTACACGGACCGTCATGCCAACAACGACCAGCCGTGCGCCAGACTGGTGCCCGCCGCGCATTTGCCGGCGGCGCTGGCCTATATCGAAGCGCCCAGCGATGCGGCGTTCGTCAGCCTGGTCCAGGCCGGGGTGCTCTTGGATACCGAATGGGAGCGGCGTACCGGCGGCTGGCTGGTGGTGTCGTTTACTGGCTGGGAAGTTCTGCACAAAGCGTTCAGCCGCTTGAATGCGAAGCTGGACAATTCGGTGTTGGATATGGCGGGTTGAGGGGCTTTGCCGCATCTGCGGCAACGTCGGCGACGGTGGCCGCGAATCAAAATACGGTGACGCGGTTTCTGCCCCGGTGTTTGGATTCGTAAAGGGCATGATCGGCGCGGTTAGTCGCATCTTCGACGCTATCGCCGTCGGAGCTCAATTCGGTAATGCCTACGCTTACGGTGACCTTGCCTTGGGGTAAGCCGCCCATCGCATCGTCATGGATGTCTTGGCGGATTTGTTCGAACAGTTCTTTGGCCTGCGAGATTCCGGCCTGCGGCAGGATCACCAGGAATTCTTCGCCGCCGTAGCGAAAGGCCAAGTCCGAGTTTCTAAGGCGGTTGCACAATCGCCGGGCGATTGCGGTCAACACGGTGTCGCCCATCGAATGCCCGTACTCGTCGTTAATCGCTTTGAAATGGTCGAGATCGAGCATGACCAAGCTACAGGGCGACTGGTAGCGGATCAGGTAGGCGAACTGTTTCTCGATGAAATCGAACAGCATCACCCGATTGTAGAGCCCCGTCAGTGGGTCGTGCGTCGACAGTTCTTTGAGTTGCTGATTCTTTCGATCCAGTTCGGCGTAAAGCGCTGTCAGCTCCAATTCCCGTCGACGTAAGCGCAAGTGTGTCTTGACCCGGGCAATCAGCACTAAGGGATTCACCGGTTTGGTAATGAAATCCACCGCGCCCATTTCCAGCGCATTGGCTTCCACTTGAAAATTGGTTTCCGCCGTCACGAAAATGGTCGGGATGTCTTGCGTGTCCTTGTGCGATTTCAGGGCCTTGATCACCTCTTGGCCCGAGAAATCGGGCATGACCATGTCCAGCAAAATCAAATCCGGTTGTTGGGCAATAGCCATGGCCACGCCGTCTTTCCCGCTTTTGGTGCCGCGCACGGTGCAAATCGAAGCGAGTATCCGCTCCATGATCCTGTGGGTCAGGGGATCGTCGTCGATGACCAGGACTATCGGCTTAGTTCGCATGGTTGCCTGCTTGAATCCGGGCGTTGGTTTTTAGCCAGCCGGTGATGGCGGCCAATAGACGGTCGTTTTCCGCTATCAATTGCGCATAGGCTTCCTCGGTGCCGGGCGAGTTTGCTTTTAAAGCCGCTTCCAGTGCCGCGGCCTTGGCGACGGCATCGCTGGCGCCGAGGTTGGCTATTTGGCCTTTGAGTCGGTGCGCAACCTGTCTGGCCTCAGTCCAATCCCGGTTGGCGAAATGTCTTTTCAAACCGGCGATCACTTCGTTATTTTCGCCGGCGTAGAGCGCCAGTAACTCGATAAAAAGCTCCCGGTCGCCGAATAAATTGAGTTGAGAACGAGCGGAGTCTATGCCGGGAATGCTCGGCCATTCGGCCTCTGGCGTCGGGGTGGAGGACGCGGTTGTGGTATCCGGCGACAACGGTTTCGCTGCGTCGGCACCCGCATTTTCCGGAATTTGGGCGACGGCCGATGGCCGCTGCGCCGGATTCGGCCGCCGAATCCAACGGCTGAGTACGGCGATCATCTGCTCGGGATCCAGTGGTTTGGGCAGGAAGTCGGTCATGCCGATCTGCAGACAGTTTTCGCGTTCGGTTTCGGTAACGCCGGCCGTCAGCGCGATGATCGGCAGTTCGACGTACTTGGGATTTGCCCTGATCCTGCCGGTAGCCTCGGCACCGCCCATGCCGGGCATGTGGACGTCCATCAGAATGGCGTCGAACTCTTGGCGCTCCAGCCATTCCAGCGCCTCGGCGCCGTTGTTGGCAATGACGACCTCAACGTTTGCGAGTTTGAGGAATTCCGTCACCACTTTCTGATTGATCTTGTTGTCCTCAGCGACCAAAACCCGGGCGCCGGCCAGTGCTAGACCTTTTTGCCGCAGATCTTGACTCAATGCGCCGGCACTGCGCCGTTCGGAACGGCGGTCGATGACGTGAGGCGAGGGCGCTGAAGCCAAAACGGTGGGCAGCACGAAGTGGAAGATGGAGCCTTGTCCCGGCGTACTGTCGATTTTCAGCTGGCTGCCCATCAGCTCGAGCAGTTGTTTGGTGATGGCCAGACCGAGGCCGGTACCGCCGAAGCGGCGAGTGGCGGAACCGTCCACTTGACTGAAGGGCTGAAACAGCCGGCTTTGGTCTTCCTCGGTAATGCCGATGCCGCTGTCGGCCACAGCGAAACTTAGCCGGGCCGACGAGCCTTCTTGCGCTAAAGGTTTGATGTGGATGCCGATCCGTCCGCGCTCGGTGAACTTGATAGCGTTGCCGATCAGGTTGGCGAGGATTTGCTGCAGGCGCAACGCATCGCCGATCAGGTCGGCGGGTGTGTCTTCAGCGATATCGATGGTCAAGGCCAGCGCCTTTTCGGCGGCACGGTGCGAGAACAGGCTGTACAGGTTATCGAGCAAGGTTTTAAGGTTAAAGTGTTGTTGGTCGATTGTGAGCTTTCCGGCCTCGAGTTTGGAGAAATCGAGAATGTCGTTCAGGATACCCAACAGGCTCTCTGACGACGCGTTGATCTTTTCCAGGTAGTCTCTGACTTCGACAGGCAACTCTTTGTCCAGCGCCAGTTTGGATAAGCCGATGATGCCGTTCATCGGTGTGCGGATCTCGTGCGACATGTTGGCGAGGAATTCGGATTTGGTTTTGGCCAGGCCTTCGGCAACTTGTTTGGCGTCTTCGAGCGATACCAGATATTGTTTCTGTTCGGTAATGTCGCGCATGATGGTGGACAGCATTTGCGGATTGCCGGCTTCGTCGCGGTGCAGAAGCAGGATTTGGGAGACCGGAATTTCTCGGCCGTCCTGGTTCAGAATAGCGGTTTCATTTTTCCAGTAACCGTGTTTCAGAACGGCCGGAACGCCTTCTTCCAGAATTTTCTGCGCAGCCCATTCCGGGTGCATGTCCTGGATCTTGCGGTTGGAAAGGTCGGCGTTGTCGTCCAGCCCCACCATTCGCCGCGCCATGAGGTTATGGAACAGCAAATTCCCCGACATGTCCGCGGTACCGATATAGTCAGGGCTTTCGTTGATGATGCGGAGCAGCTGCTTTAACTCCTGTTCCTGCTGCTTTCTTTCGGTGATGTCGGTATGGGTGCCGATCACCCGCAACGGGTTGCCTTGGGCATCTCTGCTGACTACCATGCCGCGCCCCAGAATCCATTTGTAATGGCCGTCGCCGCAGATAACCCGGTGCTCGCAGCTGAAATTGGGCGACTCGCCTCTAAAGTGGGTTTGCAACGCCGCCTCGGCTATCGCCAGGTCGTTTGGGTGGACAAGTTGCCGCCAGGTGTCGATATCGGGCTTCATCGACCCTTCTTCGAAACCCTGAATTTCGTACCAGCGTTTTGAATAGACGATCAGGCCGGCGCCGATATTCCAGTCCCAGACGCCATCGCCGGCGCCCTCGAGCGCAAACTGCCAGCGTTGCTCGCTTTCTCTGGCTTTGTCCAAGGCCAGGATGTTTTCGGTCATATCGAAGCAACTGCCGATATAGCCCAGAAAATTTCCCAGGGCGTCGAAACGGGGAACGCCGTTATCCTGGAGCCAGCGGTACTCGCCGTCATGACGCCGCAAGCGGTATTCCATGTGGAAGGAGGTTCTCCGGTCGAAGTGGCCGGTATAAATTTCGAGACAGTGATCGATGTCGTCCGGATGCACCCCGGCCGTCCAACCCTGGCCCAATTCCTGTTCCATGGTCCGCCCGGTGAAATCCAGCCATACCTTGTTGAACCAATTGCAGCGCCCGTCGGCACCGGCAACCCAAATCAGTACCGGTGCGGCATTGGAAACCGACTGAAAGCGGCTTTCGGATTCTTTGAGTAACAGCTGGTTGGCTTTTAAGCGTTCGGTTTGTTCCCGTAAATCGTCGGTGAGGTTGCGAGCGATCTTGTGGGCGCGAATCCGCGTATTTGCAGACAGCCAAAACAGTCCCAATGTCAAAAAAGCGATGGACACCAGGCCGAAATACTCGGGCCACGGCTTAGCGACGTGGTTGATGGTTGCGTAACCGGGCAGGGCCGTAAAATGTAAGATCCAAGTGTGTCCGCCGACTTCGAGATTGACGTCATGCGTCGATAGCGGATTGGCTGCGGTATACCCGTCCGCTGTCATGTCGGGCGCGCTATTGAACAAGGAATTTTCAGTGGTTTTTTCGCCATCGAAAATTTGTAAATCCAACGCGGACAGTTCGCCCTCGACGATGGGTTTGATGAGATCGTTCATGCGGTAAGGGCTATACACCCAGCCGATCAGCGACGCGCGTCTCTGGTCTAAAGTTTGGGTGATAGCACCGTTCTTGAAAACCGGCAAATAAGCCAATACTCCCGCTTGGACGTCGGTTTTGGTTTCCTGCACCAGTTTTACCTTGCCGGAGAATGCAATGTCCCCAATATCTCGCGCCCGCAGCATCGCCTCGTTTCTGGTGGGCTCGGATAGCATGTCGTAGCCGAACGCCCTTAGATTTCTGCCGGAAAAAGGTTCCAGAAAAATAATGCTGGAATACTGCTCTCTATCGCCGGGCGGATTGACCACATATTCGGGAAAGCCCTGGTTGCGGACCTGGGCGATATGGGCTGGCAAGTCTGCTCGGGAAATCAATTCGGAAAATCCGACCCCTTGAATGCCCCGGTAAGTTTGATCGAGGTCGAGCTTTTCGACGAAATTTTTCCATTCGGCTCTTTCGACGCTGTTGGACGCCGCAAACAGGCCGGCGCCGGCTTTCAATAGCTGGGCATAGGCGTTCAAACGCTCGTTGATTTTTGTGGAAATGCGCTGGGAATCCTCGCGCAGAGCCTTATCCAGGCTTTGCTGTTGGCGGAGGTGGAGATTGAAACCGATAGAGGCCAGAAAAATAATCACAATACCGAATGCCACAGCGTATAACACTCTGTGGGACTCGATAGTTAACACATTACGCTTATCTGCGGTGCGTTGCCTCATAGGACGGGATGACCGATGTGAGTGTAAGCCAAGTCCGATTTGACGATTAATCGATCGGCGCCAAATCGGTGCGTCGATCAAGTGATATTCAGTTTATCAGAATCGTGAAGCTTGTTTGGTCGACGGTCGCTGGCCGTATCGAAACGGATCGGAGGGATGGCTCAATTGCTTTGGGCGTAACGGACAACAGCGCCTAAAAAAGCCAGGCTGGGCCTGGCCTTGTAGGTTTTATGGCGCGCGGGATGGGCTATTGGTGAATTTCCAAATGCAAGGCGCGGTATTCTTCGGTCAGTTTGTGTGACGGGGCGTAGTGGACCAGCGGTTGGGCATCGCTGTGCGACTCGCGGACTTTAACCGAGGTGGAGATTTTGGTTTCCAGCACCGGCAGGCCTTCCGCGATCAGGTCTTCGACCAGTTGTCGCGGCAGGTTGGCTTGTTTTTGGTATTGGTTGACGACGACGCCCTCTACCTCCAGATGCGGGTTGTGGTCGGCTTTGACTTCGGTGATCGCGCGCATCAGCGTGTAAAGTGCTTCGCGGGCGAAGGTGTCGCAGTCGAACGGGATCAGACATCTTTCGGCTGCGATCAGCGCAGACAGGCTGTAGAAGTTCAGAATCGGCGGCGTGTCGATATAGATGTGCTCGAAGCCTTCCAGTCGTTCCAACGCTTCGCGCAGTTTGTAGATTTTATGCCGCGACTCCAGCCGGCTTTGCAGGCCTTCCAGGTCGGAATGCGACGGCAGCACGTACAGGTTGGGGAAGGGCGTTTCGTGGATCAGGCCGTCCAGGCCTTCCTTGCCGCCGCCGAACAGGCCCAAACCGAGGCTGTCCTTGAAAAAGTGGGCAATGGTTTTATCGGAATCCGCCACCTTGCTGCCCAGCAGGTATTGCGTCGAGTTGCCTTGGACGTCGAGGTCGATTACCAGGGTTTTTTTGCCTTCGACAGCACTGATCGCCGCCAAATTGCAGGTAATGGTGGATTTACCGACGCCGCCTTTCTGATTGAAAATCACCCTGCGCATAATCGCCCTCGATCAAGGAAAAAATAAAGCCCGCATTATAAGGTTTGAGCCCGCAATATCAACAACGGCTGAAACTGCTGCCTTTGCATTCGGGGCAGGCCGGGATGATGCTGGTGGATTTGAAGGCGATTTGCTTGCCGCAAGCATCGCAAGTGAAGGTGCCGGGGCCGGCCACTTCGCCGCTTTGGTAGGGGTGGTACAGTTTGGCTTCCATTTCCAGCGCCGCCAGCTTGACCCGGGTCTTGTCGGCAATGTCGAGAAAGGCTTCCAGCGCGAAGTTCTCGATCAGTTCGATGTCGAATTTCAGCCACTCGGACAGCGAGTCGTTTTCTTCCTTCAGGCTTGGCGACGTGGCGACGTGTTCGACGTCGCGCATCACATAGTCGGCGATTTTGTTGATTTCTTCCTGGGTATGGCCGCCCAGCGCGGCGGTTTTTTTCTTGGCGATTTCCAGCGCGTCGGCTACCGAATGCAGCGTGTCGTCCATCGCTTCGTACAGATGGCCCATCAAGTCGTCGTATGCGTCGATCAGTTTGTTTTCGCCCATGCTTACTCCCGCTTTTATTATAGTATTCGCGCTTTAGATTTAAGCGCCTGTAAGGTATTCTAGCGCCTTTTTACAGCAAAAGACGAACAGGATGGAAGAGCATTACAACCCCGCGGCGATCGAAGAAAAAGTCCAAGCCGATTGGGAAAAATCAGGCGTGTTTACCGCAACCGAGGATACCGGCAAGGAAAAATACTACTGCTTGTCGATGTTCCCCTATCCGAGCGGCAAGCTGCATATGGGCCACGTCCGCAACTATACGATCGGTGACGTGATCAGCCGCTTCCAACGCATGCAAGGCAAACACGTGTTGCAGCCGATGGGCTGGGACGCTTTCGGCCTGCCGGCGGAAAACGCCGCAATGCAAAACAAGGTGCATCCGGCCGATTGGACCTATTCCAATATCGATTACATGCGCGACCAGCTCAAACGTCTGGGCTTCGGCTACGACTGGAGCCGCGAGCTGGCGACTTGTGATCCGGAATACTACCGCTGGGAACAATGGTTCTTCATCCGCCTGCTGGAAAAAGGCTTGGTCTATAAAAAAACGGCGCCGGTCAACTGGTGCCCGCACGACCAGACTGTGTTGGCCAACGAGCAGGTTATCGATGGCTGCTGCTGGCGTTGCGACACCCAGGTCGAGAAAAAAGAAATCTCGCAGTGGTTTTTGAAAATTACTGCTTATGCCCAGGAGTTGCTCGACGATCTGCAAAAACTGCCGGGTTGGCCGGAACAGGTCAGAACCATGCAGGCCAACTGGATCGGCCGCTCCGAAGGCGTGGAGATGGATTTTGCCGTCGACGGTTTCGAGTCGCCGATCCGCATCTACACCACCCGTCCCGACACCGTGATGGGCGTGACTTATGTTGCGGTCGCCGCCGAACACCCGGTCGCCAAAAAAGCCGCCGAAACCAATGCCGAGATTGCCGAATTTATCGAATCCTGCAAGCAGATGGAAACCTCGGAAGCGGCGATGGAAACCATGGAAAAACGCGGCATTGCCTCCGGTTACAGCGCGATTCATCCTTTGACCGGCGAGTCGGTGCCGGTCTGGATCGCCAATTTCGTGTTGATGAGCTACGGCACCGGTGCGGTGATGTCGGTCCCGGCTCACGACCAGCGCGATTACGAATTTGCCAAACGCTACGGCATCGCGATTAAAGAAGTGATTGCGTCGGCCGACGGTAGCGACGATAGCGTTACTGAAAAGGCCTTCACCGATAAAGGGGTGTTGCTTAACTCCGGCGAATTCGACGGTCTGGATTTCAAACAAGCCTTCGACGCCATCGCCGCCAAATTGGCCGGTCTCGGCAAAGGCGAGCGCAAAACCAATTTCAGATTGCGCGACTGGGGCGTATCGCGGCAACGTTATTGGGGGGCGCCGATTCCGGTGGTTTATTGCGACGATTGCGGTACCGTGCCTGTTCCCGACGAGCAATTGCCGGTGACCCTGCCGCGCGACGTGGTGCTCGACGGCTCGCAATCGCCATTGGCCGCGCATCCGACCTTCCCGCACACGACCTGCCCGAAATGCGGCAAACCGGCGCGGCGCGAGACCGACACCTTCGATACCTTCATGGAATCGTCCTGGTACTTCGCCCGCTACGCCAGCAGCGACTGCCACACGGCGATGCTGGACCAGCGCGCCAACTACTGGCTGCCGGTTGACCATTACATCGGCGGTATCGAGCACGCGATTCTGCACTTGCTGTACTCGCGCTTTTACAACAAATTACTGCGCGACGAAGGCTTGCTGGTTTGCGATGAGCCGTTCAAAAATCTGCTGACCCAGGGCATGGTGGTCGCCGAGACTTTTTACCAATTCGACGAACACGGCCATAAAAAGTATTTCAACCTGACCCAGATCGAAGTCGAGCGCGACGCCAAGGGCAAGATCGTCGGCGCCAAGTTATTGGAAGACGGTTCGCCGGTCACGGTCGGCGCGATCGAAAAAATGTCGAAGTCAAAAAACAACGGCGTCGATCCGCAGGTGCTGATCGACAAATACGGCGCCGATACCGTGCGTTTGTATACGATGTTCACCTCGCCGCCGGACCAATCGCTGGAATGGAACGACGCCGGCGTCGAAGGCGCGTTTCGCTTCCTGAAGCGCTTGTGGCGGCAAGTGTATTTGCACGTTGAAGCCGGTTTGCCGCAAGCGGCGCTGGATAAAGCGGCCTTGACCGACGATCAAAAAGCCCTGCGCCGCCAGTTGCACCAGGCCTTGCAAAAGGTGACCGACGACATGGCCCGCCGCCACACCTTCAACACCGCGATTGCTGCCAACATGGAGCTGGTCAACGCCTTGAACAAATTCGAGGACGACAGCGCCAACGGCCGGGCGGTACGCCAGGAAGTGCTGGAAGCCATCGTGCTGATGTTGGCGCCGATCATTCCGCACGCGGCGCAGCAACTGTGGAGCGACCTGGGCCGCGACAGCGACATTGTTACCGCGGCTTGGCCGGAACTGGACGAGTCGGCGTTGGTGCAGGACAGCATCGAGATGGTGGTGCAGGTCAACGGCAAATTGCGCGGCAAATTGGCGGTTGCGGTCAGTGCCTCCAAGGAGCAGATCGAAACCTTGGCCTTGGCCGACGCCAACGTGCAGCGCTTCCTCGAGGGTAAGCCGGTCAAAAAGCTGATCGTCGTGCCGCAAAAACTGGTGAATATCGTTGTTTAATTGCGTTGGTAAAAAGCCGATGAAGCGCTTGTTTCGATATCTGGTCCTGGCGGCATTGTTGGCGCAAGCCGGTTGCGGCTACCATTTGCGCGGCTCGATCGAGATGCCGGCCGCGCTGAAGAGTCTTTACATTTTCGGCGCTTCCGGACCGTTGCAAAACGAAATGCAGCAAATCATGCGGGCTTCGAAAGGCAAATTGGCGCCGACGCCGAACGAGGCCGGTGTCGTCATCAAAGTGTTGAGAGAAGACATGCGCAGCCGGGTGCTGTCTATCGGCTCCACCGGTAAATCCAGCGAATCCGAGCTGGAATATTATCTGCGCTTCCAGTTCTTCGACGATAAGGAGACTGCGATGATGGACGAACAAGTCATCGAATTATCCCGCGAATTTTTCAACGACCAGACCGCGGTGTTGGCGAAAACCAACGAGGAACAGTTGATCCGCGGCGAGATTTACAAGCAGGCGGCCCGGATGATCCTGGCCCGCGCCCGGGTGGCGATCGACAACCAGAAGTAAAAAACGTGCGCTTGAAAGTCGAGCAGTTGGCTGCGGCGTTGCAAAAATCCGTGGCGCCGGTCTATCTGGTCAGCGGCGACGAACCTTTACAGCTGGGCGAAGCCGCCGACGACATTCGCCAGGCTGCCCGCGCGGCCGGTTACACCACCCGCGAAGTGATTTCGGTCGAGTCCGGCCACGAGTGGCCGCAACTTAGCCTGGAAGCCGATTCGCTATCCATATTTTCCGACAAAAAATTAATTGATCTGCGCCTGCCTTCGGCGAAGCCTGGAACGGAAGGCAGCAAGGCTTTGATCGCCTATTGCCAACACCTGCCGGACGATACCGTGCTGCTGGTGACGGCCGGCAAACTGGAGTCGGCGGCGCAAAAGTCGCAATGGTTTCAAGCGTTGGATGTCGTTGGCGTCATCGTCCAGGTTTGGCCGCTGCAGGGGCAGGAGTGGTTACACTGGTTGCAGCGCCGCGCCGAACGCAGGGGCATGCGGCTGGAGAACGAGGCTTTGAAAAGCCTGGCCGTTCGTGTCGAGGGGAATTTATTGGCGGCCGCGCAGGAGATCGAAAAGCTTTACATCTTGCACGGTGCGGCTTTGGTCAGCAAAGCCATGATTGAGGACGACGTTGCCGACAGCGCCCGTTTCGACGTATTCAAATTGACCGATGCCTTGCTGGAGGGAAAATTGAACCGGTCTTTGAAAATTCTGAATGGCTTGCGGGCTGAAGGCACCGCCGCTTCTATCGTGTTATGGGCGATTTGCCGGGAAACCCGGATGTTGTTGCTGGTCAAAGCCGAGTTCCGGCGTGGCGTTAATCCGGAAGCAGTGTTTAAGAAGTTTCAGATTTGGGATAAACGCAAATCTTTGGTGCAAGAGGCGTCTCGGCGCTTGCGGGCCGAACAGTTACAGGGGATTTTACGGGCCGGTGCAGAGGTGGACCGTTGCATCAAGGGGCAGGCCGTTGGCAACGAATGGGAAGGGTTGTTCGGTTTGTGTTTGCGATTCGCGGGAATGCCTGATTTCTGATGTTGCGAGTCGGCCGGAATCTGCTGCCCCGATTGAAGTGCCGGGGCAGCAAAGCCGCGAAGTCCTAACCGGAGTGGTTTAGGCGACGGTTTTTTTTCGTTGTCCCGCGCCCAACAGGCCGACCAAGCCTGCGCCGAACATCCATGCCGCCGCCGGCAGCGGCACTGCGGTCAGGTTGATGGAGCCGTCGACGGCTGCCAAGGCGCCTTCGCTTTTATTGTGACCTTGCACACTATTGATACCGGGTAGCAAAGTCGAGTTATTCAAGTCGATCGAAAACAAAGCGCTGCCGCCGCCAATTGGCGCGCTGTAAACGCTGGAATTGGAACTGCCGAGAATCCCGGAAAAACTCAGATCCAGCTGCTCGATGCCTTTGCCGGAAGATAGTGAGATAAATCCGCTACCGCCGGTCAGCGTGCCGGATAAAATCGCAGTGCCATCGTTAAAGCCGCTATCGGCGCTGAAGCTGAAGTCAGGCGTGGTGTCGAAATACAGGCCAACATTGCCCCCGGTCAGCGAGATGCTTTGCACTCCGCCCGGCAATACGGAATAGGTGCCGGTAAAATTGGCGACTACGGTTAATTCGAAGCCGCTGCCGCTACCAGACGCACCGCTGACGTTAAGTTGTGGCACGTTGATGCCGCCGGCATTGGTCAGAATGTGGTCGTTGACATAGGTCTGGAAATAGCCGCTCAGCGTGCCGTCGTTATTGACTTTAACCAAGCCAACGCCCAAGCCGAAGTCGTAGGTGTCGAACGGGCCGACGACGGCTTCGTCGCCGGTGGCTCCGGGAGCTGCGGTGTAATTGGCTGTGCCGCTCCATGCCGCTGCCGAAGCGATAGGCGTAGTGATTGCCAAGCCCAGCAGTAGCAGGCTCTGCTTAAGATGATGCGAGAAAGCGTAGTGTTTCATGTTAATCCCTCAAAAAAGTGAAAAATATCGATCCCCCTCGGTGGGCGTTTATACCCGTTTCCGGTCAAGAATTCAAATTACAATTCAATTACCTAGCACTCAGGTCAGGGCTCCCGCGAAAATGGCGCGTCAGAGCCGATTTGTTAGGGGTTCGAACGGAAAGCCAGGTGGTCGATTCCTTCCAATATTCGTGGTTTTTTGGTGGGCGAGCATAAGCTACAATTTCGCCCGTTTATTAAACGTTGTTACAACCGAGGATTAAGCAATGGCAGAGTTCAGAAAGTACAAATGCAAAACCTGTGGCCACATTTACGACGAGGAGTTGGGCGATCCGCGTAACGGCGTAGCGCCGGGCACGCGTTGGGAAGATGTGCCGGAAGACTGGGGTTGCCCGAAGTGCGGTGCGGTCAAGGCGATGTTTACTTTGATGCGCTGAAGCGGTTCGGTCGGGTAAGAAAAAGGGCGCCATTTGGCGCCCTTTTTTTGTGCGATAGGGTCGGCTTTATGCCAGTTTGGCTTTGATAAACCCGACCAGCTCGGAGAAAGGAACTTCCTGACTTTCCGGGTCGGTACGGCCCTGGTATTCGACGGTGCCGCTGTCCAGGCCCCGGTCGCCGATGACGATGCGGTGCGGGATGCCGATCAGTTCCATGTCGGAGAACATGAAGCCGGCGCGGACCTTGCGGTCGTCGAGCAAGACTTCGATGCCGGCGTCCTGCAGTTCCTGGTAGATCTTTTCCACGGTATCGACCAGGCGGTCGGATTTGTACATGTTCATCGGGCAGATGGCGACCTGGAACGGCGCCAGTTCGTTGGGCCAGATGATGCCGCGCTCGTCGTGGCCTTGCTCGATGGCGGCCGCGACGACGCGGGAAATGCCGATGCCGTAGCAGCCCATGATCATGGTTTGGTTTTTGCCTGCTTCGTTGACGATGGCGGCGTTCATGGATTCGCTGTACTTGGTGCCCAGTTGGAAAATGTGGCCGACTTCGATGCCGCGGGCGATAGTCAAGCTGCCGTGGCCGTCCGGGCTAGGGTCGCCGTCCACGACTTGGCGGATGTCGTGCAGCCACTCGTTCATCAATTTCCGATCTCTATTCCAGTTGACGCCGGTGTAGTGGATGCCTTCTTCGTTGGCGCCGCAGACGAAGTCGTTCATATTTTCGACGGCGTAATCGGCAATGATATGGCAGGGAGTTGTCTCGTTGGTAATTGGGCCTATGTAGCCAGGGCGGCAATGCATGAGGCTTTCAATCTCTTCGTCTTTGGCAAAGTCGAAGTTACCGATAATTTTACTCAATTTGATTTCGTTCAGTTCATGGTCGCCGCGCAGTAGAATCATGTAATAAACGTTGCGGTCTTGCGGATTGGCCGGGCGCTGTACCAGAATCAGGGTTTTCAGCACTTTGTCGGCGGTGGTGCCTAAAAATTCGCAGACTTCGGCGATGGTTTTTTTACCCGGAGTTTTGGTCTTTTCCAGATTTCGGCTGGGCTCGGGCCGATTTAACGGTGGGCGGCGGACTTCGGCTTTTTCGACGTTGGCCGCGTAATCGCTGGCGTCGGAAAACGCGATGGCGTCTTCGCCGGAGTCGGCCAGTACGTGAAACTCGTGCGACACCGCGCCGCCGATTGCGCCGGAATCGGCCATCACCGCGCGGAACTTCAAGCCGAAGCGGTTGAAGATGTTGGTATAAGTTTGATACATCACGTCATAGGTTTGCTGCAGCGATTCCTGGTCCAGATGGAAGGAGTAGGCGTCCTTCATGATAAATTCGCGCGAGCGCATCACGCCGAAGCGCGGGCGAATTTCGTCGCGGAATTTGGTCTGAATTTGGTAGTAGGTGACCGGCAACTGTTTGTAGCTTCTCAGTTCGTGGCGGGCCAGGTCGGTGATGATTTCCTCGTGGGTCGGGCCCAGGCAGAAATCGCGGTCGTGGCGGTCTTTCATGCGCGCCAGCTCGGGGCCGTATTTTTCCCAGCGTCCGGTTTCCTGCCACAGTTCGGCCGGTTGCAGTGCCGGCATCAACACTTCCAGGGAGCCGGCCTTGTTCATTTCCTCGCGGGTGATTTGCTCGACCTTGCGCAACACCCGCAAACCCAGCGGCAGCCAAGTGTAAATGCCGGCGGCGAGTTTGCGGATCAGGCCGGCGCGAATCATCAGTTTGTGGCTGGCGATTTCGGCGTCGGCGGGCGTTTCTTTGACGGTGCTTAGAGGAAATTGGGAAGTGCGCATGGCGACCTTTGGGTTGGTTTATCAAAAGAGCGGTATTTTACCGATAAATCGCGCAAACGACGACGCAGGGAGCGTTTAACGCCACAAAGGTGCCGCTTGACGTTGCCGTTGGACAGGAAATTTGGGAAACTTGAGCGGATAAAGATCGTTGCAAAGGAAGTTATGATTAAAGTATTACTCGTGGACGACCATGAATTGGTCAGGAGCGGTATCGAGGCGCTGCTGGCGGCGGAGAAGGATATCTCCGTGGTTGGCGTATGCAATAGCGGTGAACAGGCGTTGCCAATCGTCGCTCAGAATCCGCCGGACGTGGTATTGATGGATATCAATATGCCGGGGATGGGCGGGTTCGAGGCGTGCCGGCGGATTTTGCAAACTCAGCCCAATGCCAAGATTATTGCGTTATCGGTCCATAACGACGGGCCGATTCCGCAACAGTTATTGAAATTGGGGGTGGTCGGTTTCGTTTCGAAAGCTTCGCCGGTTAACGAAATGGTCGCAGCAATTAAAACCGTGATGTCCGGAAAACGCTATTTGTGCCAGGACGTGGCCAGCAATTTGGCGTTTCAATTTTTGCCGGGCGCCGACGTTTCACCGTTTTTACAGCTGTCCCAGCGCGAGGCCGAAGTGGTACGGATGATTCTGAACGGGAAAAGCATTCAGGAAATGTCGGAAGCACTGGCTTTGAGCGACAAGACGATCAACACCTACCGTTACCGGGTTTACCGCAAGCTCCAGATTAAAAATGACGTGGAGTTGACCAGATTGGCGGTGAAATTCAATTATTTGGATGCGGTGTGATGGCGCGCGAGGGCCGAACTATCAGTCCAGCCCTTGTCAGGTCCGGTGCTAAACCAGCGTGCGCGCTTTGACGAAAGCTTCGCGGAAGTCCAGAAAGACCGGTTTTTCGGTCTCCAGCATCAGTTTCAACAGCTCGTGTTGCAATTGATACTTGATATTGCCTACGGCCAGAGCGCCAACACCTACCGCTTTCGGCGACAAGGTCGCTAGCGTAAGCGGGGCGGCAAAATCGTTCAGTTCGATCCCTTCGATGCCGAGCGGCGGCACCGCATTGACGTCGCCGGCAACTTTGAGTTGTTTGGCGTGCGCCAGTACGGCCGAGCTGATAACCCGAATCCCGGCTTTTGCGGTGCAGAACACGATGTCTGCGTCGGCGATCAATTCGGATTTCTCTTCGTCGTTGCGTGCCACAGCTGCTCCCATGCTGGAGCCAAAACGCCGGTTGTATTGTTTGGCCGCATCCTTGGCGGTCTCGACTGACAAATGGTCTACCAGTAAGGTTTCTGCGCCTTGCAACGACGCGATCACTCCGGTCGCGATCCCTACCGGACCGGTCCCGCCGAACACCAGTGTTTTCAAACCTTTCAACTCCAGTCCGTGGTGATCTCTCAACGCCTTTTCCACGCACGCCACCAGTGCGGCGGCGGTGGTGCAAGCGCCGCTGGGATCGGCAAATACCGATACTTGAAACGGCGGGACCATGGCAGGTTTGGTGGCTTGCAGCATATCGATAGCCAATCCCATATCGCGGCCGCCGATGAACAGGGCGGTACTTTTGTTGCCGGCCGGACTCCGTGAGAACACCGCATCCTGGGTCAGGTTGGGTATGTTCTCCAGTTTGACGTTGGCGTAAGGAATGAGCACATCGAAACCGGCGTCTAACGCCATGTTGATGTCAAACGGACTATTGTTTGGCATCGGGTCGAACATGTGGAGTATGCTACGTTTTGGCATTGGTACCTTACCCTGTAATAGTGGCGGACTGGATTGGAGTCGGTTACTTGCTGGATTTGATAAACTCGCGCGCGACTTCGAAAGCATGCTCGAAGTGCAAAAACAGCGCTTGATCGCTTTCCAGCATACGTTTCAGCAAGCGGCTTTGCGCCTGGTACTTGATGTTGCCGATCGCCAATGCGCCAATGCCGACTGCGCCGCTGACCGAACCGGCAATCGGTTTGCCGTTGTCGAAGGCGTCGACGCCGGCAATACCGGACGGTGGGACCGCGTTGACGTCGGCCGCGACTTTCAGTTGCGGAGCGCTCGCGATCATTTCGGCACTGAGCAGTTCGATACCGGCGGCACCGGTAGCAAAGACGACGTCGGCGGTTTTGATGTACTCGGCTTTGTCGGAATCTGCACCGGCGGCAATCGAGATTTTGCCGTCACCGAATTCTTCGCTGCACAACTCCGCGGTGCGCTCGGCTCTATCCAGTTGGCGGCCGATAATGCGAACGTTGGCGCCGGCCTGGGCGGCGATCACCGCTGCAGCTTGGCCGACCGGGCCGGTGCCGCCCAATGCCAGAACATTCTTGCCTTCCAACGTTGTGCCGAATTTTTCGGCCAATTCTTTTTCGACCGCTGCTACCATGCCGGCAGCAGTGGTGAATGCCCCGCTGGGGTCGGCGAAAACCGAAACTTCAAATGGCGGAACCATGGAATTTTTCGCCATTTTCAGCATGTCCATGGCTTGTTTGGTTTCGCGGCCGCCGATGAAAATGGCGGTGCGTAACAAGCCTTTCGGGCTACGCGAGAAAATAGCGTCTTGAACCAAACCCCGGACTTCGCTCGGTTCGACGTTGATATACGGCACCGCTGAAATCCAGCCTGCATCCATCGCCATATTGACGTCGAACGGGCTCAGGTTTTTGGCTGTAGTCAGCATGTGTAGGATAAAGGGTTTTTCCATGGTGGCCTCTTAATTTTTGATTAGCCGGTAAGTATAAAAGAAAAGGCGAAACGATAACAATTTTAGGCTAATTGCAGAATTGCGCCTTATTTCAAGCGGGCTGGGACGTGCGGCTCAATGATTTGATACATCAATTGGTGCATCTTCGGGTTGCCGGTGATGATGTTGCCGGACTGTAAGTATTTGTCGTTAAAAGAAAAGTCGGTTGCGACTCCGCCGGCTTCCTGCACCAGCAACACGCCGGCGGCAATGTCCCATTCTTTGACGCCGATCTCCCAGTAAGCGTCCAGCCGGCCGCAGGCCACATAAGCCATGTCCAGCGCGGCGGCTCCGGCGCGGCGAATGCCGGCGGCGTCGGCGCATACTGCCTTGAACATGCCGAGGTAAGGTTCGATGTTCTCCATGGTCTTGAACGGGAAGCCGGTACCGATCAACGCGCCGCGCATCGTGTTCTGTTTGGTAACCCGAATGCGCCGATTGTTCAGCATTGCGCCGCCGCCGCGTTCGGCCGTGAACAGTTCGTCGCGAGTCGGGTCGTAAATAACGCCGATCTCCAATTTATTCTTGTTTTTCAAGGCGATCGAAACGGCATAGTGCGGGAAACCGTGTAGGAAATTGGTGGTGCCGTCTAACGGGTCGATAATCCAAGTGTAATCGTTGCCTTTGGCCTCGCCGCTTTCTTCCGCCAGGATGCCGTGGTCGGGGAATGCGGTGCGAATGACTTTGATGATTTCCTGCTCGGCTGCCCGGTCGACTTCGGAGGCGTAGTCGTTGCGGCTTTTTTGGTCTACGGTGAGCTTTTCGATATTGAGTGAGGAGCGTTGGATCAGATCGCCGGCGTTCCGCGCTGCGCGGACGGCTATGTTGAGCATTGGATGCATAGTCGAATTGAAAATGAGCAGTTGGAAAACCGCGATAGAATAGCAAATTTTGTTAGAATCGCGGCTTTTTAACCGCGGCAGGTGGGCATTGCTGTCTAATTTCAAAGTGGTTTTGGTGGAGACTTCCCACCCCGGCAACATCGGCGCCGTAGCGCGCGCCATGAAAAATATGGGTATGGACCAGTTGCGATTGGTCTCGCCCAAATACTTTCCCCATGCCGACGCCACGGCCAGGGCTTCCGGAGCCGACGATGTGTTGCGCCATGCCGGTTGTTTCAGCTCGCTGGCGGATGCTTTGGCCGATTGCCAGATTGTCCTGGGTGCCAGTGCCAGGGACAGAACCATCAGTTGGCCTAGCGTGACCGCGCGCGAGGCCGCCGAAACCTGGGCTGTAGCCGGTGACGTTGCGCGGCCGAATATCGCTTTGGTGTTCGGCCGGGAAAATTCCGGCTTGAAAAACCACGAACTGGATTTATGCCATTACCTTCTGCGAATTCCATGCAATCCGGAATACAGTTCGTTGAATCTGGCGGCGGCGGTGCAAGTAGTATCTTACGAGCTGTTTTTGGCCTCGGGGCAGTCATCCGCCAGTACGATCGGCGACCGCGGCGAAGAGCCTCTGGCAACGGCGGCGCAAATGGAAGCGTTCTACGAACATCTGGAGCAGACCATGGCCGATATTGGTTTCTTGCATCCCGAACGTTCTCGGTCGATCATGCGGCGACTGCGTCGGATTTTCAACCGGACTCAGCTGGATACCAAGGAGCTGGATATCCTGCGGGGTATTCTGCGGTTCTCGCAAAACCATAACACCAAGTAGGCATATGTTCTCTCGACTAAAAGAAGATATCCAATGCGTGTTCGCGCGCGATCCCGCCGCTCAATCGGTGTTCGAAGTCGTCACTACCTATCCCGGTTTTCATGCGGTATTGATTCACCGTCTCAGTCATGCTTTGTGGTTGCGCGGTTTTCGCTGGGCGGCGCGCTACGTTTCCTTCCTTGGCCGCTGGTTGACCGGAATCGAAATTCACCCCGGTGCGGAGATCGGCCGCCGCTTTTTCATCGACCACGGCATGGGCGTCGTCATCGGCGAAACCGCGGTCATCGGCGACGATTGCACGTTGTACCACAGCGTCACGCTGGGCGGCACCAGTTGGGACAAAGGCAAGCGCCACCCGACCTTGGGCAACGGCGTTGTGATCGGGGCTGGCGCCAAGGTGTTGGGGCCGATCGAAATCGGCGACGGCGCCAGGGTCGGGTCTAACTCGGTGGTGGTGAAACCGGTGCCGCCCGGCGTCACGGTGGTCGGTATTCCGGCGCATATCGTCGATGCCAAGACCAGGCAGGATAAGGCGCGGCGCGATGCGATGGCGCAAAAAATCGGTTTCGATGCTTACGGCGCGACCGCCGACATGCCGGACCCGATTGCCAATGCCATCAATTTGATGTTGGATCATATCCACCATCTGGACCAGCAGTTGGATGAAATGCAGAAAGTCTTGAGCGACGCCGGTATCGATTGCCGCCGCCATCAAGTGCCGAAGCTGGACGATTGCGAAATCAAGGATCAACCCTAGTCCCAATCACCTTGCCCGACAGTGCGGTCGGGGCTTAAGCAAAGCTACAAACCGTCTTGCAGACAAATACTTGACCAATTTAGTGGGTTTATTTATAGTCGCCTTCATTTTCATTAGTTTATTAAGGGGTTTGGCATGCGGCTCACGACAAAAGGGCGTTACGCGGTTACTGCGATGTTGGATTTGGCTTACCACAGCCAGTCCAATCCAGTCACGTTGACCGACATTGCGACTCGGCAAACCATTTCGCTGTCCTACCTGGAACAATTGTTCGCCCGCTTGCGTAAAGCCGGTATGGTCAAAGGGGTTAGAGGCCCGGGCGGCGGTTACACACTGAGCCGCGGCGCCCGCGACATCAATATTGCCGATATCATCGAAGCCGTCGACGAGCCGGTCGATTCGACCAAGTGCGGCGGCAAAGCCAATTGCCACAACGACCAGCCGTGTTTGACCCACGACTTGTGGATGGGACTGAGCGAACAGATTAGGGCCTATTTGAAAGAAATCAGTCTGGGGCAGTTGTTGGAACGTGAATTCGTCAGCGACGTTGCCAAACGCCAGGGCCGGCAAATCGAGCACGTCATCGAATTGCAGACACGCCAGGAAAAACGTAGCGCTTAATGATCTATTTCGATCACAACGCCACTACGCGGTGTGACGAGCGCGTGGTGGAGGCCATGGCGCCTTATTTGGGTGCCATTTACGGCAATCCCTCCAGTCTTTATAAGCTCGGGCGTTTTGCCCGCACTGCGGTCGATACCGCCAGAGAGCAATTGGCTGCACTGCTCGATGCACCCGCAGAGCGCATTGTGTTTACCAGTGGCGGTACCGAAGCCAATGCCCTGGCTTTGACCAGTGCCCGCGGCAGGCGCTTGACGATTTCGGCGATAGAGCATCCGTCGGTATTCGAGAATGCCGCAGCCAACAGGTCGGCGTATTGCGACTTACGCCGCGTGGCTGTCGCTAGCAATGGTCAGGTCTCAGTCGAGAGTTTGTTGGGTTTGGATTGGCAGCTGGGTGATTTTCTGGCATTGATGCTGGCCAATAACGAAACCGGAGCCGTGCAGCCGGTTGCCGAGGCGGTGCAGCGGCTGAGCGGTTTCGGCGTCAACGTCCATACCGATGCAGTGCAGGTGTTGGGTAAAGTGCCGTTATCGTTCAGGCAGCTTGGCGTCGCCCTGTTATCGGTGTCCAGTCACAAAATCTATGGGCCCAAAGGTTGCGGGGCTCTGGTCGTCGCCGAAGATTTCAATCTCAGTCCGCTGCAGCGCGGCGGCGACCAGGAATACGGTTGGCGGGCTGGTACCGAAAATGTCGCGGCCATCGTCGGTTTTGGCAAGGCGGCTGAGTTGGCGAAAGCGGAGATGGATGCACGTTCGGCCAAGCTGGCGAAGTTGCGGCAGCGGCTGGAACAGCGTTTAAAGACGATACCGGGTTTGGTGATTTTCGCCGAAGCGGCGGAGCGATTGCCGAACACCGTGCAATTCGGGGTGGCCGGACTAAATGGCGAAATGCTGTTGATGCAATTGGATCAGCACAATATTGCCGTATCCAGCGGCTCGGCCTGTTCGGCGGCGTCCGGCGAAATCAGCCCGGTTTTGGCGGCCATGGGCATAGCGCCCGATTTGGCCAAATCGGCGATACGTGTCAGTTTGGGCAAGGATAATACCGAAACCGAGATCGATCGCTTTGTCGAGGTGTTGAACGCCTCGCTGGAAAGACATCAGGAGATTTAATTCAATGAGCATTATCGTGACAGAGAGCGCCGCAAGGCAGATTCAAAAACAATTGCAAAAGCGCGGTTCGGGCGTGGGCTTACGCTTGGGAGTCAAAGCGTCGGGTTGTTCCGGTTACGCTTATGTACTGGATTACGCCGACCAGGCCGAGGCCGATGACGTGGTGTTCGACCAACACGAGGTAAAAGTGCTGGTGAAGCAGGCAGATTTGGACAAATTGGCCGGTATTCAGTTGGATTATGCTAAGGAAGGTTTCAATGAAGCCTTCAAATTCAGCAATCCAAACGTCAAAGCGACCTGCGGCTGCGGAGAAAGTTTTTCGGTTTGAACGATTAAGGCGCCGGCGAGAACAGACCGGCGCCGCCGGCGCTTATTTCATGTTGGCGCCGCAGTTTCCTTCCATTTTTTTGCCTTCCGCCGCTTTGTCGGCGGCAGGTGCAGGTTTGTTACCGGCGCATTTGCCTTCGGTCGCGGCTTTAGTGTCAGTGCTTTTTTTCATCATCGCCGCGCCGCATTTGCCTTCGCCGCAGGCGCCGTCTTTCATCTTGTCGGCGCCGGCTTCAGGTTTGGCTTCGGCAGTCACCATATAACCCGAACTCAATTCTGACAACGCAAACGGGTTGCTGTCGGCTTGCGCAATGCCGCCGGCCAGAGTGGGCAGTAAACTGGCGCCCATCGCTACGGCTAACGGGGTTTTGCTTAATTTTTTCATAGTATCTCCAGTGGTAAAGCTTGTCTTTATTGGATGGCTGTTAGCCGGAAACTCGACCTTACGGCTCGGGCTCTTCGGTAATATCACAAAAAAGCCCTGCAAAGTAAAGACGAGTGGATTGCCGTTAACAGCAGTATACTTGGGCCGGTAAAATTGCTGATCCATCGGATGCCGAGACCATATTCGTCGCAGTTATGACTGAAAACAGACCAATACAACAGTTGGGGGCCGAAGTGTTGCGTCAACAGGCCGCGCCAGTTGACGACTTTAACACCCCCGAGTTCCACGAACTTATCGAAAATATGCGAAGTGCCATGCTGGCCGCCAGCGGTGTCGGCATTGCCGCGCCGCAATTGGGCGAGTCCAAGCGAGTTGTCATCGTGGCCTCGCGACCGACTGCCCGCTATCCGCTGGCGCCGGAAATGGCGCCGGTGATAATGGTTAATCCGAGTTTCGACGTGGTGGACACCACGATGGTCAAAGATTGGGAGGGCTGTTTGAGTGTGCCCGGCGTCAGAGCCTTGGTGCCGCGTTACCGCGCGGTTGCCGTGGAGTTCTGCGACGAATCAGGATTGCCTCGCCGGTTGACGTTGGCCGATTTTCCGGCTCGGGTGTTCCAACACGAGTTTGACCATTTACAAGGCTTGGTTTACTTGGATCGAGTGGAAACCAACCGCGATATTATTTCCGAAACCGAGTTTTTTAAGCGGCTGGCCGGTCAGGAGCTCGCGGTATGAGGTGGTTTGAGCTTATTTGCGGAATGGCGTTGAGTTTTGCGACTCACGCTGCGCCTTTGTTGAAAGTGGAGCAAGTAGCTCCCGGCATTTATCTGCATCTATCGGAACATCACTGGCCGGACCGCGAAAACCATGGCGAAATCGCCAACATCGGTTTCATTGTCGGCGATCGTTGCGTCGCGGTGATCGACAGCGGCGGCAGTCCGCAGCAGGGCATCGCCTTGCGCAATGCGATCAAGCAAGCCACGGTAAAACCGGTGTGTTATGTCATCAATACCCACGTGCATCCCGATCATATATACGGTAATCGGGCTTTTAAAGAGGCGGGGGTGCAATTCGTCGGCCACCATAAACTGGCTCGGGCCATGGCCGCCCGCGGCGACCATTACTTGAGCCGGGCCGCCGAACTGTTGGACATTCACGTCAACCAGGACAATATCGTGCCGCCGGATTTGCAAGTCAAGCAGACCATGACGTTGAATTTGGGGAATCGAGAATTGCTGTTGACGGCTCATCCCAGTGCCCACACCGATAACGATTTGAGCGTTTACGATAAAACGACCGACACGCTTTGGTTGGCGGATTTATTGTTTCTGGAACACATCCCGGTCATCGACGGCAGCATCAAGGGTTGGCTCGCCGAATTGGAGAAACTGCAGAAAATTAACTATAAGCTGGTGATTCCGGGGCATGGGCGTCTGGTTAAAGACTGGCCGGCGGCAATGTTGCCGGAGAAAGCCTATTTGTCGGAGCTGGCTACCGAGATCCGCGCCATGGTCAAGCAGGGTAAGACCTTGGAGCAGGCGGTGGAGCAGGTCGGCCTAACCGCTAAAAACCGCTGGCAGTTATTCGAGCAGTTCCATCGCAAGAACGTGACGACGGCATTCGCCGAGTTGGAATGGGAAGATTAAATCTATCGGGAGATTGATACATGCATAAGTTTGTACAGATAGTGTGTTTGAGCGTGGCGATGGTGCTGACCGCGCCCGGCGCTCGTGCAGAAGGCGACGATGAAACCTGGAGTACGGTTTTGAAAAGCCAGTTTTTCTCCGGCAAAACGATCGAGGAGAACAACGCCGTTATCGAATTGGATGCGCCTTACCGGGCGGAGGATCCGGCGATTGTGCCGGTCAAGGTGATCAGCAAATTTCCACAGAATAAAGACAAATACATCCGTAAAATCTGGTTATTCGTCGATAAGAACCCGTTTCCGTTCGTCGGCGAATTCGAGTTTTTTCCGGAAAGCGGCAAGGCCGACTTGGCGATGCGGATACGGGTGAACACTTATAGTAATATCCGGGCCATCGCCGAAACCAACGACGGCAAATTGACCATGACCAAAAAATTCGTCAAAGCCAGCGGCGGTTGCTCCGCACCGATAGGCGCAGACCTCGACGAGGCGATGAAGCGCTTAGGTAAGGTCAAGTTCAGAATCGACGACGGCTTCCAAGCCGGCCAGCCGGCGCAGACCCAATTGATGATCAGCCATCCCAATTTGACCGGGATGCAGATGGACCAGATGACGCGTTTTATCCGGAAGTCGCATTTCATCGACCAATTGAAAGTCACGTTCAACAATAAACCGGTACTAAACGCCAAGATAGACATCGCCATCAGCGCGGACCCCAATTTCCGGTTTTATTTCGTCCCGGACAAGGCGGGAGAATTGAAGGCCGAATTTACCGATATTTCCTGCGAATCTCCGACCAGCCGCAATGTCTGCAGCAAAGGTAGCGGTTATTCGCAAAGTTACGCCGTCAATCCTTAACAGTAGGGCGTCGCGTGCATATCAAGCTTATTTTTTTCGCCGTGCTGGCTCTGCTGGCTGCCGGCGATGTCTGGGCGATGCGTTGCGGACACCGCTTGGTTCAAGTCGGCGATTACAAGTCGGAAGTATTGGACAAGTGTGGCGAGCCCGATGCGGTGGAGCAGCGTCGGGCGATACGCGGTAGCCGCTTGCGCCATCCCTACGGTGCGCTCGAGATCGACCAATTCGAAGAAGTGTTGATCGAAGAATGGACTTATAATTTCGGCCGGCGAAAATTCCAAAAGCTGCTGGAGTTCGAAGACGGCGAGTTAAAGAAGATTCGCGATTTGGGGTACGGTTATTAGGTGCTCGAACTGGCCGGTAAGCGCGTCTTAACGCATTCGGTTTAAATCGGTGATGGCATCCACCACGATGCCGCTGCCGATTGCAATCATCAGAATATCGGACGCCACGCGAACCAATCTGTAACCCGCCGCCGAAGGGTCCATCAGGTTTGGCGGTACTTCGTAATAGACTACGTCTCTAGGTAAAGGGCGGCCGATTGCCCACTTTTTCGCCTGTCCTGGAGGCAGGCAGCCATTGCGCTTTTTCTTTAGGCCGGGAGGGCAATCGGCGCTACGGTATTGTTGTTCGTAGTATTCTCGGATGCTTTGGCGATCGGCATCGCTAAATCGGTAGTGTTGATATGGTTTGGCTTCGCGTTCGCTATCGTTTAACAGGTCCTCGTCGGGTTGGTGTTGTATGGTTTTGGGGGCGTGCTCGCGATCGTGCTTTGCGTTTTTTGCAATCACGCAGGGTGTGGTTAGCGACAGGGCCGCGGCTAACAAGTGTGGTAATCGCTTTATCGTGTTTCGGGGTATGGGCATGTGGTTCGCTCCGTTTTGCAAAGGTATCGGACAAAGTCTTCAGTTTGGATTAAGATAGTCCCGCAGTCTGAGTGTGTGCCGTGTCGGTCAGTCCGGGCAATGATAGCTTTGGTTAACTAGCGGTAATTTTCCGGTTTGAACGCAAGGATAATATAAAAGCGCTAATATATTTTTCTTCCATTTTCTGGGAAAAACAATATAATTGTCGATTCGAGTATGTGGCAGTAAAAAGCGCATTAACAATGTAGGGAGATAGTATGCTTATCTTGACTCGTAGAGTGGGAGAGACCTTGATGATTGGTGACGATGTGACTGTTACGGTTCTCGGGGTAAAAGGTAACCAAGTAAGAATTGGGGTTAATGCGCCCAAAGACATCTCGGTTCACAGAGAAGAAATTTACGAAAGAATTAAAAAAGAACAATCCGAAGCGGGAAGCGTTGAAGGTTGATGCAGTTATAGGAGAGATGGCCGAGAGGCCGAAGGCGCTCCCCTGCTAAGGGAGTATGTGCCAAAAGCGCATCGAGGGTTCGAATCCCTCTCTCTCCGCCATTATTAAGTAGCAACAAGAAAATAAAGTTTGACACGGAGTTAAAAAAAAATAATAATAGGCGGCTCAATTAAGCGCCCGTAGCTCAGCTGGATAGAGTACTCGGCTACGAACCGAGCGGTCGGGAGTTCGAATCTCTCCGGGCGCGCCATTATTGAGAAGTTGAAAGATATTAATCCCCTGTAGCTCAGTCGGTAGAGCGGGTGACTGTTAATCACTAGGTCGGCGGTTCGAGCCCGTCCGGGGGAGCCAAATAAATCAAGGGCTTAGGCAGAAATGTCTAAGCCCTTTTTTATTGCGTGGTCACTTTTATGGTCACTTTGTTTTTCACTCAAATCCGAAAAAAATTTCGTGCTTGATCGAAAAATATACGGCACCAAACGACAAATAAGGTTTGAATGCAGTTGTAAGGCATCAAAGTGTTCCGACATCTTCTTTTTTTACCCTCCTTTCATAAAACTCTTTGATCTGGCTTGCAAGCCACATTTGTGGATTTCGAATTACCGGTGGAGGAACATCACCAGCTTTCCTCATTCGCCAAAATTGGGTCCGAGTCACACCTAATTTTTTGATCATGTCGTTAATTTTCAGGAATTCTTTTTCTTTTGCCGTAGTATTTTGGTCGGATTCAATGTTCACTGGATACCTGATTGCAAAGTGTTGTTACATACGCCGCAGCGTTCAGTAAGGTCTTCTCTTGCGTTCAACAGTACCCAGGCACGACAATGTGGGCACGTTGAAACCTGCACTTTTTTATCCTTGATGTCTTGAGACACGACCCATGCCGCTGAAAAATCGAGATTTCCAAATGGGTAGGAATATTTGTAGGCATCAAAGGCGGTTATCAATGTTTGAATTTGGTCATCGGCCGATTTGCTCACGGCCACCCGATAGCAAACCGCAAATATCGTCACATCTTTATATTTACGTCTACTTCCAGTTAACCCGCGCGTTGAAAACTTGATTGAACCTCGGCTGGGCGAACGTCCATGCAATTGTCGATAAGTGTGTCGTAATGGCTTGATCGGAATGCCTGTCACTTGATGCACGATTTTTACCTTGGCATGGCGCTTCAGTAGTTCAATTGCTAACGTTTGCTGTTGATATTTTTTCAGCATAGACCGCCCTCTCAGCAAATCGAGCAGGTTAAACCGAGCATGGCTTCCACTATCGGTGGCTGCTCTTTATTGATATTCATCAGGAACTGACTGGAAAACCGTGGAGTAAAGCAAAGCCAATTGGATCGAGCGATGAACTGAATGTCCTCCAAAGACAAATGACCGAGAGCTGTTCGCATGGCGTCATCCGTAATTCCCAACACTAATTCCGTCAATACTGGATTTTCTCGCGCGATTTCTCTGGCCTTGATCAGCCAAGTTTGATTCATGGTGTAAATCTCTTCGTCGCACCCTTGATGATTGATCACTGAAAGTTTGTCGAAATAGTCGTCCAAGTTTTTGAAAGCAGACTGCATCTGCTTTTCATTGACGTCACTCAGGTTAATGACCATGAATTTCGATTTCAAAAAATCGGCGCCAAACTCAGTAATCAGAGGGAAAAATAATTCCTGAAAGAAACCCTGGGTAATAGCTTTGATATCCTTAAAATCAATGGTCAATATTTGCTGATTGGCAAAGCACTCACGCGCGAGTCGGGCGAGTTTTTTGCCATGAATAGGCTGAGGTATTTGGGAATCAGTGGCTGTAATGACCGCAATATGCATGCGACTTCTCCTTAGTAGCTGATGGATCGTTTCTAACGAGCGCTTGATTTGTTCAATGTGAGTTTGTTTGATTTTGCGGAAACCCAGCGTCGCCGACCTGAGCGATCAGTCCACACATCGCAGATAGGACATTGACTAAATGTGGCATCAGAGTGAATCATGCCCAGATAACGGGCGCGGCAACGCTCGCAAAGAATGAATACCAAATCACCCGCCGAGAGCAGGCTGAATAAATACCAAGCGCGGTTTATATCTAACGGATAATGTTGGCTGTAGCGTGGTTGGATATATTGCCGATTGGCTAAAATTCTGGAAGCGACATTGCTGTATATCTCATAGGCCGTAACCAGTAAGGTTGCATTCAGGCTCGGGGTAGAAAGCCGCTGCCGAATGTCTTCAATCATGCTTAAAAATAGCGAGGCATGAATGTTGTTGAACGCCGAGCGGATGGCCCATTGGTGATCATGGGGCAGCATGCCTTGTTTGGGCGATTGCCCTTGTACTTCTTTAAAAAATGCGATGCTTTGTTTTCTGGTTAAACGGCAGAGCTGGCTAACAATTGGCGGACGGGCGCCGAGTTGGATTAGTCTTTCCGCCAGCAGCAAGTCTGTGCCTATGCGAGACCTGTTGTTAAATGGTATTGGGTTCATTTGATGTGTCACTGATGCAAGGTTGGAGAAGATCCAAATAGGCAACCATCGGCAAGTTGCTCGGGGTAAACACCGGCAATAACCGAATCACAGCGCGACTGCTATCGGCGTGTTCACGAAGTTGCTCCTGTGTCATGCCGGCAAGATGGTCTATGCCTCCCCGATCAATGCCAAAGCGCCAGGCTGTTTCCGCCGGATTACTGCGTGCGCATTCCCTGGCTAGCATGAGATATTCGAAATTTAACCGGGCAAGATCTTCATCCAGTGTTGACATAAACGCCTCTGAGTTGATTAACGACTGTTGTCGATATGCTAGGCAGGCAACGCGCAAATGTCCCGGCCGCAAAGTGACCTGTTTTGGGTCACAAAGCTCCGGAACCCCCGATAGATATGATTTGGCTTTGTTGAAAATAATTGTCCTATTGAGTTGGTGATGCCTCTTTCGGCGTGTGATGGATGGCCACTTTGATAACGCCAGGCTATTTGTTCGCCCTGATGGATTGAATGATTCTGAAATTCTTCTAATCTCGTTCTGCTTATCAGAGGCTTTGCATACAACAAGTGGCGCCTCAATTGGTGTTTGACCTGAATAAGTGCATTCCAAAATCATTTTTATATCGCTCATCCCGAATTTGTTATGGAGGACATTGTTATGAATCGGCTATTCGCTAACCAGACCGCAACTGCCGGTTACCTGGTTTGGGGTGGTTTATGCGCGAGGTAATTCAATGCTTGATCGATTGGTTGGGTAGCGAGCCAAGCGATGAAAAAGGCCACCGCATATTGCGCGCGTTAGCCCAGGAATCGTTAAAGAAAGCTGAATTCGAAGAGTCGAAGCGACGTTTCACTGCCGAAGAAATCGTCGCCGCTGTTGATGAAACCTTAGAAAGTGCCGAACCTAAAAAATGGATAGACTGGCCGGGTTCATTGAAGAAATATTGCGAAACCCGCGAGCCCCAAATCATCGAGTTTGCCCGTAAGCGTGGATTGCCTCGCTATCCAAAGCCAGATCGCAAAAGCACAAAGGGAGGCCCTGGACGACACACGACGTTCTATATCAAGGCGGAACCGATCCCGGAAATTACGGAAGAAGACCAAGCGATTGAGAACGATCGGATAGACGGCAACCATGCAGCCGAATTGAAAGCCTGCTATCAAATGACTGAACTAGGTGAAGTCAAGCCCAGTTGGATCGCGAGTTGGTTATTTCGGCGTGGACAAATCGAATTAAGACAATGGCATGTCTGGGTTATATTGGGCTGGCTCGCAATCATAGCTGGATTCGCGTTGTTAATTGCCTATGCTGGATGGTTATCGTTATCCGTGCCCAGGCCGGTGACAACGCAAGATTTGACATTACTGATTAGTATTTTCGCGATTCCCTATGGTTCCTGGGTCTCTATCATCAAGCCTTGGGTGTTATTGTTGGATGATCGAATTGTCGTAGCCCATGAACTCTTCACAAATTTTTATGAACAGTCTGCGCAGTTCGAACTGCTACGAGACGGGGATTTAAGAGTGGTTCGGTTAGTCCGTTATTCGGCCGCATGCCCAATTTGTGGCGCCACTATTTATCTCGAAAAAGGCGAACCGGATTACCTGCGCAGATTGGTGGGGCGATGTTATGAAAGCCCGAGAGAACATGTGTTTAGTTTCGATCGAATCACGCGTTGCGGGCGGTTACTGGTAGATAGATAGCATTTCGAAGGTGCATATCAGCCCTTTTAGGGTGGACATAGAACCAGTAGCTTGTTCTCATTTTCGGTAATGAAAATGAGCGCAATTATCCGACTGGATAACGCGCTCTTGTATTGAAAGAGACTTAACTAGCCATGCCTGCTTCGAGTGTTTGCGTTTGACCGGATTGAACCGGATACGCTATCACCGATGCCGGTTTGCCTTGCTGATCCAACTCCACCACGAAGGCTTTACCATACAGCGCAGGACAACCGCAAAAATCCGGCAACAAGCGTTGCATAGCATTGGCTGGATCACTAGCGGTATTGGCCACCACAAAGGCGAGGAAGGCATCCGAATCGCTTTCAAAGGTCGATTCCTGAAATTCATCGTATTCGCTTCTGAAGCTGGCCATTTGTTGCAATACCTGAGCCGAGCAATCGCCTTTGGGCACAATGATGTCATCGGCGTTTTCCTGGCCTTGGTAGCAAGCCTCATCCCTGATTTCAATAACATCCTGCCCAAGCCGGATTCGGTAAGCATCGCAAAAACGCACGCAGACCCAACACCAATCACCTTGAAATTGGGCCTGATGGCTTTCATTGACCGTTTCAATCACCAGCTCTTCATCATTGAGATGCCGAACCAGTGAATGAAGCCAATGGTCTTTATCCAGCGTGCCTTGGTACAGCAAATAATCACGGTTCCAGGCAAACAAATAACGCCCGGCACCGTCCTGTTTGATGTCATCATCAATCGAGACGATGCCGCGGGCCATAATTTCTGCACGGGACATGGCTTTTTCCGGTCGCTGCTCAAAGTTATCAAAAACTTCGGTATCGCAAACCGGATAGGCAATGATTTCGCGTAAGGCTTCAGGTGGCACGACAGGCACGTCGTTGAGTAACCTCAACAGCTCCCAATGCCTCAGCATTTCATAAAAGCCCACAAACGCTTCGGCAGACAGAATGGCTTTCATCTGAATAAACCGTTGTTCGATGGTTTGTGCCAGAACGGCTTTAACCCGTTTGATGACATCCGCTTCATCGACCAGCTTGTCACGATCCGGTAAGCGGGCGTGAAAACGGGAGGAATCCAGATGGATGATATGGCGATACGAGGTATAGCTGTGCGAGGTGTAAATCGGCAAACCTTGCAGATAAACATCGAACTCATACTGCGCCCCATTGGGTTGGTCCATGCCATGCAGATACATCGCACCAATCTCGGTGTCAATAAACCCTAATCCACCATCCAGCGCGCATGAACGTTTAAGCAATTGATCGTTGAACAGCACTGGAATCGGGAAACCGCGCACCAAGCGTTTCAGCGTGGTGGCAATTTGACCCATTTCCAACTCCACATCCTGCAAGGTAATGCTAGTGATGCCGTTCCAGTCTTGGACTGGCGTGATCGTCACCGGCTTAAATGCCAAAATGTGGTCGGTTTCGACGTCAATCGAACCACTTTTGCTAGTGACGCTGATGTGCCGACAGGCAAACAGTGCCGACAAGAAGCCTATTCCGAACGGATGCTCATGGGCAACCACGTCTGCATCCCAGCCGGATTCGGCTACTGTCAGTAATGTTGCCATCAATTCAATGCCGCAGCCATCATCCAAAATTTGAAGGGTTTTGGTTTCAGGACAAAAGCTAATCACTACCATGGCCGCATTGGCCCGGCGCGCATTTTGAATGAGCTCGCCGAGCACCGTGGTCTTGTTGGTGAAGCTGAAGCGCAGGCTTTTGACCAAATTGGCTTGGTTGACTTTCATCGCGACTTCGCTGGTTTGTGTGTTCATGTGTTATCTCCGGGTATAAAAAAGCCTCGAGGACATGAAACAGACTAACCCCTTGGGGACAGTCGTTCATCTCCCCGAGGCGGGTGATACTGGCTAGGCCAGTGGTTAGGTAAAAGTCTTACCTTAGGTTTTGTGCGTTGGCTAAGAAGCTAAAGCCAACTGGCTATCAGGCAGGCTATCCCAATCCAATTGCCGGACACAGCCTTGATCGCTATCCAACAAGCTGTCGGGATCGATGCCATGATTTGCCAGTACAGTGCTCATCGCTTGGGTCAGCATGGCATTGCCACGCTCACGTTCCGATTCACCGCCGTATTTGACTGCCCAAAATGGATCAAAGTGAACATGCCGGCCATCCCGTTTACCGTGTTTACTGACTTCGGTACGGAATGCTTTATCAAGTTTTTCCGCTTGGTCGAACTGCTGCCAAAAACCGGTTCCTGCTTTGGTTTCCGCCGGCGGTAGCCAACGGCGATGATTGCCAACCAGAAGATTCATCCGATCAATCAGCGTTTTATTGCTGGGGAAGAAATGAATCGTGCCAACGCCCGGATAGTAGCGAACATCAAAATAGCTGCTGCTAATCCTTTGCCCGGTTCGCAGGGCATGGAAGTGATTTCGGAAAACCGATTCCAGCCCTACAGCCGCTTCATACTTGCCATCCAGCATCGCAAACACTTTGTCAAAATCCGCCAGCATCCGTTGAGACTCCCACGACAAATCGTTTTGATACGATTCGGTGGCATGACCCGGAATGACAAAACGGGTGGTTTTGATGCGCATGCCCAGTGAGCGATGCTTATCGTTGGACTTCCAGCCCATATAAAACACCGTGTTGTCACTGTGGTAGCGGGTGATCAGGTCGAACACATCGCAGACCATGCTTAGCTGAATATCGCCTTGCTGATCGATGATGCCTTGTAAAAAACCGTAGATATTCGGTACGGTGAATTCCAGTGACTTAATCGTCTCGAAATCCGACTCCAGCCGTTTTTGCGCCGCCGACGATAACCGCGAGGTGACTTGCGTGGAACGCAAAATACCAGACCAGGCACGATCTTTCAGGTCGCTGTAATCGGTATAAAGCTGATTCTTCACCCAATCCAGCGTCGACTGCGTGGATTTGATCGCCGCATCGCTATTCAATTCACCGAGCGTTTGCCCCAGCATTTTGCGATAGCGCATGGCGCGCGCTTCACTAAATGCCGATTGCCGGGCCGCTTCGACGGCGGCATTGAACATCAGCACCGCATTGTCGATAAAGGCATTGGCTAACGCCAGTTCATGGATGGGCTGGCCATCGCCGGCCAAACTCTCAGCGCTCACTTGATCGCGACGTAAGTCATCGAGGATGTTGCCTAACAGCTCTTCTTCGAACGTTGAGGTTTTCTTCAGCCAGATCAGCGCGATTTCCACATCCGTTTTGCGCTCGGCACCCTGACCGGCAAACATTTCCGACAAGTATTCCACTTCGCCAAACTGCTCAATCAATCGGAGCAAATGCTTTCGTTCCTTGGAAAACGGATTTTTCAAGGTTTCAGCATTGAGTATGGCTACGATCTCACCGTCGAATAAAATCTCCCAAGCCTTCAGCACATGCTGTGCGCCGTCGGCGAACGGGGGATTCATCAACACATGGGAATACAGACTGCCGCTTTTAAACTGCATAAAATCCATACCCACCACCGAAAACCCAAGCGAACGCAAGATCGGGTGTTTACTGATATCGATTTCAATGCAATCGACTGGAATTTGCTGCCAGCGGTTGTAAGGTCGAGGTTTTAATAAATGTCCTTCGCCTGCAGAGGGCTCCAATATCCGAACGAACTGCCGGTTCTTGAAGGTTTCCCAAGCCTTGATGCTCAAAGCTTCAGGCGTTGGATAATATTGATGATTGTCTATCATGGTGATCTCCGATGAGACCCCTGACGACCGATTTATCCCTGGCGGGATAGAATCATCCCTCAGGGGTATAGTGAAAAAACTCGGCTAAACCGAGTGTCAAAAATAGCGGCGCGTCAGATCAACGCGAACCGCATACCTTGAATGAAGTCCTGGTAGTGCCGGGCTTCGGTTTTTGCTTTGAACCGGGCATGCACGCTGCCGTCGATCCAGATTTCCCAGGGCAAGCGTTTGAGCTCACCTCTAACCAGTTCCACCTCGCCAACCCGAAAATCATCGTGTTGGTAAAGCACCTGGCGCGGACTGTCGATACGGACGATGCAATGATCCAACAATGCCGGACCACCGATGTCACCCGGTTCGATCAACAGAGGCACTTTAATCGTGCCGGTCGAGCGGCCGATCCATCCAATGACATCGTACTCATCAAGCCACGATTGACCGGTAACTGGGTCGCCGTAATACAGCCGGATTTTGCGTCGGCTATGGCGAAGCTGTTCCAACAATTCGACCACCGGTTCTGGGGTGTCGGCGTGGTAACAGGTGCCGGATGGCAAACGCTGATACTGGATGCAATGACCCGTGCTGAAGGCATGTTCAAAGAGTTGTTTCATGATGTTGTCCTCAATTAAAACGGAAACATCACGCATCCCCAGCGGGAATAGGACATTCCCGTGTGGGTGGATAAAATGAGCGCCGAATCGAATGACTTGGCTAACTCAGGCTTTTACAAATTGCGCACATAAATACCGCGCGCGTTTTTCAGGATTGGATGTCCAGAGCAGGTTTTCCCAAAGCTTGTAATGCCACAGGAATCAGCTGATCCAAATCGTCCCAATCGATACTGCCGCCGCTGGCTTCGCCTTGTAGATAGGCTTCAACCAATCCCCGACAAACCCGCATGGCCGCTTGCTCTTTCTTCAATTGCTGTACCGAATAATCCGGTTCCGGCAACTGTGCAACGGCAACGCATTCCCAGACTAGGCTTTCACCCTCCACTTCATGATAGTCATCGGACAATAACGGCATGGCAGCGGTGTCATCCCAAATCGTGCCATCATTGAATGCCTGCTCGGCAATCTGTTGTGCCGATTTGGGACTGTCTGCGGTGATACCGACCGACACGCGGTGCACAAAGTCGATCTCGTAGGACACTACGAAGAATCGATTCACACCCGCCACCGTGACATTGGCTGAAGCGGGTCTTTCGACTGGTGTTCCGGTTTCCGCCGACTCACCCTCGATCAATGCGCTTTCATAAGGCTCGATCTCTTTATTGCAATCCGAGCAGCGATCGTTACAGGCGCAATCCCATTCATCCTCCCATTCGGTCTGGCAGTAAGGGCAGCGGTACTGATTCAGATAGCGAACCGCGCTGATTTCGGCAGGGGTTGCACCAACGCTGGGTTGGTTGATTGTTTTCATGGTCATGTCCTCCAAAAAACGCAGGAACGACCACCCGGCAGGATGAGGTTCCTGCAGGTAAAAATCGCTGAATAAAGCCGAAATTCGACTTACACATCGGGGTTGAATTTGCACAAAAATCGGTATATGGTGGCTAAAACGCACTAAAAAACAGAGAAATAACCATGTTTGACGATATTTTGCGCATTTTTGATTTCCTCAGTCCTAAGCAGACTGAGAGCACGCAACCAGTACGAAAATCGATGGCAATACCACTCGATCCCAGACTGAATGCGTTAAATCTTTGCAAAATAATTTTGACCAAGTTGGATGCCGCGGAAGCCGATGTTTTGCAAAACATCAACGATCCGAAGCGAGCTTGGGAGTTGTTGAGCAATATCCGACAATTGCGACGGGAAACCTTTGAGGATCTCCAATCGCTGTTACCGGACCGCTTTCGTTTAGACGAACCCACGATTGACTTGGTCAGGCCGGTACGCACCGTGATGACACAAAACGGCGCGACGCTTGCGGTATTCAATGGCGGACAGACTCACTGACTGGCGTCGATAAACCATTCCCTTTCAGTGCTGCCCGAAGTTGGGATACCTGATGAGGAACTTTCTGAGCCTCAACACCAGCAACCGCAACCGACTGCTTTTTAGAGCGCCGAGTTTTTTTGACTTCAGGCTCGGGACTTTCGATCATTGGTTTGATTTTCAACAAATCCCGTTCCAGTTTGGCGATTTGAATATCCGCCTCATAGATCTCGATGGTTTTTAACTTGGCCTGTAATTGTGCTTCCAGTCGGACCGCCTCTCGATTGACACCGTGATTGCGCGTCTGAATTTCCTGGCGCACCGAATCCGAAATCGCCAACCAGTCCAAGTCTTCTCTGCTACGAGGCATAATCACCGGTAGCCGGTTTCGCGCCAAACGCTGCGCGCGATAACGGTGAAACGTTTGAGCGGCGTGTTTCAATGCGCTTAGCAGTTGCAACGCCGTTGCCCAAATCACTCGCAAGGCAAGGATGAACATCGCCAATAAGATGATGCCGAAAATAAAGTTCATTGAAGTTCTCCTTTAAAAATTTACGAAAACACTTCGAATGAACAGCACCCGGCCGGGCGATGGTTGCCCGAAGCGGGTTTAGGATTTGCAGAGGGTAGTACCACTGCGATTTACATCGGGCTTAACGCACCCGACACGATCACGGTTTAACGTGCTCGCCGCCTAAAGACGGAACGCCGACTGAAGTCGGATTCAGCATTCTGGAAAGAACGCATGAAATGTCTGTTTGTCGAATGGGCTCCAGGAAGTGAGTGCATTCGACAAACTGCGTGTTGTAATCAGCTACCCATAGCCACAATCGCCAGGTTAATACCTAAGGATTGGGCTACGGATAATTGACTGGCTAAGAATTACGCCGCCAACAACACCGCTTTCGAGAGTTCGAACAATTGTGCTCTCAGCTCTGAAAGGTCATTAATGGTGATGGCCATCGGGAATAGATGACTGACATCCAAGCCTAAACCTATGCCGACCGTTTCAATGCCACTATCGCGGCAACGCTGCAACAGTTCCAGCGTGCTCAGGGTATCGTTGGGTTGGCCATCGGTCATCACCATCAACACCTTGCGCGGTTCCCGGCATCGCAGCAGTGACGCCGCACCAAACCAAATCGCTTCGGTCATCGGTGTACTGCCAGTAGCTGCTACCGGAAAGGCTCCGGTTCGGCTATTCACGCGTTGGCCATGCTCGAGAAGACGAAAAACCGAATCATCGTGATGGCCTGGAAACGCCGTGACGCCGGGATTAACCCCAGGAATGCCTTCAAAGGCCAACGCAAGCGCCAAGCTGGCTTCCAACGCAATCGGCATACGCGATCCGATGGGTTGGCCTTGGCTATCGGTTACCTGATAACCCATGCTTTCGGATTTATCGAGTAACAAATGGATCGCCGTATTGGGTGCCGCTTTGGTCTGCTTACGCTGAAACAACTTGGTTTCGCCGAGTGGTAAACGGTGTAGACGCTTGCCATCCATCCGCCGTCCACGACACGCATGTTGCGACCGGTTTAAGGTTTGCGATTGCACCAGGCCTTGCAACGCGGCGCGGATTTTTCCCGATTCGCCTTGCACCTTGCGCAGTAAAAACGCACCAGACTGATCGTCCATAGGTGGCTCTAGGCCACTGGGCATCAGCAATTCCGATACATTTTCTGACGCCAGCGACAATGCCGATTTCAACGACTCGAAAAGTTCTTGGTCGATATCACTGTCACCAGCGGACAACAGGGTTTGCAATACGCCCATCGGATCGGCAATCTCCGCGTTTTCTTCATCTTCACCTTGCGGGGTGGATGTCGAACTGCCGGATAGCATTGCCGGTTCATCGTCAGGATTTTCTGGATCAGACGCATCATTACCCGCTGATTCTGACGACAATTCGTCATCAGTGTCGGTGGGTAACTGTTCATCGGGCTCCATTTCATCCTGGGAATCAGAGCCATTCGAATCGTCCGAATCGGTTGATTCAGCATTCTGATTCGGATCATCCGGTTCAGGCGTGGTTTCCTCATCCGCCGATGGCTGTGCTTGGTTCTGCTGCTGTTGTTGCTCGAATTCCTGCTCAATCATGGTCAGGATGCGATCAGTCAATTGCAAACAATCACTCTCCGATTGCAAGTCATCCGGCACTTCGGACAACAAGCCTTTCAGGCGCGTTACCGCACCTTTCGGAAACTTCGCTTTCAGTACCGCTTCGGTTTGCTCGACCAATGGCAATAACGCCGCTTGACCCAACACCCTGGCTCGCAGGCTCTTCAAGACAAAGCTGTACAGAATATTGGCCGGATGATCATTGATATTGCTGGCAACAAAGTCGCCTTTGGCAATCATCTTTTCAATCACGGTGCGTATCGTTAGCTTAGTACCCGGAAAGTCCTTGGCCAGTTCGTGCTCGATGCGGACATCTTCAATTGCATTGCATAAGCGTCGACGTAATACCGAACTGCCATAACGCAGCGTAAAATCCGAATAGCGAATATGCGCCGCTTCATGTGCCAACAACCCCCAAGCGACATCCTGATAATCGGGATCGTCACCCTCATAGGCCGGCAGTTGAATCGATCGACCATCGGTATAGGCTTGATTGCCACCGACACTGACTTTGACGCCAAAGCGATTGCCAATAGCGGCCGCAACAATGGGGAATGCGTTGTGTAATGTTCTATTTTTCATGGTGTGCTCCAAAAGTCAGGGCAAACCATGACCCCAGCGGGACATGAATTTGCCCCAGTGGGTGAAGTGTAAAAGGGTGTCAGTGCATTCAGAACCAGTAGTCCTGGTCAGAATCGTTCGCCTCGTCATCGCTTCCCTCAGTCACCGTTTCAGGTTGTGCTGAATGCTCTGACGGGTTGGATTCATCTGCAAAGTTACCGGTTTCCAGTTTGGCCTGGCTTTTCTCCAGCAAGATCTCAAGCGCCCAGTCGTCGGCCGAAGATTCCGGTTCGAGTTCATCGTCGAAGATGCCGTCAAACAGATCGGTAAAATCGTGGCTGTCTGGAACGGTTTCAACAATGACAGGTGTTGGTTCGGTTGCGACTAATGTTGCTGTTGGTACCGTTGGTGGCTCTAACTCCGCGTGTTCGACGATTTCATCAACGTCCGTCTCTTCAACAACGGGTGTTTGATTAACCAACAGCCCTTCACCGTGCCGCCGGGTTTTATCCGGATCGGACAACAGCATGGCTGTGGCCAGAATCTCCTGCAAAATGGGGCCTTCAATGGCGCCTTTGTTGGGAATTCTTGCCAGTAGATCGTCAATGGTGCTGACGACCGGCGCGACCCGATGATCCAGGAAGCCCAATCCATCGAGTTTATCCCGCATGCGGCGAATCGGCCGTAACGCATTCCGCGTCACTTGCTCCTTACCTAGCAGCGATTGTTCGATGAGTTGATTGGCTTCCACGGAAATTTCGTAGAACATCTGCTCACTGAGCGAGCCGATTTTGCTGTCCAGTCGTGCAACATCCGCCGGTGGCAAGCTTTCGGGTAACCCGACACTGACCACCAGAAAATCAAACGACAATCGCGTTGAGACAAACTCCACCGAATCCACGGCTTGCTCGATGATGCCGGCAAATTCCGGATGGCGAACCACCCAGTCCGTCACCGCCGCATCGTAACCGGCAATAAACTCGGTTTTAGCTGCTGCAAAATCCAGCGCAATGCGCTCGAGTTCTGCGGTAATACCGGCAGCGGACTCAACCGGCACGGCAAAGCCACCCAGAAAGCGGGTGCCGACGCGCAAACAAATGCGTTCGGCTTCTTTCTTCAGGCGGTTAAATACCGTCAGCTTATCGGGATCGAGCAAACGTTTTGATCCCAGGCTGGCTAAGTCCTCCGGCGGCAATTTGCTACCATCGGCCAGCACCAGGTCTTCTTTTTTCAGTTTCTTGCGGGCGCCGTAAATATTGGCATCCACTTTTACCAAGACCACGCGGTCTAAAATTACTTGTGTTTCATTAGACATAGGAACCTCCTAAAATGAGAGGCACACCCATCCCCGCCGGGGCCGATGTGCCCCTATCGGGTTAAATGAAAATACCAAACCGGTTAAAACCAGCAGTCGTCCGTGTCGGACATGGCCGCTGCCAGATTTAATCGGGGTTTGAGCAGACCTAACACTTCTGCGGTGTCGCGAATGCTGTCCAGATCAGTGCCAAACAATGTCAGCACGTCCTGTTCAGCTTTCAGATCGACCGAGAGGTCTCGGGCGGTTTCGGTGGCAATATCGATGTCCACGCCTTTGAAGCCTTTTGCTTTCAATGCCAGTAAAAACAACCAAGGCAGAATGCCATGCGCTGATTTAATCTGGCCGTTCAGTTCAAAGGTTTCGGCATTGAGGGTGGCATTAATCAATTGTTGCCAGCCATCCCAGTCTTGTGCAGGCGTAGCATGTTGATCCGACAAGGTTTGAATAACGCCGATCAGTCGCCTGACCTCGATACCCAATTCCACTCGAATGGCCTGTTTCGCTCGACATTCGATGGTCCAATACAGCGCATCGACGGGTGGAGGTAGCTCGGGGTCGGGATTTGCATCAGGTTCAGGTCTTTGTGGCTGGGTTGCCGGAGTCTTGCCCGGAAACACCACATTACCGTTCACATCAATTTCAACTGCGCCGACCAAGACATAGCCTTTGGCTTGCTTTTGTCGTTCGATGTCGAGTTGCTCAACGCCGTATCGGTTGCTAACGCCCGGCAATCGATCTGCCGTTTTCCCCCAACGCGTCGTTATTGATCCATCCGAATTACCCCTGATTGCCCAGTCTTTGGAACTGCCGTCAGGGTTACGATGACGATAGAGATTCCAGGCGGCCATGACTAGACCTGCCAGTCATCACCAAACACATCCTTGGCGATGCGATGAATCGCTTCGCGTTCAGCAGGTTCAGCTCGAAAGGTCAAGGCCCGATCCAGGGAATAGGCCAAGGCATTAGGCGCACTTTTGAAGGTGGCCACCAACGATGCCCAGCGCACTAAACCGCGCGTGGATAAGGTCACCGATAACATGCCGCCGCCATCGGCACCGCCGACAAAGACTTTACGAATCTGATTGGCGACTTTGATCATGCTTTCGCGTACCGTTTCCGGCATACTCGGCACCACATCGGCCAGCAGTTTCATTTCGTCTTCGGGTTCGGGGTAGCCGACTTCCATCAGTCGAAACCTGTCTAAGAAGGCTAGGTTCTGACGTAATACACCTTGGTACAAGCCCGACTGATCGCCACTACCAGCACTATTGCCGGTGGCGACCAAACGGAATTTAGGGTGCGGCGTAATCACATCGCCAGTCTGCGGAATTGTTAGAGGTTTCCCTTCAACAATTTCATTCAAGCCAATCAGCTCGGCAGGATCGATGGCATCGATTTCGTTGATCAACAGCACATGACCCAAGCGTACCGCCAGAGTCAACGGACCATCGATCCACTTCATCGCGCCGCCGTCGACCAGCATGTACTGGCCGAGCAGATCATTAAGTTCCAATCGACCGTGACCGGTGACCGGATGCACGCCCCAATGGAGACGCGCCGCGACTTGCTCCAACAACGAGGTTTTTCCGGAACCGGTAGGGCCGGTCAGGTATAAACCGTCGCCATTGTGAGCGCCTAAAAATGCCAGCACGTCGCGCAAGTGATCCTTGCGAAACACGTACGGCTTTTGCGCCGGTACATAAGCATTTTGGCCTGGTTTGAAACCTTCCACTTTCATGGAAGCAGGGGCTGTAATGCCGAAGGTATCGGCAATCGAATAAGATTGATACATAGTGAACTCCTTTGCTTGAGGTTATTACCCGAAGCAGGGGCACACCGATCCCCGGACGGGAACAGTATCCCCGTCGGGTAGGAATGAATATCTGGCGAACCAGAGTGTTTGACAAACTAATTAACAGCGTTTATGCCGAGACTGAACCCGTAGCTCAGAACCAGTAATCCACGCCTGCGATGTCTTTTAAGACTTCCGCATCAAAAGGCACTTCCGCGAGCCGACCGCTGTCATCACGACAGGTAATGCGCACCCTTGGAGTGGGCAATTTACGGTAGCGGTCGAGTACAGCGTCGGTGACATCCGGCAATAACGCCTTCATCACCGCTTTGTAATCAATCGCGCCTTGGCTCTGAAAACGACTGACCCGTAATCCGGAATGTTCAGCCAGCAGATACTCACCCATTAACGACACCAGGTTTTGCTCGATGTCGGATTGATGGGCTTCCAAAGCTTTAAGCTGGGCTTTCAAGTCGTCGATTTTCGTGGCATGGCTGCGATAGTTCGCCGCCAGTTGCTGCCATTGCTGTTCAGACAGACCTTGCGGTAAATACAAATCCCGCTCCGGTTGCTTGTCAGGTTCCTTGCGGTTTTTGACCTTTGCCCAGAATTCCATGGCGGTATCGACCAACTGACTGAGAAATACCTCATCCCGTTGGATCTCAAACGTCACGTCCTGACCTTGATGGTAGAAAAACAAAAAGCCGCGTTGAGCCTCTGCTACCAGTATTTGCTGTTGCACTTGGCACCAGTAAAGCTGATAGGCTTCGGATTGTTCGCGGTTGAGCACGACATCCAGAAAGGTCGATTCATGCGGACATTTGATTTCTACCGGCTCGTTTGTGTCCGATAAGCCATCAAACGACGCCCGCATCAGTGGAAACTGCTCGGACTCTGCACAAAGTGGTAGTAGCATGACATCGTGCTGTTCCTCGAAGCGTTGTAAGGCTTCAGGTTCTTGCGCGATACCGATCCGAATCAACGGATTGTTATCTAGGTTAGCTTTGAGCACGAGGCCGACCTTTTCGGCCCACAAGCGCCAAGGGGTTTTGTGTGGCGAACGATTCATAATAATCGCCGCCTCACTGGCACTGACGCCTTGGGCTCGCCAAGCACACCATTCGTCCGATCGCTGCGAGACATTGATGATGTTCATCACGACTGCTCCTGCAAGCGAATATGACAACCGAGGTGCAGTGTCGATAACCCGCGCCTAACGAGTTGATGATTACAGCGCCTGGCCCAGTGATAATCCGCAAAGACCAGCAAAATCTGATCGACATTAGCAAGATAAAGCCCGCCATAGCTTTCGACCAAACTTTGCAATTCAGTCGGACTAGGCACAGGAATTTCATGCACCGAATGGCCTGGATTTATGCTGCGCTCCAAGTAACTGCGTCCATGTCGGCGTAATACCGTTGGTGAATCGTAACGATGCCAGTCGGTATGACACGGTAGGCGGTTTGATGATTGATCAATAGCATTCATGACATCTCCTTCAGTAAAAAGGCGCCATGACAATCACCCCAAGGGCGATACAAGGCGCCCTGGTAGGGTTGAAAATGACCAGCGAGTGGCTGGCAGTTAAAGGTTAAAACATCAAACGATTAGCGATGCGTGCCGAGCGTTTCCCGTGCTTGGGTGAGCGCTTCAGAAGCAGGATCGGACATCGGCGGTATGGCCGTGCTGTCAATCGGATGCTGGGCATCAGTTGACGTTGCCATGGCCGCTGTCGAGGCTTTGTCCAATTCCGCAATGGCAAAGGTCAAATCCAGTCCGACAAACTTGTTGTTGGCATAGTCGTAAGCCGCTTTCCAGGCCCCAGCCAACGCGGTACGTCGGACCAGTTCACTAACCGCTTTTTGCACCTTGGGTGAAATCATCGATAGATCAATCACCCGCGGTGGCTCAACAGTGCCGACATTCGCATCATCGCGAAACACTGCTTCGTCAACGCGACTGGCTGTGCCATTAATCACACTGCCATCATTGATGTCGTCGATGCTTTTGCCATCCATTTCCTCTGCGGCATAGCCACATTCCTCAGGAAAGGCCGCACGCAGTGAAGCCGCTTTACCGCACTTGGCCAACTGACCTTTTGGCCGTTTGATCCACATAGCGGTGGGTACTTGCGAGTTTTTACCGCCAGCGGTGCTATACGCTTCTTGCCAATACACTTCTTCGGTGAAGGCACAGCGCTTGCCGCTGACAATCCGGTACACGGTTACCGCAACCCATTCGGGAAACGTCACGGTGACACTGGATTCTTGCCATTGGTCGTTGTCGTCCTTATAGCGACCGCTAAAGGTTTTGGTGATATCGGGTCCCCATACGGGGCGATCCATTCCAGCCCAAACCCCGGTGCGCGAGGCTGTGGTCTGGATTTCCATAATGGACGGCCAAACGGTTTCGACATTACGGCCCAAGGCGGCACTCCACATCGGCACCACATGCACCGGCTTTTTGAAAATATCCAGCTTGCGAGCTTTGCAGTAATCCAGCGCCATTAAGATGGCTTCGGGCGTTTTAGCCGTTGGGAAAGTCACTTCGGTAAGCACTTTCCAGGATTGCTCGGAAAGGCCATAGACCTGGTTGGCGTCAATCGGCATCAGCAGATTGCGGGTTTTGGGTGGGTAATGGGTACGGGATTGATTGCTCATTGCGTGTCTCCTTAAAAAGTGAGGACGCAATGCCCCAGTCGGGGAATGACGTCCCCATGGGGTAAAAAACACCGACATAGCAACGCTATTCGGCAAATTGTGAGTAGTTCAAGCCGGTTGGCCGAAAGTCACTAAAGCGGTTGATCAGAAAAACGGGATATCATCGAAATCCTCATCCATACCTGCAGCATCAGATGCAGTGGATGGTGAAGAAGTCGGATGGGCATGGCCATTGGTGCCAGACGAATCGCCTGCGCGATCCAGCATTTGCAGTTCATGAGCCACGACTTCCGTGCGGTAGCGCTTTTCGCCATTTTTGTCCCATTGCTGAGTGCGAAGCGTGCCTTCCACGTAAATCTGGCAACCTTTCTTCAAATACTCGCCAGCGGTGTCGGCCAGTTTTTTGAAAAAAACCACCCGATGCCATTCCGTACGTTCTTGTTTGGCGTTTTTTGTATCTTTCCAGACTTCGCTGGTCGCCAAACGCACTGCAACCACTTTGCCGCCGTTATTGGGTAGATACCGAATATCCGGATCAGCGCCAAGACGACCCAATAAAATAACTTTATTCACACCACGGTTTGCCATGATCAAATCCTCCAATCGGCCGCGCCCGACAGTTAAAAATAAACCCATCTGCGCGGTGATGGGGATCGTCCTGGAGGCATCATCCCGGTTGGGAAAATACATTCCCGGACAGGGTAAAAACAAAATCACATCAGGCTTGACGCACCTGATACGACGATGAACACCATCGCCGCCGCTTAACAACGGAACGCCGGCTAATGCCGGATTCAGTCGTCTTGAAAGACAACATGAAGGGTTGGGTGGAGTTGCTGACAGGAAACCGTTTCAGCAAAAGCACTGTCGGTTTGGCCATCAAACAACTGTCGAGGCCATTGAAGCAGAAAACATTTGGAGGGATCTTGCAGCAAATGTCGTATTCGTCATTAGCTGCAAAAGGCATTAAAAAATCTTGGCTTACTATCGGGTGCTATCCCTCATCGTGAACCAGGAACGCAAATGGCAGAAATTTCCGCAACGATTAAACCCGCTCGACTTGCGATTAGCCGTCCGGTGTTTGAACGAACTTTCAAGATTAACAGCGAGCAAGCCATTCGCGTCATACGCAATAGTTATGAGCGCTTGATTCGATCGCTGTATGCGATTGATGTGATTTTGCGCATCGTTGGTCAGGAACAAGCCGTCGATGAAATTGAAGCTATTGTCAGTATGATGATTACCGAATGTGCCGAACAACTTCAGCAGGAAAAAGCCCGTCTGGAGAAATTGAAAGCGGATAACGGGATTGCTGAAATACCCACCTACACCCATCCCCGCGAATTCGTGGCTCGGATTGCCTCGCCGCAAATTGCCCAGTTTGTAGAGTTGATTCGACTGCTCGATCAACTGATGATGGTCATGGATACCTTGTGGCTATGCCAGGTCATCGACAATAAGCATTGTGTGGATGCCCGGTACCATTGGCAGCAACGGTTACAGCGTTTGGCTAATCGAATTGTCACCATCGAACGGCAGGCGCATCGGGAAGCGTATGCACAAGGGCATGGTGAAGAGGTGCGGTTGGCTCGGCAAGAATCTGGTCTTCAAGATGAGCCGGAAACCGTAACCGAAGACGAATCCGTGATGGATGAATCCGATTCATCGCAAAACACCGGTAAGGCGGGGTCAAGATGATCACGAACCGGGATGAAATAACCTTGATGGTGTCATTATCCGATCAGGAAGCTTGGGATCTGGCGCAGTTTTTAAAGCGTGTCGGTTTGCCGAATTTCGCACTAATGCTGTAGATGGTGATGAGGCTTACCGGATGCAAGCAGCTGCGGAAAAGATCAAAAGCGGCTTGGCGGCAATTGGCTATAGCCCACGATAGCCGAATAATTTCGGCTAATCGGACATCATTGTTTGCTATTACAGAAGTTTTTACTACCGTTTTATTCCCTTAAAACCTGGTCTAAGTAAGTTCCGAAAACTATCAGAATTCATGGATAGCCAGTGTGCTTTTCGTGGCTTGTATTTAGTGGATGACGATATTTTCTCTGAATTGCTATAAAGATTTGTTACTTGATAGCTTGAGCTATGATTACCCGTTGACTCGATTACTACATCGCCGGTTTTAGTTGTAACAAGTTGAATATCTTGTTCATATAGCAGCTTTCTAACTTCAGTACTGGGGTGGTCATACTGATTGTCAAAGTTGCTACTACAAATTGCAACCGAAGGCCTAATATGTTCAAGAAATTTCTTGTTAGTAAAGCCATTGTCAGCTCCGTGATGTGCGAGAATCATAATATCCACTTCGCGACAGAGTGTTTTACATCGACGCAGCATTGCAGCGATATTTTGATCCTCAACATCACCTAGGCTCAGTACGTTAAATGATCCACGGCGGAAGAATTTAATCGTCGAATTATTGTTCGCTGAAGAATATAGCTGCTTGGGATGATAAAAAATGTCTCTGTAGCCTAATTCAGATGCAGTATTCAAAGAGGCGATATACGGTGGATCTATAGATTGTGTTTTAACCAAATATCCGTTTGATTTAGATTCACGCTGATATGCTCTAATTTTAGATAAACACGCTTTGCCGTTTTCTGTGTGCGGTTCATATCCTGGATATTCAATTTTAATCGGTAGCAGGTTGGTTAATATCCAGTTTAATCCAGAGGTGCTGCAATGATCCTGGTCCCAGCTTGTTATATGTAGTGTGTCAATCTTAGTTTTTCCACAGATTAAGAGTTCATCCTTAAGCTGAGGGTTGTTTAAATCAGTAATCACACTTTCGATTAATGTGAAATGATCATTTGCATAATAGGAGAACGATGATCCTGCTTGACCCAACTGATAAGCCCGAAAACGAGTTACTACCGACCTAAGTGCATTAGACATTTGGTTTTGTTAATCCATATTGTGTTTCTACTTGAAGAGTAACGCGATATCCATGTTCTGCCAGCAAGTCAAACTCATTGTGTTTAAGTTTTCGAAGGGTAGTTGGAAATCCGGCTGCAAACCTCGAAGACTCACATTCCAAACCTTCAGTAACTGGAGAATTAATATATAAATAAGCACCACCAAAAGGTTCTTGTTTTAGAAAATTGGCAAAAGATCGAACGCGTAATGCACGGGTTTGGTCAGACATGATGTCAGCGACTCTGGCCAGCCGGAAAGGATTCAGAGCAAAATATGAAAAGCCAGTCTTGAGGGGGGCTCCAGCGTCAGAAACGATTATAAGTTCACCTCGGTGTTTTGGCTTTCCATTTCCACCGTCAAATAAGGGTTCAAGCCCGAGGTTGTCGTACACACCACCATCATATAGATGAAGTTGTCTAAAACTTAAGTCAATCTTCTGTTCTTCACCAGTTGGCGCATTCCATGATGATCGTTTGAACCACTGAAATTCGGTAGTATCAATCTGGAGTGGTCCGAACCCTCCGGGAAATGCTGCGGATACAGCTAGCGCATTTGCCAAGGGAAATTTACCGGGAGCAGCATATCCAATGGTGTAATCTCCAATGCTATTGCGTTTGAACCGAAATCGCTTTCCGTTTTCAGCGGTCGTTCCGTTAATTGACCACTCTGGTGTTTGAGGCAAATTGTCAAGATGTTCGATAATTTCCCACTCCTGTTTTAATGCCAAAGCAAGGAGATTTGCACGGGAAAATAGAAATTGCCAATTTTGGGGTTTCAGAAGTTGACGCACTGCACCCCACTGCAAACTGCGGCTACAAAGTTTTTCTCGTAGCGTAGGGTATATTTCATTCAGAAATTGCGTGGATGTTGGCCATTGCATTTCTGCTTCTTTTAACATCAGACCGATCAATAAACTTCCACCAGAAACCGTAGAAATGCGGTGAACCTCCTCTAGCAAGCCTCTTTCAGCCAGAACGCGAAGTACTCCCAAATGGAACACCATAGCGCGTATGCCACCACCCGAAAGCGCTAAGGAAATTGGTTTGTTTTTCGAAATCGATGTGTTCATTAGTCTACAATCCCCTTCAATATTCGAATGTCATGTTCACCGACAATAAGCGAGATGGCAGGTAGCCCATCGTCAGCCATATTTAAACTAAGATAGGTTAATTGAGATATGTCATTCTGGCTCGGCGTAGCGGAATAGTTTTTCGGATGGCTATGCCATTCACCGATATATTGGACAATACCGGCTGTTCTTTTAGAAGCTTCGGCGATCCTCTCCATAAGACCTACTGTGCCTCTTTCAAATGAATTTATCGTTGACACGCTGTCTGGAGGTGCTACCAATGCGTCAACGATTACTATAGACTTGATATTGAAATCGATATAACCAATCAATACGCCTCCAGTTTCGCAGGGTAAAGCAAGATTCCGAAGACTTCGAAGCTTTTCTTCTAATCCATAATCAATACTAATTTCAAGATTTTCGAAATCTAGTTTTCTTTCTTGATAAACGGCCTGTTGATAAGAATTAACATTGCCCAATTCGGGGTCTCGCTCCCAAATACGAATAGCTGCTTCGGGATGGATGGAGATTTGTTGAACCTGTTCAGCTAGTGTTGCTGCGTGTGCAATTATTCTGGAATAAGGTAAGACCGTAGAAATATCACGACAACTAGCACCGCTCCAAAACGTTCCAAGGTTGGCTTTAAGATGGTTTTCACCCCAAGGGCTATTGATTACAGCACGGTAGTATTGAGCTTCAATTGTTCTAAGGCGAATTGCACGTGCTTTATCTTCAGCAAGAAGCACTGCTGCATTACCATCGGGGGTTATAAAGACTGATATATGTCTCGCAAAATTATCCTGCAAGCTAGCAAAACGGGGGTAATCTAAAGTCGTCGATGCGTCGACAACCAGTTTGTTTGTAGACAGGGCTTCTTTAGTATTTGAACTTGGAATTGTTACATCGTCGCAAATTGCAACAATCGAGCTTGCCCCCATTGTCATCGCATCATGCAAATCTGCTACGGCTTCTGACTTATTAAGGCCCAGTTGTGTGCCAAAGGCAATGTGACGAGCCAGATTGTGTGGCTTTAAATGATCCTTATCCACTACGGTCCATTGACCCCATCCACTTCGCGCCCATAAATTCAGCATTGCGCTACCGAGGGAACCAGCTCCAATAAGGACACTTTGCTCACCTATATCCGTCAATCCAGACTGCGCGCGAGCGGTTGCGGAATCCAAAGTCCGCAAAATCTCCAATGGGAAAAGCAAATTTTCGCGCCAAGAAGCGTTTTGGCTGACAGAAAGTTTGCCGAGGCCATCTTTGTAAAACAACTGGTTGTGAACAATCAATGTTCCCAGTTCCTTACCCAAATTTAAGGCGCCTGTTTGCATTAAAAAAGCACGTACAGCTATTTTTTCGGGTGTCGTATTTTCGCTCCTACAGATGGGGATAAATAACAGTATTACAGTCAGGGTTCCGTCTGAATTGACCGGAACACCTTTTTCATCGACTAATTGTTCAATTTGACGTTGGAGATCTGAGTTTAAATCGACATTTCGCTGATTTAGCAGATCTGCCAATTCCCCTAAAGTTGATGGGTTATGCTCAACATGACCATGAACAATTGGCGGTAATCGAAGCGTGATGGGTTTAATACTAAATTTATTGGATTCGGCTTGAGAAGCTGGCAAGATAAAAAACGTAACACTTTCATTTGCTCTTTGGGGCCCTGTTGCAATCAAGAAATTTTGACTCTGGTCTTCGATAAGCGTATCGAAATCCCATGGCAAAATCAGTTCGTATGGCGAGTTAAAAAATAATTGTTCGACAGGCTGATCGGCTGGATGAAGTTCTCCGGTAGCGGATTTCTCAAGCCACCATTGCACACGGCGGAGAAAGTTTTCCGCAGTCCATGTTCTTAAAACTGCAATAGGAGGCTCGAAATATAAACATAAATTGGCAGGCGTGTTCTCCCTGACGCTATTCAGATGCATTAAAAGCGGAAAATCTTTACGTAGCGCCAACACTTCAACAATTTTTGTTGAATTCTCTGGAATGCAAATAGCCAGCCGTTCACGGAAATTGATCCCGAAAACATTGTTCGGAGGGATGCTATGACACTCTACATCAAGAACGATGTATTCAATGGCAGGAAGCGCGTCATTAATACTTTTGAATAATTGTTGAATGTGAAAATCATTATTCTGATTAGTAGCTGCATAGATTGCCTGAGCTCGCAGGCTTTTAAGCTGCGAGCTATTTTCCAGTTCGACAACATTTTCCAGCGAAAAGTACTGGGTATTCATTAGCCAGCTCGGGGTGGTCTGGATGTGATAATAGCTGCAGCCCCAACACTTGCTGTGCTTCGGTTAAATATGACCCCAGAAAACGAGATAGTAAATTCCAAGGGTTTCGGCTTGTTAGAGTTTGGTTCTTCCATGGTTACCAAAAGTGTTCGCCCGCCAACTTCTCGAAGATAGCGGTTATAGGCTTTTCGAGTTTGAATATGAGGAGGTTGAATTTGCTCATACCCATCCTTGTTATCAAGAATAGGTTTGCTGGAGCTTACTAAGTATGCGTCCTTTTTGCCTTGAAGCAACAACTCCTTAACTAAAGGTTTAGGTGTCGTTTCTTTTTCCCCTTTGTCATCACTCATTGCCAGATAGCTACAATGATGAGGAAGATTGTAGAGATTCCATTTAAGTCGATCATGATTGTTATGAGCACGGGTTATCGTCACGATCTCTTCAAGCACCTCCCACTCGGCATCACCAACTTGCAGGAAGTCATAAGTCAAACCATCGGCAAGGAAGCGGACATTAAGAATCAAGGCTGCACGATTTCTAATGACATCTGAGCCATCTTCACAGTGTTTAATAAATGGCGAATGGCAGAAGAACTCAACTCCGTCGCTATATAGCGAAAATCCTGGAACCAGCTTTCCTGCGTCTACGAACAAGTGATCTCGTGCAGAGGGTAGTTCACCTCTTTCCTTAAGTTTTGGTATTAACCAATCCATCAAAGCAGGTGGTTTGGAAAAAACCAAGATATCCTTACCCTCAAGTAATCTATATCTTGCTTCTTGCCTGAGAATGACAAATTCGTCGCTCTGCTGGTCATTAGTAGCTTCTTCGAGCAGTATTGCCGCTGGAACCCATAACTTCTTAATTTTGATACGATCATTACCCTGATATTTAGCTGCATATTGCAGTTCAAAGAAATCCGTACTGCCACAAATGTGATCCAGGTCAGCATGTGTAAACGCAACCACATCGAAATAATCACGATTTTCTGCAGCTAACTCTTGTTTAAGTTGCGACTTGAGATCTATCAATGGACTGTCTTGGTCTTCACCGTTGCGGCGATGGCAAAAATCAAATAGCACTCGCCGACCACTCGATAAAACTATCTGACTCGTATCGCCATTGCCTACCGGATAAAAGAAAACTTTATGGGTTGTAGTCATTAGCTTATTCCTTTGTTGAGAGGTCGTGGGAGCTGAGCGTTGTTAGCGCTCTATTGTGGTGAGTGCTAAATACTATATACAGTGATAAAATCTAAGTCAATATCATATATATTGTGTTTTGAGTGGGTTATTAAGGCGGTAGATTGAGGGGGAGGACTAATTCAATAGCGATGATCTCTAGCGAAAGCTTGATATGACTTCACGCCAAAAAGCACTGCTAGAGCAGCGATCATCAGTGGCAGCAGAAAATATATCCAGCCAAAGATGTGAACGGATTGCCCTAGATATGGCGAAGTTGATGCTCTTATATATTGGTCAACGGCCCAGTCCGCTGTCCAAAATGACGCAAACGTCAAAACAGCGCCGACAACCCCACCGACCGGCCAATACATATCGGTTAAATCGGACAGAACATCAAACAAGCCTTCCGATGTAGATTTTCTTCTTCTGCGACCCATGGGGCCTCCAACTATTGAGTTATGAATGCGGCTTTATCGAGTCATCTCAACCGTCAAAAGCCGCGGGTTAATTACTTTTCCTTCGTTACGCCCTTGAACGGCTTGCCGTCGGACTTAACATCCATGAATCGACCGGTATTTGTGTCACGCTTGACCCAATGGCCTGAAGGCGTTTGGGTTTGCGAGCGTTCACGCACGGCGCCATTGCGATGACCATCGCCTGCGGGTGGATTTGTAGCCATATCACCTCCTATAGGTTATAAAAAATGATCTATATGGAAATAATATATAATCAAATTGATCATGTCAATTATTCAAAAAGTTGATTTATGCGTTAAAGTCTTTAGAATGCATCTCTATGAATAGCGAAACGCAACCAACATCAACCTTAGAAGCACAGAGCCAAGCTCAACGAGAACGGCTCATCTTTATTGAATTTCGTTTGTATTTTCTTGGAGACATTGGGCGCCAAGACTTAATGCAGCGGTTCGGTATAGCGCCCGCGGTTGCTACAAGAGATTTTGCCCTGTACCGCGAGCTGTTCCCGAACAACATCGATTTTGATAACAAGTCCAAATCCTACGTAATTGCACGAACATTCTCTCCGGCATTCCAACACTCTGCGGAACGTGTATTAACCGCGCTATCACGCGGATTCGGCGATGGCATCGGAGGCAGTAGCGAGCCGTTGCTGACATGCGAATTACCGAAAGTGCTTAATCAGCCTTCGATGGAAATCCTGGCACCAATTGCTCGAGCGATCCACCAACGAAAGATCGTCAGCATCGACTACACCTCACATAGCAGCGGATTTTCGACACGCGAAATCGCGCCGTTTGCTTTGGTCAATGATGGCTTGCGTTGGCACGTCCGCGCCTATGATCGTAAAAGACCCGATTTTCTGGATTTCGTCATCACTCGGATACCGAGAAGCCAGTTAATCGAAGAGGGACAGGTGTTACCTCACGAACTGCCTAGTGCAGACATTCAATGGAACAGGATCGTGGAATTGGATTTGGTGCCACACCCCAATCAGGAGCACCCCGAGATCATCGAAAACGACTATGGGATGACCGATGGCGTATTGCATTTGAAAATGAGAGCCGCCGCTGCCGGCTATGTTTTGCGGCAATGGATCGTCGATTGCTCATCCGGGCATAGCCAGCAAGGCAATGAATATCGGTTATGGTTAAGGAATCACCTGGCGCTCTACGGTGTTTCCAGTGCCAAGTTTGCCCCTGGCTATGAATTTCCCGAGGTTTGAAAGCCCAAACGCAATACCCGTGGGGCACAAGTCAAATAGGGACACGTTTTTTACGAATTGGACAAGTAAAACCCACGCATGAATCACGCAGCACACAATAAACTCGTTTCATTTATCTGGTCGATCGCCGACGATTGTCTGCGCGATGTCTACGTCCGCGGCAAATACCGCGATGTCATCCTGCCGATGGTAGTATTGCGCCGCCTGGATGCGCTGTTAGAGCCCAGTAAAGACAAAGTCATGGAAGAGTTGGCGTTCCAGAAAAACGAGATGGGCCTGACCGAACTCGACGATAACGGCCTGAAAGAAGCCTCCGGCTATGTGTTTTACAACACCAGCAAATGGACGCTCACCCAATTATTAAAGACCGCCACCAACAATCAGCAAATCCTGCTGGCGAATGTCGAAGACTACTTGAACGGCTACAGCAGCAACGTCAAGGAAATCATCGACAAATTCAATCTCAAAACCCAAGTTCGGCACATGGCCGGCAAGGATGTTTTGCTCGGCGTCCTGGAAAAGTTTACCTCGCCCTACATCAACCTCACACCGTACGATAAGGAAGATCCTGATGGCAACCGGCTGCCAGTCCTTAGCAATCTGGGCATGGGTTATGTCTTTGAAGAGCTGATCCGAAAATTCAACGAAGAAAATAACGAAGAGGCCGGTGAACACTTCACGCCCCGCGAAGTGATCGAGTTGATGACCCATCTAATCTTCGATCCGGTAAAAGATCAACTCCCTCCAGTCATGACCATCTATGATCCGGCCTGCGGTTCCGGCGGCATGCTCACTGAGTCGCAAAACTTCATCAAGGACGAAGAGGGCGCTATTCGCGCGACTGGCGATGTCTATTTGTACGGCAAGGAGATCAACGACGAAACCTACGCCATCTGCAAATCCGACATGATGATCAAGGGCAACAACCCGGCCAACATCCGCGTCGGCTCCACGCTGTCCACGGATGAATTTGCCGGCACCCGCTTTGATTTCATGCTCTCCAATCCGCCTTATGGCAAAAGCTGGGCCAGCGAGCAGAAATACATCAAAGACGGTGGCGATGTGATCGATGCCCGGTTTCGGGTGACGTTAAACGACTATTGGGGCAGGCCGGAAGCGCTAGATGCCACGCCGCGTTCCAGCGACGGCCAGTTGCTGTTTCTGATGGAAATGGTCAGCAAAATGAAGCCGCTGGATAAAAGCGCTGGTTCAAATAAAGGTGGTTCGCGCATCGCTTCCGTGCATAACGGCTCCAGCTTATTCACTGGCGATGCCGGTAGCGGCGAAAGCAATATTCGCCGCCACATCATCGAAAACGATTTGCTGGAAGCCATTATTCAATTGCCCAACAACCTGTTTTACAACACCGGCATCACCACTTATATCTGGTTGCTATCCAATCACAAGGCGCCCGAACGTAAAGGCAAAGTACAACTGATTGACGCCAGCCAGCTTTACCGCAAACTGCGCAAAAATCTTGGCAATAAAAACTGCGAATTCGCTCCGGAACATATCCAGACCATCGCCGAAACCTATTTAAACTTGGCCACTCAAGAGCGTCAAACTGATGAAGCGGGTATCGCCGCTCGGGTCTTCGACAACAGCGATTTCGGCTACTACAAGGTCAATATCGAACGCCCGGACCGCCGCAAGGCTCAATTTAGCCAGGAACGGATTGAAACCTTACGTTTCGACAAGGCGTTAAATCAGCCGATGCAATGGATTTACCAGCAATGGGGCGATGCCGTCTATCAACCCGGCTGCCTGGAACAACACGAAAAAACCATTCTGGCCTGGTGCGAAGATAACGAACTGGGTCTCAACGCCAAAAATCGCAGCAAATTGCTCAGCCTGGATACCTGGCTGAAACAACAAAACCTGATGCAGACAGCGCAAGCCTTGATGGCGGCTATCGGTACCGACCAATCGAGCGATTTTAACCAATTCAAGGTTTCCGTCGACGCCATACTCAAGGCGCAAGCGATCAAGCTGACCGCCAGCGACAAAAACGCTATCCTCAACGCCGTCAGTTGGTATGACGAAACCGCCGAGAAAGTCATCGCGCAAACCTTCAAACTCAATGGCGATATGCTTGAAAAAATCTTGCAACGCCTGGATTGCAGCGAAGATGAGCTACCCGATTTTGGCGTTTACCCCGCCGGCAAAAAAGGCGAATACCTCAGCTACGAAGCCAACGCCGATTTGCGCGACAGCGAATCGGTGCCATTGAACGACCAGATTCACCGCTACTTCCGAGCCGAAGTGAAACCGCACGTCGCAGAAGCTTGGATTAACCTGGATTCGGTCAAAATCGGTTACGAAATCAGCTTTAACAAATATTTCTATCGGCACAAACCGCTGCGTACTATGAATGACGTGGCTCAGGACATCATCGCCCTGGAAAAGCAGGCCGAAGGCTTGATTGCCGATATTCTGGGCATTGACGTAAACCTGCTATAGGCGACGATGATGCACGATGCCGAACCATTGAAATCAGCAAGCGAACATCCGTCGCTATCCGATGGACTAGCGCCGCTTTTCAGCAACATTGCTCTGGTTATTCAACAGTCACGTCAGCAAGTGCAGCAGGCCGTGAATAGTGCGATGGTGCAATGCTACTGGCAGATTGGCTGTTTGATTGTCGAACATGAACAACAGGGACAGGTGCGCGCCGCCTACGGTAAGCAACAATTGCAAATGCTTTCTGAACGACTCACTGCGGAATTTGGTAAAGGCTTAGACATCACGAATTTACGTAAAATGCGACGATTTTATTTAAGCTTTCCAATTCGAGAGACAGTGTCTCTCGAATTGAGTTGGTCGCATTACAAGCTATTGGCCAGCATCGAAAGCGACCAAGCTCGCGCATGGTATCAGCAGGAAGCCATTCAGCAATGCTGGAGCGTGCGGGCACTGGAACGGCAGATCGACAAACTCTACTACGAACGCCTGTTGTCCAGTCAGGATAAAGCACTGGTTCAAGCCGAGGCGCAGCAGCATATCGCCCATGAAAACCAGCGGCAACAGCAACTGCGGCCCCATGATGTATTGCGTGACCCCTATATTCTCGATTTTTTGAACCTACCCAGCCAGCATTTGTTGGAATCCGATCTGGAACAAGGCCTGCTGGATAACCTGCAAGCCTTCCTGCTGGAATTGGGTAAAGGCTTTGCCTTTGTCGCCCGGCAACAGCGCATCCGCACCGAAGACCAGGACTTTTACATCGATCTGGTGTTTTACCATTTCAAGCTGAAGTGCTTTTTACTGATTGACCTGAAACTGGGCAAGCTCAGCCATCAAGATGTCGGCCAGATGGACAGCTATGTGCGCATCTACGACCAACAGCAACGCTCGGCGGACGACAACCCGACCATCGGCCTGATCCTGTGCAGCCAGAAAAGTGAGGCGGTCGTGAAGTATTCGGTGTTGACCGACAGCGAACAGTTGTTCGCCGCCAAATACCTGCCGTTTTTACCGACCGAAGCCGAGCTGAAACGCGAGTTGGAACGGGAGCGCATTAAAGTACAGGCGGAATTGCTGAATAAAACGGACGAGGCGGACGATGATTGAGCAACTGGCGGCTTTGCCGACTTATGAGGCTTATAAGGATTCCGGTGTGGAATGGTTGGGGGAGATTCCGGCGCATTGGAATTTAACTCGCTTAAGCACACGTTTCGAAGAACGCAGGCAAAAAGTTTCTGATAAAGACTTTCTTCCCTTGTCAGTCACGAAAAATGGAATATTGCCGCAATTAGATTCTGCCGCAAAATCTAATGATGGTGACAATAGAAAATTGGTAAAAAAGGGCGACTTTGTTATCAATAGTCGATCAGATCGAAAAGGCTCTAGTGGGGTTTCCGATAGAGATGGTTCTGTTTCTCTGATTAATATTGTTTTGACACCGAATGGCATTGACTCCCAATACTGTAACTTTCTTTTGAAAAGTTACGCGTTTATTGAAGAGTTTTATCGCATGGGGCATGGAATTGTTGCCGATCTTTGGACTACTCGCTATGACGAGATGAAGGCGGTTATTTTGGGAGTTCCGCCTCTACTTGAACAAACTGCCATCGCCGATTTTCTGGACCGCAAAACCGCGCAAATCGATCAGGCCGTGGCGATCAAGGAACAACAAATCGACCTACTCAAAGAGCGCAAACAAATCCTGATTCAAAACGCCGTCACCCGTGGCCTTGACTCCAATGTGCCAATGCGCGATTCCGGTGTGGATTGGATCGGCGAGGTTCCGGCGCATTGGGAAGTGACTAGATTGAAATATATTTTTAGCGAAACTAATGAGCGTACAAAGACAGGCCAAGAGGTTTTGTTTTCTTTAAGAATGGAACAAGGACTTGTTCCGCATAACGATGTTTCGGATAAACATATAGCAGACGATAATTTGATCGATTATAAAATAATTCGTCCTGGTCAAATGATCATGAATCGAATGAGAGCTGCAATTGGTATTTTTGGGTTGGCAGATAAATTTGGATTGGTAAGTCCAGATTACGCTGTGTTTAATATAGGCCAGAATGCATTTCCAGAATATTTTTTACGCCTCTTCAAAACTCCGCTAATTGGCGAGCAATTTCGATTAAATTCAAAAGGGTTGGGCACTGGTTCATCAGGATTTATGCGCCTCTATACTGAAAACTTTGGGGATATAAAGGTATCTCTGCCGTCCAAAGAAGAACAGGTAAATATCGTCACCTATATCGAAACCCAATCCGCCAAAATCGACCAGGCCATTGCCATCCAGCAACAGCAAATTGACAAACTCAAGGAATACAAAGCCACGCTGATCAACAGCGCCGTCACTGGCAAAATCCGTATTCCTGAGGTTGCCGCATGAGCGCTTTGGCCGCCTTGCTCGAACAAGCCGAGGCCTTGCTGAGCCAATTGCAGCAATACCGCGATTGGGATAGCCGCAGCGTGGACAAGGCCACCGACATCGAATACACCTACGACAGCAACCGTATCGAAGGCAACACGCTAACCTTGCGCGAAACCGATCTGGTGATCAACAAGGGACTGACGATAGGAGGCAAGCCGCTGGTCGAGCATTTGGAGGCGATCAACCATTACGAGGCAGTGGAACTGATTCGCGAGATGGCCAGCCACGATGCCTGCTTCAGTCGGCACGACTTGTTGACCTTGCATGCCTTGGTCTTGCGCGGTATCGATAAACAGTATGCCGGTCGGTTTCGGGATATTCCGGTGATGATCAGCGGTAGCAGGCATACCCCGCCGCAACCCTGGCTACTGGAAGAGCAAATGACCGGGTATTTTGAGTTCTATGCGCAAAACCGGCAAAGCCTGCATCCGATTGTACTGGCCGCCGAACTGCATGAACAACTGGTGACGATTCACCCGTTTGTGGATGGCAATGGCCGCACCGCCCGCTTGGTCATGAATCTGATTTTGCTGCAACACGGCTACCCCATAGCCATTATTCACGGTGACACCGAATCCCGGCTGGCTTATTACGATGCCTTGGAGCAATGTAACTTGGGGCAGGATAAACAGCCTTTTCATGGTTTGATTGCCGAGAAGGTCATCGAAGCCGTGCAGCGCCGATTAGCGCTACTTCAAAAAAAGGAGTAATCAGGGATGGTCAGCAAAACCTCCGAGAAAGAACTGGAAATCGCCATCGAAAAACAGCTGACCGGCACCTGTCTGGAAGCGCAAAAGGGTGTTGCCGAAGTGGGCGATCTGCCGTTCAGCCCCAACCACGGCTACCAACTTGGCTTGCCACAGGATTTCAACGCCCGTTACGCCATCGACAGCAAACGCTTTTGGGCCTTTCTGGAGCACACCCAGCATGAAGAGCTGGAAAAGTTGCAGAAACACGGCGGCGATTGGCAGCTTAAAGTGTTGGAGCGCTTCGATAAGCTGATCAAAAAATACGGCCTGCTGCATTTGCTGAAAAAGGGTTTGGGCGTCGACGATGCCACCTTGCACTTGATGTATCCAGCGCCGCTGGCCAGCAGTTCCGACAAGGTGAAGCAAAACTTCGCCGACAACATTTTCAGCAGCACTCGCCAAGTGCGCTATTCACTGAGCAATACCCTGGAAGAAATTGATCTGGTGTTGTTCATCAACGGTCTGCCGTTTGCCACGATGGAGCTGAAAAATCCCTGGACTGGCCAAACCGCGCGTTATCACGGCCAGAAACAATATCGCGAAGATCGCGACATCAATCAGCCATTGCTGCAATTCGGCCGTTGTCTGGTGCATATGGCAGTGGATACCGATGAAATCTACATGACCACCAAATTGTCCGGACCGCACACCTTCTTTTTGCCGTTTAACAAAGGCCACAACTACGGCGCCGGCAATCCGCCCAACCCAAACGGCCACAAAAGTGCGTATTTATGGCAGGAGGTGTTTAGCAAGGAGAGCGTTGCCAATATCATTCAGCATTTCGTGCGATTGGATGGCAGCAGTAAGGAGCCGCTGGATAAGCGAACCTTGTTTTTTCCGCGTTATCACCAACTGGATGTGGTGCGCAAACTGGTAGCGCATGCCAGTCAAAACGGCGTGGGGCAAACCTATTTGATACAACACTCGGCGGGATCGGGTAAATCCAATTCCATCACCTGGGCGGCGTATCAATTGATCGAAGCCTATCCGGCCAGTCTGGATACGCCGGGTGCGGTTGACTTGGAAAAGCCATTGTTCGATTCGGTAATTGTCGTCACCGACCGCCGCTTACTGGATAAGCAACTGCGCGAAAACATCAAGGATTTTTCCGAAGTCAAAAACATCGTCGCCCCGGCGTTCAAGTCTTCCGAGCTGAAAAGCGCCTTGGAGCAAGGCAAGAAAATCATCATTACCACCATCCAGAAATTCCCTTTTATCATCGACGGCATCGCCGATCTGAGTGACAAACGCTTTGCGGTGATCATCGACGAGGCCCATAGCTCGCAGAGTGGTTCCGCGCATGACAATATGAACCGGGCGATGGGCAAAAGCGAGCAGGCTGATGAAGAGCTGGATGTGCAGGACAAAATTCTGCAAGCCATGCAATCGCGAAAAATGCGTGGCAATGCCTCGTATTTAGCCTTTACCGCGACGCCAAAAAACACCACCTTGGAAAAGTTCGGCGTTAAACAAGCGGATGGCAGTTTCGAGCCGTTTCATTTGTATTCCATGAAACAGGCGATCGAGGAAGGCTTTATCCTGGATGTGCTGGCCAATTACACCACGTATAAAAGCTATTACGAGATCCAGAAATCCATCACGGATAATCCGCTGTTCGACAGTGCCAAGGCACAGAAAAAGCTGCGCGCCTATGTCGAGCGCCACCAGCAGACCATTGCCGTGAAAGCGGAAATCATGCTCGACCATTTCATTCCGCAGGTGGTCAACAGCAAAAAACTCAAAGGCAAAGCCAAGGGCATGGTGATTACCCAGAACATCGAAGCGGCCATTCGTTATTACCGGGCGATTAGCCAGTTATTGAAGGACCGCGGCAATCCGTTCAAGGTAGCCATTGCCTTTTCCGGCACTAAAGAAGTGGATGGCATCGAGTACAGCGAAGCGCAGATTAATGGTTTTGCCGAAAATGAAACCCGCGATTATTTCGATCAAGACGAGTACCGCTTGTTGATCGTCGCTAACAAATACTTGACCGGATTCGATCAGCCCAAGCTCAGTGCGATGTATGTCGATAAGAAGCTGCAAGGTGTGCTGGCGGTGCAAGCCTTGTCGCGATTGAACCGAGCAGCACCCAAGTGGGGTAAGAAAACCGAAGATTTGTTCATCCTGGATTTCTTTAATTCGGTAGACGATATTAAAACGGCCTTCGATCCTTTCTATACAGCCACGCGCTTGTCGGAAGCCACGGATGTCAATGTATTGCATGAGTTAAAAGATGCGCTGGACGAGGTGGCGGTGTATGAGTGGTTTGAGGTTGAGCAGTTTGTCGAACTGTATTTTAGTAATGCCGATGCCCAGCAGCTAAGCCCTCTGATCGATACGGCGGCAGACCGATTCAATCAGGAATTGGCGCTTGATGAACTGGCTAAAGCCGACTTCAAGATCAAAGCTAAGCAGTTTGTCAAAATTTATGGGCAAATGGCGTCTATCATCCCGTATGAAATTGTTGTTTGGGAAAAACTGTTCTGGTTCCTGAAGTTTCTAATCCCCAAGCTGATCGTGAAAGACCCCAATGCGGATCAGATTGATGAATTGCTGGAGTCAGTGGATTTGTCATCTTATGGTTTGGAACGGGTCAAACTCAATCACAGTATTGGTCTGGATGCCAGCGAAACCGAGCTGGAGCCGCAAAACCCCAATCTGCGGGGAACGCATGGCAGTGGTGAGGAACACGATCCTCTGGATGAAATCATCCGCAGTTTTAACGAACGCTGGTTTCAGGGTTGGGGCGCAACGCCGGAAGAGCAACGCATCAAGTTCATCAACATCGCCGACGGTATCAAAGCGCATCCTGATTTCCAGGAAAAATATCAAAACAACCCCGACGTGCATACCCGAATCTTGGCGTTCGAAAAAATCTTTGAAGACGTGATACTCAAGAATCGCCGTAATGAACTAGAGCTATATAAGCTGCTTGCCAACGATCCAGCATTTAAAGCCGCTATGCAGCAGAGTTTGCGGCAAATGGTGGCTTGATCGTACTGAGAAATGTATTACTTTAATTAACTAAATTTATTAACTTCACTAACCATTAACTCTAATTATGAACAAATCTGAACTTATCGACGTCATCGCTAGCTACGCCAATTTGACCAAAGCCGACGCCGGCCGTGCATTGGATGGCATCACTCAATCCATCCAAGCTGCTTTAAAAGCTGGCGATTCCGTGGCACTGGTGGGTTTTGGTACTTTTGAAGTGAAAGAACGCGCCGAACGCGCTGGACGTAATCCGCAAACCGGTGAAGCGATTACGATTGCCGCCGCTAAACTGCCATCGTTTAAAGCCGGCAAAGGTCTGAAAGACGCGGTTCAGTAAGGTTTAGGCCGCATTATTGCGGCCCCATGCCCCAGCCTTCCAGTTCAGATTGCCGTTTGACCGTAGGCACAACCAGATCGGTCATCCGGCCTTGGGTGCGGGTTAAGGTATCCTGCCGACCACTGGAGGCGGCACCGTATTTCTGCGGATTGAGTCGGCTGCCACTGCCGGTTAATTGATCGATATTCAACATTGCTGCGGCGTTGGCGTCTGTCAGCAAATGCCCGGTCTGCGCCAGAATGCCTAACCATTCATCCAGATTGACCTGAGCCCAGTCCACGCGATCCAGGTCCGATACTTTGATACCGGTACAGCTGGGATTTTCCGGTGTACCAAAATCCATTCCCAGTTGTGGCTTGATTTGTTCGTTGAGAATGCGTGCCAATGGCGAGTTATAGCAGCAATAACTTTCCTCGCGCTCCCAGCACACACCCGCCACCTTGCTTTTGCAGAATGTGCCTAAGTCCTTGCAGACTTTCAGCTGCTTTTTCGCCGCCAGTTCGTATTCAGACTGCTCGCAGGAATACACCATCTGGATAATCATGATGATGATCATCACCACGGTATAGGCCCCCATCAAGGTGCTGAGCATTTCACCGGCCACGGCTGCACCGCCGCCGAGTTCAACGCCGCCGGATTCCGCTGCAGGCGTTAAATTGCCTGCCGAATCGAAGGCCGCCTGGCCACCGGCACTGAACAAGGCATTACCCGCCGCTTCGCCAAAGGTACTACCGATCCATTCCGCTACGGAATTGGTCAGTTCGCTTTTGAGTGCATCCAACAGTCCCTGTTCGGCAATATCGGATACGCTGAGCAAATCGGAACCAACCAGGTCATTGACGCCGGAGGCAAAACTACTTTGTACGCCATTCCAGGCATCGCCTGCCATTGAGAACGGTGTTCTCAGGGTTTCCCAGGCACCACGAATCGCTGATGTACTGTCCATGGTCATAATCGCATTGTCCATTTGACTGGTGGTCAGCAGTAAATCGATGTATTTTCCAAGCCCCATGCTGCCCGAAGGCGTTTCGCAGCAATCCACCAGATTCAAGGCACCGCCGACCATTTTGCAAGTGGCATCCTTGCCTTTGAACACCTGGCAGGAGGTCGGATCTTTCTGCTGCAGATCAGCATTGGCATAATCACAACTCAAATCCATCGCCATTTGCTGGGCAGTATTGAGTAACGCTACCGCCTTGCTGAAATCCTGACTTTGCGTACGGTTCAGCGTCACGCAGTCTTCACCCATGCAGCGAATCGGCCCCGCACATTGTTGCTGGGTGCTACTTTGAATACCGGGAATGGCCACCGACTGGCCACAGTCATAGGTATCGACGCTATCCCAACAGGTACCGGAGCTCAATACGTCCAAGCACTGGCTTTTGATAAACGAACAACCGCGATTTTCTAAAGTAGAACAACTGGTGGTCGGTGTATTATCACTGGGTGGTTGCAGGCAATGTGTGCCGGCGGTATCAGTCCAGCATTGACCTGTGGCGTTTAAATCGCATTGGCCGGTTGCCGATATACTCATGCAGGTATTACGAATCCCGGTTGAGTTGACTATCGGTGCCTGGCTTAAATCCGACCCACAAATCAAAATTTGCGACGTCGGATCGACATAGCAGCCGGTGGTATTTGCAGGGTCGTTGGTACAACTGAGTTGACTGCCAGCCTGGCAAATACCATCGGTAATCGCGTTGGCCAGGTTCTGGCAGTTCGGTCCGCTCCAGCTCCACTGATCCTGGCTGATCAGTTTCGAGACATCGTAATGAAGGCGAATTCGTGAATAGCCTTCGCCATTGCCACCAACCATCGTGTCTTGTCGGAAGACTTTATTGCCGGTGTTGTTGAAGGCATAGGTCACATCCGTATTCGGATGATCCACCCAGCTTTTGCTGAGCTCACAGGATCCGCCCCAGCCCGAGGAACCCGTATAAATCAGATTGCCGCCGTAATACACCCGCGCATGGTCATCAAACTCCACCATTTCCAACGTGGCACTGGTAATCGCTTCCGGGTGGATGACGTTATAAGTGACTTGCCAGATAAACACGCCACAACCGGCTGACCAGTAATTGTCGCCGACCACACCCACATACAAATCCATACAGCCCGGACCGCAGCTCGAGATGCCGCCGTTACCGGATACGTAGGTCAGTAGCGGTTCGACCTGGACTTGATGCGTCGCCGTGCAACTGGAGGGTATCGTGGGTTGGCGCAGACACAGTTGATAATCCGGCACCTGTACCTCATGACTGGTCGCCGTTTGCGTCGTCACTGTGGTGCAGTCCGAAAACGACTGCGCCCAAGGCGTGAAATGGACAAATACTTGATCACCGGCGTTCCAGACGGCATCGTTTTGTAAATCCGGATGCGATTGGTGCGCATTGTTGACCAGGGTGCGATAGGCATTGCCGGTGGCACTGCTTTCGGCGTTCAACGTAGTTTGCGCATCCAAGCCGGCAGCAATCGTGCCGGGGTTGTTGCCATACAGACTGGTGATATTGGCGGTCGTGCTGTTGGTGGTATTGGCATCCGGAAACAACGTGCTAATCGAGATCGTACTTTCCTGCGTCGAACCCGGATTCAACGTCATCACACCACTGCCGTTATCCAGCGGAAATTGAAACCCACCTAGAATTTGTTGCCCCGTCTGCTGTCCTTGTTGGCCAGCGGCTTGAATCGCATCCGCCCAGGACACACCAAACGGCGTCCAGGCCAGAGTCACACACAATATTCCAGACAGTGTCTGGACAAACCGGCTCTGCGGATCGAATAGCGCTCTGAAGCCCATCACAACCCCACACAGCAGTCCTGCCAGCGCCACAGCAGGTAAAGATGATCTTCACCCGGCCCCGGAAAGGTATGTCCTGCCCCCCATTTGAACGTCGTCTCACCAATGACATGATTGGATTCGGTTTCTGCGACCGGATAGAACATCGACAGCCGGTATTGAGATTTGGGGATAAAGGGGTAGATTGAGCCGCCGCACAGAGACTCGTTACCGGAGGTTTTCCAGGCCAAGCCCCGGCGATGTAATGCAGCGGTGGCCCTTGTGGCCAACAAGCTGGTAATTCTGGGATCAGTGCCGTAACTGGTCGGCGAAATGCCCGATAAGGGATACATATGCCCCCAAGCACCGGCACACCAGAACAAAGCATCCAAAGGATTGCCGGTTGCCGCCGCCGCGGCATCGGCGACACACGCTGAAATAGCCACAGGATTGGCAAACAGCGCTGTTTCCGGACTGGTAAAGAACGCCAGTAAATCGTTATTCCAGGTGGGGTCCAGTTCCGACACATACAGCAAATCAAAATCCCGATAGCCATCGCTGTTGCAACGGCCATCCCAGAACAGATCCAGCATAATAGTCAGTGGAAAGGCAAAGTAGTGGTAATTGAAGAACGACATCTCACTGGCGTCGAAGTCGGCCTTACCGGTGGTGGCGATCAAGCGCACATTTGAAGCACTGAACTTATGTTCGCCCAATGCCGGCGAGCACCAGGGATTGCGGACGATTTCAATCAAACGGGCTGGATTCCATAAACCCATGGTCATCCCCAATTCCGGTATGCCCATGGGATCGGTGCAGAAGCAAAACTTCTGGTCGGTGGCGATACTCGGTACATTGCCACCCCCTAATGAAGCACCAGCGGCGCGAATCGGAAACAAACAGCTCCAGCAAATATCGGTGATCAACTTGCCCGACCACAGCTGGGCATCGGCACACAGTGGATCAGTGGCGGTGGTCGAGGTCCCAGCATAAAGCGGGCTTGCCAGCGTCAGTAGTGCGCCAAAAACCCAAGAAAAAACGCATCGCTTCATGACGGCGCTCCCTGTGAAGACGGTACTTTGCGTTCATGAACCACCAGGTGGTTGCCAGCTTGTTCGACCATGACCGGTACCCGCTGTAATTGAAAACGACTGCGCACATCCGGTGTCAATAAGTACACCGGTGCCTGTAACGCAGTTTCCAAACGCTTTAAACTGTCCCACCCGGACTGGCGCGGCAGCGACGTGGCCAAATACAGCACACGGGCTTTTTTGTCCTGGCAGGATTGACGTCGAATCAGTTCGATTTGAGCGGGTACCGTGGCATCGAATACCATCAGACATAAGCCAAACGGCATCTTGTCCAACGGATTAACGGTTTGTCCGGCACGGATAATCAACTGACCGTTGGGTGCTGCGAGATCGCGCGTGGCGGTGATGGTCAGATCCATGGTTCGATCACGATCCTCATGGGCAGCCGGCAATATTTCGAATTTTTGCTGGGCCCAGAACCGAGCGATGGCTTGTTGCTGCTTTTGTTTCCAGTCGATAGCGGCCATTCGGCGTTTAAGTTCTTCCAGCAAGTCGATTTCAGCAATCTCGCCGACATCGCCCAAGGAGCCTAAATCGCCCTGTTTGCCGACTTTGATTTGCTCGTCCAACCAGGACAAACTGCTCACACCTCGAACGTGTAGCCGGGATTTACTGTCTTGCTCGACGATCATGTCCGGTACGGAGGCCACAGACCAGCGCTGAAAACGGATGGGATCAATGACGATGTTTGGGACGGGATCAATGCCTTTTAGCAGACGCTTGAGGTCAGCCATCAACGCCGGTAGTTTTTGACCAGGCTTAGGGCCACGAAACACCAGTAACACATCATCCCGCCCTGAAGCTTCTTCGAAGATGTCTTTTAGCGCCACATCACCGAGTGAAAAAGAGACAAATAAAAGGGTGAGTGGTTTGTTAGATTGGTTTGTCGCAAGGCTACTTTCGGTTCCTATCGATAACGCAGAGTTTTGAATCGATTGCGCGGTTTCAAAGACCTGCATCGCCTGACGTTTCAAGTCCAACGGTTCTGCCTGACCGTTCAGCCATTCCGGTCGAGGCTGGCCTTCCAAGGCGTGCAATATGGCCTGAGAACGTTGCAGCCAGGCTTCTTCAGCAGAGACCAAGTCAGTGACCAATAACCCCATCAAGCACGCCATTGGACTGATTACTCGCAGAAGCGGCCGAGTGGATAGATAATCAAAACAACGCATAAGCCCGCCCAATCACTTGGTGGTCGTAGACATAGCCCCAATAGCGCGAGTCAAAACTCTTCGGGGTTTGCCCGGTCATCCAGTAGGCTGCCGGTGGAATGGTTTCATTGCGCTTAAAACTGGACGCGGGCTTTTTGAGTTTTTCCGCTAACGGCAAGCCTTCGATGATCAATGAACCGTTGACCGTAGTTTGATGGCTGTCGACTTGAATCCGATCGCCAGTGACACCGGCGGCAATCTTGACAATCATCTGACCGTCCTTGAAATACGGCGCCATACGTTCAGCACGAAAGGCCATCAGATCACCTCGCCAGATGTCTTTGTTATAGGTGTCGATCAGATAGATCCACTTGTCCGGCAAACAGCGATCCATTTGATCGTCGCCGCCGATCAGAAAGCGTTGACCGACGTAGCGTTCCACCGCCAACATCAATATCAGGATGGGCAGCGCTTTGAGCAAGAACATTCCGAAAGCCGCTTTGGTTTGGTAAGGCCTTACTCGGGCGGGTTTAGATTGCGCAGAGATTGATGAAGATTGAGTGCCGCTCATAACTCACCGAACTTGCGCTTGAATGTATAAATCACTGGGCGCAGCGACCACGGCGGTCGAATCGATCACCAGATAACCGGCATCACTGAGTTTTTTGGCTTGGCCTTGCCAGTCGTCAACCATCTTGGCCATTTGCTCTTGCGTAGAATTCGGCGGTATCGCTTGAATCAGCCTCGCTCGGTCTAAGATGAATACCGGTGTCACGAGATTGAGTCGGGCTATCGGCTGCTGCAGTTGCTGATGCGCAGCAAACCAGCCGCCCACGGAGCCTAAACTGCTAGCGATCAATACCATGCTCAGCCATTGTGATTTAACGTCCATGGCTGACCTCCCGAGGTTTGGTTTGTCGACTGTCGAGTAGTTGTTGAATGGCATCGCCTAAGCTCAAGCCTTGCCGACGCAATTGCTTGAGTGCCTGCACATCTTCCGGTTTGGTGGAAAACAGAATGCGTTTGAAGGGATCGACGATCAGGCGACCAATGCCAGATCCCATCTCGGTGATGAAGAAAATTTCCGAATAGGCGCCGGGTAAGGTATGGACGGTTTTTAAGAGTTCGTAGCCACCATCGGAGAGTGGCAAGCGACGATCTTGCTTCATGCCTTCGATGACTTCGGCTTTCTGGCCCAATAGATACATATTCGCCGAGTTCTCGACAATGGCCCGGCCCGCTGCATTGCGGTATAAATCGTTCACTGACTGGGTGATAGTGACGGCGGCACCGCCGTATTTCCGAAAGCGCCGGTAGCCGTGTTCCATAAACTTGGCGACATCGCCTTCGGTGAGCAAATCCCAAGCCTCGTCGATGATGACGATCTTGGGCCGGTTACGTTCGCCCAGATACATCTCCTGCTGGATTTGGTAGATCAGTTGCAACAACACCACCTGTTGCAAGTGTTTGCGGCCCTTGAGTTCTTCGAGTTCCAGCACGGTGAAGTCGCTAGCGAATTTGGCGTTGTTGCGGCCATTGAAGTAACGGCCGTATTCGCCTTTAGTGGTGAAGGGAAACAACTGCTCGCCGACATCTTTTAAGCGTTGGTCGGTTTCGGCGCAGAGCTGACTGGCAATGTCATCGACCGACATGGACTGGGCTTTTTCAGTCCAGAGTTGCTTCAATATCCGCTTGAGGCCTGCGGTCTGAAAATCGGTCAGTTTCTCGGTCGGTGCCGCCATCTGGCTGAGCAAGCCGGCTAACATATCGGCTTCTTCCTCGAAGTTTTGCACGATCTCAAACGGGTTCATGCAAATCCCCGAACCGTGGGTGAATTTCACAAAGTCACCTTCCAGCACCTCGCAGAGATTTTCATAAGAGCGGCCGACATCGATCGCCCAGATTTGCGCGCCTTCGGTCAGGTAGCTGACGATGATCTCGTTGGTCAGGAAGGATTTACCTTTACCGGATTCGGCGGCAATGCAGAGGTTGTAATTGCCCGTGGTATCAAACAGCGACACCGCCATGTGTTCGCCGTTACGCGAGACGAAATTCAAGGTCGGTGTGCCAGTGCCCGCCCAGTCACCGAATAGCGGTAACAACGGAATCGCATGGCGAGTGGCCAGGGTACGGTAACGCTTGAGATCGGCAATCGCCGACCGCTCGGGACCAAATGGCAAACAGTTGAGGAAAAACGGCAGGCAAAAATACTTATCTTCCAACAGCTGAAAACCCAGCTCCCGAAAATACACCCGCGCATTGGAGACGGCGGCCGATTCTTCGTGCTCATCGCAAAACAGCAGTACGCCAAAATAACTACGAATCGGCCGGTCGCCGTCGCCATAGGCCTCGAACAAGACGTCGAAGTTGTGTTTGCGCTGCACCAATGCCGGCAAAAACCGCGCAATCGGCGTGTTGACCTGGTTAGTAATGAATTGCCGCACACCTTCTTGGCGGGTACGGGTCGATTCGGCATCCGGGTAATGCAGGGTCAGACTGAGTAAGGCATTTTGGCGAATCCCGCGGGTACCGGACAAAATATCGCCCAGATAGCTTTTGGCACTGCCAAAGTAAAAATGATCCGGTGTGCGTTTGGCGGATAAGGTCTTCACGCGCTTATTGCCGAGCCAGACACCTTTTTCATCGGTCTCAACCGCATTGTCGTAATCCAAGAGCTGATCACGAATCAGCTGGGTCGGATCACATTCCGGTACCACACGATCTTTCCAACCGGCATCGGGATTCCAATTGAGGATAGTATTTAACACCCGCACATACTGATCGGCATCCAAAATCGAGGGATACAAACCAATCGTTGATAAGGACTGCTGAGTGGCGAGTTGCAATTCAGTCGCTCGTCGAATTTCGGCTTCGTTGGGTCTGGGGTTGGCGATGGGTAATTTCACCGTGACGATCACATGACTGCGTCGTAATCTGGCCCCTGAAATCGCTTCTGGCGGTTTGGTCGTGCCTTGGCGCAAAAACTCAATGCTGGCACCGGTCATGGTTTTATAGGTGTTTTTTTGCTGTTTAATCCGCCGAGTTTGCATCACCGCCAGCGATTCCTCGATGTCTGGCGAGGTCCATAAGCTCACTTGCAGCAAGGTCTCGGTCGGCCAGTCCTGGTTCAGCAGCACGTTGACGCGGGCCGCGACGCTTTGATCGGCGCCAGTTAGTGGTCGGCAGATAAAACCAAAACTGATGCTGGCGTCGGCCAGTAAAAATAAATGATGGTCGTTGTCATAGGCTAAGGCTGAAAATAAGCTATCCGCCGTATGGGTTCGGGAGGCTTTCACTTCGATACCTCTTCGCTGTACAGCACGCTCATGGCGACTGCTTGATGCGCGTGCAACAAACGTATGGTGTAAGGATGGCGGCTGACCCGTATCGCCCGCTTTTGGCGTAGCAGTTCCCGTGCGCGCGCCGGATGACAGGGATTGAGCGGTGTGCCATCGGCGGCCTGAACGCGAACCGTGTGGTCGGTCGTGTGTTCGGGGTTACGGCGGTCACCCGCCGCCAGCTCGGAAGGGGTGTGTGGTCCGGTGTGATGAGTCATAACGTGCTTACAGGGTTGCCGTGACGATATTGGTGATAATGGTCGGCGCTGCGAACAAACCCACGCCACTGGCAACACCCAGGACAAAGCCCATGATGCTGCCACGCACCACACCGGCGACCAGACCGACGATCACGAATACGATGGCAATGATCCGACCGAGTAAGCCTTCAACCCAGCCGGTCAACAAGGTCCAGACGTTGTTGAACTCGGTACCGCCGGTACCGGCCATGGCGTCGGACGCCATCAAAAGGAAAAAAAGCGATGCCAGGGCCACGAACACCTGGCTTCGAGTAGACGACTTCATTGAAACGACCTCTTGTTTAAGTAAAGACGGTTGCCCGTCTGGTCTCGGAAGGAATTTCCGGCTCAATAAAGCGGTCGCCCGCTAAGGCTCGCCAGACCCGAAGGCTCGGCGGTGAAGGTGTGTGGTTTAGTTTTTGGTGACAGGGTTGTTCAGCGTCGGCTGCATATTTCGCGGTTCACCCTCATCCGCATCCGCTAAGGGGCGCTTTTCCGGCGCGCGTTGCTCGACTTGCAATGGAATCAGCGAAGGACTCAACGTCGGTGCCGACTTACCAATCATCCAGCGCCGGGGTTCCAGTTCGGTGTAGACGTAGTTCGACACCATCAAATCCCCTTCAGCATCTTCCCAAGGGGCAATCCAGATCCGCATCACTTGCGAAGGTGTGCGAATAGGGGTCGGGTCATCGATCTTGGGCACCGGTTGCTGGACTGCTGGACTAAGGTCACTAGCAGGTGCGGTTTCCGTTGGATGATCGGGATTGACTGTCACATCCGCTAAGGCGCGATTGGTTTCCTGATACGCCTGTGTGGTTGACAAACATTGCGGTTCGTCGGGCATGCCTTTACAGCCATATTCGGTGGTGGCACAGCCGGATAATAGGCCTAACCCCATCAGGCTGAAGGCATACAATGAAAATTGGTGGTTACGGCTCATGGCTTTTTCTCAGGCTTAGGGGTTTCAGACGCGGTTGCTTTGACGACCTCATGCGGTTTATTGGCTAACCAATCGGCTAACACTTCAGGTGCGCCACTGTGGGTACGGCCATCCGGGGCAATCAAAAACGGCACACCCTGCAAGCCAAACAGCTTGGCGGTGACCACGGCTTTTTGCAGCGGCTCTTTATTGCATTGGCCAGGTGGTTCGGTCGGTATTCCGACGTAGTCTTGCTTCAACAGTCGGTCGCGAACACTGTCTTTGAGTTTGGTATCGCTGGATCCCAACTGACAGGCCAGTTGCACGACGATGTTTTGCGACTCGGGGCCGAGGATAGGGACCATTACTAGTTTGAAGGTGTACTGGTCCTGCAAGGCTTGCAGCTCTTTCATCACCTTGCCGCAGTAAGGACAACGCGGATCTATGAACACCAAAACCGAAGTCTTGCCGTGACCTATCGTTACCGGGCCTAAATCGTCGACATTGAGTTTCATGCGTGACAGATCAATGCGGTTAGCAATCTTGTCGATGTCCGGCAGATCCTTGATCTCCTGTTGAGTCCAGATGTCCATCAATTTGCCGCCGTAGAATGCAAAGCGGCCATTGCTGGAAATAAACACCGTCTGCTCGCCGGACTTGACCATCTTCATACCTGAGATCGGTAAATCCTGCATGCCGTCGATTTTGATCGATAGCAAGCCTGCGGCAATCTCGGAAATCGCAGGTTTTTGTGGGTTGGCAGCCAGGGCAATCGATACCCAGAATAGCGTGGCCAGTAATAAGAGAATGTGGCGTAGCGTCATAACGACCTTTGAGTTGGGATTGAATGAATTAGCTCGGTGACTTCAGCTTCAGCGCCGTGCCTTTTTGCACAATGAAATTGACCTGGCGGGTGGCATCGACTTCGATGACCGGGTAAATCTCTTCGGCCATATCCATGTAAAAATGCGACAGTCGCTCCATGGCATAACCGGCACCTTTCAAGGCACCGCCTTCCATCGACTGTGAAGAAAAGGCGCTTTGGAACGGCGTGCTGCCGGCCAGACTGCCCAAACCGCCGGTCATCAACACCGGGATTTGATTGCGCCCAAAGGCATCGGAAAAGCCGCGTAAAAAGCCGGCCATCATCGATTGTGCCAATAACGCACCTTGTTTGGACACCACGCGACCGCGCACACCGTTTTTGCCATCTTCGCCGGTGGCATAGGCATTCATCGGTACTTCAATCACGCCACCGTCCTGACGAACACAGGAAAAGGTCTCGCCGCGAAAGTAAGCCCGTTCGGCACTCAAATCACCAAAGCCTGCGGCTAACAGGAAACATTCACGGACATCAGCATGGAAACGGTTGGGCAGAATGGCTTCTTTTTTGATGCGAAATAGCACCGGCATCGGTTCTTTCTTGGCTTTCTTGCCGGTCGGTGCATCCAGGCCGTTCAGCAAAACACCCGTCAAAATGCTGCCGGCCGGGATAAAGACTTCGCTGTGCTTGGCGGGTTGGTCACTTGCGGTTTTACCCTCGGTATTTGCAGTTGGTGACTTTTCGTCTTTGATCACCCGGATTTGCAAGGCGGTGGTTGGCTGACCGTTGGCGGATCGTCCTCCCGAGACTCCGGCACTACCGTGGCTAGATGCCGGAATAGCAGCTTGTTCGAAGGCGCTGTTCAGGTCGTTGTTATCTAGTGACGCGCGTGCGGGAAGTCGGCGGTCATTGGGATGGCTGGGGGTAGGGGATCCTGTGCTCGGCGTAGTTGGGCCATCACCCGACAGTTGAGTGACTGCCGTCGGTTTGTTTTTAAGCGACTCGACTTCACCGGACACGGCTTTTAACTTTTGATCATAGGCTTCCCGTTCGGCTTCAGTCCATTGTTTGAAGCGTTGCTCACCCGATTGCTGCTCGCGTTTTTGCTGTTCTTCAATCGCAGCCAGTCGACGGCTTTGCTCTTCGTTTTTTTGCAGTAAATCCCGTAGCTGGGCCGAAATGCCATCAATGCCAAGCGAACGCGGATCACTATCGGTGAGGATGTGTTGAATGGTGGCCTGTTTACTAAGCGGTTTGGTGACTTCCGGGGTGACGGTAGCCAAACCAATGATGGTGGCCAGCAAGACGCCGCCAATCCCACCCACCGCCAAATTACGTTTGGCCGTGGGGCTTAAACTCGACCACCATGAATCGACACCGACCATTAGCGTTGGCCTCCGGTGAGTAATGAGGGTCTGAGCGTGGTGGCGGTTTCAGGTGTCCGTCTCAATGCGACATACAATTCGGTGGACTCATTCAGTCCCAACACGACTTTAGGCCAGGCGGCGACCGCCAACACGTCGTCTTTGTTGGTCGCACATGCGCGCTCATCAAATTCCAACGGATCGCTGCCGGCATTGCGGGCCAGACCGACCAGAATCAGCATGTCCTGACCTTCCAACACTTGGCCGGTCCGAATCTGCACTTTATCTTGCAGGCAATGGATGTGTTCGGATTTACTGGGCTCGCGCAGAGAATAGCCTGCTGGTGTCTTTTGCAAACCAAGATCGCGGAATAACTTTTTTAGCTGAGTGATGTAGGCCTGTTCCTGATCGCTGGCCTTGCTACCGGATGCGGCAGACTGCTGTTGCAGCTTGGTCAGCACCTTGTAACTGTCTTTATCCAGGCTCAGATGAATCTCCCGGGCCGGGATACGTTTGGGAATCAGCGTCAGTGACAAGGCGATGTCCTGATTATCGCCCGGCGTAATGTACAAGGTCACCGGCGTCTCATCGGCGGTTGCGACATAAACGATTTTGCCTTTGGTGCTGGTCGTTGCCTGACTGGTGGTTGTGACCACCGGATTGTCGAACGGCGTAACCAAACGATTGAGATGACCCACTGCAATTGGCATCAGTTCGTTGATACCGGGTTTGACTTGAATATTTTGTGGTGCAACCGAGGACGTGACCTGTTGATTGGCCGCTTTTAAGACGCTGGCGTCAACGGGGGGAGTTCGATACCCAGCGATTGTGAATCGCTCGATGGCACAGTCGATTCGGGTATGCGATCACCCACTGTGGTCACCGGCGGTAACACGGTGATCGGTAATTCCTCGGCGGACGCAGCGCTACTGATGATCAATAACAATGCCCAATGGCGGCAGGCTTTATTCATGGTTTGAGTTCTCCTGGCTGAGGTGGCAGGGCTTTTAAGCGTTCCACTGTTCTAGGGGCATCGGGATAGACATCGATAAACTCCAGACGCGGCCGGTAGTTTTTGATGGCGATGATGAATTCATAGGTACGCGGTTTAATGTCCGGCTTAGAACTGGGGCCTTGGCTTTTGAGTTCGCCGCTGACGAAGACCTTGTTGGTCTCGGCTTCGTAATCCACATGACGCGGGGTAAAGCTGATCGCCACTCGATCCATCTTGATGGCTTTGATTTGATCGGTCATGGCATCCAGGACACTTCGATAGATGTCCGGTGCCAGTAATGGCTCAATCGCGGTTTTCAGGAAATCGGCATTGGCGGGCGTGGTATTACCCAACAGTTCCGCCAGAAACAAGCCCCACGATTCCTTGAATTCACTGGAGGCCGATGTGCGGGTGACTTCGACCTCCTTGTTTAAGGTCGGTGGCACCAGGATGATGCTGCGCTCGGTCCGCCAGGCGGCCAGCGAGGTAATCACGCACACCACCAACAAGCCGATGATGATCACGCGGCTAAAGCGATTCTCGGTCTCGTGGCCGTCCCAGGTCTGCAGAAAATCCGATAACTTCATGGCAGAAATCGACGGATATAGGGATTGGGAATGGTCATTGCCTGGCTGGGCAGCAACCCTAACCAATACAAGGCATGTAAGGTATAACCGTCGGGCCGGTTATCACGAAAACGGCGGTAGAATTTAACCGCGATTAATCCAATGACCAGTGCAGGAATGAAGTGATCAATCAACATGCCGGTCAGCATGCAGACCATGAACGGCACAATCTCATCGGCACTCCACAACAGAATGTGGATCGGATCGTCGATGGTTTGGGGGATGGCAACGGGTTCCATAATGACCTCGGTTTAGGATGGTCATCATTGTGAAGTGATATTCAGCAAGGCATCTTGCAGCTAATGCCGAATTTGGCATTTGCTGCAAGATGAGGCAATTTTTTAGTTGTGATGCAATATGGAGTAATGATCAGTTCAGCGAGCTAATCGGCGGTTCTGTCTCGTTGGTGGAGACTAGCTGGATATGCATCGGTGATGCCTTGGTATATGGCTTCAGTATTTACGTTGTTGCCCGCGGTGCGCGAATGAAAGCCAAGGCGGCGCTATTCAAAGGCGGCATCATGGCGGCTTTTGGTCTTTTCGTTCTTGGTCAAGTCATTGATAAGATGATTTTTCCGCAGATTCCAGTATATGAGGCCATCGGCACCCATAGGTTTGTTGGCACTTGTGGCAAACAGCGTGTGTTTTGTTTTGCTCTGGCGGCATCGATTCGATGATACAAACATGAGTTCAGTTTGGTTGTGTTCACGAAACGATATTATTGCGTATGTCTCGGTGTTGTTTGCCGCTGTTGGAGTTTGGTTCACCAATTCAGCTTGGCCAGATATTCTGATCGGTGTGGCACTCGCAGCTCTTTTTTTACGCTCAGCGTTATTCGTATTGCGCGAAGCCATTACGGGGGGGGCTTCGCTTTTAGCTACGCGACAAACACTCCACTTTTTGTCTATTAGCGACTGCCCCGTTTCGGGTAGATATCTGCCTTTCTGAGTCAACGGTACTTCAAATTGGGATGGGCTAAGCCCGCTTTGGCTTTACCCAATTGCGGTTATTTTGAGATTGTTATCTCTGGCGCCCCCTTTTGAGATAACTCGGTGACGGTCATCTGGAATATCTGATGTAGTAGGCGAAAACTCTCACGGTTCCACTGGTAACCCTCTTCGGGTTTAACGGCATAGTGTAATCCGCCGTACTTAACGCTCATATCCACATCGTCTGGCACACTTTCTGATGCTATTACTTCTAGGGTATGAATCGGATTTTCACTAACGAAAGGGGAACGCGGGTCTTTATCTACGTTAAATTCAGGTTCGTCATTGATGTCGCGGCCAATGAAATTGACGATATTGTAAAAACTGCGCAACCGGAAAAAACCATGTAACGGTACTTCACCACCCGGATAGCCAGGACGAATATCAACCATTACGTCATTGCTCGCACCACTATCAGCTTCTTCGTTGAGCTTGATACGCTCCTCGTTGCTCAACAACTGTGGATCATAATTTGTCAGGATAATACGCCCGGTAACACGTTTACTTAGCTTCAATTGATGCTTGTCGGTGTTATAGTCAACTTTGAATTCCTTTAGTAGCCCAACCAACCGTTCCGGCGATAGAGAATCGGAGTTTAATTCCCAGCTAGAATCAAACAACAATGGTTCTACGAACAAAGCGTTACGATCTTGAATAGAGGATATGTGAGACACGACTTGCCGGAACAACTTGTAACCGTCTTTATCGGAAGGTTTGTTGTTGTAAACCTTATCTTGATGATCGTTTTCGATACGCAATTCACCCGCCAGTAAACGAAGAATGAGGTCAACGTCAGTACCTTGGCGCAATAACATTGTCAGTTTGCTTTCTTGGAAAGGCGTTAATAAACGTTTGGTAAATTCCTCTCCTTCCATGGGAATGATACTAATCGTTGGATTTTCGGAAGCGGTCCCGCCAAATATCGGCGTTATTAAAGAACCCGTTGGCCCCGTCATTGCTGGAGTAGCCCCGGCATTAAATTGAAAGTTAAACGTGGCGGCGATATTTGATACACCGGTGAAATGTAAGGGTTGATGCTGATGAGCGCGAGCAATATTGAGTAACAACAGTTCGGAAAGAATCTCAGAGGTCGACTGGTCGTAGGCAATAACCGCATGATCCAGCGCAGCCGGTGAAACACAGGCTTGAAGCCCCACAAGACTACCGAAAGTTACGCATCGTAATGCCTTTGTTACGGGGGCAACCAAAAAGCCACGACCTTTAATTGCCCAATTACCTCCTGTGGTGAATCTAAAAAACCTATCAATGATCATGTCTATGGTGAATATCAGGATAATGTGGATGCTTATGCGTGATTTCTGCATGTCGATGAAAATGGACATGGGGTTTGTTGCTATCCCATTCAAAGTCATGCGCGTGCTGATGATGCACATCATGAACATGACGATGGGCATGCGTTATCTCTAAATGGGTATGTTCATGTAAATGGTGTTCTGTCAGGTGCAACAAGACGCCAAGTCCCATTAAGCCCGATGCAAGCCAAAACGCTGGGCTGGTTGCTTCATTTAACGCCACCAGAGCAACTGCGGCGCCAATAAATGGTGCGGTTGAGAAATAGGCTCCCGTTCGTGCCGTACCCAAACCGCGTAGTGCCAATACGAATAGGGTCAAGCTCATGCCGTAGCCAGCTAGCCCAAGTGACAGCGCCTTCATCAACATTACGATATTTGGTGCAGTTGCACCAAGGCTTAATGCAAACAGGGTGTTGACCGTTCCTGCAATCATCCCCTTGCTAGAGGCAACAAACAAGGCATCCGTAGCAGACACTTTACGGGTTAAGTTGTTATCAATTGCCCAACAGAAACAGGCTGCAGAAATTGCCACCGCCCCTAGCCAATTGGATGAGGAATCTTCGCCGAATGGCCAAGACAGTACGATTCCACCGGCAACAATGGCTATCATACCAAGCACCACGCGCCTATCAGCATTTTCTCGAAAAACGATCCAGGCAATTAAGGCGGTTAGTACGGCTTCAAGATTAAGTAGCAGTGATGCGATTGACCCACTGGTAACCGTTAAACCCAGTAGCAACAAAACGGGACCAAGCACGCCGCCAAATAGGATGCCACCGACTAACCAAGGCCATTCCGAAGGCATCAGCCCAGAGGGCTTCCAGCTCCAATCACGAATCAGCCGTATGATACTAAGACCAATGCCGCTACCCAGATAGAGCAATCCCCCCAATAAAATCGGCGAAACCTCGCCGACTAGCAATTTGGCAAAAGGGGTGCTGGCTCCAAACAGGATGGCCGCCATCAGTGCATAAACGATATTACGGTTCATTGCTACATCGTCGTAATCAGTAGAAAGGCGATGTACAAGACACCATTAATGAGTAGGGCCCAAAGCGGTAGTCCTTTTCCATGAGTGCGAGAGTTGATTCGCAGCCATATGGCGGCAAGCATTGTGATTAAAACTCCTGACAATACTTCGATACGCGGTTGCCAGGGTGTTAGCATGATACCAATGGCCGGAAGCAGCGTACCCTGAAATACCATAGCACCGGTAATATTGCCAAAAGCCAGGGTATCCTTTCCGCGTCGAATCCAGAGAATACTGTTGACCTTCTCCGGTAATTCAGTGGCGATAGGAATAATCAGTAGTGATAACAAGAGCGCGGAAATGCCAAGCAAATGCGCCGCCCCCTCAACGCCAGAAATGAAGCCCTCCGCACCATAAACCAATAGCGCAAGTCCTATCGACAATTGCAGCAGAATCGTCAACAGATTGGTTTGCAATCCCAATCGGGCTATGTACATTTTAGTGTCTGTCTCAGTAGCATGGCCATCTCGCACCAAATGTGCCGAAGCACGTAGGGTCAGCATGATGTAAATAAAGTAGGTTAAGACCAGCGTAATACCTAATGCTCCTCGAATGTAGCGTTCCTCTTGGGGAACATACATCGCTGCTGCGGCCAGCACGAACGCGAGCAGAAAAAAGTTAAGGTCACGAATGAAACCAGTCCGTTCAGGATGAATGCGGCCTGACAGCCCTCTTCGCCGTAGAACTGAGAGCGCCATCAAACAGGTCGATAACGTTGACAACATGAGTGGCGCACCAAGGATAGCGCCGACACCAATTTCCTCGTTGATGTTGACATTGGATGTGCCCGCCAACAGTGCTAGAAGGGGAACCATAGTTTCAGGTAAAGCTGTACCGACAGCTGCGAATAATGATCCTGTCACTCCTTCGGAAATTTTGAGTTTCTCTCCAAGGTGTTCCAACGCATTCGTGAACAGCTCCGATGCTACTAAAATAACAATGAGCATCATGAAGAGGGTAAGGAGATAAATGGTCACTGAGTTGAGCCTGTCATTTTGTTGTGTTGCTGGTGGCGTTACTGATTTCTGTTGCAAATAAAAAACATTCATGAACAGCTAGATGCAGTGTTGTTCTCTGAATGGGGCCAAAGGAAATTTGAAGATAAAAATGGCTCCGCCACCGTCAATATTGGATACATCAATATGTCCACCATGGCTACGCGCAATAGCCTGTGAAAGCGCTAAGCCGAGACCGACGCCTGCAACATCAGTTGTTCTGGCAATCGATCCACGGTAAAAACGTTCAAATAGTTGCTGTTGTTCATCGAGCTTAATCCCTGGCCCTGTGTCGGATACGCTAAGCGCCGCTTCGGTTTCTTCTACATCCAATCGAATCGTCACGCGACCGCCAGGCGGAGAAAACTTTATAGCGTTATCCAATAGATTGGTCAGAATCAGGTCTAAAGAACCACGGGCAATTTTTGCGATGATTGGTTTCAGGGATTCAACGATAATTAGAATATCCCGTTTATCGGCCATCGGCTGGATACGTTCCACCACTGTTTGGATGATCGAATTCAACGGAACCGCCTCTACTGAACTGCGTTCCAGGCCAGCATCCAAGCGGGCTAGGACAAGCAGTTCCTCGACAATCGTGGTCAATCGCGCAACTTCGTCCAGACAGGATTGCAATGTCTCCTGATATTCCGTGGTATCGCGGGGACGGCGTAAGCTGATTTCAAGTTCCGTTCGTAATCGCGATAACGGCGAACGCAGTTCATGAGATGCATCGGCGGTGAACCGACGTTGAACTTCAAAACTACGCTCGATGCGGTCAAGCATTTCATTCAAGGTATCGACCAGCTTGCCAATCTCGTCGCGAGTGCCGGGGTGTGGCAAGCGTTCGCTCAAATTGGCTTCATTAATGCGGTGTGCTTGATGAACAATATTGTCTATGGCTTGAAATACCTTACGGGTTAACGAGGCCCCAACGCCACCAACAGAGGCAAGTAAAACTAGCGTCATAACAACGAAAAGCAGGCTGGCAGCATTCAGTACATTGCGCACATCATCCAGTGATCCTGCAACCTGAATGATGATGGGTGCATCCAGTTGATTAATAGGCATTGAAACCATACGCACGGGTTCATCGCCAAACGTGGAGAGCGTTTCGAAGACGGTTTCTCCAGCCGCAAGCCGTGCCAAAATGGCTGACGATGCAGGTAATTGTGAGGAACCTAAGTTGGCACTACGAGCCAGCACTTCGCCATGGGAATTAATGACCTGCACCAGCCGGTCGATACGAGCAAAAGACAGCTGATCGGTCCCCGCCATTGTTTCGTTTAGTTTGATGGGTTGCTGTTGGTTGGATTTCAACATCGCCGCTTCCGTTTCGGCGACAGCCAGCAAGGCGGCATCGAGCTGATGATGAACCGCTCTGGAAAGCATCCAGTACGCGGCAAAACCGCTGCAAGTTAGGATAACAACGATAACGGTCAGGTGACTTAAAATAAGTCGTGTTCGAAATTTAAGCATCGTAGGCATCACTGATTGCCAATCGGAAACCCCGACCGCGTATGGTGTGAATGAGTTGTGGAATGCCTGGATAATCAATTTTCCTGCGCAGATTACTGACATGGGCATCGATCAGGTTATCAAGGCCAATATGGTCGTTTTTCCATAGCTGTTCTGCAAGCTCGTGGCGGGTCACCACTTCCCCCGTGCGGCGCATCAATATCTCCAAAATGGCATATTCCTTTTGGGTCAAGTTAATGGTTAGCTTTCCCCGCGTCACCCGATGCGTTTGTGTATCTAAGGTTAGGTCATCTACCTTGAGGGAGAGATGTTGGATCAGTTCTGAACGTCGCAGCAATGCGCGGGTTCTAGCCAACAGTTCTGCGAACGCAAACGGTTTGGTCAGGTAATCATCAGCACCGGCGTTGAGCCCTTCGACGCGATCTTGCAATGCATCTCGAGCGGTAAGCATCAAAATCGGCACGCGAACGCCATTTTCTCGAAGCTCTCCACACCAGGCGACGCCTTGCTTGCCCGGCAAAAACCAATCCAAAATGATCAATCGATAGTCCTGCGCATTCAGGCATTTCGCTGCTTCTTCAGCCGAATAAGCGGCATCGACGGCAAAACCCTCTTCAACCAAGCCTCGCAATAACAGGCTAGACGCTTTTCTATCGTCTTCTACCAATAAAATTCTCATGATAACTGTCGTTTTAGTCGGATTGACTGGCTGGCCTTTAATTCAAAAATCAATTACCAGTTTACCTTGCACCGCATTGCCGATGCCGTTCCTGAAGAGGAATTCAGGAATGGCCCGATCCTGAATCGCTATCATAACCATCGCCTACTAGGACAATTTATATCGTCTAATTTTTAACGCTGCCGCGAGAAGACCATGAAATTCGAAATGCTCAAAGCCATGTTAAGCGGCCATCTGGTCAAAAAACACTTTACCCGGCATTTCCGGCGTCTGGCGATACTGGAAATGTTTCACGGCGCACCATTGGCTAAAGGCGGGGTACCGGCTGCATTGTCGCAGTCGTTAACCAGTGCAGCACTCAAAACGCCTGATGCATTGCTTATTGAATTAAATAGCCACGCCCATGGACTGGATTCGGTGACAGCGACCGCAATACGTGAACGAGTGGGCTTCAATGAGGTCGATCACGAAAAACCCCGCCCCTGGTGGTTACATCTTTGGCATTGCTATAGCAATCCCTTCAGCCTACTACTAACAGTCTTGGCAGCGATTTCCTATTTTACCGAGGACATGAAAGCCGCCATCGTCATTTCCTTGATGATCGTGTTGTCAACGGTACTGCGGTTTGTTCAGGAAAACCGCTCGAATCGCGCCGCCGAGCAACTCAAGACTATGGTCAGCAATACCGCGTCCGTCCTGCGGCGAGATATCGCCGAGAGTATTGCCGTCGATACGGAACGCTTCTACGGTGTCACCTTGCACCCCAAGCCAGCACGGACAATCGAAGTTCCAATACGCGAATTAGTGCCTGGCGATGTGGTGGTATTGTCGGCGGGTGACATGATACCCGCCGATCTGCGTCTGCTGGCCGCCAAAGACTTGTTTATCAATCAAGCGGCCATCACCGGCGAATCGATGCCGGTGGAAAAATTCGTGCAGCCCAGCAACCCCAATGCCCATACCGCCATTGAACTCGACAACATTCTGTTCATGGGTACCAATGTCGTCAGCGGCACGGCGCATGCGGTGGTGGTCGAGACCGGAGTGCGCACCTATTTTGGCACATTGGCTCAACGCATGGTCAGCACGGATCGGGCTCCCACCGCCTTCCAAACCGGTGTCAATCAGGTAAGTTGGGTATTGATCCGCTTCATGTTAGTGATGACGCCCATTGTGTTGCTGATCAACGGCTTTACCAAGGGCGATTGGCTGGAAGCCGCCTTGTTTACACTGTCGGTCGCGGTCGGCTTAACGCCGGAAATGTTACCCATGATCGTTACGGCTACCTTGGCTAAAGGCGCTGTGATCATGTCGCATAAAAAAGTGGTGGTGAAGAGTCTGGATGCCATCCATAACTTTGGAGCCATGAATATCCTCTGCACCGATAAAACCGGCACCCTGACCCAAGACCGAGTGTTTCTGGAACAACATTCAGACCTGTTTGGCGAAGAATCGGATGAAGTGCTGGAATATGCCTATCTGAACAGCTATTACCAAACCGGCCTCAAAAACCTGTTGGACGTTGCGGTACTGGAGCATGGCGAGATTCATCGGGAACTCGAAGTCACTAAAAACTTTTGCAAGATCGATGAAATTCCATTCGACTTTCATCGCCGCCGCATGTCTGTCGTCGTCAGTGAACAGCAGGACCGTCATTTGCTGATCTGCAAGGGCGCCGTAGAGGAAATCCTGGCCGTGTGCTCCCACATTAAGCATGGCGATCAGTTCGAAGCGCTGGACGAAGACCGTTTAGCCATTATAAGAGCCATCACCAGCGATTTGAATGACGATGGCATGCGGGTCATTGCCGTCGCCATTCGCGAATTCGAGCCACTACGCGAAATTTATAACATCGCCGATGAAGCGGGGCTGACATTGGTTGGCTACATTGCCTTCCTCGATCCCCCCAAGGAAACCGCCGCACCCGCCTTGCAAGCGCTCAAAGACCACGGTATCGATGTCAAAATTCTCACTGGCGACAACGAATTGGTGACCGCCAAGGTATGCAAAGTAGTTGGCTTGCCAATCAATACGCCCGTGCTAGGCCCACAAACCGAAGACATGGATGATGCTACCTTGGGCAGCGTCGTCGAGGCGAACACCATTTTCGCTCGCCTGACCCCTGCCCATAAAGAACGTATCGTGCGGATATTACGAAATCAAGGCCATGTGGTCGGATTTCTGGGAGATGGCATCAACGACGCACCGGCGTTACGCGCTGCCGATATTGGCATTTCCGTGGATTCCGCTGTCGATATCGCCAAGGAAGCCGCCGATATTATTTTGCTGGAAAAGAGCTTGTTGGTATTGGAAGAAGGCGTGATAGAGGGACGCAGAACCTTCGTCAACATGCTGAAATACATCAAAATGACCGCTAGCTCCAATTTCGGCAACGTCTTTTCGGTGCTGGTGGCCAGCGCCTTTCTGCCTTTTCTACCGATGCTGCCCTTGCATCTCTTGGTACAAAATCTGTTCTATGACATCTCGCAAGTGGGCATTCCGTTCGACCATGCCGACAAGGAACTGCTGGAGAAACCTCAGCGCTGGAAACCTGAACTACTGAGCCATTTCATGATTTTCTTTGGGCCGATCAGTTCGGTATTCGATATCAGCACCTATTGTCTGTTGTGGTTCGTGTTTGGCTATAACACCCTGGATCAGCAAGCTCTGTTCCAATCGGGATGGTTTATCGAAGGATTGCTTTCTCAGACGCTGATCGTCCACATGATACGCACCCGGAAAATCCCTTTCATCCAGAGTTTTCCAGGTTGGCCGTTGTTAACTATGACAGCATTGGTGATGGTTTTGGGCGTCCTTTTACCCATGTCGTCCCTGGCACATTACGTCAAACTGCAAGCCTTGCCCTTGGATTATTTCCCTTGGCTTCTGGCGATCTTGCTGGGCTACGCCATCCTGACGCAATCCATGAAAGGCATTTTTGCTAGGCGCTATGGTTGGCAGTAATGGATCATTATTTGGTTTTTACAGTAGATATGAAAACAACTAAAAACACTACGACGTTGGCGTGGCATAACGACTTCTGCTCTCGACAGCCTTCAAAACGGGCACAAAAGCATTTTGCCTTGCGAACGATGCTTTTTGCAGCACTGACGATGAGCGGACTCGAATGTATCGCCGAGGATACTAAAGCGGTTCCATTACCGTTATTCGTAAACGACGCTGACCAATCGACCAGTGAGTCTGTCGCCAGCCGTGCGTCAAAAAATAGTCCGGTCGAAAGTACACCCGACGAGGCACACGAACTGTCGCTGAATGCTGCCATCCAATTAGCGCTGGAAGCCGACCCACAGATTCGCGCAGGCGTTGAAGCCGTGCGTCAAGCCGAAGCGGATGTCGTCACAGCAGATTTGCCGCCCAATCCAAGTCTGTCGACCAGTGGCTCGTTGATGCCATTGAATAGGCCCTTCACCGTGGACCGTCAAGGCGGTCCGCCACAGTTCGACATCGGCATGTCGTTTCCGGTGGATTGGTTTTTGTTTGGTAAACGCGCAGCGGCGGTGATGGCCGCCGAGAAAGGCGTCGATGTCGCAGCGGCTGATTTTTCCGAGCTGGTTCGCCAGCGGATTGCCGGTACGATTGCCGCGTTTTATGACGTATTGGAAGCCCAATCCGCGCTGGCATTGGCGCGCGAAGATTTCAGCAATTTATCCGAAGTAGAGAAAATAACCGCCAATCGCGTTGAATTGGGGGGTGTCGGCACCGTTGAACTGGATCGTGTGCGTTTGTCCATATTCAGCAGTCGTCGTGAAGTGCGTGCGCGTGAAGTTGCGCTGGAAGGTGCATTCAGCCGATTGCGTAGCTTTTTGGGCTATACACAGGCGGTTCCTTTAAAAATTGACGGCAGCCTGGATGTGCCGTCACCTATAACTCCGCTCGATTCTTTAGCCATCTTTGCCATTGCCGAAGACAATCGCCCAGACATCCAGGCGCTGAAACACCAGATAACCCAAGCCGAAGCCAACATCGAGCTGGCGGAAGTCAGCGCTTATCCGGCCATTACGCCTAAAGTCGGTTATACCCGCCAATTTCAGGAAAAGGCTATCGGTTATCCCGATGCCAACTCCTGGGGTATTGGGGTGGACGTGACGGTGCCGTTGTTTGACCGCAATCAGGGCAACATTGCCAAGGCAAGGTCGGCCAAAGTTCAATCAGAACTCAATTTGAGTGCCCAACTCGTTAACCTTCGCGCTGAAATCGACCAAGCGATTAAAGCCTATGAAAGCGCTTACCAGGTACTCATCAGTGACGATCCGGGTCAGCTCGAAGCGGCGCGTAATGTCCGCGACAAAATTCGCACCGCCTATGAATTGGGTGGCAAGACGTTAATGGAAGTCCTGGATGCACAGCGTACCTATCGTGAAACCTATCGGCTTCATATCGCCGGTCGTTCCAACTACTGGCATTCACTTTATGCACTCAACGCCGCTCTGGGTAAACAGGTTCTAAAATGACAACCCCATTTTCAAATCAAAAACTGACTTTTTTAAAATTAAAACCCGCCATTTGGCTATTGGCTGTCGGTATCGGCGCAGTAGCCGTGTGGCGATGGCAAGGGCAAGACCTGCCCGATAAACCCAGTCCAAAAGTCGATGCGGTGTCACTGGCCGGACCAGGTTTGATTGCTGTGCAACCGGGTATCCCGCTGGAGAAAAAGCTGGAACTGACGACGGTGAAACAGGAGCGCATCAGCTCGCCTTTGTTGTCGGTGACAGGGGCGGTCATGGCACGTCTTCGTTCAGGTGTCGGGCTGGTTGAAGATCGTTGGCAGTTCAGTAGCGTCGAGTTATCGGCCATCTATGCGGATTGGCAAAAAGCCGGGACAGAAATGGAATTTGCGGCCAAGCAGTTGACCAAGACGCGGGAATTGACCGCAGCCCAACTTACTTCGCAAACCAAGGTCGTGGATCGCTTGCGCAAATTGGTGGCAACCGGCACCGAGGCTGCGCGTGATTTAAGCGCCGCCGAAGCCAGCCTGTTGCAAACCCAGTTAGAAGGACAAAAAGCAGTCTTCGAGGCCGAAAGCGCGTTGACCCAAGCCACGCATAGCCATGCCGATTTCGAACGGCATTTATTACAAGCTGGGATTGATCCAGCGTTGTTGCAAAAAGTCCCGACCGGCGCTTCGCTGGTCATGGCCGATGTACCCGAAGTCCGTATTGGCTTGGTTGCTGTCGGGCAAGGCTGTGAAGCCCGCTTTTATGGTTTAAACAACCAAGTATTCAAAGGCACGGTACGCAGCTTATCGCCCGCACTGTCGCCCGAACGACGCACATTGAGGGTGTACTTTGAGTTGAACGACCCGGATAACAAGTTGAAGCCGGGTATGTACGCTGAAATTGGCCTGGGCACTGATCCTAGGACAGCAATATTGGCACCCGCAGATGGCATTCTGCATATCACGGATGGCGATTATGTGTTGACCGAAGCCCAAACGGGCATCTGGAAAGTCACCGAAGTTCAGGTGGGTGAGCGGGCTGGAGACCGGGTTGAAATTCTGGATGGTTTGACGGGCGGCGAACGCATGATTGGCAATGGTGCCATTCTGTTGAAACCTTTAGTCGTACAGGCATTGTTGAAAATACAACAAAGTCCAGCAACCAGCGGAGCCAGTCAGCCATGATTGCCGCGTTGATTCGTACCGCATTGCACTACCGCTGGATCGTGCTGATTAGCGCGATGGCATTGGTCACACTTGGGCTGTGGTCGTTCAGCCAGATGAAGATTGACGCTTATCCCGACATTTCATCGCAGATGGTGCAGGTGATTACTACCTATCCTGGGCGTGCGCCGGAAGAGGTGGAACGGCAAGTGACGATTCCGGTCGAAATCGCCATGCGCAATGTGCCCAAGGTCGAGACCATACGTTCCCGCACCATCTTCGGCTTGTCGGTGGTACAAATGATCTTTGAGGAAGGCACCGAGAGCTATTGGGCTAGACAACGGGTTCAGGAAAAACTGTCTAGTTTAGCCTTGCCGGATGGTGCTGAAGCGGAACTTGGACCATTGGCCACCGCCTATGGCGAGATGCTGCGCTATGAACTGGTTTCCGATGGCCGTTATGACTTGATGGAATTGCGCACCCTCAACGATTGGGTGGTAATTCCCCGTTTTCTAAGAGCGGCGGGCGTGGCCGAGGTATCGAATTTCGGTGGCTACGAAAAACAGCACGGCGTGTTGTTGAATCCTGCGCAACTGTTACGTTACGGCCTGTCGGTCAATGATGTGGTGGAAGCCATTCAGACCAATAACGCTAGTGCTGGCGGCAGCGTGCTGTCTCGCGGCAGCATGTCCTTTGTGATTCGTGGCCGTGGAGCGCTGCAAAGTGAACAGGAAATCGGTTCAATCTTTATCAAGTCAATTGGCGGAACGCCTATCTATGTTCGCGATGTCGCCGATGTGCGCCTGGACTCCAAAGTGCCAGCGGGTATTTTCAGTAAAAACACCACCGATGAAGCGGTCGAAGGTATCGTGCTGCTACGCAAGGGCGAAAATCCGTCCGAAGTCTTGGGCCGCGTCCAAGCCGCCGTCGACGAACTCAATAACGAAGGCTTGCCCGAAGGTGTACGGGTTGAACCCTATTATGATCGTAGCAACCTGATCAATAGCACCTTGCATACCGTTAGCCATAGTGTGACACTTGGCATAGGCTTGGTGGTACTGGTATTGCTGGCCTTCTTGGGGCGTCCGTCTTTGGCGATGCTGGTCGCATTGACCATTCCATTTTCATTGCTGTTCGCTTTGGTGCTGATGTACGGTGCCGGTATTCCAATAGGCTTGTTATCGATTGGTGCTATCGACTTTGGGATTATTGTTGATGGTGCGGTGATCATGTCGGAAAACATCGCTCGGCGTTTGGACGAGCGAGAACACGCGGTTTCCGACGAACGCCGTAGTGTTGGCCAAACGGTGTTGGCTGCGGCATTGGAAGTCGAACGTCCGGTATTTTTCTCGATTTTGATGGTCGTTGGTGCGTTCTTACCGCTGTTAACCTTGACCCATATCGAAGGTTTGCTGTTTCGACCCATGGCAATGACCATCGTGTTCGCGCTGCTCGGTGCCGCGCTGTTTGCCTTGTTGGTTGTGCCTGTTTTGGCTACCATGCTGTTTCGTAATGGCTATCGCGAATGGGAAAACCCGGTATTGATCTGGTTATCGGAACACTATGCGAGGGTTTTGTCATGGGCGATGCATCACCGCTGGCCCATGGTCATTAGTTCTACGGTGGCATTGTTCGCTGTACTCGCAGTAGTCGTACCACGCATGGGCAGCGAGTTTTTGCCTTACATGGACGAAGGCGTGGTTTGGGTGCGAGCCAATTTCCCGGAAGGCACGTCATTACAGCAAACCTCGCAGTTTGGTCAGCGTCTCCGGCAAGTCGCGTTGGAATTCCCGGATATTGAATTCGTCGCCGTGCAAACCGGACGTAACGATAGCGGTACCGATCCTTATCCGCCTAGCCGGATTGAGATGATGGTTGGCCCCAAATCCCGCGATCAATGGACACAATTTACACGCAAGCAGGAATTGGTCGCCGCATTGGGTACACGTTTTCGTAGCGAGTTTCCGACCACCCGTTTTAACTTCACCCAACCGATTATTGATAGCGTGACCGAAGATGCCAATGGCACCTCGGCCAATATGGCCATCGAATTTTCTGGGATGGACTCCGATGTGCTACTAGGTCTGGCCCGTCGCGCTGAAACCCTGCTCAAAAAGGTACCCGGCGCTATGGATGTCAACATAGAACAAGAGGGGCCGCAGCCTCAGTTAGTGATCGAGCCCGACCGAGCGTTATGCGCCCGTTATAACGTCAGTATTGAAGATGTCACTTTGCTGATCGATACCGCTATTGGCGGTGCGCCAATTGGTACGCTTTACGAAGGCGAACGCCGTTTTGACATTGCCACGCGTTTTGCCCCTGAACATCTGGACTCGCCGCAAGCCTTGGGTCGCTTGCCGGTCTACAATTCCGATGGTGTACCGATTCCATTAGCTCAGGTCGCTCGCATTAACATCGTTGATGGACAAACCATGATCGCCAGAGCCGATGGTCGTCGCCGACTGACCGTACGAAGCGATATTGTGGGTCGCGATCAAGGTGGATTCGTCGCCGAGGCTCAGCGCTTATTTGATCAAGAAATCCAGGTGCCGCCAGGCTACCGAGCGACTTGGTTAGGCATGTTTGAAAACCTCAAACGTGCGGGCGAGCACTTCAAGTTACTGGTACCGGCCACTATCGCGGTGATTTATCTTTTGTTGTTAGCAATGTTCGCATCCCAGCGAGCCGCTTTGATATTGCTGTTGGCCATCCCGTTTGCCTTTGTTGGTGGGGCGGTCGCTTTGTACCTACGGGGCATGAATATCAATGTTTCATCGGGGGTGGGTTTCGCTGCCGTATTTGGCGTATCGATCATGAACGGTGTACTCATCGTGCGTACCATCACTGATTTAAGGCTGCAGGGAATAGCCCTCGAAGAGGCGATTCGGCAGGGTTCAGTCCGATGTTTGCGTCCAATTTTGATCGCCTCGCTGGTGGCTATTCTTGGTTTGGTACCTGCGTCCTTAGCGACCGGCCTGGGTTCCGATGTTCAACGGCCATTAGCAACGGTCATTGTTTGGGGTTTGTTTAGCGCAACCGTGATGACCTTATTGTTGGTTCCTATTCTTTATCGGCTTTTTGTCCCACGGTTACCAGTATCGGATGTTGGTAAAAACGAGTGGACAGGTGTTTAGCACAGGCCTTTGAATAGCGGTGATCATGCAAATTTTGTGGATTGTTTAGGCCGGGATGTTCCAAAAAGCTTTTGCATTAATGGAAATTCGTATTTCGTAGTTATACCCATAGCGTCTTACAAACCAAGTTTTAACTAGTTGAGTCAGCGAGCAATAGCTCGACAGAGTCAATCCGAGCCTTGTATTCAGTTGGTCGCGCGACGAAACCCAGAGCGACGGTGATAGGCGAGAATGGCAGATTGAGGGCAACTGCCATAATGGCGAGAGTGATCAGCAGTATCAGTAATGCCGGCCTGCTTTGAAAAAATGGAGTTTTAGGGGCGCGGATAATCTGCACAATCAAGGTTTGAGTCGTCAAACTATTTCCAAATTAGGAGGGATTTTGTGACAAATAATATCGACCACAGCATGGTGATGAAGTGCGTGGCCTATGAAAATGGCATCAGCATCGGTGATGTTACGTTAGAAGACATCAGCGAAGTGTTGAAACGCGAACACACGTTTGTATGGTTGGGTTTACGGGAAGCGAACAAAGAGTTGCTGTTAAAAATTCAGGAAGAATTCGGATTGCATGATCTGGCGATTGAGGATGCCTGTTCCGCTCATCAGCGGCCTAAAATCGAGGAATATCAGAACTCGGTATTTATGGTGCTAAATACCGCTCAACTTGGCGACGATAGTGTGGAATTTGGTGAAACACATGTGTTTCTCGGCCCTCGATTTTTAGTCACGGTCAGACATGGTGCCTCGCACAGCCTGAACAAAGTCAGATTGCGTTGTGAAGCTATGCCGCAGCAATTAGCCAAAGGACCTGGATTTGCGCTGTATTCGATCATGGACTTCATCGTCGATAACCACATGCCTGTGATCGATGGCTTGCAGACCCGTTTCGATGTTTTGGAATCGGCGATTTTTCAATACAAACCCAGCCGGCAAACCATGGAAGGCCTATACGAACTAAAACGTGAATTACTCTTATTAGAAGGCGCTATCACACCGGTGATCGACATCTGCAACGAGTTAATGCGTTTTCATAATGACATGATTCCTAAAGATGTGCGGGTGTATTTCCGTGATATTGCCGACCATATCAAACGTATCCATCAAAGCATTCACAGCATGCGGGAAATGTTGCTTGCCGCCATGCAAGTTCATTTGACCTTTGAAACTGTCAGGCAGAACGATGTCGTCAAAAAGCTGGCCGGTTGGGGGGCAATACTTGCAATACCCACCATGGTCTTTAGTTGGTATGGAATGAATTTTAAGCACATGCCTGAATTGGATTGGGAATTCAGTTACCCCATAGTAATTGGCATCGTGTTTTTGGGTAGCACATTGCTTTATTGGCGTTTGAGAAGAGCTCATTGGCTATGACCAACTGATTACGTAGAATAATTTTGCTTAAACATCTGCTATTACCCGCCAGCGTAGACAAGACCATATTGCCCATCATTGTTGGACGGGCATTGCGGGCTTTTTCCGATGGCTTTGTTGCGGTGTTATTGCCCGCATATTTATTGGCCTTGGGTTTTGACACGTGGCAAGTGGGGGCGATAGCAACATCGACACTGTTAGGATCGGCCATGGCTACACTGGCGGTGGGAACTTGGGGGCATAAAGTCCATGATCGCGAATTACTGCTAGTTGCTGCGCTATTGATGATCTCGACTGGGTTCGCCTTTGCCAGTCAAACGTCATTCTGGCCATTGTTGATGATTGCCTTCATTGGTACGCTCAATCCCAGCTCCGGTGACGTCAGCTTGTTTCTGCCACTTGAACATGCTCGACTGGCAGAGGCGGCCCACGATCAAGCTCGGACAGCACTGTTTGCCCGTTATAGCCTTATCGGTGCATTGTTCGCGGCTTTGGGTGCTTTATCGGCGGGACTGCCAGATTATCTTGTCCAAACTATTGACATCAACAGACTTGATGGCTTTCGATTCATGTTTGTCCTTTATAGTCTTATCGGCTTTACTATTTGGCTACTGTATAGACGCTTACCACAGTCACATACTGAACAGCGAAAGCCAGCGCAGCCATTAGGACCATCCAAGTCAGTAGTGATAAAACTGGCGACCTTGTTTTCCCTGGATTCCTTCGCTGGCGGATTAGTCGTCAATTCGCTGTTAGCGCTTTGGCTATTCAAGCGTTTCGATTTGTCATTAGCCGCAGCTGGTTCGTTTTTCTTTTGGGCCGGTTTGCTGACGTCCTTATCCCAGTTGGTTGCACCACACTTGGCAAAACGGATTGGACTGATCAATACCATGGTGTTCACGCACATCCCTGCAAATCTCAGTCTAATCGGGGCCGCATTTGCGCCTGACATCGAAACAGCACTCGGTTTGTTGTTGCTGCGATCCTTATTATCCCAGATGGATGTGCCGGCTCGAAGCGCATTTGTGATGCTGGCGGTGACCCCTGAAGAGAGAGCGGCGGCGGCTAGTTTTACATTGGTACCTCGGAGCTTGGCGTCTTCGCTCAGTCCAACGCTAGGAGGGGCTTTATTTACAACTGGTTTTTTTGCGCTTCCATTGGTGGGGTGCGGGGTTTTGAAGATTGCCTACGATCTGATGTTGTGGCGCGCTTTCAGAAAATTCGAGGCTAAAAATTAGCTGAATTGATGTGAAATAGAGTTTACGATATTTTCGCATATCATTTGAAGATGACTATCCAAAGTCCTGAAGAGCACGAAATTTAAGGATGTGACCGCTTGAGCGCTCAAGAAAAATCGGGAAATCCGTTGCTGGGCCGCCTGGCAATAAAAATCCTCCCCAACTGGTCTCTGTCGGGGGATTATTAGAGAAAGCAAAAAATGGAAAATCGCGTGCTAAGACTTGTCAATGCTGCGCAGCTCTCGGGCTGATTGTCGTAAAACGCCGAACGCAGAATGAAGAAACAATCCGGCGATTAGAGTTCCAACGACGATGTCTGGCCAACGCGAAGAGAGCTGGTAGCTTGTACCAGCAGCTAACAGGACCCCGACATTGGCGATTAAGTCATTGCGTGAACACAGCCAGGTCGATCTCATATTGAGGTTATCGCTACGGTGTCGGTAGAGTAGGAAAAAGCAGACCAGATTGGCAAGCAACGCTAAAGTGCCAACGATCCCCATCATTTCGGTACTTGGCATGATGGGGTTCAATGCTTTGTAACCGGCTTCCCCGAGAACGCCAAGACCAAAGGCCAGCATGAAGGAGCCCTTCAACACGGCCGCCATCGCCTGCCACCGTTCCGAACGGGCCAGCACGAAAAGGCTGAAGCCGTATACCAGTGAGTCGCCCAGCATATCCAGCGCGTCGGCAAGCAACGAAGTTGAGTGCGCTTGGAGTCCCGCTGCACTTTCCACAAAAAACATGGCCGCATTGATGACAAGCACGATCCACAGTACCCGACTGTGGTTTTGGCGCATAGCGGTTAACTCGCAACTTTTATTTTCACAACAACTGGTCATTTTTTCGTCCTCGCATAAGCATGTAAGGCAGCAACCCGCCCTGATTCTTGCTAATTTGAGACCCTATAGTTACTATAGGGTCAAGTGCTAAATATAGGTGAGGTGACACTATCCAAATGCTCAATAGATTTAAGATTGGTGAGCTGGCTAAAATGGCAGGCTGTCAGGTGGTAACGATTCGTTACTATGAGCGGGAAGGTTTGCTGCCGGAACCGACTCGCTCTGACGGCAACTACCGTCTGTACACCAGCAAGCACCTCGAGCAGCTTCATTTCATTCGCCATTGCCGATCGATGGAGATGACGCTTGAGGACATTCGGATGTTACTCAGATTCCGAGACACGCCAGAAGAAAACTGCAGCGAAGTTGACGCTTTACTTGATCAGCATATCTGTGATGTGGTCGACCGGATCGCGCAACTCAAATCACTGGAAAATCAGTTGAGAAACTTGCGTGGTCAATGCCGTAGTGCCCGAGCCGCCAAGGATTGTAGGATTCTGCAGGGCCTGTCTTCGGAAACAGACGGGCAAACACAACGATGATGTAACGACTTGGCTTTTAGTGCTCCACCCAGAATGCTAGTGAGCCCGAACAACCATTTTTGGTGTCAGATTGAGCCAGCCGTCATTCAAGATAATCTTCAGGGTTATTTGCAAACAGCTGATGATTGGGAAAATTGGGGGCAAAATATAAAACCACCCGTCAACTTTTGGCCCTATGAAATGTCGCCTTTAACCATCGGCAAACTTGCCAGGCAAACCGAAGTCACCATTGAGACTATCCGCCACTATCAACGTATTGGTTTACTGACGGAACCCGAGAAACCCCAGGATGGCTACCGATGTTATTCAGATGATGCGATTACTCGAATCCGGTTCATCAAACGCGCTCAACAGGCCGGATTTACCTTAAAAGAAATTGCCACCTTACTAGCCCTTGATGGGGCGCACTGCGCTGATGTTCGACAATTTGCCGAGCAAAAATACCAGCAGATCGATCAACAAATCAAGGATTTAACGACCCTCCGTCAGGTATTGGGAACGCTGGTCAACGACTGTCAGCAGACAACTTCATCCGCGCGTTGCGCTATTCTCGATGCGTTTAGCGATGATGCAGCAACCCAACCCTGATTTTAAGTAAGACCCCACTGCCCACTTGACTCTGTGCTAAACAACAGGGTTTAGACTTCTTGCCAACATTGAAAATTGTTGAGTTTAGGAGATTCGTATGAAAACAGACCCTGAAATACCTATTAACACCCCGTCTTGGCTAGGTATCGGTGCCATATTGGCCGCGATAGGCGCTTCGGCATGCTGTGTCGGGCCTTTTTTACTTTTATCTTTAGGTATTGGCGGCGCATGGATAAGCACGTTGACAGGACTGGAACCGGTTCGTCCATTTTTCATCATCTTAACTCTGTTTTTTATAGGACTTGGGTATCGAAAACTCTATCTAACGCCTGACCGCTGTGAGGTAGATGAAATCTGTGCCATATCCGACATCCAACGCCGACAACGCCTGATGTTTTGGTTGGGTTCCGCATTCATTTTGATACTGCTGGCCTTTCCCTGGTTAGCGCCTTTTTTCATGGCTTGAGAGGGTTTCGATATGACAATTAAATCCAGTTTGTTAGTTATAAGCTTGTTATCAAGCATTCTGTGGATACCGGCAGCACATGCTGAAACTACTGTTGAACAGCCAAACCGGCAGCAAACGGTGACGCTGAACATCGAAAACATGACCTGCGCTCTGTGTACAGTCACCATTAAAAAAGCCTTACAGAAAGTCGTAGGCGTACAAGAAGTGACTGTCGATTACGATTCAAAAACAGCCACAGTAACCTTTGATAGCAAGAAAACCGATAGTGCAGCCTTGATCAAAGCCACGACGGATGCTGGTTATCCGGGTTCCCTGGTCACACCTATTACCCGATAAAGCCGAGGATACGGTCTATGTCTGATTGCTGCTGCCCAAGTACATCCACCAAAACCAAACAGAATTGTCCTGAATGCGGCTCCACTTGTAAAAGTGTCGGTATGTCTACCCTTTATCATCAGGTCAGGTTTCCCGAGAATCAGTCAATCATCACCGACAGCTATTATTTTTGCCCTGCCAAAACATGCTCAGTTGGGTATTTTTCCAGTGCGGGCAACACCATTCCAAAACAGCATTTACGAAGCTATCAAGCCATTCAAAACAATGCACTTTGTTACTGTTTTGATATTGACGCCAGGCAGTATTTGTCGGCGTTAAAAGATCACCGGGCAGAACCGATCAAAGCTTTCGTCATGCAACGTACTCAAGCAGGGGAATGTGCTTGTGAAGTTAGAAACCCATCAGGCCAGTGCTGTTTAGCAAATTTCAAGCGTTTAGAAAATGAACACAATCCGGATGTCAAATGATCGCTATAAACCAGCCGTTCGGAGAACTGATTTTTTATATTTTTCACAGACCGCTATTGCCCGAACTTGCTCATTCAAACCAAATTACACTCAAAATTAATCATCAAACCCGCTTCTGAGTATTAGCCAATAACGTGTTCATTGCCCAGGCTACGATAAAAATCCCAATCGGCATGGATTGCGGTGGTACCGGAAATGGCACCGTCAGTCCCATCAACAAGAGGTATAAAGCACCCAGCATGACATAGATGCTGTACCGATGTGCCATGGGACTGGGATAATCAAAATTGGTCTGGCTGACCTTGCGACGAATCAAACCATCAACCACAAACGGCAGTATGGCCACTGCTAAAAAGGGTAACCAGGCGCAGGCCATGACGAAGCGCTTGATCATCTGATACACGGTATCCCACAGCACATCGAGTCGGCTTTGAATGAACGGAAACAAATCATTGCGACCGACATCTTCAAAGCCTTTGGACATTTGTCGTTCGCGCTCCGTCGGAATGAAGTAACGGTATACGCTTTCTCTCATGCCTGTTTGGACAAACAATTGATCAAACCAATTCTGAGCCGTATGCCGAATCTCCGCTTCCTTTTTTTCTCCGAAATAAGCAATCAGCAACCGATCTTCGGTTGCCTGGATTTCCCGCGTCCAACGATCCGACACAAAACTGGCGACTAAAATGACTTCCAACAACCAGATCATCAGACTGAATAGTAAATTGCGTTGCATGGTCAGGTTAGTGGGATATCAAGTGCTGATTGCAGTACCGGCAAGCGACCCTTAACGATGCGACCGCCGGATAGCTTGGCGATGTAATGTAAATCAGGCAACTGACCGAGTAACTGCGGTGCAAACAAATCGCCTTCTTCCTCCATCAGGCGCTCACCGACATTTCCGGAAAACACGGAGGGATTGGTCGCACTGGTGGCCACGCCTTGGGTTCGCATGATGTATTTCAAGCGGGTTTTGGGTAGATTATCGGTGATGTACTGCTGCGTTTCGCTGTCCATGATTCGCAGGGCAATCAGGTTGTTGACGTTGCCTAATACCTGACGGGCTTTGTCCTGAGAACCGGTGCGGGCTGCAAAGTCGGCAAAGGTCTGGGTGGCAATGAACAAGCGAATTTTGGCACCACGGCCTTTGTTCAATACCTGGATAAAAGGATCGTTGATGACTTCGGCCGCTTCATCGACAAACACATTCACCGGTCGGTCGGAGACACCGTAGTTATAACGGTCACCGGCAACGGCAGCCAGATCGGCAAGTAAAATAGATCCAATCGCACTGCCGACCAGACCATCGGATAACGAGTCCAGGCCAATATAAGCCACCTGAGCCTTTTCTATAATCAAACCGGTATTGGTGATCGGCCGCAGATCATCGGCGTCATGGGGGTTGGGTGATAGCAACGGCCCCAGTGGTCCCGAAGTCAGCATGTTCATGATCGGTATTAACGAGGCGACCATCTTGCTGAAGTGGGTGCGGTCATGTTCAAACAAAGATAAAAGCCCTTCCAAATCCAGGTTGGGCGCTTGGTATTGCACGTACTCCCGGTAAAAGCGAACTAAACCTGCGGCTTTGGAATCGATGTCTTTGGCGGCTCTTAAATACGGCCTGGCTTCCTGATGCCAATTACCCAAGCAATTATCATAATACCGTTCCAGCGCCTGAATCACCAGCGTGGATGGCCCACCTTCCAGATAACGACGCAACTTTGCCAAGGTAGGTCGTTCCTCAATCACCATCAGCCCTTGAATGACGTTATCTAGCGACTTCTGGCCAAAGGCCTTGAAGGGATCGGAAGTCGTTTCACCGGGTGAAATGGCGGTAATGCGGCTAGCAATTTCAGAGGGCCGATTGAAGTTATGCAGTGGATCCAATCGCACACTGTCTTCCGGAAAGGCGGGATGGAAATACACAAAGCGTTCTGGACGTCCGGCTAACTGACAGGCGCGTTTGGCTGACGCCATTAAATCCTTATCGCCTTTGGGATCGATAATGATCACCGCTTCACCGCGCAATACGGCTTGCGTGACCAGGACATCAAAGGCACGGGTTTTCCCTGCACCGGTAGTGCCCACCAGCAAGGTGTGACCAGCGGTATGCTGAATCGGTTGGCGAACATCGCTTTCCGAGATTTCCAGGCCATGGATCCAGGCCGAGCCCATGCGTTGATGGTCGGTGGGAATTAGAGTCGAGACATCGCGCTTGAGAATTTCATAAGCCAACTGCGCGTGTTTTTGCACCCAGTCGAATCCCCAACCAAACCAAAGGTCGTCGGGATGGCTTGTGACATACGCTTTGAGTTTTTCAGCATCCAGATATTGGAAACGAAATTGGCGTAGCCGTCGTTTTCGATACCAGAGACTGACCGTAATGGGTAGTCGCCAACAGACCATGACACCGCAGGCAATCATCAACCAGTCGAATGGCTCACGAGGTAATCCCGACCAGCGACTGGTCAGATACGCCAGACCCGCACCTCCTGTCCAACCGGCAATCGCTGTGACTTCGTAAATCGGTCGCCAGGGAAACTGATAGTCGTAATCGGATTTCATGGTTCGATTCTGACTTTTACGCCTTTGCCACGACCAATGACTTGGCATTCTTTTAGTGAACCGATGTCGCGCAGAAAGTCATAGCGCTTTAATTGCGGATACTGCTCTAAATAGGCCGATAGTTCATCATCCGAAACGAAATACCAGGTTTCGTCTGTCTGGCCTGGCTGCGGTTTTACTGTGGTATTTGCTGACCGTACATGTTGCAACCAAGCCGATATGGCTTCTGGATAAGCGAGTTTTGCATCGACTTTGCTGGGTGGATGATTGACAGGAGAGATTGAATCGGTTGATTGCTGCTGGGGTGCCGAATTATCTTGGCTCGACTGCTTCTGTTTAGGACTTTCTGGTTTTGTCTGTGACCGTGTGGTTTTGTTCGTTTTCTTGGGCTTTGCAGCCTGAGTTGCTTGACTCGTTGTGTTTATCGGTGTGAGCAGAATTTGCAGCCTATTGCTGGGTTCTGCAGCCAACAGCAGGCCGCGAATTTGGCCCACCCGTTGTACTTTAAGCATGGGCGACAACACGTCGATGACCAGCCAACCTTTGGCTTCAATGACCTGAATGAATGCGGCCGGTTCGACCTGGAGGTTTTCAGGTACGCCAGGGAATGCCAGTAAAAACTGTGTTTGTCTGGCCACGACTTCCACATCCATCTGCCATTCGCCGCGATTGAGCTTATCAGCGATCTGGATCAACCATTCACCGGCTTGTCCTTGTTCGCGCAACCAGGCGATGGTCAAGGTTTGGCTACTATTGCTGTCATCGGTGGCGATGTTTATGGTTTCATGATGGGCTATCAGTGTCTCGCTATTTCCAGATGGTTTTTGTGAACTTGTTTCATCAGTTTCTGCGATTACCTGCACATCGGCATTGCTAGGTGAGATGGCTGTTTCCTCCATAGTCATGACGGATGACTGAGCGGTCAAAGTGTCATCGATTATAGTCTGATTAACATCCCATTCTTCAGCATTTGGATGGTCAATTGCAGTAGGATTTTGGTGGAGCTCATCGCTCGCGATGGTGGTATCAGCTTCGGCGGAATCAGCCAGTTCAATGGCATTGATAGCAACGGGTGGTTCATTACTGAAGATCAATTCCAGAGAAGCAAGGCGCAACATGTATAAGCCAACATCAAAACCGTCTGGCTGCATGCGCCAATAGCGATACTGGCGACCATCGCTCGCCACTTTGGCAATCGCAAAGCCACGTTCGATCAAAATATCCGCCAGGGTATCTTCGTCCCTGGGGATACCCGGTACTTTGTCTTTGGTCAGGATGGCGACGATATCCTGTGCGCCCATTCGCCAAACGATATGGATGCCTTCCTGAAAACGCCAAAGCCGGGCACCTTTTTCATTGACCTGCCATTGTCCACTTTTAACCAGACGGCGCATGGCATCGAACAAGTATTTTTCCACCGGCATGCCCAGTGCCGAATCATGGCTGTGGTAATGGGCTTTGAGATCGCGCTCAACGCTTTGGCAGTCAGCGGCGATGACCAACTCGGATAATTTGGCGCCGCGATTCAAACCATGAATGGTTTCCAGCATGACCTGCATAATATCGGGACCCGGTTCCAGTATGTAGGAACGGGACGCTTTGGTCAGCACTCGTTCAATCACCAGCGCCGAAAACTGTTCGTGGCGCTTGTGACGATTCTCCCGCCAACGTAAAAAATAGCGGTCGATTTGATAGCGCTCGGCCCAGTCAGTCAGGTTTTCATCGCAGGGATTCCAGGTGTATTGGCCTTGTCTGTCGATGACCGCAATATCCGATACTGGTTTGCCAATGTCATGTAATAGGCCCGCAAAACACACGGCCAGTCGCCAACGTAACTCAAGGGTTTTACGCTCGCGTGGCGTGGCGTGGGTGGCAAACAAGCAGCCTTGTGAGGATAAGGTAGCCCAATGGGCGACTTCCAAGCCATGACGGAACAAGCCACCCGCCCCGCGATGGTGATGCGATTCGGACGCCGGCAATAAATGGCTGAATGCCGCATAGCGTGCAATCACGGGAAGTACGACCGATTGGTATAACTCATCGGGTAACGCTAAAGCCTGTTCGATGGCTTGGATCAATTCCGCTTGGCTAACCAAAATCCGTTCCACCGGTGCGGCAGGCAGCCCCTTCATGAACGGCGGATAACGGGGTATCTCTTCTTCAGTGTGTTTTGGCACCTCAATCGTTACAGCCGGCGTTTCGCCGAAAAGCCGTTTGCCGATGCGTTGAATGAGGTGGGTATACAGATTTTCCATAGCAAACCATGCTGACAGAAAACCGCAGGGGTCCACCTTGCAGCTAATTTCAAATTCGGCATTTGCTGCAAGAAGGCTTGAAAAAAGAGTGCTTAGTGTAACGAGCTCCCCAAAACCTTATGGAGCTTCCATGAAACGCAATCCACTAACCGCATATTGCCTGCTGACGTTGCTGATCAGCACCGCATGTCAATCGTTGGTACAGCCAGACCCGTCAACTAGTCAAACGATCATCGAATCTCTTTTGCCGTTGTCTCAACCAGACCAACCTTGGCGACTTGATAGTGCCTGGCAAGCTAGTGCGCTTGGTGGTGCCGTTTATCGTGCCTCATCGCTGGAGCATGTCGTCAGGCAGGTTGATCACGCGTTAACACCGACTGAACCGAACACGGAAAGTGTGGTTCAGACCGTTGGCGAAGTCAGTAGCCAAACAAACATTGAAGATCCCGAACTCCTCGAGCGAGCTTGGCGCAAATATTGTCATCATCAGCTGGATATGACGCCGGAAGAGCGCGCCTTAATTCTGGTGACTAAAATTCCACGCCAAATACTGAGTCATGGCTGCACGCCGTATAGCCTTAAGAAGTAGGCCAGGCTATGAGCAAGAATAATCATGACAGTCTGAACAATCTCAGCGATCGTTTCCAAAAACTGATCGACCATAAATCCGAAAAGCTGAAAATCGTTGCACCGCTGAAATCCCTTCCAACGTGGCCATCGACCATTCGCGGCACCCCCAATGCCTGTTTACGCAGTGCCTTGTTTGCCGGTGTGCAAGGCAACGAACGCATTGCTTACAAAAAACGGACATTGTTAGCGTCGGTAGACGGTATTGAAGTCCGCTACTTGGGCGTGCAGCTCAATCAATCGGATCTTGATGTCTGGATGCAAATCATTCACTTGTCCAGGCAGCAATTACCGGGTTTTAGCGTCACTTTTTCCGCCTATGGGCTGTTGACGGCCTTGGGCCGCAGCAGTGGCAAAAGTCAGCACGAATGGCTCAAAGAGTCGATGGCCCGGCTGGGCGGGGCTTTTGTCGAGATCACTTTTCAAGGCCGCGATACCTTCGGTGAGAAAGGCTTTTTGCGTTATTACCGTGATGAAGTGACTCAGCGGTATGTGGTGGAACTGACAGAATCGATGTTAAGGCTGTTTGAAGAAGGCTACACCTACATCGAATTTGAACAACGGCAAAAATTGCGTAAGCAACCCTTGGCACTGTGGCTACATGGCTTTTTGGCCTCGCACGCGGCACCGTATCCCTTGAAAATCACTACCATTCATCGCTTGAGCGGTAGTGGCGCCCACACCTTACGCGATTTTAAATACCGTTTGCGTAAAGCCCTCAATGCCTTGATAGACATTGGAGCCTTGGAAAATTATGAACTTGGCAATGATGCTGTCAAGATCAAAAAGTGCCCGACACCCAGTCAGCAGCGCTATTTGGCGGGGCAATCGCATTGAAAAAAGCACGGCATTCGACCGACGCTGTTTTTGGCCTGATTGTTGTTCTCGATACGGCATTAGGCCGACGCGGATACGGCATTCGACCGACAGTGGCACGGCATTCGACCGACGGGGTAACGGCATTCGACCGACAGGTACGGCATTCGACCGACGAAAAGCACGGCATTAGGCCGACGTTTGACACGGCATTCGACCGACGCTAGGCCGAATGGGAGAAATCGCTGCAGGCGCTGCAGGATATGACCTGCAGCGATTCTTCAACCACCCAAAAACAGGCTGCTAATCTATTTATAATCTTTATTTAATCTAAATATAGGCAAGGCCTAGCTGTGGATAACTTTTAAGCCTTTTCGCAATGCAAAACTCCAAATTCATTTCTCAGTGATCGTTGCTAAGAGCCAATGATCAACGATTGCCTTCTTGCGTAGCCTGTTGAAATTGGTGGTAGCCATCGCGGATCTTGCCCAGTAACGCCAGTTGCTTACGAATATCGACAAATTCATTTTCCAGTTCTTCCACCAAGGTTTGTTCCCAATCCGGCTCACCTTTCAAAATCTTCTGTAAGGGATAGCGATAGCCCAGGCCTTTTTTGAGGTATTGGCAAATCGGTTTGGTTGCGCCGTTTTGACGCAATGAAGCCATGCGGTACCATTCGATGCTGAATGACAAACTGCTGTCCCGGCGCCGGATACGAACCCCAATTCGGCCGCGTTCGTTTCTTGCCCCTTGTTTATGCCGGTTTTGCAATTGTCGCCAGTAATCATCGACCAGCATGCGGGCCTGGTCATGGAGTTGCTCGAATTGTGTTTCTAGCCAAATTGGTATGACGTTTTCCAATGTGGAAGTAGGCTGATTGTCTGATGGTTCAGTGTGCATAAAATTCCTGTTACTTATCTTCAGGGATTTTGGGTGTAAATCCCTGATGGGAAAGGGGCTAAAAATGGGGTGTGTGCCATGGCGTGAAGCCTATGTCTGAACAGGAATGCTGTTTGCCTTATCCCTGTACTATCAGGGATTTTAAGTTGAATTTTTGGTGTGATGTCGATTGAAAATCCCTGAGCAATCTCATTGTTCGTTTACCTGTTCAGCGTTTTTAGTGACCAGATTTTCAAAAACGAGCACGCCAATTTCCCTGAATAGTCAGGGATACTGACCCTCTTCACCCTGTCCAGACAATCAAGCGAGCCACGCCACGGCGCAAAACATTGTAGGCAGCAGATCGCAACGCGTTGATTGCAGCAAATGCCGAAAACGGCACTAGCTGTAGGATGATTTCGAAAATGAAAAACAGGTCGATCTTGCAGCAAATGCCAAATTCGACATTTGCTGCACGATGATGAGGATGGGGTTAGATAGACAATGCGGTTATGAACCGAATCGTCCGTCTATCCCTGATACTGTTGAGTTTTTATTGGCCGGTCTTTGCTGTCAAGGCAGAGAACACGGGCGAGTTACCTGCGGCGTCGTATTTCGAAGACAAGCAACGCGGCTGGTTTTGGTATGAAGTGTTGCCGGAGCCGATTAAGCCCGAGCCCAAAATCGAACCACCCAAACCCGATCCTCAGCCCGATACGGCCAAGGTAGAAGCGTCGGTGGTTGTACCTGTTCCTGATCAGCCTGAACCGCTGTCGTCAGCGTGGCTCAAACAAAACCTGGAAAAGTATCTCAACAAGGCCATCGACGAGCCCAGTCAGGAGAATGTGGCGGCGTTTTACTACCTGCAACGGGTGATGATGGATAAAGCCGAGCGCTTTACCAATGCCGCCCGTTATGTGGTGATGTCAGATCCACAACTCGATGAATCCGTCCGCCGTCCGATTTCAACCTTTGCGGTCAACGAAGCCAATCACCAAGCCAGTGTCGCCGCCGATCACGCCCTGAAAACCATCGCCGCCAAAGCCGGTATTTTGTTTTTCTTTCGCTCCGATTGCCGCTATTGCCATGTACAGGCACCGATCTTGGCGATGTTGGAACGCAGTTATGGTTTCAAAATTTATTCGGTGTCACTGGATGGTTTACCGATGCCCAATGGCTTGTTCAGTCCGTTCAAAATCGATCAGGGTCAAGCCGCATTGTTGGGGGTTGAGCAAACCCCAGCGCTGTTTTTGATGAAACCACCGAAACAAATTATGCCGTTGTCCCAAGGGGTGTTGTCGTTGGAAGAAGCGTCCAGCCGCATCTTGTTGGCGGCCAAGGAAGCCGGTTGGCTGGAATCCTCGCAATATCAAACCACCCAGGGCATACGCTCAACGCCGATGTTGTTACCGGCAGCGGGCAGTATTAGTCCATCAACCGCTCAAAATCCGCTATCGCTGATTCAAGCACTGCAAACCGGTGCGCAAATTGGGAGTGCTCCATGACTTCGTTACCCTTGCGGCGATTCGTCGTGTTGCTGTTACTGATCGAGACCAGCGTGCCGGCCTATGCCGACTTGCAGCAGGAGATGGACGGCATGTTTGGCACCATGACCAACTTTACCGCGCCGACCGCCCATTTAGGCCAACGCCGTGGCGTGATTACTGGCGGCAGTCTGGTCGCCCGCAATGGCATTACCAACACCAATCTGGTGTCGTTTGTGCCACCCTCGTTCAGTGCCGGTTGCGGTGGCATCGATTTGTTCGGCGGCAGTTTCAGCTTTATCAACTTTAACCAGTTCGTGCAGTTACTGCGTAATGTCGCCGGTAATGCCGCAGGCTATGCGTTTCAACTGGCTGTTGGCGCGATGTGTCCCTGGTGTGCTTCAGTTATGACCGACCTGCAGAAGAAGATCCAGGAAATGAACCAGATGTTCAGCAACTCCTGTCGGTTATCGCAAGGCCTGGTTAACGATACCGTCAAAGCCTTCGATTTACAGAGCAAGGTCAATTTATCCAACGCCTCGTTTACCCAAGGCATCAGCGATGTCTTCTCCAGCTGGACCAACACCAGCACCTTGGGCGATCCCATGCAGCAAGTGAAGCAAAACGCCCCCAATGATATGACGCAGAAAATCCAGGGCAACTTGGTGTGGCGGGCCTTGGTCAATCAAAACGCCGGTGCCTGGTTTCGCTTTGGCGGTAATGACTTGTTGCAGGCAGCGATGAGTATTTCCGGCACGGTGATCGTTGACGCGCCGCAAGTCGCCGCCGACGGCAAAGGCGAAAACAACGCCATCAGCGCACCACCACCGATTTTACGCATCAAAGATTTGATGTACGGCAATGATGCCGGTAACAGCTATCAAACGGTGAATTTGTATGTTTGCTCAGACGGCACCGGCGCTGATCAGTGTTTAAAGCCTATCGTCCGCAACGTCAATCTGGTGGGACTCAAACAGCGGGTGATGGAAATGCTGCTTGGCTCGGCCAATAACGGAAATGGCCTGATTTACAAATTCGCTACCAACAGCGGCCAAATTACCGCCGCTGAACAAGCCTTCATGCAAACCGTACCCGACGCCATCGGTGGCATGATCCATAACCTGGCCCGCGAGGATGCCGGCATCGCCAAGCTATGGGCCGAAGAAGCAGCACCAGTGATTGCCTTGGAACTGGCGCAATTGATCGTCAACGATGTGTTGAACGCCGTGCAAGTTGCCGCGCAAATCAATGACCATGCCTACGCCAAATTGCTGATGGACTCGTTGAGCGTAGCTCGTCAGCAGATTCAGGATGAATACGTCACCATCGCCGGCCGCTATGGCAATCCGCAAACCCTGATGGCGTTTTATCAACAGTTGATGAATACCGTCAAACCGCGTCAGTACGGCAGTGTCACCCAAGTATCGGCCAGCGGCACGGCGTGGCCGAGTCCGTAATGCCGGTTCATGCCGCTATGTCTTATTTTCTAGTTGGATAAAAGCAGGTAGCCCATGTTTGAAATCTTTTCCGTGGGCGATTCAGCCTATCTACAAGCGGTACTGAATGCAGTCGCCATGATCGCCGGTACCGGCGATTACCGAACCGCTGCGGCCATCGGTGGCATCATCGGCGTGATTATCATCATGCTGCGCGCCTTGATTCAGTTCGATGGTCGTGGCATTCGCTATCAGGATCTGTTCATCGCCTATGTGCTCTGGCTGATGCTGTATGCGCCGTCCGTGCGAGTCAGTATCGAAGATGCGTATACCGGCAGCGTGGTGGTGGTCGATAACGTACCGATGGGGCCGGCGGTGGTGGGTAGTGTGATGTCGAACATGGGTTATCGGACCACCCGATTGTTCGAACAAGCCTTTGGTACACCGACCATGACCGGCAATGGCTTTGCCGATAGCTTGCAAACGCTGACGGCGGTGCGCAAAAATCTGCTCTCGCGGATTCACTTGGGTGCAGCCAATACGCCGGTTGCGGGCAGCGACATGGAAGCCTCGTTTGCTAATTACGTCAAGGAATGTACCTTGACCGGTGTAGATTTACATCTGAAATCGGTTGATGCGATTTTGCGCGATGCCGACCCGCTTAATGCCATTCGCTTTGACTCGGACATTTACATGACCGAGATTTATATCGGTGGTCAGCCGCAAACCCAAACCTGTACTGATGCCTGGACCAATCTGGGTAATCTTGCCAATGGCGCCTTTAGCACGGCACTGGAAACCCAGTTACAACAAATTTTAGGTGTCCCGGCTGCCGCAGACACGCTGCCGAAAATCCAGGATGCCTTTGATGCCCTGGCGGGACCGGGTGTGGTGGATGCCAGTCAGTACATGTTGATGTCGGCGATCATGCCGATGTTTGAGCAAGGCGTGGTCGGCCGGCATGAAGACGGTTTGCACTGGACCAAGGCCTCGATGATCGAACAAGCCATCCAGCAGCGCAATACTCAGTGGGCGGCTGAACAGACCTTGTTCTCGAAAATCGTCCGGCCGATGATGGCGTTTATTGAAGGCCTGAGTTATGCCATCGCCCCGATCATGGCATTTGTGGTGTTGTTTGGCAGTGTCGGTATTCGCATGAATATCGGCTATTTCTCGATGCTGCTGTGGATCCAGTTATGGATGCCGATTCTGGCGGTGATCAACTTGTTTATCCAGATGTCGGCGGCCGGCAAAATGGCAGCGCTAACGTCAGCCAATTACAACCTGCCATCGATGATGGGCATTTACCAGCTCGATATGGAGTTGCAACAATGGTTATCCATCGGCGGTATGTTGGCCGCATCAACACCGGCCATCACCTTGATGCTCATTTATCGCGGTGCGGTCACCGCTACGCACTTTCTGGGGCGGATGGATGGCGGCGACTATGCCAATGAACGCATAGCCACGCCGGATGTGATCAGTCCGGCACCGATTTTAAATGCGCAGCCGCAGCATCAATACAGTCCGCTTTCGGCTGTGACGCAAACCGGCAGTGACAAAGTGCTACCCACATTCTCCGCGGGCAAGGATATGAGTGCGGCCGTTTCATCGGCTTATAGCGCGTCGGAACTAGCGACCAGCAGTTTCATGAACAGCGTGTCATCCACTGCAGCCAAATCCAGCAGCATTACCCATGATGCTTTTGATAGTCGCTCACTTGGGCAACAGATCGCCAGCAGTTCCAGTCATACCGACGCCTATAACCGGCAGTTTGGTGAAGCCTTTGCCAAGAAACATGCGGATACCGGCATTTCGGCAGACAGTTTTTCGGCATTGGTCGCTGGCAGTGCCAATGCCGGTGCCAAACTGGGTAACGATCAATTGAGTGCCACACTCTCTGGACGCTTACAGAACGATTTCAAGGTTGGCCAGGATAAGTCCGATGCCATTGCCGCCGATATTAGCCAAACCGTTAATGATGCGCAGGGTTATCAGGTTGGTCTGGCCAAAAACCTGGCGATGGATGCACAGAATGACACCCGCAATGTGGCTTCGATGGGTTTACAAAGCCAATCCATATCCTCATTGCAGCGCAGTGCAACGGATGTGGTTTCGACCAATGAAACCTACCTGCAAACCGCCTCGGCACAACAACGATTTGGCAGCCAGGCCAGCTTTGGTGCGGCGGAAACCGGTTACAAAATCGCTAATGACAGCACGCTGATGGAACGCCTTGATCACACCCTGGATCAGTATGGGTTGCGCGGAGATACCCAACGATTAGCCTCACAATGGAAAGCTGCCGGTTGGATCAGTAACGAGGAACAGGCTTATGCCGCAGCGGGCATGTCGCTGTTAACGGGATTTTCGTCGCCCAGCTATCGCAGCCTCGACAATCAGCAATCACGGCAAGCCGAAGTCGCCGGCTACCAATTATTGGGCGATGCCTTCAATGCGCCGAAAGCAGATCAAAGCCATAGTCCTGTTAGAAATGAGTCGTTGCAGAATCAGGCGCCTCAGAGCGGAAAAGTTCAGTCGAATGTCGAGCAAGCGAACCTGGCTGATCCGCGAACTGAGGTCGCAGGTCTCGGTCATCGAGCGCAGCAACAAATCAATCGTACGGGTAACAAAGTCGGTTCTGGTCAGCGGGCCATTGAGGCAGATCATGATCAGAACCTTCAAGGGCTAGACCAAACGTCCAAATCCGGATTTACCGAGGTGGCCAATATCAAAGCGGAGCATTTTAAAGCGGCCATCGCGGCATCAGCCAACGAGTCGCCTTCGGCGGCTGAGGCGTCGTATAACTACTTGGGGGGTAGTCTTTACAATTCAGCGAAAAATATTGAAGCCGTCGGCGCGGGAACCAAGGGATCGGTGAATGAATTCATTGCGCATGCCGATGAAGCGTATTCAAAAGGGGCTGATGAATGGGAAGCGATTAAATACGGCGCATCTCGATCACAGTCCGGATTTACCGAAGCCACCAAACATTGGGCAGACCAACGTGTGAGTGCCGTTGCTGACCGACTGACACCAAGCCAACAAGCCTATTACCGCGCTGCGATGGTTGATACGTTTGCAGGTATCGCGGTTTTCGGTGAGAACGCTGGTGATTTGGGTGCCGCGAGGCAGAACTTACTGGATGAAGAAGGACAATATGACGGCAGCAACATTGCCCAGTTGCTAAAACAAGCCGCTGGTCAGAACAGAAACGATCTAATTGACCAGATCGCAAATTACAACCGAGCCCGTGGGCGGGTTAATTACTAACCAAACCTTTGCCGCGGGTTTTGAACAGTTGTAATACTCCAGACAGCAAGCCTCGGATTAGCATGACTGTGAACGCTATTACTACATAGCCAGTCCACTCAGGGATTTGATGAATCAGGATCATCGCCAACACTACCAGGATGGCCCAGTAATAATTGCTTTCATGGTCAAGTTTAGCTGCCAGTTGTTCAATGCATTGAAAGGCAAGTTCCGGCAAAGCCAACAACCCGAAGATGACGGTACCGAATAATGCAATGTGCCCTGAGTTGTTTGAAAGAACACCTTTCGAGCTTAACAATCCGATCAAGCCAAATCCAAGGATCGCAGTCGCTAAACCGAAAAAGACAGAAAAGGACAAGGTTCGAGTTTGAAAAAGTCGAAATAAACGTCCAAAGCCACTTTGGAATTTCGTGAACGTAGCGCCGCAAAACGGGCAAACCGATTTCAGTGGCTGGCCATAGTAACTGACGACTCTCGGCACCATGATCCGATTACATTCATGGCAATGCACAGTGGCGTGATGTCCGGTAAACATTGATTGGACGGATTCGGATTGCTGAATCGTGGTGCCGGCTTTAAAGCGGTTTGACAGAGAAGATGACATCAATAGCTCCCGAATATCTTGGTGCTATTATCGTACGTCGGTAATGGTCAATTGCCAAGTCATGACATTGAAATTATTAGATTTTTACACATTTAAGTTCATAAGTTTCACCCTAAGTCTGAGTCAGACTGATAGCCCATTTATTTTGCTTAAATGCTCCAAGAACGGCATGCTTCATTAGCAATTTGTCAGAAACGAATTTGCATTTCTTACATAAGAGGTATTGCTATGGGCCGGCCCCGAGGCTGCTCCGGATGTATTGCAGAGCCTTCGGGCAAAGTTATTCGGGAGGCCTTGTGGTGTGCGTGCTTTATTACCGAGTTGGATGGCACGAGTCGCCAGCGAAGAGATGATGGCGCATGGCGGAGTCTTGGTTTTTACTCAATAAATATTACGCCAACAGTTAATGATGATTTTTTTGAGGGTATGAATTATCACAATCGACCCCCAAGCCGCCCTTGATCAACTCCAATAACGAACGACCGTTATCGATACATTCCCGAACATTCGAAGTGCCTTAACTATTACTTAAATCTTGATCATTTACACTGTTGACCGGATGAATAAATTTAAAGGTCAACATGCGTTTGTTATTAGCGGAAGACGATCCGATGATCGGCCAGTCGATCCGGGAGGGATTGCAGTTGGATGGCTTCGTGGTCGATTGGGTGCAAGACGGGGAACAAGCCAAACAAGCCCTATCTCATGCGGCGAGCGAATACGCTTTATTGTTGCTTGATTTAGGGCTTCCGCGCCTATCCGGCCAGGAGCTACTGGTCGAACTTCGTAAATCCGGCAACGCCATCCCCGTGTTAATCCTAACAGCACGCGATGGGCTAAGTGATCGAGTCGCCGGTCTCAATAGCGGCGCCGACGATTATCTAATCAAACCGTTTGCCTTGGAAGAACTCGTTGCTCGTATTCATGCGCTGGTACGCAGAAGTGCCGGACGCGGCACGTCAGACATTGAATACGGCGCCTTGCGCATTAACCCGCTGACTCACGAGGCCTGGTTACGCGACACTTTAATAGACTTATCCGCCCGCGAGTTTGCATTGCTGCATGCTCTGATGGAACAACCGGGCGCTGTACTGTCCCGTCCGCAATTGGAAGAGCGCCTCTATGGATGGGGCCAGGAAGTGGCGAGTAATGCGGTTGATGTCCACCTGCATAATCTGCGTCGCAAACTCGGTGCTGACATTATTTTTAATGTCCGTGGCGTTGGTTTTAAAGTGGTGAAGCCATGAATACCTCTATTCGCAAACGGCTAACCTATCGGTTAATACCCGTCTTGCTGCTTGCAGGTATCACGTTTGCCGTGCCGACTTGGCTGAATGTTCACGATGAAATTGACGAACTATTCGACAAGGTGTTGCGTGAAGCGGCTTACTCCTTGTCCCATTCAAACGTCTCGCAAGATGTTAAACCCAACACAACCAGCCCTGCGCCATACAGTGATGGCATTGATTTAGTCAGTCAGATCCGTGGCCCGGACGGTCGAATTCTGTTTCGATCCCATTCGTTTTCGCCATTACCCCAAAGCGGAAAACTGGGATACGACACGCTTAACTGGCAGAACCAAGACTGGCGGGTATTTAATTTAAAAACTGATAGTGGATTTGTCCAGATCGCTCAAACAGTGCAGGAACGCCGAGAAACGGCCAATGAAATCACTTTGCATTTGTTGACGCCATGGCTGATTTTACTGCCGGGACTGGCGTTATTGGTTGGCTGGGCGATTGGTCGTGGTTTAGCGCCATTGGCTCATGTGGCTGAAGCTGTGGCGTGTCGCAATCCTCATTCATTAGATCCGATCTCGAATAACGACTTACCGGAAGAAGTTAGCATCTTAGTCAGCGCAATAAACGCGCTGCTGAGTCAATTGGATCAGGCGCTGGCGGCGCAGCGCCAGTTTACCGCTGATGCGGCGCATGAACTGCGCAGTCCGCTCACTGCATTATCTTTGCAAGCACAACTGGCCGAGCGTGCCACTGAACCCGCTCAGCGTGCTCTAGCTATACAAACCTTACGGCAAGGTATAGCCCGTGCCAGTCATCTGGTTCAGCAATTGCTGATTTTGGCTCGCCTCGATCCGGAGGCTGGCGATTATCCGCTCACCCCGCTATTTTTGGATGATTTGGCGCGGAACGTGGTAGCCGATTTTGCCCCGCAAGCCGCCCATCGCCACATCGATCTCGGCCTGTCGCGCGCGGATCATGTCAGGGTTGCCGGTGCCGAAGAGGCGCTGCGCATTCTGCTCGGCAATCTGCTCGATAACGCCATCCGCTATTCACCAGCAGATGCACGGATTGACGTCAGTGTCACCGCCGAAGCCACTGCGGTTCGTCTGGAAGTCAACGACACCGGCCCAGGCATTGCTTGCGATGAGCGCAATCGCGTGTTCGACCGATTCTACCGGGTATTGAATAGCGCTGAATCCGGCAGTGGTCTTGGATTATCTATCGCGCGGCGAATTGCCGAGCAGCATCAGGCTGATATTAAACTGACCGATGGGGATGGCGGCGTTGGCCTCAAGGTGATTGTGACGCTCCCGGAGGCGAGCGCATGACGCCTTTTATTTCCAGCCATTTCCCAATAACGCTTCTCGCTTTGTCGTTGACTGCCTGTACCCCGCAAGGCATGGGTTTGAGTGACGTCGCTAACGATCTGGAACAACGTACAGGTCAGCATTTTGCCGAAACCGGTGCCGACGAAACCACATGGCCGGCGAATGTCTCTTTAGCTGACGGCTTGTCCGATGACGAGTTGGTCAGTTTAGCGCTTTGGAACAATGCGGCCTTTCGCGCGACCTTGGCGGATTTAGGACTGTCTCGCGCCGATCTCGTACAAGCCGGGATGCTGCCCAACCCCACTTTTTCGATGTTAGTGCCATGGGGCGCAAAACCTTTGGAACTGACGATACGCTATCCCTTGGAAATTTTCTGGCTGCGCCCGCAACGGGTCGAGTTGGCCAAATTGGATGTTGAACAAACCGCGCAACGCCTGGTGCAAAACGGATTGGACTTGATTCGTGACGTCAGGTTGGCGCATGCCGAGCTAACATTAGCCAAGGAACGCTTGCAACTGGCTCAGTCTGCGGTAACTCTGATTCACAATATTGCCGAACTCACGCAAGCGCGCTTGCGCGCCGGCGACGCCAGCGAACTGGAAGTCACCAATGCTCAAGTCGATGCTCTGCAAGCCCGGGAACAACAAAGCCGCCTGCAACACGATTGCGAGATAGCGAGTGAGCGTTTACGGCATCTGGCGGGCCTGAGTCTGGAACAGTGGCCAACTGCCATCAGTACGGAAACCTCAGCTAATGGCGAAAAATTTGAGTCGGAAAAACTGGTCGCGGAGGCGTTACTGGCTCGCCCCGATCTACGTGCCGCAGAAATTAATGTAGAAGCCGCTGGCGAACGTATCGGCTTGGCGCGCGCCGAGGTATTTAATTTCACCGCCAGTCTCAACGCCAAGCAAGTCAACGGGCCTTTATTGGCAGGACCAGGCTTAGACGTGACATTGCCTATCGTTAATCAAAATCAAGGTGGCGTCGCCCAAGCCCAGGCACGCTTTGATAAGGCCGCCAGGCAATATGTCGCTACCCGACAACGGATTGCCTTGGATGTCCGCGAAGCCCATGCCCGATTGCAGCAGGCCAGTGAAAGTCTGAAACAGTGGCAACAGACTATCCTGCCGCCGCTGCGAGCCGCCATACAGGATGCTGAAAACGCCTACGCGGCAGGCAATGTCACCTACCTCTTCGTACTCGAAACCCAACGCCGTTGGCTGGACGCGCAATTGAAAACCGCGCAAGCCGCCGCCGACTTACGCCGCGCCCGCGCAGAACTGGAACGCAGCGTCGGCCAACGTTTGAAGCCTGCTTAACTTACACATTACTGGACTCCAAGGTCGGATATTTATGAACCCCGCGCATCCAAACCACAAGCCCTCGACTTGTCGGCTCCTGCTGTCTGCTTTATTACTATTGGCTGGTAACCTACCGGCCGCCGAATCAACATCGCCGCCGCCTGCCAAAATCGAACATCCCGTGAAGGAAAGTGATCTGACCAAAGTTGTCTTGACAGCGGAAGCCGTCAACCGGCTAGGCATAGTTACCACAACGATTGAAAAGCGATCGCTAACGCGCACGCGCTTGTTCGGCGGCGAGATCACGCTGCCGGCGCTAAACAGTTCAGCAAACAGTAACAGTCAATCGGTTTATACCATCCTGCCATCGCTGGCTCCGGCGGAACTGGTGCGTTTGGCGCAATCGCAAATCGACGCCGACGGTCAGGTCGATCAAGCCAAGGTGCAGGTGCAAGCCGCTCAACAAGTCTTGAATCGGACCGAACAAATGCGTCGCGACAAGGTAGGCACCGAACGCTCTGTTGACGATGCCAAGGCGCAGGTCGGCATGGCCGAGGCCGCTTTGAAAACCGCACATGCACGTCGCGACTTGCTCGGTCCCGCGCTGTTGGACGTTAACAACCGCAGCACGTTTTGGGTGCGGGTGCCGGTCTATGTCGATGATTTATCGGGATTGAACACCACCGCCCAAGCCCGTGTTGGCGGGCTGAAAGATTCGCCTGAAAATGTTTCTCGTCCTGCCGTGCCGGTCGCGGCGCCGCCTTCCGCTAATCTGGCTGCCGCCACGGTCGATCTGTTCTATGCTGTGAAAAATTCGGATACCGCATTACGCCCTGGTCAGCGGGTCGGTGTTTCAATCCCATTGCGTAGTGATGACGAAAATCTCGTCGTACCCTGGTCGGCGATTGTGCATGACGTGAGTGGTGGCAGCTGGATATATCAAGTGTTGGAAACCAATAGGTATATGCGCCGACGGGTACAGATACTGCGGGTGGTTGACGATCAAGCCGCCGTAACGGGCGACATCGTGGCGGGTATCAAAATAGTCACCACTGGCGTGGCCGAATTGTTCGGCACCGAATTTGGAGTCGGCAAATGATGCGCTGGTTGATTACTGTTGCCTTACGCCAACGTCTATTAGTGCTGGCCTTGGCTGTGGTGTTGGTGATATTGGGTGTGCAAGCCGCCCGACAAATGCCGCTGGATGTGTTCCCGGAGTTCGCGCCGCCGCTGGTTGAAATCCAGACTGAAGCACCCGGATTGTCCACCGAGGAAGTGGAAAGCCTGATCACCGTGCCCTTGGAAAACGCGGTCAACGGCACGGCCTGGCTCAAAACCCTACGTTCCAAGTCGGTGTTGGGTCTGTCGTCAGTGGTCTGTATCTTTCAGGAGGGCACGGATTTGATGCGAGCCAGGCAGTTGGTGCAGGAGCGCGTCGCCACCATCACACCACGCCTGCCGGCCGTGGCTCGCGCACCTGTGATGTTATCGCCGTTATCGTCCACCAGTCGGGCGCTGAAGATTGGCGTTTCATCGAAAAAACTATCGCAGATGGAATTGTCCGAATTGGCTTTGTGGACCATTCGCCCAAGGTTGATGGCGGTGCCTGGTGTGGCCAACGTAGCCATTTGGGGGCAACGTGATCGGCAGTTACAGGTACTGGTCGATCCTGATCGCCTGGCCGCCAACGGCGTGACGCTGGATGCGGTGGTGCGTGCGGCGGGCGATGCGGCCACCGTATCGGCTGGCGGCTTTGTTGATCTACCCAATCAACGCCTGCCAGTGACACACGTGTCTTCGCTGCAAACACCGGACGATATGGCGCGCACTGTGGTGCAGTTCACAGGCGGTGTGCCGTTGCGCTTGGGCGATGTGGCTGAAATCGTTGAAAGTCATCCGCCGCCGATTGGCGATGCGGTGATCAACGATGGGCCGGGCTTACTGCTGATTGTCGAGAAACAACCCTGGGGCAATACCTTGGATGTAACGCGCAAGGTCGAAGCGACATTGGCGGCTTTGCAACCCGGTCTGCACGAAGTCGAGATCGATCCGACTATCTTTCGTCCGGCAACCTTCATCGAACGTTCGTTAAACAATTTAAGTGATGCACTGATACTGGGTTGCATGCTAGTCGCGGTAATTCTGATCGCTTTTTTGTTCGAGTGGAGAACTGCCGTGATCAGCCTGTCGGCGATTCCGCTGTCGCTGCTGACGGCTGCGGTGGTGCTTTATTTGCGCGGCGGCACGCTCAACACCATGGTACTGGCCGGCCTGGTGATTGCGGTCGGCGAAGTGGTGGATGATGCGATTATCGACGTCGAAAACATCATGCGCAGGTTGCGGTTGAACCGAGAGGCAGTTCATCCGCTGTCAACTTTCCGGGTGGTCTTGAAGGCCTCACTGGAAGTGCGTAGCGCGGTGGTGTTTGCCAGTTTGATCGTAGCGCTGGTATTCGTGCCGGTGTTTTTCCTGGACGGCTTGGCCGGCACCTTTTTTAGGCCACTGGCCCTTTCCTATTTGTTAGCGATTTTGGCCTCGCTGGTGGTGGCGCTGACCGTGACGCCGGCTTTGTGCCTGACGCTATTACCGAATGCCAAGCCGCGCCAAAGCGAAGCGCCGCTGACGCAGATTTTAAAGCGGCATTATCGGCAGCTCTTGCCGGCTATCGTCAGCCGTCCGCGTTGGGCGGTGGGTTTTCTGCTAATGGCGTTTATATCGACGGCCATCGCGTTACCGCGACTCGGCGAATCGTTTCTGCCCAACTTCAAAGAAACCGACTTTTTGATGCACTGGGTCGAAAAGCCTGGCACGTCGCTGGAAGCCATGCGCCGGATTACGATACAAGCCAGTCAGGAACTGCGCGCAATTCCCGGTGTGCGCAATTTCGGTTCGCACATTGGCCGGGCCGAAGTCGCCGACGAAGTGGTGGGGCCGAACTTCACTGAGTTGTGGATTAGTTTGGATACGGCGGTCGATTACGACAGCACTGTGGCGAAAATCCAGGCAGTGGTCGATGGCTATCCGGGACTGTACCGCGATGTGTTGACCTATCTGCGCGAACGGATCAAGGAAGTTCTGACCGGCGCCAGTGCGACAGTAGTGGTAAGGTTATATGGCCCGGATTTGGACGTGCTACGAGATAAGGCGGCCGAAGTCAGTAAAACCATCACTGATGTGCCCGGCATCGCCAATCTCAAAGTGGAACCGCAAATATTGGTACCGCAGATCCAGATACGGCTTAAGCCTGACGTGGCGGCTAACCTCGGCTTGACAGCCGGGCACGTGCGCCGGGCCGCTGCTACGTTAATCAAAGGCAGCAAGGTCGGCGAAATTTACCGCGAACAAAAAGTCATCGACGTGACGGTTTGGGGTGCTGAGTGGGTCCGTCATGATCTCGCTGCACTCAGGCAACTTACCATCGATACGCCATCCGGGGCACGCGTGCCATTGGGCGACGTGGCGAACATTTATATTGCGCCGACACCGAACGAAATCAAACGAGAAAACGCCTCGCGCCGAATCGACGTTACCTGCAATGTCAGTGGCAACGATTTAGGCGGCGTGGCGAGGGAAATTGAAAACCGCGTGAAAAACCTGACGTTTGCGCAAGGCTATCATCCGGAATTTCTGGGCGAATACGCAGCACGACAAGCGTCCAGCGAACGGCTGGCGTGGTTGAGTCTGGCTTCATTGCTGGGCATCCTGGTGTTACTGCATGTCGATTTTCGCTCGCTGCGCTTGGTGCTTTTAGTGGCGTTAACTTTGCCGTTTGCGTTGATCGGCGGCGTTGTTGGAGCATTTTTAAGTGGCGGGGTACTATCGCTAGGCTCGCTGGTCGGTTTCATCACCGTACTGGGGATTGCTGCCCGAAACGGCATCATGCTTTTAAGCCACTATCGACATCTGGAACAACAAGAAAGCCAGGTATTTGGGGCAGGATTGGCGATGCGTGGTGCGGAAGAACGTCTGGCACCGATTCTAATGACCGCTGCCTGTGCCGGTCTGGCCCTGTTACCGCTGATCCTGAAAGGCAACGTGCCCGGCCACGAAATCGAATACCCGATGGCGGTGGTGATACTCGGTGGCTTGATTACCTCGACGTTGTTGAATCTGTTTTTGATGCCTTCCCTGTATTGCAGGTATGGCAACGCTACAGCATAAAAATTAAAGGAAGTTACAGGATATTCAGTATCAGAACATGGGTGAGGTGCGGACCTTCGCAGAAGAGAGTTTAAGGACTTGTGAGTGACTGTTTTTGGTCCAGACCGTGTAAAAACGCACAAATTGAGATTGTTCGAGCATGGATAAGGGATTTTGGCGCTCTAAAGCTGACGCGGGCTGTAGGAGAGAGCTTCGCTCGAGACAGACAAGAACTTACCATTTCCAAAATGGAACCCTGGAAAGCCTTGTTGACAGATGGGCTATACAAAACAGTGATTTCAAATAGCCACTAACCGGCTATGGCTAATTCACTAGGACGACACAATGCCATCTTGGCTTTTATACCTTCAATCAGCGCTTTAAGACCTATGATATTGATCACTCGCTTCAAATTATAGGCCAGCACATGCAGGCTCATTTCGGTGCGAACGTGCGCCAAGGTTTTCATCAAAAAATGAGTGGCGCCCATCCAGGCTTTGAGCGTGCCGAAAGGATGTTCGACGGTTTGTCGGCGAATGCGCATGCTGTCAGGCGCTTGGTCCAAACGAGTCTGCATGGCGTCAAGAATCTCCTCGTGCTCCCAGCGGCTGACGCGCCGTTGTGGGCTCGGCGTACATTGTTCCTTAAGCGCACAGCTTTGACAGGCCGAACTCCAGTAGCAATGTAATTTCAAGCCTTTCTCAATAGTGGAAAAGCGCCAAATCAAAGCCTCCCCAGCCGGGCAGCGGTATTCGTTTTTCTCGGCATCAAAAATGAAATCAGCTTTGCCAAAACGGCCATCGGCTGTGGCGATTGATGTCACGGTCTTGGGCACAATCGC